>QCFE01000007.1 GCA_003278425.1 Prochlorococcus sp. AG-363-B11 | reverse complement strand
GCATATACAAACAACAATTATTTAGCTGGTGAATTGTTCCTTGGAGCAGCAGCAGGAATTTACTGGCCATCAGTGGAAATTGCTATACCAATTTCGTGCAAAGAAATAAGTTCCAGCAAAGGTTTTGCTCTTGCTCGTACTGCAGACGCTTTAGGCGTAAGCATAGGAGTCTTACTTGGATCAATATCAGCTAGCTTGGGAAATATTCGGTCAATTTATATCATTGAAATGTTTTGCATGTTCGCTCTAATAGCTTTATTAAATAAAACAGGTGCCGCGGAATCTTCATATAATAAGCTACAAGCTACTGAGCAAGTAATTAAAGAAAAAGTAACTTATAAGACCAGTGAAATATTAGACTTAATTAGGATACTTTTCCCTGTAATAATAATTAGTCTTCTAGGAACAGGCATATTATGTTTAATGCAAATAGGTCTACAACTAGACTTAGTTAAAGGTGGGATTATTAGGCCTGGAGTAAGCAGTAGCTTAATTGGATTAATACTGGCCTATAAACTTATCTTATTATTATTTATTCAGTGGCCTATAGGGGAATGGCTATCTAAAAAAAATGTGATAATTGGTCTTAGACTTAGCAACATGAATTTTATTATTGGGTGCTTAATTCTTTCTATCTCAAGTTTTTATTTATCAGGAATACTTTTAGTCATAATTGGCTTAATACCAATTTCGATTGGTATAGCAATGTTTTTGCCTACAGCTACAGAGGCTGTGGTAAGGATAGCTCCTAAGAAGCAAAGAGGATTAGCAATGGCTATTTACTCTCAATGCTTTGGCATAAGTTTCTTTTTCTTTCCATTAATAGCGGGTGGAATAATAGATTATCAAGGAAATGCAATGATGTTATGGTTAATAACAGCATTTTGCTGTTTATTGGTAAACCCTTTAATGAAACAAATTAAGGTAGTTAATTAGAGTTTATTTTATTTATTTGCAGAAGCCTGCGTTCTCTAAGGAATAAAAATAATGGGGCAGAACAAGCAATTGCCACTGTAAAGGTTAACAAAGTAACTATCCAAAAATGCCTAATTTCTAAGCGCCTAGATTCAAAAAACATCCATGTAAAAATAGCTGTTGCTAGAAAAAACAAGTCAAAAGAAAGAGACTGTGAAGCTGGATTATTATTTGCAAGATCAATAAACCTAATAACATCAAAGCCTGGTCCATAGGCTTTGATAAATTGAATATTAGAAATAGTAGTAAAAACTGCTCCTGCAATGGAGATTAGCAAATAGAAATAAGAAAGGAATCTATTTTTCTCAAACATCTTTCAGCAAATATCTACTCCACAGATTATAGTATCAATAGAATAATACAAGGTGTTTTAGTATAAATAAACCTTATAACTTATTTCTTTAATCTTAAAGCAATTAGTCAGATAAGAACCTTACTATTGTATTTATAATAACTTAAGATTCTTTTTATATAAAGATGATTTTAACAAGTGAATTGAGGCTTGCTGTAGTCGGCCATATTGAATGGGTTACCTTTGTTGCTGTAGACAAGGTTGCTGTCCAAGGTGCTATTAGTCATGGGAGGGGCATTAAAGAACATGCTGCCGGTGGAGGCGCTGTAGCAGCTGTTCAGATGTCAAAACTAACAAAGAAAAAAGTTCACTTTTTCACTTCCTTAGGAAAGGATGAGATAGGTGAAAAGTGTGCGCAAGAATTAAGGTCATACGGGATCGAAATGCATATTGCATGGAGGGAAAAGCCCACCAGACGAGGATTTAGCTTTGTGGGAGAAGACGGTAACAGAGCCATAACAGTAGTAGGAGATAGGCTTCAACCGAGCATAAATGACGATCTTAATTGGGATGTACTAAATGCTTTAGATGGTGTTTTTATCACAGCTGGAGATGCTAAGACAATTCAGAATTGTAGAAAAGTAAAAATTGTCTGCGCAACACCTAGAGTAAAAATAAAATCCTTAAATCAATCGAATATTCAACTTGATGCACTGATCGGAAGTAATTTAGATCCTGATGAAAGAGTTACTAAAGAAGAACTTAACCCAAAGCCCAAAGTAACAATAATGACAGAAGGTGCTCAAGGGGGAATCATATACCCAGGCGGAAGATACAAGCCAATTCTTCTAACTAAAAAAGAGATAGATAGTTATGGATGCGGTGATAGTTTTGCCGCTGGTGTCACTGCAGGCCTAGCCGCAAATTGGGATATTACAAAAGCTATTAATTTAGGGGCAAAGTGTGGAGCAGAGTGCGCAACGAGATTTGGTCCTTATAATACAGAGTAGATATAAAGCAACTTATTAAAGAATTTCATTTCTTATAACAAAAAACACAACATGGGCAATTTCAAATTAGCTAATGATATGAAAAATGATATTACATCAATATCTATATATTCAATACTAACAATAGCAATCATTTTCTTTGAATCAATAATTGTTCTATTAAATGCTATTAAAAATGGTATTTGGAAGAAAGAGGTATTATCTTCAGATAGTAAATTGGGCTTTGATATAGATATAATAATCAAGTCGTAGTTATTCAAATAGCTTAACCATAGACATGTTTTTAGCAATTGTTACTATTGTATTTTTAATGTATTTATTTTTTAGGTATTTACGTTATGACTCATATTCAAGCAGATCATCATCAGATTTAATAAAAAGGTTCCGGAAAAATTCAACTAGTAGCCTTCATAAAAATCAAAGATTATTTGAACGATATTCTGAATATTTAGCAAGTAATCCTCAGCAAAACATAAGCCTAACTGAATGGGACAATGATAGAGAAACATTAGAAAAAGCCAATATTCACAAAACAAGGTTAAATAAATTTGGCAAGTCAAAATTGAATGACAAAACTTTCTTCCTAGATGAAGAAGGAAGTGTTTATACTATTAGTAAAGAAGGGGAGAAAATTTATGTATAAAAAAACTTAAAAGCATTCTCTAAAGGCTTGAGATTTATTAGAAACCAGATATAACAAACCAATCAAACCTATTATATAGATAAATTTAAAACCATTAAGCAGCATAATAATATTCTTTAAAATCCCTATTTGCCCAATGATTTCTTTGAGGATTTATTAAATTATCTTGAACAATTAAAACTTGCTCTTGCAAACTAGTTTCAGGAATTTCTTTATCTTTATAAATTTGTTCATTTATATATAATTCTTTACTATCAGAATCGACTTCGTTTAATTTAGCTCGATAACTTTTAGCGAGTTTTTCGATTGAGAACTCTTCTGGAGCTGATTTTTGTGGCCAGAATTGAGGCATATGGTTATTTATCAATAAACTAAGCAAAGCACAAAAATCAGATTATGCAATTTTTGTTTCAAAAATCCTTTATACCCATCTTCTCCTAAAACTAATCAATAAAGAGAAATATTTTTGTATATAATCTAATCTTAAAAAATTCAACTTAACTGTAATAATTTATACACTAGTTTTTTAAAAGAACTTTGTCTAAAAAATCAATAGATTTAGACTCTTGATGAAGCAAGAATCTTCTCTTCACAACGAATTAGATCTATACAATTTGGATGGTCATGAATATATTTGTTAAATTCCATCGCAAGCATTCTTGCTTCAAAGGAATCACTTGCATAAAAGCAATTTTCTATTCTGCCATTATCGAATGATCGATAGCGGACTGTATAAGGTTTCAAATTATTCATTGACTCCTTAAATTAGGATGTCATCTCAACTATCACTCTTCTAGAAGTCTAATTACCAGTAATATCTTCCAATGAATATATTAAAAGGAGACGTCATGATCATAAAAATAAAGCTATGAATTTAATCTCCAGGCATTGGAGGCTTGTATCCAACACCACTATCTGAGCATTCAAGGCTTACTCTGGTTTCAATTCCTGTTACAGGGTTAACTCCCTCAGCTATTTTACAAAGATTTTTCTGATCATCACTATCTAATACTGCATAACTAAAATCAGCTCCTTCTATCTGAGCACCTGCAAAACTACTGCCTGAGGCAATCATATTTACAAGAACAGCATTTCTTAAATCTGTTTTCTGAAAATTCACCCTATCTGAAAGTGTATCAGTCAAATCAATCCCATTAAGATTCGACCCTTTCAAATCAGCTAAAGTTACAACTGTTCCGTGAAGATCTACGTCACTTAGGTTTGAGTCCCTTGCTGTAGCCCCTGCAATAGATGATTTTGACAAATCTTGGCCATGGAGGTCAATACCTGTTATCTGTGAACGTACATAGTTAGGGACTTCGTCCCCAACATTCAGAACAGCATCTGCAGTATTGCAAGGAAGGATTGTAAGAAGAAAGACTAAAGAAAATCCTAAGAGTCTTCTAAGAGGTTGATACAGTGACATTGGTTAAAAAAGTCACAGCCAGGACATTTTCTAATTATCCCGCTTATGGATTAAGGAAAAGCATAATAGATATATCCAGTTACCATTCTAGAAAAAAGATTAGGGAAAGATTTGAGGAGCAAATCATAAAGGTCTTCCTGAAAGATATTGATGAACTGCCGTATTTGTCCAATAAACTCCAACACATGACATTAGCAATAAATTCAAGAAGACAAATGCACTGCCCATAAAAACTGACTGACGGTTAGATTTATAATTTGTTCTCGAGGGCTCAATTTTTAATTCGGAATCAAAGATTTTTATCATCTAAAGCAATTAACTTACAAAAGAATATAACCAAAAAAAATTTATATCGTGTAAAATTCACAACCAACTCAGCATGAAAAACTGTTTCTAAAGATTTCCTTAACCTTCTTAAGGTGTGAGGGTATTTGCTTTAGATATATTTCTTTTAACTTTTATTTATATAAAATCATCTTTAAGTTAAGTGAGGTGAGCCAGTTAGGACTTTCTATGGCTAGAAAATCGCTAGTGGAATTCTTTCCTAGAACTTTCTTAAATGTTGCTTTTTACATAAGATAAGCTTATTTTTATTAAAAGACCTTCATCTTAAAAGCAAAGGAACTCATTCATTAATAAAATTTATTTTCTTAGTATTTAGTTCTTATCACTGTAAATATTTTAGAAGCAATCAATTTCAGCCTTCTATAAGCATCAGCATTTTCATACTAGAAAAATTCTTATCGTGCAACTCACGTAGATAGGACTAATATTTTTAAATAAGAAAAAACTAATGGCTAAAAGTAATGTCAACAAGTAAAAGAGAGGAAATCAGTTCTCACCTTCGATATATCCGCCAAGAACTTAGAGACTTGGACCAAATGCTTACAGAGGATGGCTTGCTACCAGAAAAAACAGAGCTAAAAGAGGTATACAACTCATTAGATGCCCTATATCAACTTTTAACAGGGAAAATAAAGAAAAAGCCTAAGCCTGAATTTGACGATTAATTTACCTTGTAAAATCAGAAATAATTAAATCTATTAAATTGTAGCCATTAATGATTAGCAACCCATTTCACTCTTCAACTGGCTAGCCCATTGAGAAATGCGAGCATCAGTCATATCAGATTCACTGTCTTCATCTAAAGGGAGTCCACAGAATGAAGAACCAATTACGCTCTTGGATTCATCAAAAGTATAATCAGACGTAGATACATAACCAACCATAGTTGCCCCAGCTTTTTGAAAATATCTATGTAGTTCCTCCATAGCATCACAGTAATTCTCCGTATAGGTTGATGAATCTCCTAAGCCAAAGATTGCAACTTTCTTTCCAGATAAATTAAGTTGGCCTATTTCTTCAAGGATAGTGTCCCAGGCAGTACCAGATCTCTCTGAATCTGCTCCTGTGTTCCAAGTCGGAATCCCACAAATAATTCCATCATTATTAGAGAGTTCTGCTAAGTCATCAACATCTGAAATGTCTTTTGGATCTTCAGCAGAATCTAGCAATCCATGAATCCTTTCAGCAATGTCTTCAGTTTTACCTGTAGTTGTCGCGAAATAAATCCCTACTGTCATTGTAATTTGAAACTCAATTTATGTCCTAGGTCATTCGAAGAACAAAAAAAGTAAGGAAATTACTTTTCGAAGTACATTCTTATACTTTCTAATGTAGCTAATCTCTATGTTGATGATGCCAATTGGCCTAGTGAACTATGTAGACCATAAGTAACTATAAGAAAAGACATCACACCTAGACTTAAAAGCATTGAGGTATAAAGCCTGCTGACTCCATAATCCCCTCCTACCGGAGTAAAATCTGCAATTACAAATGATTTATTAGAATATTTTTGTCTATCAAACAAACCTGATTCCTTTATCTTATAATCATTACCTTCTATTCCTGAAGAAAGCATAGAAGAAGAATCTTCTTTGAATAATCTAGGAAACATATAAGTATGCCATAAAGCTATAACTGCCACCCAGAAAATTAAACTTAAGCCAGAAATACCGAAGAGGAAATACTTAAAAAATTCCATTTTTAGATAAAAAAAACTGTTTAGAGGAAATTTCTATGACAATGATTTGTCAGCAGAATTCCTTTGAGCTTCTAAAAGTTTTCCTCTTATATACATAAAAATACAAAGGGCTATTATAATTACTGGTGGATGAGCTGAAATTACATTACTCACAGTCAAAATTTCTTCTGAAGTCATAAGAATTTTTTGATGTAATAAAAAATATATTAATTCGAATACTCCTTCATAATGTAATAAGAATCATTGATCAGGGCATTCAATTTTACTTATTTGTAGATCATTTATTTAGATAAATTCATTTCTCTAATCCATTTCTCTTTTAAAAGTAAAAATCTATAAAAAACTCTAAATAAAAAAGCCTCGTATTTAAACGAGGCTTTTTTATTTAGAGGCTATCGATACCTAAGAAAAGAGACTAATCAAATAAAATTCAACTAAGAATTTATTCTAAAAGTACTCTGCTGCTCATTACCAATTGAGGCAGTTACACTCTTAAAATTAAAGCCTAGAGCTCTTAAAGCATGCCAAAAATGACCTTGCAAGAAGAAAAAGCCAAGATAATAGTGAACATTTGTTAGAGCTGCACGAGCAGAATGTCCCCAGAAAGCAGTTGCATCAGAAAGATCTCCTGTATCAACCCAATAAGGAGAGACAGCAAATTTAAGTTGCAATGGTTCCCCATACCAAGCTTCTGGATAAACAGTTGTGTTAGTAGCACACCAGAAGGCTGCAACTATTGCCATCCAACCAATACCTGCAAGCGACCAAGAGAGAACTGCCTCTGCAGAGAGCAATTCAGCACCCTTGAACTTGCTCCATTCTCCAAGTTTCTTGTCTTCCCATGGAGTTGATCCAGCAATAATGTGAAAAGCCCCTCCAGTGATTTCAGCAAAGCCTAAGAAAGCATGTCCACCCATTACATCCTCAAGATTGTCAATGGTAATGAAATCAAATTGCCTTTGCCAAATCATGGAAAGATCAAGATTGTAATTGACCTGACGAACTGCTCCTAAAGCAGGATCGTATATTCCATGAATCCTTGCCCATTCAACAAACCAAACACAGGCAACACCCATGAAGATTAAATGGTGACCAAGAATGAATGTCTGGTTGTCTGGGTTATTCCACTCAAGCTTGAATTTCTTAGCTTGTAAAACCTCACTATCTTCTACATTCTCCTCAAAAAGGACTCCATGAAGAAGACCGCCTCCTCCATAAACCATTGAGAAGATAAGGTGAAAAATTGCAATTGTTGCAACTCCAGCTCCTGTCCAAACACCAGCTTCATCAAAGCCAATGCCTATTGAGGCAAGGTGAGCTAAAAACAAAGAGCTCTGGTGACCCATAGGTATTTCTGGGTTGTACCGAGCTAGTTCCCAAAGAGTGCTACCACCAGCAGCAAAGCAGATCAAGCCTGTATGTCCTATATGGGAGGCAATGAATCGGCCAGAGCGGTTGGTAACAACTGAATTAGCGGCCCACCATCCATAGGTAACTTCTGGATTTCCATAGGTCTGCATAATTTTTTAAGCAATACAGGCGAATATCCAATGCAGATTACACTCTGCTCCATGGATATGCGCAGAATAGTTAAAGGTCTTTATTTAGTTGGTAAGAAATATTTTTGTATCTATAAAAAAAAATCTCTCGAGAACACTTTCTCAATACCAATTTTCTAGAAAGACTTAGCGTGTTTGCAATGGTAAAGCACTGCAGTGCAACGCTTTAAGCAATAGAAGTGGAAAGTTTTTCCTTAGAAAAAATAGAACATCAAATTTAAGGATGGATTCAAAACAAAAAATGCCAATAGTAAAAATAATATTAAGGAGCAAAGTAGACTCGTCTTAACCGAAAAAAAAACCAACGATCTTGAAATAATACCCCGCAATGGAAGTTCTAATAGAGTGAGAAAATTTTTTATTTATGGCTTTCTAGCAAAAATTATCTATTTAAAGAACGTTGAATGATTTCAAATTGAAAGTAAAACACTAAATCGTTCGGAATCAATGAATTATTGAAAAAAAATCCTGCTTAGAGACATTAATAGTAATGTCAAAAAAAAATTTTTTCTTAAAAAAAGCTTTGATCTCTAAGCTATATCTAGCTTACCTTTCTTTGACTTGATGATTGATTTCTCGCATTTGCTGGATTTCGCAACGCAACTTCCTCACCCCTCAGATTTAGGTTTAGTCAAGCCATCAGGTGGTTTTCAACTACTTCCAGTAATTTTTGGATTCATTGCAATAATACAAGTCTCTCAATTTCATTGGTATGCAAGAGACTGCAATGATCCGGAAAAGTTTGAGGGAACTGAAAGACAAAAAATATCAGGTTCTAGAAATTAGACTCTGAAAAGACCTTATTTCACTCTTTTTCTTATTTTAAATCTATCCAAAAAGCAGAGCAAGTCTCTGCTTTTTATGTGTGATGCACAAAAAAAACTCCCTATTAATTAGGGAGTTTTTTTTGATCCTATGGGATTAAAAATTCAAAGAGTTCTTGGAATTCCAAATGGACCTGATTTATTTAGCAATCTCTTGAAATCAAATCCCATTGCACGCAATGCATGCCATAAATGACCTTGAATAAAGAAGAAGCCAAGGTAATAGTGCACATTAACCAAAGCAGCTCTAGTGGTATGACCTAAGAAAGCAGTACCGCCAGGGACGGTATCTATCCAATAAGGAGCAACCCCAAACTTGAATTGAAGTGCTTCTCCATACCAGGCTTCTGGGTAAACAGTAGTATTTTGTGAAGCCCAGAAAGCTGCTACGCAAGCCATCCAACCTATGCCTGCCAATGACCAGGAAAGAATAGCTTCTGCAGAAAGTAAACCTTTACCCTTGAATTTTGTATAAGTACCAATTTGCTTAGTTGCAATATGGAATGCACCACCAAAAATTTGAGCAAAAGCTAAGAAAGCATGACCGCCCATGACATCTTCAAGACTATCAATAGCTAAAAAGTCAAATTGATGATTCCAAATCTGAGTAAGGTCAAGATTGTAATTAACTTGACGAATACCCTCTATGGCTGGGTCATAGATACCATGAATCCTGGCCCATTCAACAAACCATATATTGGCAACACCAAAGAAGATCAAATGGTGACCAAGAATAAAAGTTTGATTATCTGGGTTGTCCCATTCCAATTTAAATTTTCTAGCTTGAGGGACTTGAGATTCCTGCATATCTCCCGTGAAATAAACGGAATGAAGCAATCCTCCTCCTCCATAAACCATTGAAAGGATTAAATGAAGTATTGCGATATTGGCTACACCAACACCAGTCCAGACTCCAGCATCATCAAAGCCAATGCCTATTGAAGCAAGGTGAGCAAGGAAAAGAGAACTTTGATGCCCCATTGGTAATGAAGGGTCAAAGCCTGCTAGTTCAACAAGGGTTGCTGCACCAGCTCCAAAAGCAATTAGTCCTGTATGAGCAGCATGAGCTGCAATGAATTTGCCTGAGCGGTTGGTAACTCCAGAATTACCAGCCCACCAACCGTAGGTGACATCTGGGTTTCCGTAGGTCTGCATAATTTCTTTTTGAGCGAAAAAGCCTCTGTCACAATGAACATTACATGCAGGTTCATTAATTTGGACGGAATAGTTAAAGGTCTTTATCTAAGAGAAATAAAAAAACATTTTTCAACAGGCACGCAGATGACATTTTGATATTTATATATAGAAGAATTCTTAAACCACTTTTAATTCGAGGCACCCTGCTTCTACCACGTCATTTATTCTCTCCCATTACTATTCGGTGGATTTACCCCACTTGCAGAAATTTTAAACTGATCATTTTTTGCCACTAAAGCCATTCTATAAATATTGAGGTTAGGCAAATAAGGCTTTAAAAGCTTTATTGCTATTTAATAAAAAAAACAGATTTGTTTTTTTAAACAAAACAAAAAGCACTTACCAGCAGGGAAACCATACCAAGCTATGAATCAATTATGGAGAGATCTAATAACTGCTGTAAGAGCAATCCCTAAGCGATTATAAAGAATTCAAAAAATTTCAAATGTCCTTTTATTTCTATCAAAACAAAACACACCAACTGCTATAGGAACTCCTGACCAGGTAATTAACTTGAGTGGCTTATTGAGAGCTAATTTTTGTTTATCAATGTTAATTAGAGTTTTTCCCTAGGATGTAAAGCTGATGTAAAGTCTGCATGCGCGGGTTTGGCAAAGTGGCCACCTGGGTTATCTATAAACAAAAATTGCAATCCAACTCAATGATTGATCCAACTCATTTACTTGATTTCGCCACTCAATTACCACACCCATCTGATATTGGAATCATAAAGCCTTCAGGTGGCTTTAATTTCGGTGCGGCATTATGCGGTTTAGGTGCATTTTTTGGCGCCTCTCAATTTTTCTATTATTCAGATGATTCCAAGAGGATTGACCCTTGGGCAAAAAGAGATTGAATAACAGAAATCTAAATCACCTCAAAACGTAAATCTATTCTTTCCTAATCCTTCCTCAGCTTCTTATTAAATATTTAGAAGTTCGATGCAAGGATTTAGGAAACTTGTCACTATATATAAACCAAAAACTTTCCCTGAAAAACAATGATTGATCTAACTCATTTACTTGATTTTGCTACACAGCTTCCACACCCATCTGATATTGGACTAATTAAACCATCAGGTGGCTTTAACTTAGGGGCAGCATTAGCAGGCTTAGGTGCATTCTTTGGTGCATCTCAATTCTTTTTCTATGCAAACTTGAAAGATTGAGCATTTGAAAAGATTAAACAAGATCTGAATTCACTTTTCTTCCTTAATTATTCTTTTGAATTAAAAAAGAAACGATTAAAGGAACTTCAATAAAAAAGCCTCGCAAAATTGCGAGGCTTTTTTATTAGAGTTCCTTTTAAATTAGGAAGCAGTGGACTCAGTTAAACCACCAATAGCTTTTGCTATACGCCTAAAATCAAAGCCCATTGCACGCAATGCATGCCATAGATGGCCCTGAAGACAGAAGAATGCAAAATAATATTGAACATTTACTAAGGCTGCACGAGAAGTGTGACCAAAGAAATACTTACAGTCAGAGGTATCACCGGTATCTGCCCAATAGGGGGAAATACCAAACTTGAATTGTAAAGGTTCTCCATACCACTCTGTTGGATAAACAGTTGTGTTATTTGCTGCCCAAAAAGCTGCTACTACTCCCATCAAGAATAGACCTGCTAATGACCAAGAAAGGATAGCTTCTGCTGAGAGAAGTCCATCACCTTTAAATTTGGTGTACTCCCCTAGTTGTCTTGTTGCAATGTGGAAAGCACCTCCACTTATTTGCAAGAAAGCTAAGAAAGCATGACCGCTCATGACATCTTCAAGACTATCTATGGTAATGAAATCAAATTGATGACCCCAAACCATTCCAAAATCTCCATATCCAGGGAATACTGTCCTTACAGCCCCTAAAGCAGGGTCGTAAATACCATGTACTCTGGCCCACTCAACGAACCAGATATTAGCTACGCCCAAGAAGATCAAATGATGACCAAGGATAAAGGTCATGTTGTCAGGGTTGCCCCATTCCAACTTGAACTTATCTACCCTGCCAATTGGTCCACCTTGAAGATCAGGATCAAAAAATAAAGAGTGAGCTAAACCTGCTCCTCCATAAACCATGGAGAAAATCAAGTGAAAAATTGCAATTGTTGCAACTCCAGCCCCTGTCCAAACTCCAGCCTCATCAAAGCCAATGCCGAGAGAAGCTAGATGAGATAGATAAATTGAGCTTTGATGCCCCATTGGGACTGAAGGATCAAAACGAGAAAGTTCCCATAGACAACTTGCGCCAGTTGCGAAGCAAATAATTCCTGTATGGCCAACGTGCGAGCCGATAAAGCGGCCAGCTCGGTTGGTTACTACAGAATTACCAACCCACCACCCATAGGTGACATCTGGGTTTCCGTAGGTCTGCATAATTTTTAAAAATGAGGACTAAAAACCTGATACAAGAATACAAGCCTCTCCTTAATATCTACGGAATAGTTAAAGGTCGTTATTTAAGTAAAAAGATTGGCACGTTTCAAACGGAAGGGATTTCGGATTGGATTTGAGGCATAATTTGCTTTAAATCGCTTAATTCATCAAAGAATTTATTTATATCAGCCTTAGTACAATTTGTTATTTTAAGAAGCTCCTGGCAAAACTGATCAACAACCTGAGAATCATCTGCAGTAAATGACATACCTAACAAAAAAAAAGACTAAACTAAGCTTACATAAGCAATACCTTATCAAAGGAATAAAAAGAAATCAAAAAAATTTTTTCTCAAATTGTCTAAAAAATTTAAAAGGCAAGAAAAACAAATATCGAAACTTGGCCAAAAAAAAACCGGGCCCCCTTTACATAGCTTTACACTTCATGTAATATTGCTTTACAAAATATCTTGGTTCTTGTGACTCCTGAAGCTGAAAAATTTAATGGTTGGGCAGCAATGATTGGATTCATTGCTGCTTTTGGCGCATATGCCACTACAGGACAGATAATCCCTGGAATCTTTTAAAAATAATTACATGACTTCTTCAACTGAAACTCAAATCACCACTGAGTCAGGCAATCGTCAAAACATTTTTCCAGTCGAAGCTCAACCTCAACTGGTAGAAAACTATGATGGATACGGTGAAGATGCTGAAAAAGCAAATGGCAGATGGGCGATGATCGGATTCGTCGCTTTACTAGGCGCCTACATGACAACAGGACAAATAATCCCTGGTATTTTTTAATGAAATATCAATCTCTAAAAAATAGTTCCTACTAGATCTATTAACTATAAAATAATTAAACTACTAAACTATATTAAGTTGTTTTTTGAATTTATTACTCATTATTATTCCTTAAAATATTAAACCATATTATATAGATGAGTCTTCTTAATTAAAGAGTAATATAAATAGGTTTTCAAATTTTTCATGTTAATAAATAATTTTGTTATCTTTGCTTATTAGATCCGTTAATTGAATTACGTTAAAGAGAGTACATCATGGTCAGTCAAATTGGTATTACCCACAAAAAATGAGATAATAGCTTCCTCTTCTGGATGGATAGCAGCATTGCTAAACTTTCTTCCTGGATTAGGGACAGGTTATTTATATCAAAGGAGGTGGAAAGCTTATTGGATTACGACTCTAACCTCTGCAGCATGGGTATATATTGATTTAAGCAGGCAACTTTCAATTGATAAATCTGACCCAGCATCTTTACAAACAGACAACATAGGTTTAGTAGGGATCCTCGTTATTTCTTCAGTAACTGCTTATGAAGCAGCTGCAACAGTAAAAAAAGAAAGAGAAAGCTCCTTAACAAATACAAACTAATAATAAGGTCACATTTTCAATCTCAAACACTCTCTAAAATTATTGCCAAAAAAGGTAATTTGCTTAAAGCCCCAAATTTGCAACCAGACTAAAGGTCCACTCCTTAACAAAATAATTTTTTTCTAATGATCACTTGTCTAGCTAAAAGCAAGCCATCGCAAGCATTTACAGATTAAAAAGGCATTAAGACCAGATCAACAGAAAACAATAAAAGCTCAATTCGTTTTTTTTTGTAATCATCGAGAAACTTTTTGATTAATTTAGCCACTTATCGGTTAGTATCTGTTGAATTTTTAAGGGCTAGACTTATCGAATACCAAGAATTATCAATAACTTTTTCGCTAGCAGTTCTTTTTATTGCATTAGTCTTTTTTCAAGACAGCGGTGATGACGACGACCAAGGTGGTGGGTTAATGCAACCTGTGTATCAAGGATACAGAAACAATTAAAAAGACTAAAATAGCTTAAAATTAAACTCCTAATAGAAAATAGACCTAATAAGAGTTTTAAATTAACTCAATTGGCAGCAACCAAAAGGTTAGAATATAAAGAGAATCTAAAGGCTCATGCGGTTTTTATCATGCCCTCCCAACCAAGGCATGAAAATAATTGATGATTATCTTTCAAGGAGAATTAACTTGCTTGCAGGAAAAGATCGCGATGCGGTAATTCTGGAATTCAAGGAATGGATCCTAGACGAAAACATGGATGGAGATGAGATATGGACAATTCCAGATTTAACCGACGAAGGCTTACTCGACTTCTTCAAAAGAGCTATTTCAAGAAAATAACATTTGCTTAAAATTCAATAAATCAAAATTCCCCGTCTGAAAGAGTCTGGTTACCTTTACTACTTGCATGAGAGAAGGCCTTAACAAAATCACTAAAATCGCATTTTTCATTGCCATCATCAGCTTTTATGCCGTAACCAGCAGCTAGGCAGAGTTTATCTCCATTCCCATCAAATTCTTGCTTATGTTCCTCTATGTAAGAAGCTAAATCATTTCCAGTTAGTTTCTTGATTTTTTTTTCCATCTAACGAAATATTCTTTATTTAAAATGCCAAAATTCCTAGCCTTCTCTTCATTAAAGTAATATTTATTAAGGAACAAGACTTATTTCAGACTATAGCAAAGCAATAAATCGATAGGTATTAACTCTAATCATATATTCTAAGAGGTGATAATTTTAACAATGATTAGTTTTTTATATACCTTTACTAGAAACTTAATATTTAGATTAAGTATAAATTCAAATATAATATTTAGATCCCAAGTAATCATAAAGGTTTTAAAGTATTTGGTCATAAGCGATCTAAAGCGTTATTAAGTAAGGATTAGATAAACTAATAAGGCTTTTACTATTTCAAAATTAATTATGCTACATACTCTTAATCATTTCAACTAATGTTCTATGCGCATCTTTACTATCCAATAAAGTATGGTCGAAAGCAATATTAATATTTGCTCCATCAACTTCTATGATCATTGAATTAGAGTTTATCTCAACCATGCGAACAACTTTAGGGTTCTGAACTCCTCCATAGTAAATTACATATTTAATAATAGAGTCGTTATGATCTCGATTCATATGGTCACATATTCTGTTACTTACTTCTTTAGTTAAAGGTTCATTGATCATGATTAAGCATAAATATTTAGTTAGTAATTAGATTTAAATCACTAAAACTAAACTCCTCCTTTTCTGAATCTAACCCATTAGAGGAACCAGTTTCAATAGATCGATTTTTTAGTACCCATTCTCCTTTCTTACCTAATTGAACAAACTGATCCCTATAATAAAGTTTTGTACTATTAGGTAATTTAGAAAACGGATCAAAGTATTGACTGGTATAAAAGCTACTTAAATAACCGTGACCAGTCTCTTGTATTTCTTTAGTATAAATATTTACCAAAGAACCATGAATATTCCTATTTACCATAGTAACTACATCATTCTTAACTCTATAGCTATCCCCTTTATTCTTACCTCCTACAAGTACCTCCATACCAATACTATTAGAATCACCGCTAATAAAAGTATTATTACCATGGACACTTTCAAAGCTTCTCTTAACTCTATGTATAGCTACTTCCCAAAGTTGTGAGTATATTAATTTGCCTATATTAATATCCTTAATGTCATTTATTTGTGGCTTTAAGTCTTTAGGAATAATGAAATTACATCCATCTATCACAGAACCTTTTTGATAGCGGCAATAACCTGAATATCCTTTAAAATCATGATTCCATGTATAACGATTCTCATAAGCCCTTCTAAATAAACTTGAGCAGTCATTTCCAGTACCAAAAGCAGATTCAGACATTAGCTATAAAAGTATCTCCAAGAAGCAGACTATAGCAGTGATAGACATGCGTTTATTTTTTAAAACGATAAATCAAGCTATACTTAAAAAATAATCACTTTTTCTTAAATCGAAACTTAAATAAACAGATTTGATCATATTGAGTTAAAGTGCTTCCTAATTAAAACGACCTTTTTTCTTTGGCTATTGAACCCGAGATTATTCCTAATAACAGCAACGAGGGGGAGACAGCTAAGGTCCTTTACCCCAAATGGATTAAACTATCTCTTCTTTTTATTCTATTCATTATACTAGTATTTTCTCTTAAGACTCTATTAACAGTTATTCTAATGGCAATAGGTCTTATATATATTTGGCAGCAAGCATCAAAACTAATATCTGAAAATTAAACTGATACAAGAAACTAATTAGTTATATTCTCCTGGAACATCATTTTTCCTTACTGTTACTTTACCAACCTTTTTACCTGAGAATCTGAGTAGCTCATCCCCTGAAAATTCATAGCCTAGCTTTAAAGCTATTTGGGCTACATCATCAGCTGTAGAACAGGAAAGTACATTTTTCTTTAAAGTTGGTTCGGCTTGCATTCTTTGAAGGAAAGCCTTTAGTTGATCTAATGTCATATGTTTATATTATCTCTTATTAACTGAAATTCTAAAAAGTAATAAAAATTTTAATCAAACATTTTCTATTCAATTGGTCTTTAATTGAATTCGGATAAGGCTTTAGGCCTTTAGTAAAAAAATAACTAGCAAACTGCATCACCTTCAGCATATAAAATTTGAAAGAAATTTATGCAATCTTTAACATTAATAAAATGGTATATAAAATTATTTGATAGGGTTTTAATTCATGAGATAATAGATACACAAAAAAATCTACTAATGACTATTTTCCCTAAAACATTAATGATATTAGGAAGTGGTGAGCTAGGGAAAGAACTAACCATCTCGGCCAAAAAGATTGGTTGCAAAGTTATCGCTTGTGACAAATATCAAGGAGCTCCTGCAATGCAAGTTGCGGATTTAGGAGTTGTTTTAGACATGAATAATCCAAATGAACTGAAAAATGTAATCAGAACTTACCAGCCTGATTTTGTTATACCAGAGATAGAAGCACTAGCTGTAGAAGCTTTAAAAGAAATAGAACACGAAGGATTCAATGTGATCCCAACAGCCAGAGCTACTTCCATAACAATGAATAGAGATCAGATAAGAAATCTTGCTTCAGGTAAATTAGGAATAAAAACAGCCAAGTTCGCATACGCAGGCAGTAAGGAGGAGTTAGGAAAGGTAGCTGAAGGTATTAAATATCCTTTATTAGTAAAACCTGTAATGAGTTCATCAGGAAAAGGGCAAAGTTTAATCACCAATAAAGAAAATCTCTCTAAAGCATGGGGACTTGCCATTGAACAAGCTAGAGGGAAATCAACTCAAGTAATAGTTGAAGAATTTCTAGACTTTGAATTAGAAATAACACTGTTAACTATCAAACAAGCAAATGGTAAAACAATATTCTGTCCGCCCATTGGTCATGAACAGAAAAATGGTGATTATCAATCTAGCTGGCAACCACAAGAACTAAAAATTAAACAAATTGAAGAAATGAAAACAATCTCAAAGAAAATTACGGATGAGCTTGGGGGGCAAGGACTATATGGGGTTGAATTCTTTATAAGAAATGAGGAAGTTATATTCTCTGAATTATCTCCAAGACCTCATGATACTGGTCTTGTTACTCTTATTAGTCAAAACCTAAGCGAGTTCGAGTTACATTTAAGAGCAATATTAGGACTTCCAATTCCTGAAATCACTTGCGAGTCCCATTCTGCTAGTAAAGTAATTCTCTCAACAAGTAAAATTAAAAAGGTTGCTTATAAAGGACTAGAAAAAGCCTTAACAAATGAAAATACTCAGGTACTCATTTTTGGTAAGCCCAATGCAACGAAAGGCAGGAGAATGGGCGTAGCGCTATCAAAAGGTATGAACTTAAAAGAGGCCAAAGAAAAAGCTGATAGAGCCTCAAGATCTATTACAGTCATTGAACATACGTAACTGAAAATAATCAGAATCCTCTAAATAGCTTCAGATCAAAAGAATCAAAAAACAGTTCCAGGAAATCTCTTAATGATTACTAAAGAAATAGAAATAGTTCTAGGCTCAGTGTTGATGTTATTTTTTCTTTGATTTGAAACGCATATCATGCTGGCAAACCTAAACCTCTGCTCAATATTAGAAAAATATTGTTACTCAAAGAAAATTTCAGAAAAAGAGCTTGATTTCTTAGAGCGAAATTGGTTTGATTCCTTAAATAGCATGCATTACAATAGATATCCAGGTATTGCTCCTGCTATAGTTTGCGATGAGGCAGGAGTCGCAAGGGGCAGCTACTGGATCACATGTAATGCAGCCTTGCTAGACAAAATAAGGCCACTAGAAGCCACTAAAAGCAGAAACGCAAGGGTTTTAGAAGTGCTTCTTCAATCAGGTCTTGTTGCCGCTTAAGGCGGAAAACTTCAACTATATAAATTGATAAAATAACTAAATTTACTAATGATTTAACTAAAATTGATTCAATCACAAAGAAGCTAAAATGATATTCTTTTTATAACCATTATATAAAAAATAAAATAGTAATATTGAGCAATTAATTAATTATTTGATTTTAAAATTATAGTCACATCTATAATTTTAATCTGTTATATTTTAATAGTTATTCTAAGGATTTAAGAATCATGGGGTCTGAAGAGGGAGGCGGAATGGTATCTGGCCTTGTTTCAATTGCAATTTCAGTTGTTTTTGCTGCAGGAATAGGTTTAATTATTCTACATTTTCTACCAAGTACTCCATTTTAATTTATAAAATATGGCTTACCAACCACTGGGTCTATAAATCTTACTTTATCCTTAAGTTTTAAATTAGTCTCTACATTAGACCCTTGAACAGAAATAATTTTATTAAGAAGTCCGGTAAAAGTTGCATCTCCCCCAGTAGTGCTAGCTATTAATGTCTTTGGATTAAAATTTTGAATCAAGTCTGGAAGCACAGATTTACCTTTAATAAAGGAACCAACCAAAGGCAACATCAAGTCTATAACTGGAGTTATGACAGCATCTATTTGCCGTGTCTTTATATTTTTATCGAGGTAACCATGCGGTTCAATATAAAATGAAAAGTTTTCACTGGAAACAATGTATCCATTTTCCAAAGTTGGTACTCTTGCCCCTTCCGTCGCCTCAATTGCTATTGAATCAAATCTAGTAACTTCGCCAGGAATAAGTTTATTTTTTTTCCAGAAGCCTAATCTATCAACAACATTAAAAGCACTTGGTGAACAAATAACAGGAATTGATCTATTAAGAAGTTCTAAAGATGGGGGGTGCGCGTGATCAGGTAAACCTTGAGTTAATAGTAATAGATCAATAGTATCTGGGACTGGTATATCTTCCCTTAAATTACCTTTTATCAACCAGGGTCCTGGAGGAAAGACAAGCTCTCCAGTTAACCAGGGATCAATAAGTATATTGAAACCATTTAGATTAATAAACCAGCCACTTGAGCCATAATAAGTAAATACACAATTCATTTTTATTTCGAATGGGAAAAAGACTCAGAAACTACTAGTAACATTATCTGATAAAAAGAAGCTAAAGTAGGGATTTATACAAAATCAGGGTTTCATTAAAACAATAGAAATAGAGTTAAAGGCTTCACAAATCACACTTAAAGCATAAAAAATATTAATATAAAGTCATACAGCTTTAAGAAGCTTCTCAATCTTAGTTAGCAAAGGCAGCAGACTTTAGCTAATGACCTTTATTGCTTCAACACGAAATCATTACTATGTCTTATGAATCTGGCAGCCTTGAATGCAGAAGGCTTATAGAAACAAAAGAAAATTTAATTCAAATAATGCATGCATTAGATTGCTTAAGTAATGTAGAACATTTAAAAGATAAATTAAAAGATATCTATAAAGAAATAGACGAAATGCATGACCAAAGAAAGAAGCTTGAGAATGAAGCCTAGCTAATTTAGAAATAAGAGCTATTTCTTTTTAGCCAACCTGCGTGTCTGATCATTTTTCAATGTGGTTTCTATAAGATCTTTATAACCTCCCTTAGCTGAACTAATTGCAAATAGAGCTATAAAGCTAAAGGCAGCTATGAATATAATTAAAATCTCTAATGTGGATAGGTTTAGAGCAACTAAAAGAAGAGGGCGCATAGAAATAATAGGAAGGTTAAGTTAATCTTAATTGAATCCAGTAAAATAATTAGATTAGTACTATCTAATTTTCACTTTCAGGTGTATTAGATGTATAAAATTCAACTACATTATTAAGCATCTCAATTACTACCTTATTAGAACATTTTGTCTTCTCTTGAAGGCGCATGCAAGCTTCTTTAATGTTTACGAATGCATCCTCACAGACTTGATTAAGTTGTTCATCCGTGAAATCATTGTATCCCATGATTGAAACGATCTCAAATTATTTTAATGAATTATAAGACATTTATAATTGTAATGATGCTCACAAGCGAATTCATCAAAGGATCAAGATAAAATAATGATAGCAAGAAATAAATTTCTTCAATTCATATCTAAGATAAGAAGAGATAGGAATACAATATTAATGAAGAATTTAACTAAAATATGTTTTTTCTCCTAAAGCTAGCCAGTATTAATAAAGAAGAATTAATGTCTTGTCAGAAATTGGCTTTGGCACATGGGCCTGGGGTAACAAGCTCCTTTGGGGCTATTCACCTAACCATGATGACCAGCTCTTAAAAGAAACATTTAATGCTGCCATTGAATCAGGGTTGAATTTCATAGATACTGCTGATTCTTACGGAACTGGTGCTTTAGATGGTCGTAGTGAAAAACTCCTTGGGAAATACATTCATACTTTGCCTAAAGGTAAAAAAGAATCAATTACTGTTGCAACCAAATTAGCTCCTTATCCTTGGAGACTTGGGCGCAAAGGCTATTATAAAGCTTTTTTCGCAAGTAAAGAACGCCTTCAAAATAAGCTTGATCGTGTTCAACTTCATTGGAGCACCTCAAGATATGCTCCTTGGCAAGAAGCACTTTTAATTGATGGTTTGTGTGATCTTTATGAGGAAGGGCTATTTTCTGAAATTGGTGTTTCCAACATGGGTCCTCTAAGGCTGAAATGGATGCATAACCGTCTTAAGGAAAGAGGAATCCCTCTTAAAAGTATTCAAATTCAATTCTCACTCTTATCGCCTCAACCAAATATAAGCAAGGCAATTCTAAAGGTATGCAAAGATTTAAACATTGAGCTTTTAGCTTATAGCCCCTTAGCTCTTGGTATCCTTGCTATCCCTCCATGTAAAACATCAACCCCAAAAACATTGTTAAGACGCAGTATCTTTAATCGAATTATTCCCTCAACAAATGATCTTAGAGAAGGTCTCCAAAAGATTGCAATCAATCATAAAGCCTCACAAGTACAAGTAGCCTTGAATTGGTGTAGGTCCCATGGAACAAAACCTATTCCAGGAATTAGGACTCCAAATCATGCAAGAGATATAGGCAAAGCATGTAAATGGAAGCTTAGTAATAGCGAAAAACTTTTACTAGATAATCTAAGTAACAATACAAGAGTAAGAATGCCAAACAACCCCTTCCAAAGCGACTAGAAAAGACAAGTTTGAATCAAGTACCTGAATATTTATTATTGTAAAATAGCTTTAGGTATAAGATAGAACTGTTTAGAGTTAAGGTGATTATATTTGCAAACAAAACTGGTTTTGAATGTGATTGAATTCCATAAATAATCCAAAAAAATAAGCCAATTATAAATGTTATAAGCATGGCAAAAGAAACATCATCAGCAGATTTAGTTCTATAGGTTTTTAAAAGTTGAGGGAAAAAGGCTATTGTTGTAAGAAATGCTGCAATAAATCCAAATAAATCTTGCAAAGTCAGGAATGATTAACTAACACATCATTTATAACAAAAAGATATAACTCTGCATTAATAATATTAAAGTAAAAAGCTAAATGTAATATTATTAATCAGTCATTTATTTGAAAAATATCATAGTAAGGACGATCTTCATAATCTGCATCAGAGCAACATATATCTGAAAGAATATTTTCTAAAAGATCATAAGCCTGATCATAAGTTTCAAACTTCTGTAAAGTGACTTCATCATCAATACCATCATTGCGTTTGATCCCAAAGCTCATGTCATTTTCACTTTACTAAGCTTAGAGTACTATAATATCTCAATAAATTGAATTGATGAATAGGAATCAACACTCTGACATGAAACTACCATGTAAAAAGTATAAAAAGCTGATAAGTATGCATAAAGCAATGTTCATAAATTAAGTAAAAATCTATATATTATATTTTTACATTTCATTCATTTAACTATTAATTTATCAAAATTGCGTAGTTGGAGAAGAACTTTTATATTTTAAGTTCAGAGACAATGAAACTAACTAAAGTTTATTTCATAATGATCTATGTTCATAAAAAAAATCTAAAAATCGAACTAATTCTAAAATAATCCACATTTTATAAATTTCAGGCTTATAGTTGATTTACAAAAGATTAATTATTGGAGCAAATCCTTGTTTAAGAAAGATGAAAAGAAGGCGCTTACACGCCTTGCTGTCCTTTCAATTGGTTGGGGAGTAGGACTTGACCGCTTTTACGAAGGGCGTACAAAAGATGGCTTGCTTTCAATACTTGGATGGGTCCTCATATTTTCTACACTCCTTTACCTTTCTCCTTGTAATGGTGTTGAATATTCAAATGGGGTGAAAAATTATTCCGAAATGAGCATTAATCCTTTGTCAATATTTCCACTTGGCTTTGGAACATTTGGAATAATACTAGTTATCCGTAAAGGATTTAAGTTACTGAGATCGTTTGAATCAGTCGAATAAAATTTAGTTAATCTAACTAAATAAATATGTCAAATTTAAGTTAATGATATTACATATATTCATAATTAGAGTAATATAATAATAAAATTATTATATTTATACAGCTTATTCATATTTATTACTAACCTTTATTGAGATGGCATTAATTAGCCTTTTGAAGGCCTCAAAGGACTTTGGTACAAGAATTCTATTTAAAGAGCTTGACTTATATATAAAGCAAGATGAGCGACTTGGGTTAATTGGACCAAATGGTTCAGGGAAATCAACGCTATTGAAGATAATTGCTGGGAGAGAACCTCTTATTTCAGGAGAAAGGGAGTGTTCCTCATCAATTCGAATATCACTAGTCTGTCAAACAGTCGATTTAGATAAGGAAAAAACAGTTCTGGAAGAAGTACTAAAAAGCTGTGGTAGGAAAAGAGATTTATTACTCAGGTTCAACCAACTTACAAAGGAACTAGAGAGAAACCCAAATAAGGAAACCCTTCTAAATGAAT
The DNA here is from genome assembly GCA_003278425.1 of Prochlorococcus sp. AG-363-B11. Lineage (GTDB taxonomy): Bacteria > Cyanobacteriota > Cyanobacteriia > PCC-6307 > Cyanobiaceae > Prochlorococcus_E. The sequence goes on along the minus strand of QCFE01000007.1, from coordinate 55,622 downwards.
TAGGCCAATTAAGTGAAAAGATGGATGCATCTAATGCCTGGAATATTGAACAGCAATGCAAGGAAGTTCTTGGGAAACTTGGTATAACCGATGTGCACAAAGTTATAAAAGAACTCTCTGGTGGATATCAAAAAAGGATAGGTTTAGCTTCAGCATTAGTCTCAAATCCAGATGTTTTACTTCTAGATGAGCCAACAAACCATCTAGATGCCTCAGCAGTTGACTGGCTTCAATCCTGGTTGACAACATTTAAAGGAGCTCTAATCCTTGTCACTCATGACAGATATTTCCTAGACAAAATAACAACCAAAATGGTCGAGGTTGATCGCGGTAAAATCTACAAATATTATGGAAACTATAGTAAATACCTTCAACAAAAGCTTGAGAATGAAGAATTGTCTGCTGTTTCCGAGAAGAAATTTCAAGGCATCTTAAGAAAAGAATTAAAATGGTTGAAGCAAGGTCCAAAAGCAAGAAGCACTAAGCAGAAAGCCCGAATTCAAAGGATTTCTGAAATGCAGGCAAAACCTATATATGAGCTCAAAAAGAATATAGAAATAAACTCGGTCTCACGACGAATTGGTAAAAAAGTAATTGAAGCAATAGATTTACATGTGACTGCTGATGGGAAAGAAAATACTACTTACTTATTAAAAAATTTTACTTATAGCTTTGGCCCAGAAGATCGTGTAGGTATTATTGGTCCTAATGGCACTGGTAAATCTACCCTGCTAGACCTTATTGCAGGCAGAAGAAAACCTAACAAAGGAACTATTGAAATTGGAGAGACTATACACATTGGTTACTTAGATCAACACACTAATGAATTAAACCAAGGGAAAGGGTTGCATCGAAAAGTAATAGATTTTGTAGAAGAAGCTGCTGCAAGGATTGATATTGGTGGAAAGCAAGTAACTGCATCACAATTACTCGAGAAATTTCTATTTACGCCATCAGAGCAACATAGTCCATTATCTAAACTATCAGGAGGTGAAAAAAGACGATTAACCCTTTGCAGAATGCTGATTCAGGGACCAAATGTATTACTATTAGACGAACCAACTAATGATTTAGATATAAAAACACTTAGTGTACTAGAAGATTTCATTGAAGATTTCAAAGGATGTGTTGTTATTGTTTCCCATGATCGCTACTTCCTTGATCGAACAGTAGATAGAATTTTTAATTTTGAGAATCAACAACTGATAAGACATGAAGGTAATTACACATCCTTTATCGGCTATAAAAAGCGTGAAAACAGCAACCCTAAATCAAATAAAAGTCTAATTCCAGAAAAGGGCACTAAGAAATCTTCTGATAATCATTTGACTTTAGATATTAAGCCAAAGAAAAATACTTTTAAGGAAAAAGAAGAAATTAAGAAATTAGAAAAAATTATAAGTCTTTTAGAAAAAAAGAAATTAATTCTTGAGAAAAATATATTAGAAGCTGGGCTTAAAAAAAATATTTCTTCTCTAAGTCAAGAACTAGCTGACTTATCTGAAGAAATTCAAACTGCAGAAGAAAGGTGGCTATTCCTTAGCGACATAGAGAGTTAGCTTTTCTTAATAGAAATATATCCCTACAAAGTATTCACATAAGCATGTTTTTCTGAATTACCTACGATTTCTCCCACCCCCATAACCTCCACGGCCACCACCATCTCTAGAGTCTCTACGAGGTTCAGCCTTATTTACACGAATATTACGTCCCATCCATTCAACATCTTGTAAATCATCAATTGCTTTTTGCTCATCTTCCTGATTAGCCATATCGACAAATGCAAAGCCACGCTTTCTACCGGTTTCACGATCTAAAGGTATTTTGCAATCCTTAACTTCTCCATAACTGCTGAAAACGCCAATAATATCCTCCTGTTCAGCATCAAAAGAAAGATTCCCAATGAAAATTGTCATAAAAACAAGGACCTAATTAAGTTAGAAAAAGAATGGTCCTCAAGGAATTTCTTTAATTGCCAAAGCCTATTGGGCTTAATCCAATCTAGATAGCCATTTGGAGCAGTCTTTTTTAGTTTATTTCAATGACTGCCTTCAATCAAGAGAGTTAGTAAAGAATTTAATCAAAAAATTACTCCAAAACATTTACTATCGCTTAGAAGATCAGTATCGTTAATTCAACTAAACCCAACAAATGGCGAACGCAATTGAATTTGGATCCTTTTATAAACTTCTCCAAGCAGCAAGAGATGGAAATGCAGAAAAGAACAAAGAGCTTGAATGGATGTTAGCCGAGTATGAACATGCAAAGGATGCAAAAAGTCCATACGACGAGTTAGGTCAAATATTTTGCCATCATGGAGTTATGGAATTATATGATTATACTGGAACAGATGACATTAAATATATTAATGATTTAAGTAAATCTGTGTGGGATTATTTACACGTAAGGATGAATATAAGTTTATCAGACTATATGATTAAATCCATGTTGAATCATGCTAGAGAGCACGAGCTAGCCAACAAGATGTCTAAAAAATGGAACTTTGAAATTGATGAAATAGAAAACAACCTAGAGGATTTAGCAAAATACGTCACAGAGGGAATTGTAGAATTAATTATTTAAAATAAGCTAAGAGCCCAGTTATTAGAATGGTATTACTCTTTTTTAATTAGCTATACTATTAAATAAATTATATTTTTATTTTGCTCTTAAGGTTATACATTCACCGTTTAAATTATGTATACATCCCTAACAGGTATATCCCTAGGTCGAAAAGAGTTAATCTATTTAAGACAAGCAAGCCTAATATAAAAGGATACTCATTATCTCCTTTCCCTGAGATCATTAACAACTTATTGCTTAAAGAATCCTAAACAGTAGTATCAATCAATTTATACATAAGTTGAAACTCTTAAACGACAATAGAGAGTAGTTTATTATTTATTTATTAACAAAATTATTCACCTGAAAGATCATTTCCTATTGCCTGCTGAGCGATATAATTGCATCTCATAATCAGGTCTAATTATAAGACGATCCCAAAATAATTTAACGACTAGCAAGCTCTATACACAAACAAATTGGGAAAAATGAGTTCAGCTAATTCTTTACCCACCAAAACATATCATTCAGATCTAAGGAAGTTCACAAGAAATAGTGATCCCATGAGGCAATCAAGACAAAAATTGCTTCCACCATTATTCGTCTACATTAGAGTAGCTTTTTATACAAGTATTAGGTAGTTTGAAATGATTCATAAAATGTATGCAAGAAGTCAACTCAGCGCTTGAATCACTTTCTCTTGCTGTTATTCATGTTTTGAATAGATCAAAACATCTAACAGGAAAGGACCAATACGCACTCATCAATGAATTTGCAGAATGGATTGTTGATTTACCAAGCTACGAGGATGTTCTTGCTTTCCCAGATATGACAAGCAATGATTACGAGGACACTATTTTATAGTAGACAATAAACTAAGGATTAACAATTCGAACTCGGCCTAAATCAAAAAGACAGGAGAGTTAAGAGCCATGCAGTTAATTGGTTGCTATCAAAATGCAGGTTTTGAAACAGTAGCTGATGCCGTTATAGCATTCTTTGATAAACGTACTGATCTACATCAAAAGGGGATATCGTTCAACGATGAAAAATCAGATTCTAATTATCATGGCAAGGTATCTACTGATATAAGTCTTGTAGCTATTGACCATTCAGATCCTGAAGCATTTGCTCTATCTCAAGTCATAATTAGAGGGGTTAATGCTGGCCTTAATAAATATCTTAGCGAACGGCCACTTTTGATAGATTGCTGTCCAGAAAAATCTGTATTTGTTAATCCAATATTTAATTTGCAACGATATGCACCAAACGAAGGCTTCAAGCAATGGCACTGTGACTGGACAATTAGTAATGAAGCGACCGAACCCATGTATAGAGTATTAGCATGGATTCTTTATTGCAATAATGTTGATTCAGCTGGAACAGAATTTCACTGGCAACAACATCATGAAGATGCAACGCGCGGAAAACTATTAATTTTCCCCGCTGGTTTATCGCATATTCATAGAGGTCGTGTAAGCAAGACTTCAACTAAAACAATTGCTACTGGATGGATTAATGCTGGAAGAGAGAAGTCATATATTTCCCGTCTAGCGAATCAGTAACTCCAGTCAGAGGATCATTTTAGGTTCACAACAGAGTGCTGAACTAAATCTAAAGGGGGGGGGGGGCATATTCATATTACAAACAAAGCAAGAAACAAGCAGAATATAATCTCAGATTAAATCAATCTTTCCTTTATTAAGGTTTTAGAAAGGATTAAGTTCTGAAAAGAAAGAATTTATCGCATTTTTCTTCTATTCTTGTCATCGTGTAAGAAATAAATCCCTTTTAGTTCAATTTAAAATGTCTACTCAAGAATTATTAGAGGATTCACTTAAAGAACCTGCAATAGGGCAAACATCTAAATTTCAATGGCATGCCACACCTATTGGGATAGCAGCTCTATGTAAACAAGAACCTCCTGGTTCCTCTAAAACCTCCTATGAGGATGCACTTAAAGAAGGGCTAGAAGTAGGCCTTGATCTCAGTAGAGAAGAAAGAGAATCACATTATTCAAAAAAAGGCCTGGTGATTTTGTTCTACTCTTAACAATTTTTCTAGAAGGAATTTTATAGCCATTCAAATTAATCTTAGAGGTAGCTATAGCTCCTAGGAAGTGATAATTATTAATCAAAATTCAAGCATTTTTCTATCAAGTTTAGTTCTATTTTAAAAAATAATTTTCATTTTATTTGTCATATGAGTTGAAAGTTCTTTCTATTTTCATCAGCATGGTAACAGTAATTATTAAATAATGACATTCTCTAAAGGTGGCATTGAGAAATCTTTAGGTCCAGGAATTATTTTAGCCGCAGCATGTATTGGTGGTTCACATTTAATGTCATCGACAACAGCTGGAGCAAGGTTTGGCTTTGCACTGGTAGGACTAATTTTGCTTACCAATTTGTTTAAATATCCTTTTCTTTTGGTTGGCACACGTTTTACAGCAGTCACAGGCCTTTCACTATTAGAGGGATTTAAAGCTCGTAACCGTATATACCTACCTTTATATCTAATAGTTGGTCTTGTAACAGGAACATTAACTATTGCTGCAGTTAGCTTTGTCACAGGTCTTCTCTTAACAAATATTCCTCTTTTCTCTCTATTTCCACCAATGGATCTAGCTATTGGGATTTTGATTGTAAGTGGACTAATTTTATTATTAGGCAAATATCAAGCACTTGACCGAATATCAAAAATACTAGTGTTGCTACTTACAGTCTTAACAAGTTTTGCTTTTATCTCACTAATACAACGTGGTTCTCTTGGAGATATCAATATCAATTTCATAAATAGTACGCCAAGTCCTTGGAAGCTAGAAAATTTAGCTTTTTTAATACCGTTAATGGGTTGGATGCCCGGACCTGTTGAGTTATGTGTATGGCCTTCTCTCTGGATGTTCTCAAAGTCAAAGGACACGAACTACGTTGCAAATAAAGAAGAAGCAGAGTTTGACTTTAATCTTGGATATTTAATTACTGTATTTACAGCACTCCTTTTTGTCTCTCTGGGAGCATTCACTATGTATGGGAGTGGTGAATCAATGATGGCAAGTAGTGGTGTTTCATTTGCTCAAAACCTTATTCGTCTTTATACAGAATCAATAGGGAGCTGGGCTCGTTGGATAATAATCCCGGCATCGTTTGCAGCAATGTTTAGTACAACGCTCACATGCCTAGATGCCTATCCAAGAAGCATTTCTGCTATTCAAGGGCTATTACAAAAAAAAGATAGGGGGATTAATTCGACTTCTTCAGAAAGTAGGCGTTTGAGATTATGGATTATTTTACATATCTTTGCCTCTTTAACAGCTCTTTTAATTGCAAAATCTGGTGGAGTAACTGTAAAGGACTTTGTTTTTGGAGCCATGACGGCTAGCTTCTTAACCGCCCCAATTTTTGCTTGGATGGCATTGGACACACTTAACAGTCCATTAGTTGGGAAGCAATATCATTACGGTACACCAATGAAACTCTTATCTTGGTTGGGATTACTCTTCCTTGGAGGATTTAGTATGATTTTTATTGCTCACACATTTTTCGGATTAGGAATTGCAAGCTGATAAAAAGTAATGTCAGATTAATTATAGGTCTAGTTAATTTTGGGTATCTAAATCCCTAAAGAAATCTTTATCAAGGTCTTATATATTTAATATGATATAAATGCTACTTTTGATCTCTTTCGCTACACCCCATAAATGAGTTATCTTCGTTACTTTCTTATAAGAAAATATAAAGTTATCAAATAATAAAGCCAATTAATAATATTGGGAAATTCCCATTAGTCCTTTCTATAAAATAAAGCTAATAATTTCAGAGCAAAGAACTATAGAGCTATTTATAGGTTAAATCACCCAAAAGTTCTTCCATCCCACCCCCAATATTTTGCTGGAATGTCTTCAAATCTAATATAAATACGTTCACTTGGAATTCCCGTTTTACTAGAAACCATATTGCAAAAAAATGCAGACATCTCTGAAGGGTTAATCGCACCTATTGATTTAATTTCAATATAACAACAAGGGGTATCAGAACCAGAGAAGACCATTGGAACACTAGTTTCCAATAAAGCCATTACATATTTCTCTGGTTTACCAGTCATATTAGCCAATTCCTTAGAGAGTTCTTTAAGGAGCAACTCTGGCTTTGCGATATCAGAACTAGAGGTTCGAACATTAATGAGAGGCATAGATTCTAGGTAAGCAATAATGTGTATATGTCATATTTTCCAGCAATTAATTCTACTGAGCATATTAACTTAAGAAATCATCATGCTTTCAACATTCTTTGTAGCCATAGTCTCAAAATTTTAAGCTAGCAAAATCAATTAAATCTCTTGATTATTATTTTAATTGGATCTAACCTAAAAAATTTAAAAGATCTCTTAAGTTCCAAGTCAGCTCGGAGTTGAAAATACAATAGAGATTAGATTTTTAAGACTGAGAGTTCTAATGAAGGTATTCATATTACTCTTGTTTAGCAATTCTTTTATTTAAGGGATAGAGATATCTTTCCCTAAGTCAGTAGCAATATACTAATTAATACAATATGAATGATTAAGTCTATAAGATATTATTATGGGAGCATAATGTGTTGTGTTAGAGAAGATACTTCTGAAATAGTCAGCCTAAAGGTTTGCTTTACTTTATTTCTATAAAATTCGAATAGGAACACTTATAAGTTTATAGATCATTGTAATTCTTGAAAAGACCAATGAGATGGAAAGCAAGGCTAAAGCAACACATAAAGGACAGTGTGGAAAACCCATATTTAATAGTACTCAGAAGTGCTATTACTAAGAGATAACAGAATCGGTTGTAAGATTTTTAATTCCACTTAAAATCTTCGCTATTCGTTTCAAAAAAAATCCTCAACCTATGAGAGAATCCTCCCGAAAGAGAGGGAAGCTATATTCAGGATATTCTTAATTAATGCAAGAACAAATACTAAAAAATCATTAAATTCAAAACCATTACTTGTTCAATGTCTCTTTAGCACACTTTTGAGTAGAGTATACATCGTTTTCACCGTCATCAACTATTGCTATCAGAGCACAATCACAAAACGATTGAACAGAGGACTCAGGTAAACCAATTACTACAGGGTTTGATTTAACAGCGAGAAGACATTCCTGATATTGATCCTGAGGATAGGCATTTACTTCTGTAACTAAAGAAAAAGCAAACATCAAAAGTGATGTAACTAATAAAAAAATTTTACCAAGAATATTCTTCATTAAGAACAAAATTAATAAGAGCAAATACCTTACAGATTATTAGTAGGATAATAATCTATTTTAACATTTTAAAATGAAGTCATTAAATATACTTTCTTAGCTCTAAAAGCTTTTTTAAGATACACATTAAAGGTTAAACAGGTTATGTTGTTGACAGCTGCTGAGTCTTCCTATCCCAAAGAATATACTTAAAGCAGCCTGGAATATCTTTTATTCTTAAATATTTTGAATTCACAAGTAAATGCTTATTACGATTATGGCAATCTCTCAAATTATAATTAGGGATGCGGTCACATAAGTGATGAATACTGTGATAAGAGATATCTGCCAAAAACCAGTTTAAGAATCTCGGAAAATTCAGGTTACTACTACCTTCAATTGCTCCACGCAAAACGCTCCATTGCTCTGTAGCACTTGCATATGAGCCTTTGAAATTATGCTGAATGAAAAAGATACAAATGAATATTGCTGCCGATGCAGTCATAACTATGGAATAACAAATTAGAAATAAACTAAGTCCAAGCCATTTACTCATTAAGACCCAAGAGGTTATAACAAAAAAGTTATTAGCAACTAAATCTAGACTCTCAGAGAATGTATTGCCATAACCCGAGTGATATGATTTGAACCTTGTTTTAAAAATAAAGAGATTAGCAAAATCTCTTTTAATCAAACTGTTTAAAAGTTCAATCAAAGTTGACCATAAGAAATGAATTATTGCAATAAAAAGAGCCAATCGGGGCTTAATAACAAGATAAAAAAAACCTCCAGGGAAAAGCATTACCCAATGCCGACTTGCTGAATACAAAAACTTATTTAGTCTAGATAAGCCCTGGTAATCCTCGAGAGTAAGGACATCAATAGGTCCTCTATATATCTCCCAATTGCCATTATGTCGATGATGAAAAGCATGATCCTTTGACCAGGGGGTTTGAGGAATTGCGTTAACTACTCCAAGAAAAAAACCAACTAATCTATTAAGCCATCGAGTCCGAAAAAGAGATCCATGTCCACAGTCATGCATTAAAGAAAAAGTTCGCAATGACAATAAAATCAGAAAAAACAATACCGGTACAATTTCAATGATTTTGAAATAAATATAAGAAGAAGATATAGATATGGACCCTAATAAAATCCAGAGACCTACAATTGGCAGAATTGTTATTATGACTTGCCAAAACGCCTTAGCATTACTCCTGTTCAAGTAGGGAGCAATAATAAAATCTGATCTTTGGATAGTCTGATCTTTTGTAAATTCTACCAAGTTTTTCTAGCCACTCTACAAGTATTGCATTCAATTGCCTTAAAAATCTAAATCGATCAGTTTTTCCAAAATTTTATTTTTAGAGATCATCATGAAGAGTTCAAAGTCATCAATTCTTCCAATTGAAAAATCTTTTCAAAGAGAAAGGTACACAACTAAGAATCTAGCGTTCAATCTTTTAATCCCATACAAAATAAGTAGCATCGCAAGAGTAAACCATTGAAGAATCTAAAATGTTTTAGTCTCTTTCACAACAAAACTGCTTTTGGTCACTAATGATGTTCCCTGAAGCTCTAAGCCTTTCACACTAGAAATCTCTCCTTTAAGACCTTCTAGTTTAAGTTGCTCAATCATTGTTTGAATGACCTGAGCTTCGACTAACTTCTGATCAATCCTATCAGGAGTTATTTTCTCAAACAGCTTACCAGCTTTCGCTTTTACCACTTCAGAAGCATTTGTTATTTCTAAAAGAATCATGTTAAGAGAATTTTCCATAAGTTAATCGATTAAGGAAAAAGAAGCTACATCCACCAAAATATCAATTGTATGTCTTATTTTTAATTCAAAAGTTATTTTGACTAATCTGAAAGATCATAAAAAAATTTGGAGTAATTCAAATACATAGAAAAAAGACTTACAAAGAAGCTTCTCAAGCAGTTAGGGACAAGATTATTTTTCAAGGAAGCTCCTGTCATGACTCACTCCAAAATCATCTGAAAAAGATCGCCTATTGATCAATAAAGTGCCTTAGATATAGAATTTCATTAAATGGTTTTCTCATGATTCCAGCCAAGTAACTAAACCCTTTGTAGGATCTGAAATCTCATCAATTGATGTATAGAAAAATTTTTTCCACCCTGATGAAGGTAATCCAGCAAAAAGCATTAAATTGAGTGGATACTCCATAGAATCGCTACATCGCCTAAAGTCATCTCGAAATAAAAAAGTGGGCTTATCTAATGCAATTGCTGCACCCAATTCAATCATTACACCTTCATCAGGTGGAGTACCGTTAACTACAGCGAAAATAGCATCTGCCTTTTTAAGGTCATTAATGTCAGCTATCGCGACCTTATATGCCCATCCTGGTTTAGATGTTGACAATTGAGCGTTTCGACTAAATGGTTCTAGTACATCTGCTCCAAGTTCTTGAAGAGTCGAAACAAATTCTGGCAATAGCTTTTCCTTCCACTGCTTAGAAAAGCCATATGGTGAAGCTAAGTAAATAGATTTTCTTTTTATAGACACCATTAGAGCTTACCTCGCCTTAGCTGAAACGAAGTTTTTTCCTGCTCTGCTAATGAAAGGTTTTCCCAAGGAAAAACAAGCCACTCTGAAGATTCACATACTTCCACGGCATTCCACCAAACTGGCTCAACCTTACTAAACCAAACAAAAGCTGTAACTCCAGGGAGATTTTTAATTTGATTAAGAGTTAAACCCGTTTCATAAACGTCATCAACTACTAATGAGTTAGGAATAGGTTCTTTAAGGAATGGAATAGTTAATAAGTGACTTATGGCAACTGACATACAAAGACCACCTCGAGGGAAGCCATATACTCCCGAAAACTTCTTATCCTTACAGGCTAAAGAGAGGTGGCTTAAACAAGAGTCAAAATCATCCCAACTAAGTTTTCTCATAGGGGCAAAAAGTAAAAAATAAAATAATGATGCTAATAACAATCAACAAGTCTTTGCACTTGAAAGTTAAAATTTATCTGCCTGCATAATAATTTAAACTGTCACGAGTTTGAGTAGGCATTCACATCTTATTAATTGTAAGTCTTCAAATCAAGCTTCAAATAATCTTATCAATAATCCTATCTCAGAGCGCTTAACGACAATCAAGCTACCTTTAGCTGTTAAAAATGTCTTCTCTAGAATAACACCATCATTTAAAGTGATTTTTTGAACTTTCCCATTAAACCTTCCTCGAGTCCAATCAATTCTTCTTTTCATCATCTTGTTCCAGTTTCCCTTTAGGGCTCCTATAGAGTCTGAGAAAATTAAAGAAGGTGAAATAGTTTTCTTCAAATCTAAAAGGGAAGATTCATCTTTAAATTCAAAAGAGGTATGACCAAGATCTAGATCGCTCGAAATGGTGAAATCCCGACTCTTATTAAATTTTAAAATAACTTTTCTATGGACTAATTCAGAAATTAATTCTAAATAAACTCTAACTGTACCAAATTTAGACCTGTGGTCTTTTTGTTGAGGACTGATATAAGTACCAACAGTCATTCATTTGCATAATAACTGTATTTTTTTTAACAGCTCGCTGAATTATTTCAATAGATATAGTCATTTTTAGATTTCTTTCGTTATAAATAATTATTTCATGAAGAGTCTTAAAAAATCAAAACATTTTTTTTAATGAAGCGCTATTAACTCACTAAATCAGAAGGAATGATAGCTAAGGCTTTTGCCAGAGATATATAAAGCTGCCTTTCTCAGCCTTAACAGCAATGCAATTACTTGCAATTCTCCAGAGAGCAATATGTATAGGAGTGGGATTGAAAAGATAAACTTTAGGAAAGGCCTTTCTAATTGCTCTGGTCGCCTCCTTTGCATGGTAATGAGGAATGGAGGGTGCGATGTGATGAATCACATGTGTAGATCCTATATGGTGATGAAGGAAATTCAGAATCTTTCCATAAGGCCGATCGATAGAAAGGAAGGCCCCCCGCATAAAAGAGAAATCTGAGCCAGACAAATGTGGGACATCTGTATCAGTATGATGAAGCCATGTGTAGATAACCAACCAGCAATTAACTACCAGCAGAGGAGCGAAATAAATAGTCAAAACTGAAGTTATTCCGAAGGTCCATCCCCAATAAACCAATAGGCTTAAAAAGAGTACTATCCCAAAATCAGATAACCAAATTTTCTTAGGCCAGTTTGCTGGCCACAACTTTTTTGAGAAAGGTGCCCTAGGCCAAAAATGATTCGACATTCCATACTTAGGACCACCTGTTTTACCTGCAAGTAAATAGGCAGGCCAGCCCACAAATAAATGAAGGGTAAGTTGCAGAACACCAAAAGGTATTTTCCCAAGAGATTGAAAGAAGGCTATTTCTTCATCACCACCGGCCTGTTCACTTGTACCATTCCCTCCAATAACTAAAGGGACATGCGTTTCGCCATCTGATATGTGATTAGTAAATCTATGATGGATTGAATGGGACCTTTGCCAAGAAAAATATGGCACTAAAAGAATCGTATGCAGAACGTATCCAATGACAGTCTCTAATCTTCGATTGTTAGAGAACGCACCATGACCACATTCATGAGCAATGACCCAAAAACCCATAGCGGTTGTTCCTGAAACAATTGCATATAAAAACCATACCAAAATCATTGATTGCTTAAGAGGTATAGCTAAACCAATTACAACTACAACAGCCTGAATAAATATTGACTGACACAAATAGGATAGAGATCTATGAGTTTGACGCGTAAAGCATCGATCCGGGACGACACTTGTAATAGCTGACATGGTTGGTATGTCAGCCATCTCAACTGTCAGGGCCTGACCATTTAGGCCAGAAAGAAGGACGTTTTTCAAACTTTTAGGCTGGAGAAGGAAAGTTTTTTCTAATTTAGAACTAGGAATAGCTAACTCAAAGTGTTTTTCTCAGAATCTAGATGAGAACGTAGCCAAAGTCATAGCTAGACCTTCAAATCAATTATCCGCAAGGGTTCAATCTTAATAAGTCATGCAGGTAACAAGCTACCCACACAATTACAACAAATAGTTATGGGTAATAATAACTAAAAATAAGCGGTGCTAGTCGAATCAAGCTCTTTTTATAACTTTTAATTAAGTCTCATAAAGAACTCTAAACCTAATATATTTTTTAATAAAACATGAACTATTTATAACAAAAATATATCTTATTTTACCATGAACCATTCCCTCAAGATCTTTCTATATATTTCCGGATGGGTAACCGCATGGCTTGTACTTAGCTCAATCATTGATTACGGGTTGATCGAAACAAACGTCTACGCAATAGGAGAAAAAGGCAAGCTCGTTACTTTCTCAATTGGCGCTGTAATATCCTTTGCCGGTGCTTATTCGTTATATAAAGAAGTTTTCCCTAAATAGTCTTCTAGAGAAAGATATATAATTCAAAGTAGGCTTGAACCGATCAACAGATTGCACCGTCTTACAAAATGAAGGGGTTCTTACCGGGCAAGAAGAAAAATAATTAGAGCATAAAAGAATTCCTTTAAACGTAATCCTAAAAAGTTGTTCTAAAATTCATCCACGACTCCATCTTTTCTTTTAATTTATTTCACTACTGAAATAAACACCTACATTCTTCAATTCTGGCCATAGTTCCAAGTAGCTACTTAAAATATTGTGAGTTTATTCGCTAAGATCAATAAGAAAAGTTGACTGATTATAGATATTTGGGAAATGACTTGAAGATCAATTAATAAGCATTAGAATTAAAAAAAAATTAAATCAATGCGCCAGGAACATAGACATAAAAAAAACTCAAGCCATCTCTTTCAAGCAAGTATCGTAGGATTATCTACCTATAACTTGACGTATGTAACGTCGAGTTATAATCGAATCAAAAAAGAAGAGTTGCGTCTAAAATCTAGATAAAGAGAGGTATTAAAAAAGAACTGATGGTTTTTCCAATCCTAAGATCAATGACTGAATTACTTCTGCAAATCAAGCAGGAAGAAAAAAGAAAGGCGGAAAAAGGTTTTGCAAGTAGAGATGCTATGCATAGATATATCAAGTTAACGGAGGAAATGAACAAGAATGTTAAGCGTAAAAGAGCAAAAAAACTTATCGAGCAATCTTTGAGAAGAGCAGCCTAAAGAAGGCTTCCGAAATAAATTTCTAGACTGGATGCTTTTTATTCTATTCAGAGGACCTTGGATCACTATCAGTGAAACATGCAAGAAACCAAAAATAACAAAAACAACTACAACCAAACGTGATAAACGTCCAAAGAGTGCGCCTTCAACGCCCTCGGCCTCATATTCCACTTAGACTTAAAGCAATAGTCAGTTCGATGATACGGAAAGAGGTTAGCAACACTTCTCTCTTACTTTTAATTCTTTAGGGAGCATCTGAAGATTTTCAACGAATCCTATATGAAATTACTAAATTTTGTTTAGAGCATTCAAAGAAGAAATATAGAGAGTCGAGGTTTCTCATATCACTACTCTACTTAAGCCAAAAAGAGAATCCCTCCAGCTATCAGGCCAGTAAAATGTGCTGAAAAACTTATTTTTGGAAAAAGGGAAAAACAAAGGCCGATTCCAGTCAAAAATAAAATTGCATTACATACTTTAGGGTTACGAACCAAGTCAATCTGAAGATTGAAGAATTTTCTTTTACCATAAATTGAACTCAACAAAATGAATGAATTTATACCATAAAGAATTCCACTAAAACCTACTAGAATATACATTTGTCTTTTTAGAAGGTATATGTCTACTAGCAATTGGAGGCAGGACTGCAAAGGAATAAGAAATGAAACAAGAACTAGAAAAAAGCGTGTACTAGTTAGTTTCAATTCCTTTAGAAAATATCTCGCAACAACTATCCCAAAAACATTTGAGAGGAGATGGTTTAGGTCATAATGAGCGAAATGGGAAGTTAACCCTCTATATGGCTGAGAAAAAAGCCGGCCAGAGAAATATGACAATTCAAATTTATCTAAGACTCTAAAGATGTCAGTGCAAAGAAAAGTACAAACTATCGTAAAAAGAATTAGAAGGTATTGCCTATCAATCTTCTCGATTTTCAAAGTCATTTACTAATATTGATTCATTAAGAGGCCAAAGCAACCTCAATAGCAGCTAGAAGCTCTTCATCAGATGGTTGGACACCTGGCTGAAAGCGTGCAATTACATTTCCATCCCTACCGACTAAGAATTTTTCAAAATTCCAACTTACATCTCCTACAGGTTCAGTTTTGTTCAGTGTTGTATAAGGTTCTGTTGTAGAACCTTTTGCATGCACCTTATTGAAAAGCTCGAAATTAGCTCCAAATTTTAATGAGCAAAACTCTTTAATTTCATCAAGAGATCCTGGTTCTTGTCCACCAAAATCATTACAAGGGAAGCCAAGAACAAGAAAGCCCTGATCACTGTATTTATCTTGAAGTTGCTGCAACCCTGCATATTGTGGTGTGTTTCCACAACGGCTTGCCACATTTACTATTAATAAAACTTTCCCAGCGTAAGTTCCAAGGCTCTTCTTTTCTCCAATTGCAGTTTCAATGATGGTGTCCTTTACGTTGACTAACATGACTATGTTGTTTTGATCTTTAAAGAAACTAGCAGTTATTGCATTAATCTATTGCACTGTTTTTGCAACTCCTTAAAAAAGTCTGAATGACACCACAGTTCCAGTGCCCTTATCAAGTACTGGGAACTTAATAAGAAAAGCTTGCTAAATCAAGATTTAAAAGAACAGTTTTATTACTATGTTATGGATTTAAGAAAGTAAAAACCTTATATTTTCTTTACTCATAAACTCACCTTCCTTGATGTTAATGAACCACCCTGGGAATGAAAAATGAATAAAAGAGGAAGAGCTATAACGAGAAGAATAGCAATTGAAAGGATTATATTTATGGTAGAGCTACTGACTCCAAGTTCAGAAGAAGCTAAAGTAATTAGTTTGAAAAATATCTAATAAAGTACTTTTAAGAACAACCTAAATATACATATAAATAACATATCAATTGTCCATGAATTACGCATCCATAGATTCATTGATACTTATCAATGAATCATTTATCAATAAAATAAAATATGTTTCCTATATAATTAAAATTTAATGAATATGGAATCCAAAGAAAAGAACACTTTAGAACATGGGGAAATTCTAAAATCAGGAAATGGTATAGAAGAAGAAAAGTCTCTATTGGTAGAAAATGCCTTTGAAGAAAACTCATCTACTTATATGAAAGAATCTATATCATATGAGGAAGATCTAGAAATTTTAGATAAAGACAATGCAACACTAAAGAAAGATATTAATGTCAAAGAAACTCCAATTAATAGTAAATCTAGTATAAATGATATTTTCAAAGCTATTGAGGAAGGCTTCCCAAAGGAAAATACAAGAAAGGAATACATCTTTCCACATCCAAGGTATTGGCTTGGCCCTAGATTCCTGGCACTCTGGGCCTTACCTATAGCTTTAATAAAGTCATTTATAAACTTAATAAAATCATCTAATCCTGTAAGACCTTATAAGGCATTGGAATACACAATTAGAACGCCAGAAACAATCTTCACTTCTACAAGAAAAGCCTTTAGAAGCTCCAATTGTATTAGATTTTTTGGAGCTCTATTTATAGCTATTTGGGTACTGCCATTTGCGATTACAGGGATAGTAATTGATTATCTTTTTGTAAGTCCTTTAACTGGTAGAGTTCCATTTTAATGATCTCTTGATATAGAAGGTTTGACTACTTTAATCCTTTAGACCCTTTACAATACCCTTATAGAAAGCTATAAGAAAAAAAATTCCAATAGCTAAATATACGAGCCTTTCCAATAACAGTGTTATGGGATTACCAACAATTAATGAATCAGGTTCCATCAATGATCCTTCATATAGGTTGCAGACAAATGATTGCTAGTCAATGGTTTTGAATAGAAAATTCTTAAGCAATATTCAGTATCCATACAGTTGATTATGAATAGAAAAGCAGTAAAAAAACAACCTAACACTAAAAAGGTGAAATTTTCCTAAAGGAGCCAATTCCATCTAAGCTAGAGTAAGTCCTAACAGGCTCAAAAACTTGAGTCCTTAGGGAGTCAACGATAATATTTTAGCCTGCCGTAAAACAATCTCAAGAACTTTATGAATTTCTTCTTCATTCTAAAACCCAAAGCATTATTATTTACTGAGATTGCAGCATTGCATTAATTTAATTAATGTTCCACTATAAAAAATTACTTAATCAACTTCTTCCAAAATAAATTCAGGTTTAAACAAATGAAAATCCCAAATAGGCCAATCATCTCTGTTGAACAATTTGAGCAAGCCATAGAAAAAGCGAAATTATCTGATAGTAGTCAAGAGTTAATCGAGTACATCAGATACACAGGTGTTTTCTCACAACCAAGCATTGTAAAAGATCTAAGGATTAAATCAAAACCTCCGGTTTTATCTATTCTTTGTGAGATATGCAGAGCAATTGGATCTCAAGTTCCAGAACATTTCAAAGCCATCCGTAAATGGTCAAAATTGATAAGTGAGCATGATGTGCATTGGGATGGTGATCTTATCTGTAGTTCTGCGCAAAATATTGATGGAATTCCTTTAACGCCTGAAGCAGGGACTGCTCCTTATGAAATTCTTGTAGTGCATAAAGAACTATTTACTGGACTTGGATAGAAAATAAGATGTTATTCTATATTGATTATTATATAGCTCATTTAATCTCATGAAGAACTTGAAAAGACTTCTTCTTTTGGCTGAGAATTAAAACTTTATTAGAACCAAAAAGAGATATTCCTGTTTGTTCTCTTAAAGTATTAAAGGTAGTCAATGCTACCCCACAAGTCTCTATAAATAAAACCGGCAAAGTGCCTTCTCCTCCATTCATTGCCTGCAAATCAATCGCCTGACGCACAGCCTGACAGGCTTTCTCTATTCCTAAGGTCTCTGAAAACTCTGCCCATAAATCATTAACTGGTTCACAATTAGAAAGGTCTAAAGAATGTCTCATGAAAAATGAATTTAATTATCAACCCTGGTTTAGTAATTCCATCCAATGAACTTCATTGGCGTTTCTCACGCTCATCAGGATCTGGTGGTCAAAACATCAACAAGACTGATACTAGAGTAGAGCTCTCTTTTAATATTGAAGATTCCAGGGTCTTAACTCCATCTCAAAAGCATAAATTGAACAAACAGCTCAAAAGCCACATTATCAAAAAGTCTATTAGCATTATCACTCAAGACCACAGAACACAATATAAAAACAGAAAATTGGCTCTAGTTCGACTAGGAATTATAATAAATAAAGCTTTAGAGCCACTTCCTAAAAGAAGAAAAGTCACCAAACCTACTAATTCATCTCAAAAGCGGAGACTCAACTCTAAAAAAAAGCACGGAAAGAAAAAACAAAGTAGACAAAGAACAACAATAGTCGAAGACTTCTAATAGGAAAGAATGCCTGATAAAAAGCTACACAGATTAGTCTATAAAGAAAAACGACAATATATATCCATATTAGATTGAAAAAACATTCCTTTTTTAAAGGGAAAACTTTTTATTTGCTTGCATCTTTCTGAGACAAATCTGTTTCATAATTACTTCGCAGATCATCAAACATAGCTTCTATGATTGATTCCTGAGCATTGTCTACATCTTTAAGATGTGCCTTAAAAGCCTCAATTTCATCATACGTAGGCAACTTAAATCTCTAACTCTTATATTCTTTCTAAACGTTTAAAGAGAAGTGTCAATAGATTTGATCCAACAATTTCTTATTTAGTATCAACTAAATCAATCGAGAAGGCTAAATAAAATAAAAGTTTTCAATCATTCATCTTAGAAATAACACTGGGTACCTTTTCTCTAAAAGATTGATCACGATCTATTCGGCTATTTACTTTTAAAGTTGTGTAAATACGGCTTACCCCTAAACGATGTACTTGTTGGTGGCATTCTTTAACGCACTTAAAAACACTTTCCCATTCCCCTTCAATTGCTGTACCATTGGGCCCTAATTCATGATCCAATCCATTCTTTTCAATAATTACCTTGCAAGCGCTTATATATGGCGAAAGGGAAATCCCTACCCCAACAGGAACCAGACAGAGATCAACACTTACCCACATAGAAGCAACGTAATGCTTACCTTATATTGGCAGCAACAAACGAAAATCTTAAAGGTCGGCAAGAGTATTAACTAAACTCTTAATGATTCTCACCAATGTATTTTTATTATCTTATGGGTAAATTTATTGCAACCTACTTTTGCTCCTAGTGTCCGATTTTGACTTCCTATCTGAACATAAAGATTATCTTGAAGAGTTCTTCGACATTATCGATAGCGCATGTCATTACCTTCAGGAACAAACAAATTGTCCTGACGAAGCAATCGATCAATTACTTACTGAAGCTGTTGGGACTTGGCAGCTACCAAATCTTGAACAATTAGATGAAGCATTAAGAGTACAAGAATCTCCAAGTCAAGATTAACGATTTCCCACTAAAAGTCTTCACAAACGAAAAGCATCCGACAGACTATATCTAAACATAGAGTTATTGGGTATTCATTGGACGAAAGACTATTTTTTCCCGCAACTCTTAGAAATCGCAGGGCTATTGGGGAAGTCCTTGACAAGTTTCTACCACAACATGGAATTGTACTTGAAATAGCTAGCGGGAGTGGAGAACACGGAGTTACATTTCAAAAAAGATTTCCAAATATTCTTTGGCAAACGAGCGACCCAGATCCTTCTTGTAGAAAGAGTATTAATTCTTGGATTATGCATGAAGCGTTGGCAGAGAAAATGCCTCTATCCATCGACTTAAGCGTTGAGAAGACTCCTTGGCCATTGCCTAACAAATACATATCCAAAGTAAGTGCCATAATCTGCATCAATCTGATCCATATAGCTCACTGGAACTGCACAAAATTCTTGTTTAAGGAATCAGAAAAACATTTAAAAAGGAGTTCAACCTTAATCCTTTACGGACCATTTAAAATAAATAACTCTCATACAAGTGAAAGCAATGCTATTTTTGATATGTCATTAAGGAGTCGCAATAAGCATTGGGGAATTAGGGATCTAGATGCAGTAGATGAAGTAGCAGAGATCCATAGCTTTAAGAGAAGAAACTTAATCAAAATGCCTGCAAACAATTTTTGTTTGGTATTCAGTCGGACCTCAAAATAAAATCTCCTCATCTATCTCACTAAAA
Source organism: Prochlorococcus sp. AG-363-B11 (assembly GCA_003278425.1). GTDB lineage: Bacteria > Cyanobacteriota > Cyanobacteriia > PCC-6307 > Cyanobiaceae > Prochlorococcus_E. The sequence continues at coordinate 35,629 of QCFE01000007.1, read as the reverse complement.
AACCAAAATTTTATAGGCTCCATCAACTTAAATTAGATACTATTTATTTGGAATAATGGAGAGCAATCAAAGGAAGAGATGCACATAATTTACATGCTCACTCAATTAGCACCTTGTCTTTCTCTTGGGTACATACTTGGGAGACTTAACGAAGGTCTAGCTTTAAAAATTACACGTCCACTTATTAGGTATGGTATCCCTACTAGCCTAATGGGACTGCTCCTTCGAGCTGGCATAGGAATAAATCTTATCAAGTCCGCGGCCATGGCCTTACTATCAATCGGACTACTAATAGCCGTAATTACATTAAACCCTCAATTAAAAAGTAAGGTATCAAGCACTACGCTCAAATTAGGCAGTAGCTTTGGTAATACAGGCTATTTTGGGATCCCAGTAGCTCTTGCTCTTCTTCCTGAAGAAGCATTGAGCTTTAGCATTGGATTTGACCTTGCAGCGACATTAGTGATTTGGGGCTTGGCACCGGGATTGATCACACCCAATCAAAAGGAGTTAAAGCAAGGTCAAATAGCAAGTTATTGTACAAAAAGAATCAGCAATAGTCCTGCAATTAAAGGATTAGTTGGAGCTTTAATTATATCAACAACTCCGTGGGCCCAAGAGGTCGCATCAATTTTATGGATACCCTCAAAGATAGTCATTTATCTAGCATTGATTGTCGTAGGAATAAAGTTTACCTCGCTAGGGAGATCAACCACTTCATCTCCTATCAAAAATCAACTTCATGGAATCAAAAGTAGCTTAATAATTAAGTTAATAGGACTACCAACTTTAATGCTAACGCTATGTCTAATACTAAAAACTCCAGAACTTATGAGAAACGCCCTAGTTCTACAAGCCGCTGCTCCTACAGCTATTTCAGTACTCCTCATCGAACAAAATAATTATTGCAACAAAGATGAAGCAACTGTTTTACTAGCTTATAGCACTTTGATCTCCTTCATAACTATTCCATCATGGGCAATGGTTCTAAACATTTAAAGCATACTCAGAAGGTATTAAGAAATAAAAAATGAAAAACGTCTCACAAATATCCATGAGAGGTGTGCTTTCGATCTTCAGATACATCTCAAGCTATAAAATATACTGATCGATACGCTTAAAGGGATTTAATTCCATTATTTCTAAAGCTAATTAAAGATACATTAACTTCTATATAAGGTCAAAAACATATATCTTGTAGTCAAGTATATACCAACAGCTACCAAAAAGAGCATTCATTGATGCTCCTAGATAGAATCACTTTAGAATCAATTGGTTATTTATAAAACTTTTCATTAATTTGTTAGTTAAAGATAAATAACATATATACTTCTTTCTGTTAACTAAAGCCAGCAGTACTTAATTATAGAAGTGATTTCAAGTGAGTCACTTGAATAGTCTTAATCTAACTATGTAGTAGTATAGAATCTTATGACATTCACTAAATAAGAATTAATATATTAATTCTTATTTAGTATCGATAGAGACTGGTTATACGAGCAAAAGTCCTCATATAAGAAAATCATCGCAGTTTGAGAAGGAAGCTATTATGATCTTTTTAAATATCTATAAATAATGAGTGTACTTCAACCAAGATTAGAAAATTTTTATGTGGTACTAGGAACCCTTTGGTATTTTTTCCAAATAGAACTATTTTTTGTCCTCAAGTTATTTACTAGATTATTAGAATGCAGTGATGGTAGAACAATGACCCAATTGCTCCAGGCTTCTAAAATCTAAGACAAAGCATTTCAACAACTCAAATTCAATTCTTATACTATGGCATTAAAAGTAGGTGATCAGATACCTGAATTCTCTTTATTAGACCAATCAGGGAAATTAAGGAGTGACAAAGAGTTCAAAGGGAAGCCTCTAGTGCTTTTCTTTTATCCTAAAGATGATACACCTGGCTGCACAGTCGAGGTTTGTGGCTTTCGTGATAAATATGATCTATTTAAAATTCTAGGCGCAAGGATCTGCGGTGTAAGCAATGGACGAGAAGAAAGTCATCTGCTATTTTCTAACAAGCATAAGCTCCAATACCCATTGCTTTGCGATGATAATAATTCACTAAGGAAAGCATTTGGCGTCTCAAAGTTCTTAGGAATTCTTGATGGCAGGGTGACATATGTCATTGATGCAGAAGGAATAATCTGCCATATTTTTGAGGACCTCCTCAATGGCCCCGCTCATATCAAAGAGGCTATAAAAGTTTTAAAAGAGATTCAATAAAGGCTATAAAAAATATTATCTATATTATTCACCTTTAGAAGAAGAATAAATCTCCTTCGAGTTAATCAAAGATAAAGGGAAGTTCTTTAAGATTGTTCCTTTTAATTACTTGAATTCACAATTAAGAACAGCCAAGGCTTCATTCGGCAAGCCAAGGAAGACATCCAGCATTCGATTCCCAGTAGGTAGTACAACTGCTATACCTACAAGCTTTGTTTTACCATTCTTATTAAGAAGCATGCCTTCCTCTTCAAAAAGCCTACTAATTACTCTCCCCGTAACAAGTGTCGTCTTGACAAAAAGATTAGGGAAACTAAATATTGAAAAAATAGAAAAAACAAATCTTGATTCAAAGTCAAGAGAGAGACAACCCGTTGTTATATCCAATGTTCCTTCAAGCTTATCCATAAGCATCTCTATCTTCAATCCAGGAGGTATTGGAAGAGTTAAAAACCTTGTATTTCTCCAAGTAAGAGGAGGTATAGAAAAAGTATTAGGGTCAAAGGATAAATATTTGATTTTAGATTGATCATTAGAGGAAGTAAAAGCCTTTCCACCTCCATTTGTTGCGTCATAATCAAAGGGGGGATATGAACCAATCCTCAGACAACATTTATCAAGACTTCTAAGATACATGGAGATTTAAACAAAGTAGGTAAGGGGAAATTTTTGTTTAAACAAGGTTAGCTGTTGCAGGCAATATAGCTATGATAGTAGAATGTTCTTCGGAAATAAAATCTTATATAGAATAATTTTCTAAGTAACTCCATAAGTATTAAAGATACCCTTATTTTAGTAGACAATGATAAGGTTGTATCTGTAATTACCAGGAAATTATTGCTGCCAACTTGCATTGTTATCTTGAAAACTACATCGGGATAGGAAAGAAATGCCAATGAACTTATTATCCAAATAGCTGGCTACATACATAAAACAAAGACATAGGAGATGAAAATCCAAAGTGAGGAATGCTCATCAAATGGCTAAAAAATAGTGAAAGTCAAGCAAATGCAAGTTGAACATGGGATTTCAAATGCTCCTTCTTCGAAAAATTGTTAAGTCTCTTCTTTTTAATACCGATCTTCCGATAATACTTTTTGGGCTGAACTCTTAAACAATAATGTACGCTCATAGGCTGAGCAACTAAAGATTTTAAGTCAGAAGCACGAAATAATGCATAGGGCGAAGAGGCTGAGGCCATGTCTCACGCTATTATAGTACATATACACTATTAATAGCGTTTGGGTAATGTCAACACCCTTCTTCTCTGGGCGTGTGTGTTATGTTCTATGAATCTCATGAAGAGATCCAGCTAGAGATAAACCTCTTAGCAGAAGTGATATTGGGAAGGCCAATTCATTAAAAACAACCAAAACACAAGGATTATTAATGACCCAAACAGAATTAAAGAGAAAATATGCAGAGAAAATGCTTCAAGCCGATCAGGCTTCAGGTAGACGAGAGACCATGGATCTTTACAAGGAAGCAAGATCCATCAAAAAAAAACTATTTGGGGATGAGCGCGAATAACAAAAGATCTAGTATGGGTTAATGAAAAGATTTCTACTACCATTTCTCCTGGCTTTAATATTACCTTTAGAGGCTTTTGCAGGACAGGCTCCAGCTGTTACTACAACAAGCACTCCTTCATCTATAGCTTTAGCAAAGCACCTGAGATCTACTGGAGCTGTTAAATATTCTGCATACTGGTGTCCACATTGTCATGATCAAAACCAACTTTTTGGTAAACAGGCAGCAGCCGAATTAAAGAATATTGAGTGCGCTGCCGATGGGGAAGACAGTCAAACCGAACTATGCAAATCAAAAGAAATCACGGGCTTCCCCTCATGGGAAATCAATGGATCGATTGAATCTGGGGTAAGAACTTTAGAGGAATTAGCAGAAGCAAGTGGTTACTCAGGGAGAAGAGATTTTTAAGGCTAGATTTCAGTACTTTTATTTGACTCCTAAAGCATTAAAATCTATTAATTTCGCTGGCAAAATAAAAAACTGGATTTTTAAAAAGCCCCCGTTTTAAATCGGTGCTTTGAATAATAAAAAATATTCATAATCCATAATTGAATCTAAATGCTATTAACTAGCAATATGCTCTTTCATATGTGATTGATCCAACTTGCGCTTACAATCCAAACACAAAGTTAATCCCTTCTTCTTCCAGAAGATACTCAATGTATCCTTCTTACAGAGCTCGCAATAGATCTGAGAAACTTGCTTCATAGATTAAAGCCAATTCTTTTTAGCTTCCTCAGCAAATTTTTTAGAAATCCTCAGAGCCTCTGCACTGTCATACTTAAGCTCAACTTCAGAGTATTTCTTCTTGGAGTTTTCTTTTGTAGCAGCTGACAATTGCCTTTACCTAAATTTGATTAATCTCGATAGAGATCCTTTCATAAGAACTACCCTTTTGAGTGGATTTAAGCCTTAAGTAATCATTAAAAAGTTATTATCAAGCTAAATAAATCCAACTTCAACTAACAAGAGATACGGCGCCATAAAAAAGCATCTACAATTCTATTGAAGGCTCTTTTTAATAAAGCTGAGCGATTTTCAAAACTGAAGAGGAAGAGAAAAATTTCTTTGGAAGCCTTAGGTCACAGTGCAGCCGCCCTAGGCAAAGTGATAGAGAAACCATCATCAAATGAGACTTAAAAATTAGGCAGCCTATTTTTTCTAATATTAAAAAAGCTTGATATGACTAGTTCTATAGACGTTAAATAAGAACTCTATGCAATCTATTATTTGCAATGGATTTGACCCTGTTTATAGGGTTAGACAAGATTGATAGATGTTAGTCACCTATAAGAACCTTTTCCTAATCAAAAGCTTTGTGGAACTCTTCCCAGTTTTTAGACCAGAAAGAATACAATTTATAGCCTCCTTTTAAAAGAACAGCTCGGTGATCGATTAAGACCAAAATGACCGTACAAGAGAATAAGCATTTATGAGCAAAAGTAATAACGAGTTGAGACAACCTTATTCTTTGCATGTTGAAACTTTTTAAAAGCATCGATTCATACAAAACATGGTTTCTTTCTTCTTCGATTATTTTTTTGCAAATTTTCTTTAACAACTTGCTCTGTGTAGCTTTTGAAAGGGCATCATAATAGGTCAGCGCTATGATTTCAGCTGATATAAGAACCGTAATTGACATCTCATACCCAGACAGGATTCTTATTGATCTGAACAAGTTGTCTGTCCAATCTCTTTTTAGAGTGTCAATGTTATTGGATTCCATGAAACGTTTTAAGAGGTAAGAATGAGCCTGCTCTTCTTTAATAAAAAGAGTAGTTATTTGCTTAATTGTTTTATCTTCATGCTTTTGAGCATACTTATCACAAAAATCTATTAATTTTTTCCCTTCTGAATATTCTCCTAGCTGAAACTTAGCAATAGAAGCTGAGATACACTTTATTTCTTCTTCTGACAATAAGTCATTGTCACTCCAATCTATCTTGGCAAGATTGCTTTGATTTTGTAAAAAATAATTTTTCCAATAATCAAGGTTAGGAAGTTTTTCAATCAACTATCTGCTAACAATTACTTTTTTCTAGCTCAATAAAACTATTTTGTAATTCAGGGAGTTCTAAACCACTACAAAACGAAAAGATTGGGCAACCTTGCTAGAAACTAAAAAAGAGGAGTATCTCCTTGAGATATTACCAATCCGGATAAACAAAATCATCACCTAAAGGCTCTTCATAGAAATCTCCTGATGCAATGCCTTTTTGATAAACATCAAGGAATGCAAGAAGGAAGTATTTCATAGCATTAAATAGTTGCTTTCTTCTTGTAGCTAACTATAAGAAATGGACTTTTAGATTCACTGCATGGGAAGGTATTTACCTAAACGTTAAACAAGAACTCCATAACATCTCCTTCATTAACAACATATTCTTTTCCTTCACTGCGAATCCAACCGTTATTCTTTGCTTCTATTAAAGAGCCAGCCTCTAGCAACTTTACATAATTAATTGTTTGTGCACGAATAAAGCCTCTTTCAAAGTCAGTATGTATTACACCCGCTGCTTGAGGGGCCGTCATACCAGAGTTTATTGTCCAAGCTTTAGTTTCCTTTTCCCCAGTAGTAAAATACGTTCTTAATCCCAGCAAATCATATGATGCTCTTATTAAACTCTGCAACCCACCTTCTTCAACTCCAAGACCTTTCAAATAATCAAATCGTTCACTCTCTTTTAATTCAATTAGTTCAGCCTCTACTTGTGCAGAAATTTTAATGCATTCAGCAGATTCACTCTTAGCTAAATTAAAAACATTACTTGAATAAGTATTTCCTAAAGAAAGTTCATCTTCACTTAAGTTAGATGCATATATTATTGGTTTAGCGGTTAAAAGGCCTAATGGAGAAATTAATCTACTTTCTTCATCAGTTAAAGATATGCTTCTAGCTGCTCCTCCTTGTTGAATTTCGGAGTAAATAACTCCCAAGATCTTGTCTTCAAGTTGGCTTTCCTTATTGGTCCGAATTTGTTTTTTTAAACGTTCTCTTCTCTTTTCTATTTGAGCAATATCTGATAAGCCAAGTTCTAGATTAATAATCTCAATGTCTCTTAATGGGTCAACAGTACCTGATACATGAATAACGTTTTCATCATCAAAACAACGAACAACATGAACAATCGCATCTACTTCACGAATATTGGATAAAAATTTATTACCCAAACCTTCCCCTTGACTAGCTCCTTCAACTAGGCCAGCAATATCGACAAATTCAATTCTTGTAGGAATCAATGCTTTGCTCTTGCTAAGAGCTCCAAGTAAATTCAATCTGTCGTCAGGGACTGATACAGTCCCTACATTTGGTTCAATAGTACAAAATGGAAAATTAGCTGCTGTTGCTTGGGAATTTGCAACTAAAGCATTAAACAAAGTGGATTTTCCAACGTTGGGGAGTCCAACTATTCCTACTTTCAGCATCAGAAAAAATCTAAAAGCTACATTCAAAGGGTTATTCTGACCAAACTAAACGCTATAGCGTCTTTAAACCAGCTAACGAAAGAAACCTAAATCGACTTTCAAAAAGATCCTTCAAAAACCAATGCTAGGCCTAAATCGACAACTACTTCTCAGCCTCTTTGCTTTTGTCTTAGTTTTTACTGGCGGCAATATGATTTGGAATTCGGGATCCGACAAAAATAAGAAGAAAGATTTGTCCATGTATACCATTTTGGTGAAACAAGGTACTCTTCCTTCTTTAATTACAACCAGTGGTGAATTACAAGCTAAAAAAAGTTTAAATGTGAACCCTTTTAGTCAAGGCATAATAGAAGAGATCTTTGTATCAGAAGGTGATGAAGTAATAAAGAATCAATTACTTGCAAAAATAGAAGATCGCGACATTAAATTTAAATTAAAAGTAGTCCAGACAGATTTTGATAACTCAAAAGCTGCTTTTAGACGTAGAGAGCAATTATTTTTAGAAGGGGGAATAAGCAAGGAAAAATATGAAGAGTTTCGTAAAGCCTTTCTTATTACCAAAGCAAAACTTAATCAAGTACTCATAGAAGAAAAAGAACTTTTCATAAGGTCACCCTTAAAAGGAATAATTACAGCAAGGTATGCTGAACCTGGAACATTTGTTTCTCCCAATTCACCTCAATCAAACAGCGAAAGCTCTAGTAAAAGTTCAGTTGTTGAGATTTCACAAGGTATTGAAGTCATTTCTAAAGTACCTGAAAGTGATATTGGTCGAATTCAAATAGGTCAAAAAGGTAGTATTCGGGTAGAGGCTTTCCCAGATGAGCGTTTCAAGTCTATTGTCAGTGAAATAGCTCCAAGGGCAGTCAAAAGCAACAATGTAACTTCATTTGAAGTAAAGCTATCACTAATTAATCCTCCGAAAAAACTACGTATTGGGATGACCGCAGATATAGAATTCCAAACTGGGAAATCAGGTCAAAGAACAATTGTTCCAACAGTTGCGATAGTTACTGAAAATGGGACGCCTGGAGTTTTAGTAATTGGGCAAAACAAAGAGCCCCTTTTTCAAAAAGTTGAGCTTGGGTCAAGTAGCGGTGACAAGACAGCAATATTAAATGGTATTAACCCAGGTGAAAAGATTTTTATTGATATCCCCCCATGGTCAAAAAGAAAGCGTAAATAAGTGAAATCACAAAAAATCTAATTAAGAAACCTATGTCCCAACAAAATGAAAAACCTATTTTGCTTCTTGTTGATGGGCATTCACTTGCGTTTAGAAGTTTTTATGCCTTCAGCAAAGGAGGTGAAGGGGGACTTCAGACAAAAGAGGGAATCCCTACAAGTGTGACGTATGGTTTTTTGAAAAGTCTTTTAGACAACTGCAAATTACTTGCCCCCCAAGGAGTAACCATTGCTTTTGACACAGCTGAGCCAACTTTCCGTCACAAAGCAGATCCAAATTACAAAGCTAATCGTGATGTTGCTCCAGAAATTTTCTTCCAAGACCTAGAACAACTTCAACATATACTCAAAGAAGATCTCAATCTCTCAGTCGTCACAGCACCAGGATATGAAGCAGATGATGTTCTAGGAACACTAGCCCAACAAGCTACCAAGAATGGGTGGGGGGTCCGCATCCTTACTGGTGATCGAGATCTATTTCAATTAGTAGATGATGAAAAAAATATCGCTGTCCTTTACATGGGTGGAGGCCCATATTCAAAAAGCGGGAGTCCATCGCTTATTAATGAAGAAGGAGTAGTAAAAAAACTTGGAGTAACTCCTAGAAAAGTAATAGATCTAAAGGCTCTAACAGGAGATAGCTCTGACAATATTCCTGGAATCAAAGGCGTTGGTCCTAAAACAGCTATAAATTTACTAAAAGAAAATGGTGATTTAGATGGAGTATTCAATTCATTAGAATCCTTACAAGCAAAAGGAGAGCATGCAACTCAAGGAGCTATCAAAGGTGCAGTGAAAATAAAATTAATACAAGGCAAGGCAAATGCCTACCTCTCAAAGGGGTTAGCCGAGATAATGATTGAAGTCCCCCTAAAAGGTCCACAGCAATTAGAGCTTTCTAAAATCAATAGAGAGACTTTAAGTAATTCACTTGCAAAACTTGAACTCTTTTCCCTTGTTAATCAAATTCCAAGCTTTGTCGCTAGTTTTTCTCATGGTGGATACAAAGCTAACATACAAAAAATTTCTACTAATCAATCACTAATAAAGGTCTCAAAAGAAAAAGTTGAGAGAAGTGAGGATGATGTAAAAAATCCTAATCAACTTCCTAAAATTACACCGCTAATCATCGGGGATTCATTACAACTTCAAGCACTTGCAGATCGTCTCCTAAAATTTAACGATCCCCTATACCCAGTCGCCGTTGATACAGAAACAACTAATTTAAATCCATTTAAGGCTGAGCTTGTTGGAATTGGTTTTTGCTGGGGAGAAGGCCTAGATCAATTAGCATATATACCTTTGGGTCACAATGTACAAGAAGAGTTAAACCTTCAAGGAGATAGCCCCCTTAAGAGTCAATTACCTCTTTCAAAAGTTATAGAAGCTCTTATACCCTGGTTAAAAAGTTCAAAGCATCCAAAAGTTCTACAAAATGCAAAGTATGACCGTCTAGTTTTTCTCCATAATGGGATCCCTCTGGAAGGAGTGGTAATGGATACACTACTGGCAGATTATCTATGTAATTCAACTAATAAGCATAGTCTTGAAGAAATAACAAAAAGAGAACTTGGTTTTACGCCTACAAGCTTCAAACAACTTGTAGGCAAAGGAAAAACTTTTAAAGATGTTGATATTAGAGAAGCAAGTGTCTACTGTGGAATGGATGTATACCTCACAAGGAAGCTTTCTTTTTTATTCAGATCTCGACTTCAAGCAATGGGGCCTGATTTGATTGAACTTTTAGAAAAAATAGAGCAACCTCTTGAGCCTATCCTCGCAGAAATGGAAGCAAGGGGAATCTGTATAGATATTCCTTACTTAGATGAACTATCAAATGAGTTACACCAAACACTAAAGAAACTAGAGACCCAAGCTTATAAAGAAGCCGGGGTTGAATTTAATCTCAACTCCCCAAAACAGCTTGGTGAAATCCTTTTTGAGAAATTGTCTCTTGATAAGAAAAAATCTCGCAAGACAAAAACCGGCTGGAGTACTGATGCAAATGTTCTAGAGAAACTTGAAAAGGATCATCCGTTAATACCACTTTTAATAGAACAACGAACACTTAGTAAACTTGTGAGCACTTACGTAGATGCTCTCCCTCTATTAGTGGAAAAAGAAACTGGCAGAGTCCATACAGATTTCAACCAAGCAGTAACTGCAACAGGTCGTTTAAGTAGTAGCAACCCAAATCTTCAAAATATACCTATACGTACAGAATTTAGTAAGCGTATAAGGAAGGCATTTCTTCCTCAAGAAAACTGGAAATTAATAAGTGCAGATTACTCACAGATAGAATTACGAATTCTTGCACATCTTTCAGGTGAAGCAATCCTTCAAGATGCCTATAAAAATAACGAAGATGTTCATACTCTTACAGCCAAGATCCTCTTAGAAAAAGAGTCAATAACTCCTGAAGAAAGGCGATTAGGCAAAACAATTAATTTCGGAGTGATTTATGGAATGGGGGCTCAACGTTTTGCGAGATCAGCGGGTGTTACTACTTCAGAAGCAAAAGATTTCTTAATCAAATACAAAGAAAGGTATCCAAAAGTTTTCGGATTTCTAGAACTACAAGAAAGACTTGCATTAAGCCAAGGCTTCGTAAAGACCTTGCTTGGAAGGCGTAGGCATTTTCATTTTGATAAGAATGGATTAGGGCGACTACTTGGGAATGATCCTATGAAAATAGACCTTAAAGTTGCACGACGTGCAGGCATGGAGGCACAGCAACTTCGAGCAGCTGCAAATGCACCTATTCAAGGCTCCAGCGCTGATATTATTAAAATAGCGATGGTGCAACTAGCAACAAAAATCAAGATGCATGGCTTCCCTGCCAATCTCCTATTGCAAGTTCATGATGAATTAGTTTTAGAAGTCGATCCAAGTGTCGTAGAGGAAGTTAAAGGTTTAGTCATCAGTACAATGGAAAATGCTGTATGCCTTTCTGTTCCATTAGTTGTACAAGCAGCTATTGGAGACAATTGGATGAATACAAAATGAAAAAGTACATTATTCCCATCAAAAACTCTAAATAACAAAGTGTCTTTAAAGCTAACAAACACCCTCACAAAAAGACTAGAGACTTTTAAGTCAATAAAGCCAGGCGAAGTAAGTATTTATTGCTGTGGAGTGACTGTCTATGACCTTTGTCATCTAGGTCATGCACGGAGCTATATTGTTTGGGATGTTTTAAGACGATATTTAATTTCACAAGGTTCTAAAGTTACTTTTATACAGAATTTTACTGATATTGACGACAAAATACTTGCTAAGGCAGAAAAAGAGAACTCAACAATGACGCAAGTTAGCGAGAAGAATATAAAAGAATTCCACCAAGACATGGATGCTCTTGGAATTTTAAGACCAAGTCGTATGCCTCGAGCAACTAGATGCCTTGATGGTATTAGAGAGATGATTCAAGAACTAGAACAAAAAGGAGCTGCTTATTCAGTAGAAGGAGATGTCTATTTTGCAGTAATGCAACATGTCGACTACGGGAAACTAAGTAATCGCGACTTATCCGAACAACAGCTAAATGCTGATGGGAGGATAGAAAGGGAAGAAGAAGCTCGAAAACAACATCCTTTTGACTTTGCGCTTTGGAAGAGAGCTAAAAAAGGTGAGACAAGCTTTCCTTCTCCATGGGGACAAGGTCGACCAGGTTGGCACATTGAGTGTTCAGCAATGGTTCTTCAAGAGCTTGGTCAAACTATAGATATTCATCTTGGTGGGTCTGATTTAATCTTTCCACATCATGAAAATGAGATTGCTCAATCAGAAATGGCTACTGGCAAGAAACTAGCAAACTATTGGCTTCACAACGGAATGGTGAATGTAGGCGGCCAAAAGATGAGCAAATCACTAGGAAACTTTACAACTATCAGAGCTCTCTTAAGTGAAGGGATCTCTGCTATGACTCTTAGACTATTTATTCTTCAAGCTCACTACAGAAAACCATTAGATTTCACCAAGAAATCTATTGAAGCAGCTTCAATAGGTTGGAGGCGCCTAAATAGTGCCCTCTGCATAGGTCTAATTAGTCATCGTAAACTTAAATGGCCAAAGCCTAGTGTCCAAGAAAAGACTATTCGCGATCTCAAAAATAATGTCTCCAACGAGAGGTTCTCTAAATCTTGCCAACATTTTATAGATGCTCTTGATGATGATCTCAACACTTCTGTAGCGATATCAGTATTATTTGAGCTGAGCCGCCCTCTAAAATCTTTAGCTAATCAAATTGAACGAGATGTTTCAGATCTAGATGGTGAAGCAAGAAATCTGGATCTACACTCAAGATGGCTCTTACTCGTGAGCCTTGCCAATATTTTAGGACTTCAACCTGAACTACCCCTAGAGAAAAACTCCCATCAAGGAAAAATGCACAGTGATGCTGAAATAATTGAGGCAATAAAAGAGCGTAAGGCTGCCAAGTTGTCTAAAGACTTTACTAAAGCCGACAAGATCAGGAAAGAGCTAAAAGATAAAGGAATTGAGCTGATTGATAAAAAAGATGGCTTAACAGATTGGATTAAAAAGTAAGGTATTTCTACATTAATTCCAAGATCATTAACTTTTCATCCAGAATTAAACCATCAAATGAGAGACTAGTGGAAACTGCTTGAATACTGTGAAAGCAATCAGTGTACTTGGATCCACTGGTTCAATTGGTACCCAAACTCTCGAGATAGCTCAAGAGTGCCCAGATCAATTCAAAGTGGTTGCTTTAACAGCAGGCAATAACCTTGATTTGCTTATTGAACAAATCAAAAAGCACAAACCAGAGGTAGTTGCACTTGCCGGAGAAAAAAAATTACCTGAGCTCCAAAAACGCTTAAAAGATTTACCTGATAAAGAAATACCTAATGGCATTCCTCATTTATTAGCTGGGGAAGAAGGCCTACAAATAGCAGCTTCATGGGAAACGGCAGACCTTGTTGTTACTGGGATTGTTGGCTGCGCAGGTCTTCTACCTACTCTCGCTGCAATAAAAGCAGGTAAAGATATTGCACTAGCGAACAAAGAAACTTTAATTGCAGCAGGTCCTGTCGTCCTCCCAGAGTTAAAGCGCAGTGGTAGTCGATTACTTCCAGCTGACTCAGAGCATTCTGCTATATTTCAATGCTTGCAAGGAACTCCTTGGGTTGAGACAGCTCGCCTCTCAACTGGTGTTCCTACACCTGGGTTGAGGAATATTCAGTTAACGGCTTCTGGGGGAGCTTTCCGAGATTGGCCTACGGAAACTTTGAGGAATGCCACTGTAAAAGATGCTACTAGTCATCCAAATTGGAGCATGGGTAAAAAGATAACGGTTGATTCTGCAACACTTATGAATAAAGGACTTGAAGTAATAGAGGCACATTATTTATTTGGTCTTGATTATGAGCACATAGAAATAGTTATCCACCCTCAAAGCATTATTCATTCAATGGTTGAATTAACTGACTCGTCCGTTTTAGCTCAAATGGGTTGGCCAGACATGAAGCTTCCAATCCTCTATGCCATGAGTTGGCCAAATAGACTTGAAACAAAATGGAAAAGACTAAGCCTGCCTGAGATAGGTCAATTAACTTTCCGTGAACCAGATACATCAAAATATCCATGCATGCAACTTGCTTATTCTGCTGGTAAGGCAGCTGGAACAATGCCAGCTGTGCTTAACGCAGCTAATGAAGAGGTCGTAGCTCTCTTTCTAAAAGAAAAAATTCATTTTCTAAATATTCCAAAAGTAATTGAAAAAATATGTGAGAAACATAAGCAAGATCTCAAGGCAGATCCTCAACTAGAGGATGTAATTGAAGTAGATAATTGGGCCCGGAAAGAAGTCAATTTTCTAGTAGAAAAAAATTCTCTTGAAATCACAATGTCTACTTTTGGAGAATGAACCTCCAAGTAAGTCACCATCTTTTACTATGTGTTCCACATAAAACATCATCATTATGTTGTGACCCAACACAAAGTGAAGAAAGTTGGGAAGAAATTAAACTTATTCTAAAAAAACTAAAGTTAGAAGATCCTAATCGACCTGAAGGGATTGTTTTACGTAGCAAGGTTGATTGCTTAAGAGTTTGCAAGTCAGGGCCAATCCTTTTAATTTGGCCAGAAGGAATCTGGTATAAGAACGTTTATCCTAATCGTATCGAAACAATAATCAAAAGTCATATCATTGAAGGTAAGCCACAAAGAGAATGGGAACTAAAAAAAACACCTCTAAAAAGTTTAAGTGGCAAGTTTAACTAACCAACTTCGAACAACTTCATCACCCCAGCATCCATTTAATCCATGAAACCCGTTATGACCACCATAGTTAGTCAAACAAATATCTAAATTAGGAGGTAACATTCTATTTTGCTTTCTCTCAAGTAATTTCTCTATAGGTTGAGAAGGTACCCATGGATCATCAAGAGAATGCACTAATAGTGTCTTTGGAATACCTTTAAAATTATTGGCGGAAAAAGAGTTTATAGGGGACGCCTGACTATAGTAGTCATCTACATTGTTAAAGCCCCATCTTGGAGAAGTTATAGATGAATCAAATGCTCGTATAGATGAGGTAATTAAAGAATTCCATGCATTTCCTTGTTCGAGAAACTCTCTTTCAAGCTCTGTCACACCAAAAGGGTCTTCAAGGGTTTGTTGAATTAGTCTCTTCAATAACCATGCCTGATAGACACTG
The DNA here is from genome assembly GCA_003278425.1 of Prochlorococcus sp. AG-363-B11. Lineage (GTDB taxonomy): Bacteria > Cyanobacteriota > Cyanobacteriia > PCC-6307 > Cyanobiaceae > Prochlorococcus_E. Next base: position 20,577 of record QCFE01000007.1, on the reverse strand, counting down.
TTACGAGGTCTCTCAATAGAAGAACTACAACCTTCTAAGTCTAATGGGCTACTAATACAAACCAACCCATCTAAAACAGTCTCTTCTGAATAAGACTCAAATCCTAAACAAGCATTTAATAAAATAGTCCCTCCTAAAGAAAGACCTACTCCAAAAAGTGGGATTGTGTCATTTGGAGATTCACTACTCTTTTCTAACAAGGTACAAATTTCTCTAGCCTTCTCTATTGAAGGAAATAAATCAGTGTTGCAATTAGCGGCATATGTTCCTGATGCAAATTTCCTACCTGGATCAGCTCCTCGAAGGTTTAACCTCAAAACAGCAAAGCCTGCATTCAGTAATTCAAAAGCCATGCGTCTAAGTCCTCTTCTTCTACTTGAGCCTCCCAATCCATGAAGTAACAAAATCAAACCTTTAGGGCGTAAAGGTTTTGCAGGCCTATTTAGGAAAGCAACCAAATGCTCTTTATTGTTATTTCCTGAAAATTTAGATGGTACCTGTATTAAAACAACTTCTCCATTATTAAGAAATAAATTCTCATCAATAAAAGTATCTCGGAGAGTTTGCAGATCTCCACCTATCCAAGGGAAACACTGTTGAAAAGGTTTTATCCCAAGTGATTCAAGAGTATTTCTAGAACCTTCAGCTCTTACCACTAATACCCAGCTCTTTAAGTTCCACTAAAAGGTCACCTAAGACTTTCTTTGCATCACCAAACACCATGGAAGTATTAGCTAAATCAAACAAATCATTCTTAATTCCTGAGTATCCTGCACTCATACCTCTTTTGACAACGAAAACAGTACGTGCTTCTTGCACATCAAGTACTGGCATCCCATACAAAGGAGAACTAGGATCATTCTTTGCTTGAGGATTAACAACATCATTAGCTCCTAAAACAAGAACTACATCTGTAGCAGGAAATTCAGGGTTAACAATGTCCATTTCTTTTAGTTGTTCATAAGGAACATCTGCTTCTGCTAAGAGGACATTCATGTGACCAGGCATTCGGCCAGCGACAGGATGAATAGCATAAGTCACCTCAACACCACTACCTTCCAAGACCCTTGTTACTTCTCTAAGTGTGTGCTGGGCCTGAGCTACAGCCAAGCCATATCCAGGTACAATTATTACTCGTTCTGCGGCTTCAAGTGTTAAAGCACATTCCTCTACGCTGCAACTAGTGATATTTATATACTCTCCTGATCCTGCTGATCCTGAGGAGTTCGTAGAGCCAAGTGCACCTCCAAATAAAACTGATACCAGAGATCTATTCATGCCATTACACATTACCTGTGTGAGTATCAGTCCAGCAGCTCCTACCATTGCTCCTGCAACTATGAGCAATTGACTACCTACAACAAATCCCGCTGAAGCAGCAGCTACACCTGAATAGCTATTTAAAAGCGAAATAACTACTGGCATGTCAGCACCCCCAATAGGGAGTGTTACTCCAATACCCAAAAGAGCAGAACTTATTACAAGCAACCAAAGCCCATTATCACCTCCACTCAAAAGGGTGCTAATAGATACAAGTGCTACCACACCTAGAGCAATATTAATCAAATGGCGCATCTTGCTTTGCATCCACCCAGGAGTTGGGAGCCAACCTTGCAACTTGGCCATAGCAACTATTGATCCAGTGAAGGTTATAGACCCAACAAAAACAGAAATTACAATTGAAATTTTTTCAACTAAACCAGTAGATACTTCCCCATAAGAATTACTTAACGGAAAAAAAGCAACAGCTAAAGCCACCAATAAAGATGACATTCCTCCACATCCATTAAAAAGTGCAACTGTCTCTGGCATTGCAGTCATGGCAACTCTCTTAGCCACAACTGCTCCCAACAAAGTACCTACAAGAGAACCAACTATTATCCATGCCCATGCATTTAAAGGGATTCCAGAGCCACCTAAAGAATTAACAAAAACACCTACTACTGCCAGCGTCATTGCAATTGCTGCAAGCCGATTAGCGTCACGAGCTGAACGTACCTTTGACAAACCTTTAATGCCTAGGGCTAAAAGGAAAACAGCTAAAAGATCAATCAAAAACTTTAATATCTCAGAAAAATTCATTAAAAAGCTCCTTATTTACGTGAGGATTTACGACTGAACATTGCAAGCATCCTGTCTGTGACAAGAAACCCTCCAACCACATTAAAAAGCGCAAATCCCAAAGACACTGATCCGATGACTAACAATGGAAGATTATTACCTGCTTTGATTATTAATGTAAGAGCAGCAAGCATTGTTATTCCGGAAATTGCATTCGCTCCACTCATTAGAGGAGTATGCAAAGTAGGGGGAACTTTTCCTATTAATTCCAAACCTAGAAGGCTTCCTAGTAAAAGCACCCAAAAAGCTTCACTTAAAAAAGACATTAATTCAGTCCTCCTGAATTCATTACTTGAGCATGACGAATCACACCATCTTTGCTTATCAACGCTCCTTCAATTAATTCATCTTCAGTATTCAAAACAAGACCTCCATTTTTGATTAATGGGCTGATTAAAGCAAACAGGTTTCTTGCATACAATGAACTTGCATGGTTAGGGACAGTGCAAGGCAAGTCAGAGGCACCAATAAGTTTCACTCCCTTTCTCAATACAGTCTCCCCAGGCTTAGTTCCTTCACAATTACCTCCATGGGCTACAGCAAGGTCTACAACAACTGCTCCTGATCTCATTTGATCTAGCATCTCTTCATCAAGAAGACGAGGCGCCTTCTTCCCGGGTACTTGAGCAGTACAAATAGCAACATCAGCTTCTGCTAGTTGAGAGGTAAGTTGCTTTCGTTGAGAAGCAAGGAAAGCCTGAGATACTTGATTGGCATATACTCCAGATCCAGAAGATTCCTCTTTAACTTCAGGAGGTTCAATAAATCTGCCCCCTAAAGACTCGACTTGTTCCTTTACTGCTGGACGAATATCGCTTACATAAACAACAGCGCCTAAACGCTTAGCTGTTGCTACTGCCTGCAAGCCTGCAACCCCAGCACCTAGTACTACTACTTTTGCAGGCTGTACAGTTCCCGCAGCAGTCATAAGCATAGGGAAATATCTATCAAGAGCACTTGCTCCCAGTAAGACTGCTTTATATCCAGCAATATTTGCCTGAGAAGAAAGTGCATCAGCAGCCTGAGCTCTGCTAATTCGGGGTAAGAGTTCTAAAGATAAAGCTGATAGACCTCCTTTTTCTAAATTAGTAACAAGGTTTTGATTGCCATAAGGTGCTAATAAACCGACTAACAATGTCCCAGGCTTAAGCTTTAACAAAAACTCGTTGCAAGGAGAATTCACACATAGAACTAAATCAATATTTTGCCAAGAATCTTCAGTTGTATCAGAAAACAAATCAGCCCCCGCATTGAAATAACTATCATCACAAAAACCTGCAAGGGTCCCTGCTCCTTGCTGAATAGAGACTTTGAAACCAATTGAAATTAGTTTCTTGACAGTCTCTGGAGTTGCTGCAACTCGGGTTTCTCCGGGAGCAACCTCTATAGGAATTAAAATTCTTGGCAAGTTAAAAACCATCTACCAAATTCAGCGTAAGACTGAAAAGGTTTGAAGACCACGATTTTTGTTGAAAAAAGCTTTTCCAAAAGAAGGATTATGGCTATTAAGAATGTGGTACCTAAATATTTAGGAAAAATATGGGCCTAAAAGCAATCGAATGTCCAGACGGTGTATGTCATAGCCATCACGGTGGACATGCTGTTCCACGCACAGCAATGCAACAGAATCTTCAAACTCATGGGAGAGAATGGTGTGAGCGTCTTGCTGAAAGAATTTATGAAATGTCAGTAGACACTTATTCTCAGACAGTAATGCCAAGTTTGCATGCATCTGGATGGCAAAGACGGCATTTAGATTGGGAATTCAAGCTTGCCGAAAAAAGTTCCGAACCAGATGAAACTCTGGTCGAAGGAATTATCAATGCAACAGAAAGTTTCCTTAGAAGCAGTGAAGTTCATCGATTATTCATTCAAGAGCTTGTCCAAGGTACCTTCGATGAAGCCAAAGAAGATCACCTTAGATCTAAAGCTGTCAAGTCAATAATCGAAGAAGAAATCATGGACATGCTTGAGAAAAGAGAAAATGAACTTCTCGATCGTTTAGTCGAAAAGCTTTTAAAGGGATCTCAAGGAGATTTAGATATTGCAAGGCAGTCAGCCTTAGAAGGAATCTCCGAAGTCAAAAAATTACTTTTAAACCACAGTGAATCTCTCTAAAAAGAAAAAACACTAAATCAAATAGTGTTATAGAACCTAGATATATTTTTTCTTAAGATTCCGAAACCCCAGTAAAAACGTTCACTATATAAAGAATTTATTAAGACATTAATTCTGTTTGTGCAGAAAACAGCTTCTTGTATAAATAGCACCCTAATTGGAGAGATTGCTATGCAAAGGTAAGCTCGTCTCGAGGAAATAAAATGGAGAAACCTCTAGAAAGACGAATCAACATTGCAACTTGTTGGGCATCTAGCCGAATTTCACTTTTAGATAGCATTGAACGCTATGAAGATAGTTATGCAATAACACAAGAGTTTCGCGAGTGGATAATCTGCCTTGAAAGCAAATCTTCTCATGTAGAAGACACATTGCTTAAAGTTCCAAATTCATTTGTTCCCTTAAAAAATTCAGCAAAAGAAACAGATGAATTACTAGAATTGTAGAAAAGTAAATTCTACGATCTTATATTTTATTGATATATTGCTATGCATCAAGTTTTAAGTAAAAGTGATTTTTAGTTTATTATTAACTTCATTACTTATATAAGGGATCATATAAGATGAATTCAGATTATTAATTCTTGAAAGAGTTGTCGGTAGAAAACATTGTGATAATTGGGTCGGGCCCTGCAGGTTATACAGCAGCAATTTATGCTGCTCGTGCAAATCTTCAGCCATTATTAATAACAGGCTTTAAAAAAGGGGGTATACCTGGAGGTCAATTAATGACAACAACATTTGTAGAAAACTTTCCAGGTTTTCCTGATGGAATAATTGGCCCTGATTTAATGGATTTAATGAAGACTCAGGCCATTAGGTGGGGCACAAAGCTTTTAGAAGTAGATGCTGATCAAGTTAACCTAAATCAACATCCTTTCAAAATTAAGACCTTAGTTCAAACAATAACCTCAAACTCATTAATAATCGCTACTGGAGCAAGCGCCAACAAATTAGGTATTCCAAGCGAGAAAAAGTTTTGGAGCAATGGTATAAGTGCCTGCGCAATATGCGATGGTGCTACTCCTCAATTCAGGAATGAAGATTTAGCTGTAGTTGGGGGAGGAGACTCAGCATGTGAAGAAGCCGTTTATTTAACAAAATATGGAAGCCATGTTCATTTGCTTGTTCGATCTAATCAACTGAAAGCCAGCAAAGCAATGAGTGATCGTGTTGAAGCAAACAAACGTATTACTATTCATTGGGAAACAGAACTTATTGATGTTGAAGGTGGCAACTGGATTGAAAAACTAATTGTCAAAAAAATTGACTCTTGCAGTAAAGAATCAATCAAAGTAAAAGGGCTTTTTTATGCAATTGGTCATACACCCAATACTGATCTATTTAAAGGCCAGCTTTCAATTAATAGTCATGGTTATATCAAAACTGATCCAGGGAGGCCTGAGACTTCAGTTAATGGCGTTTTTGCAGCAGGTGATGTTGCAGATCACGAGTGGAGGCAAGGCATTACTGCTGCAAGTAGCGGTTGCAAAGCTGCATTAGCTGCAGAAAGATGGCTTTCGCAAAGAAATCTTTCATCCCTAATAGAAAGAAAGAATATAGAACCAGCAATAACGCAGAAACCAGATGACTTGGTTACTTCATCAGAAGAGAATTTCCAATTTAATAGCTTATGGCAAAAAGGAAGTTATGCATTAAGAAAGCTCTATCATGAGAGCTCGAATCTTATTTTAGTTGTTTACACATCCCCCAATTGTGGACCATGCCATATTCTTAAGCCCCAGCTTAAGAGAGTAATTCAAGAACTTAAAAGCGATGTCCAAGGGGTTGAAATCGATATTGATGAAGAGGAGGATATAGCAAAGCAAGCAGGTGTTAATGGAACTCCAACTGTTCAAATCTTCTTAAAAAAAGAGCTTAAGATTGAATGGAAAGGAATTAGGCAGAGGAGCGAGTTCAAGGAGGAAATAATGAACCTTTTAAGTTAAAGCGATCTCAATAGGTATATTCACCTTCTCCTAGGGCCTCCCGACTTATTACCACCTGGTCTATTTCCTGACCTTGCTCCCCCGGCTCCTGCATTTCTTTCTCTATAGGTAATTCTTCCTCGAGTTAGATCATATGGGCTAATTTCAACAAGAACTTTATCCCCTGCCAATAGTTTAATCCTAAACTTAGTAAGTTTTCCGGCTGCTCTACACAAGCATTGATGACCCTCTGGCTGTTCAAGCGTGACTAAGTAAAAGCCATTCCCTTGCTCTTTTTCTATAACTCCTGATGTTTCAATCATTAGGGTAAGACTTCTTTCAAAAGATAATAATAATTATATTCAAAAACCAGCTTTAATTGATCATCGTTACTAGCTCAGGACTTCTTGTAATTCTCTAACTGTCTGTAATTGTCCAAAATAATAATTAGCCAGAGCCCTTCTATCTGAATCATCCAAACCATCGAAGGCTTCAAAACCAACATTTCTCCAAAGTTCGCTCCCACATACCTTGTCAAGCTCTTTAGTAGCCTCTGAAGCAAGATTTTCTAATCGCCTATTTAAATTTTTAACTTGAACCGCAGACATAAGAAAAACGCATACAAGTTAAATAGTACAAATAAACTACGAGATTTCAAGCATTGGGTTTTAGAAAGGAAGTTTTTTCCTTTGCTCTTTATTCAGATCTGCCTCCATCTCTCTGAGACGCTTAAGTATTACCTCGTAGTACTCCTTTATGTAAGCATCTAAGGTTGTTGTCAAAGAAGGGTCTAAGCCGAAAGCCTTATATGTTTCTTCCATTGGTGCATCAAGTTTCTCCCCACTTCCACTGACATCAGCGAAAGCAAGACGTTCTGCAACATTTAAACTTGACTGGAAGAAGGAAACTAACGCCTTAGCAACATCAATCAATGTAGGTGATACTCTCAAGATCTTTGCTTTCTTATCACAAAAGCCCTCGCACAAACTTACCACTTCCTCACTTTTCCAAGCTTTAGGTCCAACTACTGGATAAGTTCCTCTAATAGTTTGGGGTCTATTCAACGCTGCAATAACAAAAGATGCCATATCCTCTGTATTCATATAAGCAATTTCACTTGAATTACCACTAATCCATACTGGCTGACTATCCAAAATTGGAATAGCAAATTGCCCAATTACACCTTGCATAAAAGCAACACCTTGCAAAATAGTGAATTCCAGCGAAGAGTCTTGCAGCAATCTTTCTGTGCAATATTTAATATCCATCAATGGCACATTTCTGAATTTTTCAGCTGCCAATAATGAAAGAAAAACAACTCTTTTAACCCCTGCCTCTTCGCACGCTCTATAAAGATTTAACTTGCCTTCCCAATCCGTTTCATAAACACTTCTTGGATCATCAGGTCTACTCGTGGCTGAATCTATAACAGCATCAACCCCTGTCAAAGCGTATTCAATATCTTTTGGGTTTAGCAAATCTCCTTGGGTTAACTCGCATCCCCATTCCTGAAGATAAGAGGCCTTTCGGGGCTTCCTAACCATGCACCGTACTTGAACACCTGAATCAATAGCTTTTTTAGCTATCTGTCTTCCAAGTGTTCCAGTACCACCAATAATTAAAACCTTCATCCCAGATGACATTCCCACTCAGAAGCATAATGGTAAGCAATGTAAAACGCGAAAATAATCATTTACCCCCAAGCTTAAGCAAAAGCGCCCCACCAAGAAGTCCTGCAGGAATTAACACCCAGAAAATTGCAGCTGTACCAAAAATTTCTGAAGCCATTTAAAAGTCTTAAATCATCACATAATTTAAACCCCTATAATATAAATTCCAAAGTCATTTGCTCTAATAGCAATAAATCCTTCACAGCAAGTGTTTCTAATTTAATCGTTTTTATTCCCTAAAGAATTCTCTTTGAACAAATTATTTGATGAGAATATTCAAAAGCAAGCAAAAAATCATTACTTTTGCTTAACCTACCTTTTAACAAAAAACATTTCTTTCCCATTGGCTTCAAAACAACCCGAAGGGTATAAAAAGAATTCCTCAAAGATTAATGCAAAATGGGGGGAAGGGGATTACTGGAACTGGCTCCAATTCTATTGTTACTGGAAAGTTCTTGGAGGAGAAGGCAAAAGAGCGATAGTCTTTCTCCATGGGTTTGGAGCAAGTAGCTCTCATTGGAGGTTTAATGCGGATTATTTTGCAAATCAAGGGTTTAGAGTATATGCCGTCGATCTAATTGGATTTGGTCAATCCGAACAACCAGGTCCCAGGAAAATTAAGAAATTAGACAATTGTTTCTGGGCATCCCAACTAGCCGCATTCTTAGAAGAAATCGTTTATAAAAATGGCCCTAGGGATGCAATCCTAATAGGAAACTCTCTTGGAGGCCTAGTTGCTTTAACTACTCAAGCACTTTATCCAAATCTTGTCGGAGCAGTAGTAGCAGCACCTTTGCCAGATCCAGCATTAGTTCAGTTACAATTAAATTTACCTAATTGGCTTAAGGTATTAAAAGATAAATTAGTTCGTATTTTTTTTAATTTAATACCCTTAGAGCTGTTAATTCCAATCATTTTAAAAACAAGGCTAATAAAGATTGCTCTTCAATCGGCCTATTATTCTTCAATAAAATACGATTCAGAGCTTCTTAAAATAATAATTAAACCTGCCCAAAGACGTTCAGCCGCAAAAGCTCTTAGAGCAATGTGCATAGGTATGGCAACACGTAAGAAAGCTTGTACAGCTCCATTTCTGATAAAAAAAATTGAAACCAACCCAATAAAAACACCAATTCTTATCGCTTGGGGAAGAAAAGATAATTTTGTTCCACTTAGCATTGGCAAGAAATTAGCAAATCAATATCCTTGGATAAAATTATTTATATTTGAAAACAGTGGTCATTGTCCTCATGATGAATCCCCAAGCGAGTTCAACCAATACGTTTTAAATTGGTTGAAAAGCAATTTGGGACAATCTATACAAAACAAATGAAACACACTCTTTCAGTATTAGTAGAAGATCAGTCAGGTGCTCTTAGCCGGATTTCTGGATTATTTGCTCGCAGGGGCTTTAATATCGACAGCCTTGCCGTTGGTCCAGCTGAAGCACCAGGAATCTCACGTTTAACAATGGTAGTTGATGGGGACGACAGAGCACTTCAACAAATGTCAAAACAATTAGACAAATTAGTAAATGTTCTCAATGTTATTGACCTGACAACACTTCCTGCTGTTGAGAGAGAGTTAATGCTTTTAAAAGTTTCTGCAACAGCTAAAAACAGAGCCAGTATTCTTGATTTAGTGCAAGTTTTTAGAGCAAAAGTAGTTGATGTTTCATACGAAGCTCTAACACTTGAAGTTGTAGGAGACCCAGGAAAACTTGTAGCTCTAGAAAAGCTTTTAAAGCCTTTTGGAATACTTGAGATAGCAAGAACAGGCAAAGTTGCCTTAGAAAGAGCTTCCGGTGTAAATACTGAAATGTTAAAGTCATCTTCAATAAAGGCCAATATTCCAGCTTAGTTCTAGAATTAATGTCACCAATCTATCTCATGATTTAGTTTTTAATTACTTTCATATTTATAATAAAATCCCCTTCATTTAATGAGTCAATAACATTCATACCATTAACTACTCTGCCAAAAACAGAATATCTTCCGTCAAGCTCAGGTAGATCTTTTAATGATATATAAAATTGAATACTAGCAGAATCCAATACTTGAGATCTAGCCATTGCTAAGGATCCACGGAGATGATTAAGCTCAATACGGTTGAAATCATCATAATTTAAAATAAGCTTATTATATCTAGGATTAGCCTCTCCTTTAAGTTTTATCTCTAATGGTATTTTAACTAAAGGCGCACTACCTTTTTTTATATAGCTTTCATCATTAGATTTAAAATTAGAGTTGAAATTATATTGTAAATCTTTATAACCACCTTGAACAATAAAAGGGAAAGGCTTTCTTATAACCCTATTAAAAATTGTTCCTTCATACAATCCTCTATTTACAATTGATAAAAAGTTTGAGGCTGTTAAGGGAGCAGATTCACTGTCTATTTCTAAAACAACCAGGCCCTTACTAGTATTCATTTCAACCCTTGTATTTTTCTTAATGCAAGAAATATTTATTACAGTTAGACAAATATCACTGGATATTTCTTTTGTTGATTTATAACAACCGCTAATACTCAACAAAATTATTATTAAAGTCCATATTTTCCTGCTAACAAAAAAACTCATTATTTATAGCTATATATTTCTAATTCGACAGTCCTTCAAGGTTAACTTTTAAGAAACGTGCTAGTTCTGCTCCCTCTTGCTCCAATACAAGTAGAGGCTGAGGTCCGCCAACCTGACTAATTGGAAGGTCTTGCCTTCCTTGAAGCCTTAGGCAAATTCTTCTTCTAGGGTTAAAGCCTTCGCGAATCTCAAGTTTCACTGCTTGTATATCTTTAATAGGTACCTCAATTAAAACCTGCTTAAAATAACCTTGCCGAGAAATCTCTAGGGATCCTTTTTCCTTATCAAAACGATTAAAACCTGAGCCATAATCCACCTTTACTAAAGCCCATAAATAAGCAGCCATAAAAGTTCCAACCAGTCCATAGAAACCCATAAACAGGCCTTGAGGGACAAAGATCAAGGTTGAAGCACTGCCAAAAGGAAGAAAATTCTTGCCGAAATAACTTGACAATGCGGCTAGTGAAAAACCAACTCCACCGATCGTCAACATTGCAGCTACTAAATAATTTGAAGTTTTCCTTGAACCTTTAACAATTTGTTCAAGAAATTTTTCGGAAGATTCAAAAACCTTTGGGGGCTCCGGAAGATCAGCTGACATAACAGGTCACAACTGAAAGTATTGTCTATTAAACAAGCTCAAAAAACATAAAAAGGTATTTGTTTGTTTAATTAGCAATACAACAACGGATTTCATCTGATAAAAATTTCCCCCGTCTTGCCTTGGTAATTGTTAAAGTTTCGGGCGTATCCCAAAAGTTCAGCAACGTTGCTCTCATGACGATAGCTGTTGGTAGCGCCCAAGATAGAGGATGGTTTGACGTCCTCGATGACTGGCTTAAGCGCGACCGATTCGTATTTGTTGGTTGGTCTGGTCTTCTTCTCTTCCCTACTGCCTATTTGGCTATCGGTGGATGGTTTTTAGGCACAACCTTCGTAACCTCCTGGTACACCCACGGTGTAGCCAGCTCCTATTTAGAAGGATGTAATTTCCTTACTGCTGCTGTAAGTACTCCTGGCGATGCCATGGGTCACAGTCTTTTGTTCCTATGGGGACCAGAGGCTCAAGGCAGCCTTGTTCGCTGGCTTCAACTTGGCGGATTATGGAATTTCGTCGTTCTACATGGTGCATTCAGCCTGATTGGCTTCATGCTGCGTCAGTTTGAAATTGCAAGGCTTGTAGGCATTAGGCCTTATAACGCTTTAGCTTTTTCTGCTGTAATAGCTGTTTTCTGTGCATGTTTCCTTATATACCCATTAGGGCAACACAGTTTTTTCTTTGCTCCATCTTTTGGTGTTGCAGCTATTTTCCGTTTCATCTTATTTATTCAAGGCTTCCACAACATCACTTTGAATCCATTTCATATGATGGGTGTTGCTGGGATTCTTGGAGGTGCTCTTCTTTGCGCAATTCACGGGGCTACAGTTCAAAACACCCTGTATGAAGACACAAGTATCTACACTGGAGGCAAAACTCAAAGTACAACTTTTAGAGCTTTTGACCCTACCCAGGAAGAAGAGACTTACTCCATGATTACTGCAAACAGATTTTGGAGTCAGATCTTTGGTATTGCTTTCTCAAATAAACGTTTCCTTCACTTCTTAATGCTATTCGTACCTGTTATGGGTATGTGGTGTGCTGCGATAGGCATCGTTGGACTTGCTCTTAACTTAAGGGCATATGACTTCGTTAGCCAAGAAATTAGAGCAGCTGAAGATCCAGAGTTTGAAACGTTCTATACCAAAAACATACTTTTGAATGAAGGTATGAGAGCCTGGATGTCTTCTGTGGACCAGCCACACGAAAACTTTGTATTCCCTGAGGAGGTACTCCCACGTGGAAACGCCCTTTAATAGCCTTTTAAAAGCTCCTAACCAGAGTATTGAAGAGACTGGCTACGCCTGGTATGTAGGCAATGCTCGTTTAATTAATCTTTCTGGAAAATTATTAGGTGCTCATATTGCCCATACAGGACTAATGGTCTTCTGGGCAGGAGCAATGATGCTCTATGAGGTGAGTCATTTCACCTTTGACAAACCAATGTGGGAGCAAGGTTTAATCCTTCTTCCTCATGTAGCCATGTTTGGCTATGGAATAGGTCCTGGCGGAGAAGTGATCGATATAATGCCTTATTTCCAAGCTGGTGTTGTTCACCTTGTAGCTTCTGCTGTTCTTGGATTTGGTGGAATTTATCACTCCCTGGCTGGTCCTGAAAAACTAGAAGAAGAGTTCCCATTCTTCTCTACAGATTGGAGAGACAAAGACCAAATGACAACCATTCTTGGTCGTCATTTATGTGTCCTTGGATTAGGTTCATTAGCTTTCGCAATTAACTGGCAGTTTCTTGGTGGCCTATATGACACCTGGGCGCCTGGTGGTGGAGAAGTTCGCTTAATTACGCCAACTACAGATCCAGGAATAATCTTTGGATACCTTTTCCAAACCCCTTGGGGTGGTGGAGGAAATATGGTCGGCGTTAACTCTGTCGAAGACATTGTTGGCGGTCACTATTACTTAGGGATTATTGAGCTTCTAGGTGGTCACTTCCATATGCAAACAAAGCCATTTGGCTGGGCTCGTAGAGCATTTATTTGGAATGGAGAAGCATTACTTAGTTATGCACTAGGAGGCTTATGCGTAGCAAGCTTCTATGCATCTACCTTTGTTTGGTTTAACAACACAGCTTACCCATCTGAGTTCTATGGACCAACAAATGCTGAAGCATCTCAGGCACAGAGTTTCACATTCCTAGTTAGAGACCAAAGAATAGGAGCAAATGTAGGAACAACAATGGGTCCTACAGGTTTAGGTAAATACCTAATGAGATCTCCTACTGGAGAAATAATCTTTGGTGGTGAAACAATGCGGTTCTGGGACTTCCGAGGACCTTGGCTTGAACCACTTAGAGGTGAAAATGGATTAAGCCTAGACAAGATTCAAAACGATATTCAGCCTTGGCAAGTTCGCCGCGCAGCTGAATATATGACTCATGCACCAAATGCTTCTATCAACTCTGTTGGTGGAATCATTACCGAGCCTAATGCAGTTAACTTCGTTAACCTTCGCCAATGGCTTGCATCAGCTCATTTCTTCTTAGGCTGGTTTACTTTTATTGGACATCTCTGGCATGCTGGAAGAGCAAGAGCAGCTGCAGGTGGATTTGAGAAAGGTATTGACAGAAAAACTGAGCCAGCACTTTCTATGGGTGACTTAGATTAATCAATTAACCTTCATTAAAAAGCTCCCAGCAATTGGGAGCTTTTTTTTTGCCTAAAATGCTTTTAATTCTCTGAGATATTTATTACAAAAACGAGATTTTGGTTTTAGCTAAAGCTTTCCTCAGCCAAGGAAGACTAAGGCCTATAACATTGCTATAACATCCATAAATACTTTCTATAAAGAAAGCTCCTTTACCTTCTATAGCAAAACCACCAGCACAATTGATTGGTTCATCGGTCTCAATATAATTTGTTATTTCATTATCAGCTAATTTTGCAAAATGAACTTTCGTACTTATCACCTCACTAATTATCCCCTTAAACTCACTATCCTCAGTCTTTTTCTTATATATTAAAGTATGACCAGTATGAAGCTTTCCCGATTCTGAGGACATCATTCTCCACCTATCAAGGGCTTCCTCTCTACTTCGGGGTTTTCCGTAAATTTCACCTTTAAATTCAAATAAAGAATCACACCCTAAAACAGCCTCTACATTATTATTAGGATTTTCTTCAAAGCCCTTAGATAAAATCCTCAATACAACAGCTTCCGCTTTTTTATAAGAAAGCTTCTTTACTAAACTCTTTGGATTTTTATCTATGATTTTAGACTCATCAAAATTACTTACCATTATTTCAAATTCAATTCCTGATCGTTGAAGTAACTCTTTTCGACCTTTTGATGCAGAGGCAAGTATCAACACAAAATTCAATCAAATGGACCTTATAGATAAGCATATTCTTAATAGAAGTACTAGCGCCATAAGATGTCTTTCTCTTACTTCAGTTTTCTATGAAGAAATTCAAATATCTGGGTTATCAGCTGAAGAAGTTTTTCAAATGCAAGAAAAATACATTTCAAACTTCATGTTCAAAATTAAAAATCCTGAAAAAATAGAGGGTGATTTCCTTTGGCTTATCAAAATTGGCATTCTGAGAAGAGAAGTTGATGGACAAGGACTAACATCGAAAGTTCGTCTAACGCCTCTTGGAAGACTTATTTTAGAAACTGATCCAACCATTCTTAATAAAAAAGCCTCATTATCTGAATTATGTAAAAACTGGCTTTTTAGAAATTTCCACTTTCTATGAATACTGAAACTTCACAAGCTAATGCTCTTATGGTACTGGGGACTTGCAGTGGAGCCGGTAAATCTCTAATTACTACCGCTATATGTAGATACCTTTATAGAAAAGGGGAGCGGCCTCTCCCCTTTAAAGGTCAAAACATGAGTAACAATGCTTGGGTAGATAAAGATAATGGAGAAATGGCATATTCTCAAGCTGTTCAAGCCTGGGCTGCAGGAGCTGAGCCGCTATCTGCAATGAACCCAGTTTTATTAAAACCTCAAGGAGATTGTACGAGTGAAGTCATTCATCTAGGTAAAAGTGTAGGAATAACAAAAGCAGCGACATATTACGAAGAATGGTTCTGCTCAGGATGGGAAGCAATTAAGCAAGGTATCAAAGAACTGCAAGCTGTAAATAATTGCACTCGACTTGTTCTTGAAGGCGCTGGTAGTCCTGTTGAAGTCAACCTTCAGCACAGGGATCTAACAAACTTAAGATTAGCAAAATACTTAAACGCAAACTGTGTTCTAGTTGCAGATATTGAAAGGGGGGGCGTTTTTGCTCAATTGATTGGGACACTTGCTCTTCTCAAGCCAAATGAAAGAGATCTAATAAAAGGAATAATTATCAATAGATTTCGTGGAGATATGTCTTTATTTGATAAAGGGCGTGAATGGATTGAGCGTGAAACAAAGAAACCTGTTTTAGGTGTTTTGCCTTGGTTAAATGAGATTTTCCCTCCAGAAGACTCATTAGATTTATTAGAAAGGAAAGGAATAAAATCCAATGCTGAAATTCAGATAGCTGTAATCAAGCTTCCATCTTTAAGCAACTTTTCTGATTTAGATCCCCTTGAAGCAGAGCCTTCAGTGCAATTGAGTTGGATTGCTCCAGGAGACCAATTAGGCAGTCCAAATGCAGTAATAATTCCAGGTAGTAAGCAAACTTTGAAAGACTTAGAAAGAATTCATTCAAGTGGGCTTGGGAAACAAATACAAGCTTTTGCTAATTCTGGAGGAAGTGTCTTCGGAATATGCGGAGGACTGCAAATGATTGGGAGCGAACTAGAAGACCCTTTAGGTCTTGAGCATTCATTAAAAGAGAAATTAAGTTATAAATTTCATGGACTTAAGCTCCTATCAATAAAAACCCTATTTGAACAGAAGAAAACCTTATTAAGGCGAAAAGTAATTGCTATATGGCCTAATCAATCAGAAATTTCAGGATTTGAGTTACATCATGGAAAAAGTTGGCCCGATAAGTCCTTCGAAGCAGACCGTCAACCTCTTCCACTTTTCAATACTCCAGGATTAGGTTGGAAAAGTAATAACCAAAGTCATTTGAACATAGCAGGAACCTACTTGCATGGGATTTTTGAGAATGGTGAATGGAGAAGACTATGGCTAAATGAACTAAGAAAAAAATCAGGCTTAGACGCATTGCCAATTATTAATGATAATCACAGTTTAAAAAGAGATCATGTCATTGATAAATTGACTGATGCTCTAGAGAAAAATATTAATTTAACTCCACTACTTAGCTAATGAATATTCATACTATAAAAATCACTTGGCCAAATGGTAAAACCTCAAAAGCAATAGTGGGGAAAGACTGGTTGGAAGAAGCAGAAAAAGCAGGTATTTCAATCCCAACAGGATGCCTAAATGGTAGCTGTGGAGCTTGCGAGATTGAAGTAAATGGAGAAGTTGTTAGGGCTTGTGTTTCTACAATAAAAAATTCTTTATCAGGAGATTTAAATGTACAATTCTTTTACGACTCGTTTTGGTAAATAACTTTTCAAAACAACTATAAATCTATTCAACTTCATACTCCTACCACATATCTTCTATTCTAGAATCATTTTCTTTCTTACGCTTTTCCAGCAAACTCTTTCTTTTCTCCAATTCTTCTTGTTCTAAAGATAAAGGGTTTTCAATTCCAACTTTCTTAACTTTAAGGATCATTTCCTCAAAACAATCCTTAAAGTAGTCCTTCATTTCCAACCAAGCCTCCTTCTCCTCCTGCGGTCCTACAGTTCCTTTAATCTGATCCTCTATAGAAATCTGAACAAAGTTCTTCAAATCTTCAATTGACATCGTATTTAAACGACTATCCACATATAAATCTTTCAACTTATCAAGTTCCACT
The DNA here is from genome assembly GCA_003278425.1 of Prochlorococcus sp. AG-363-B11. Taxonomy (GTDB): domain Bacteria; phylum Cyanobacteriota; class Cyanobacteriia; order PCC-6307; family Cyanobiaceae; genus Prochlorococcus_E. Next base: position 3,722 of record QCFE01000007.1, on the reverse strand, counting down.
TCATTTAAATCTTTAAAAGTTGTTTCTTCTGTAGGCACTAATTTATACAAATAGGTTTAGCATTCACAAATAATTATACTTCAATAAGGCATATGAACAAGATAAAATATTCCAATTTAATAAAGATGAAATCAATAAAGCTATTTAATATAAATTCTAAAGAGGCAATTCATTTTTAAGAAAAACCAATTCAATAAACTTATGCAAAGGGTTGCCTTCAATAAACCAGAAGATTAATTACCTAAATCAACCGACCGGTAGAGCCTGTTTGCAAATACTCTCTTTAGCCTAAAAACTTCTTAAAGAATTGGCTCAAGGGTTTAAATGGGTTTAGTTCCATCTAGAAAACACCTGGAATAATTTGGCCAGTAGTTGCATAAGAGCCAATAGCTGCAACAAAACCGATCATTGCCAACCAGCCATTGAATTTTTCTGCTTCAGGAGTCATTCGTAGAATAAAGAATTAACAATGATAACCTAGGAGAGAAATTAAGAATCCGTGTCTCTTTTATCATTAAACCTATTCAGAAAAAATTATTTTAATCATAAGCAAAGCAAATCTATGGTCTACCCTTTAAACTTTATATTTATGAAAATTGTCTAAACAATTTTCCCTTCACATCTGGCTTATTTATCGATTGCTAAATATTGCAATTGCTTGCCTTTAAGACTTGTAAGGCAATAATTATCTAATAAGATTATAACTAAGACACATTTGACTTGTTAAAGTATAACTCCATCTGCTCCTACTTAACAGATCTAAGGTGAGGCACTTATAAGATAGATTAATTTAATCGTAAATTCTATTTACTGAAATATATAACTTAACAAAAAGGATTAAATTAAGAGCAAAAAGTTTCCTAAGATATTCAGACTAGGCAATTAGTATAACTTAAAAAGATATTTGTTATTTAGAAATAAACCTTAAAGGTATTTTTACTCTATTTTCTGTAAGGCATGGAAGCTAAAATAAGAGAAATTATTTTTAGTTTTTAATGAGTGGACCTACAGCTCAGATTTATCAAATGGGTATAGTCTTATGTTCCTTCCTGGCTGGCAGTCTGCTCTACGCCTACGTTAGAAAAGTAAATCTTCGTGAATTCTTTATATTGTTATCAAAGTAGTCAATTTATATTTAATTTACCCTTCCTTATAGAAGCTGAGCTATTGCTTTTAGATTAACAGTCATGAGCCGTACCCAATTAAACATTTCTATAGACCCTGTACTTTTGAAGGCATTGAAAAAAGCTGCTATAAGGTCAGGAAAAACTTTATCTAATCACTTGACAGAGATCATCTCCGCCTCCATATCTAATGAAAATAATAATGTTCAGCCAACTCGCATTCAGGTTCTTGAAGAGAAAGTAATAGCCCTTGAAAAAAAGTTCTCAATACTCACCTCAAACAACCATAAAATAACACCTTTTACAGAAGAGGAATCTAAAAAATGGTCAGAGTTTACTAGAGAGGTCTTCTATAGAAAAATTGAGCAAGAAGAACATATAACGCGAAAGGAAGCTTTTGAAGAATTAGTTAGTCAGATTTCTTGTTTTAATCAATGGAATACTATTTATACTCTTAGGCTTAAGGAGATTTTATTTCTCGATGATTACAATCCATTCTCAGCAAAAGAATTGAATTTTTTAACTCTTGGTAATGAGTGTCCATCTCCTATTAGGACTGGTCTTATTAATTGGATAACCGGAAACAACTCTAGGGAATGCTCCTGCATCAATAGAGATTTTCCTACTCAACAAGAAATTTGCCTGAGAGGATCTGTTTTAGCTAAGGATATTTTTAGAACATTGGCCACCTAAAATGATCCAACAATATTAAATTAATTTATAAGGAAGGGATTTCCAAAGTGAGCTTTCTTATTTTATGAGTGCTCCTAATAACAATACTAGAAAACTAAAAATAATAAACTTTTAGATATCGAGCAGGTCATCATACATTATTAAAAACTCATATATTTATATATTAATGGCTAATAATTTAATTAATGTCTTTTATAATAAATTCTAATCAGTAATCTTATATTAATCATATAAATGGAATTTATTTGATTAATATTTTGTGTGCCTGAGGAAAGCAAAGACTAATTCTTATTGTTTAAAGTTCAAGAGCAACGCTTAGATAATTGGATTAAGAAAACGATGAACCAAATCCAACCAACTATAGGAATTCCATTTATGAAAATCCATTTCCAACTCTTACCCAGATCCTGTACTCGCCTTATGGCAATTTAGATAAATGGAATCCATGAAATTGTTTCGAAATTCTGATTAAACCTTCAGGCAAGAATATTTTAGGAGAATGGACACATGGGCAGAGCAAAAAATACCAACCAAAAGTCTCCTCTTTTTGTTATTCCTACAAAATCATGTGCTAGCCAGCAAAATCTTATATAAGAATTAATCCTAGCTAGCGCTGTTTAAGTTACCTAGTAAATCTAGCTAATATTTAGGAATCAAAAATCTACAAAAATAATCTGATTTAGACAACTAGACTAAAAGAGCATGTAAGGTTTAGTTTTTGGCAATTAGTTCAATTGGATACACAAGCTGATCTGCCTCAAAACCCTACACTGGAATCCTGACAACCGTTGCTATAACTAACTTATGAACTTTCAAGACATAATAACAGAGCTAAATATCTTTTGGAATAATCAAGGCTGCCTTCTGCTCCAACCCTATGACACAGAAAAAGGCGCTGGAACAATGAGTCCGCATACAGTTTTAAGAGCTATAGGACCTGAGCCATGGTCTGTTGCATACACCGAACCATGTCGAAGACCTACAGATGGAAGATATGGCGAAAATCCCAATAGAGCTCAACATTATTTTCAATATCAAGTACTTCTAAAACCTTCTCCAGACGAAATTCAAGAAAAGTATCTTTCATCTTTAGAAGCAATTGGAATTAATCCCAAAGATCATGACATCCGTTTTGTGGAAGATAATTGGGAGTCCCCAACATTAGGTGCATGGGGAGTTGGTTGGGAAGTTTGGTTAGATGGCATGGAAGTTACACAATTCACATATTTTCAACAATGTGGAGGGTTAGATTGTCGTCCAGTTTCCATAGAGATTACCTATGGACTCGAAAGAATAGCGATGTATCTCCAAGATGTTGAAAGTATTTGGGATTTAAAGTGGAGTAATTCTTATAGTTATGGAGATATTTGGCTCCCTTTTGAAAAAGCTAATTGCAAATTTAACTTCGAAGATTCCAACCCCGATACTCTAAACAAACTTTTTGATTTATACGAAGGAGAAGCCAAATCATTATTAAATAAAGGCTTACCAGCTCCAGCTTTAGATTTCGTCCTAAAATGTAGCCATACATTTAACCTTTTAGAAGCTCGAGGTGTTATTTCAGTTACCGAAAGGACATCAACAATTGCTCGCATTCGAAATCTTGCACGAAAAGTTGCAGAGCTTTGGCTAGCTGAAAGGGAAAGCCTAGGTTTCCCCCTTCTAAAAAGATAACTTTTAGATCAAACCCAAAAGGTCCTCTGAGTGTATAGATTGATACACCTACATGTCCTTTTTGAGACAGCATATTTTGCTTAATAAATATAGAGTACTATTACCCATATTTTGGGTAATTTTGTGAGGAATCCTAAAATGAAGCTTTTTCAGCAACTCTTGCTGGCTCCAGCTGCTTTGGGTCTTTTAGCTCCTTTGGCTGCTAATGCAGCTGAAGTCAACATTAATGAT
>QCFE01000006.1 GCA_003278425.1 Prochlorococcus sp. AG-363-B11 | reverse complement strand
AATGTTGTTGATGTTGCTATAGAAGCAAGTGGGCAAAGGAAGAGATATCTTCGATCTCTAGTAGAGGAATGTTCTTAGGCTTAATTAGACAAAGGTAATATCTTTCAATTTGATATTTAGCTTTTAAAGACTAAAAAGAATGACTTTCTGCTTTGGTTAGCATGAATCTAAGGATTTATTCAGAAGAACAGGTAGTCAAATGCCTATCAAAAATATTAGAACTTTTGGTATTGGCGAGTATGCCTTCTATCGGGGAACAAAGAAGCAACAAGTCTCATCCTCTGGAACAAGATCTAGAAAATATGGACTCTTCTTCTCAGATAAAGTGTAGGGGTATAAAACCTCTACCTCTGATGTTTGACCTGCGAAAAATTTTGATTTGATTGATATATCAAGGTCGGTTTCAAAGTTTTGTAGGTTATTAGTATATTCCTCTCCATATTTTAATTAAAACGAAATATTATTGATAAATTCTAGAATCTTGCCGCTAAGTGATTCTGACGCTTCAACTGTTAAATGTCCTTGGTTGAAATATATCATTTTACCATTGAGTTTAACTGAGCAAAGTTCGGGATTGCACAACTCGTTCCTCAGTGACAAGTAAAATGCATTATTGAAATCCTGGGCAAGACGACTACCAATATTATCAAGTTTGACTTGATCTCTATCCACCTCTTCTTTGCTTATTTCCCTCGAACCAAAAGGTCTATACCATTTTTTCAAGGAATTGATAGGATTTCCTACGTCTGGAACGTCGTCCAAAAGAATAAAAATAGCGCCATTTTGGTTAACTTTACTTGCTAGTTTGCGTATTGACTCTTCAATATCTCTTGATCGTTTCTTTACTGAAGTACTTTGCCAATCATTGCCTAAGATAAGAAAATCATTTTTCCCCATCGACTCGGCAAGTTTATCTACCATATCTACATAATCTACACACCTCATCATTGTATTTTTAATCGCCTCTTCTCTTGGTAGATAACCACACTCATTTCCAACCGTAAACAATGAAACACTCCCAGGAAATGCTTTTTAAAAACCGAATGCGTAGTTAATCGCATGAGAATCACCTACAATAAGATATCTACTTTGGTTTTGGTACTCGCTTGCGCCTTTATTAGTTGATATGCATCTTGCTAAGTCAGAATCTGTAACAGATCTTGAGTAGTGGCATGAAACGAATCGCCGTATTTCCTCGGTATTAGATTCATCATTCCAACTTCTCGTAAACAGTTCCTTTTGAGAGGGACTTCCATTTGAGAAATTAAAAATCTCTCTCGATATCTTCATACTATTGAATGGAATTTGGAAACCAACCAAAATGCCTGCTGTTGTGAATAAAGTACTGCCTCCTGCTAATAGGGTCTTCCATCGTTTCCCAAACCATTTGCCCTTTCGTAAAGGGGTTTCAATCCATCGATAAGAAGCAATCGCCAGACCAACCATCAGAGCAACTTGTATTGGTACTGACCACCAATGAATACAATAGTCCAACGACTGATTGACAGAACACCCCAATGCCATAGGTAAAGTGAATAAGAAATGAGACCTATATAAACGACTTTGGGATTAGTAAAAATCTTGTATGCTGTTGTTCGCTTCTTTAAGCAAACTATGAGGACCAATGATAGGAAAACCACTGTAATGGTCGATGCTGGTACCCACGACATTGGCAGGTACATCACTCCAATGATGAGTGCAAGCACAAGTAGAGGCGGCACTTTCTCAAGGAATTGCACTATGGATTTTCCTTTCTGAAGAAATGCAGTAAATAATAAACAACCTGCTGCCATTTCCCAGAACCTTGATGGCATCAAGAAATACGCTGCTGGTTGGTTAGTTGGATAGAGATAGAGAAATCCAATCAAAGATGCAATAGTTAACGCCCCAACTATTAGCAATAGGTTGCGAGCACCATTTTTGGTTTGGCGTCCAAATCCAGAAAACCAGATTATGAAGGGGAATATGATATAGAACTGTTCTTCAACGCCTAGAGACCAGGTATGTGTGAATGCATTGAGTTCTGTTGATTGGGCAAAATAGTCCGTTGATTGTTTGAGGAGGTATATATTAGATAATCCGAACAAAGATGTTACGCCAGTCAAGATAGATTTAATGGGATAAGGATTGAATAAGCAGATCGCAATACTTGTGATCAGAACAAAAACTGAAAGTGCTGGAACTAACCGTTTTAGTCGCCGTTCATAAAATCCACTGATGAAATCCTTGAAGTTTTTACTTGGTCTTTGATAAAGAGATGATGTTATGACAAATCCTGAGATAACAAAAAAGATATCAACTCCAAGGTATCCACCAGGCAAGATATCTTTGTTGAAGTGATTGATGATGACAGTTACTACTGCAAACGCTCTTAGACCATCAATCTCTGGGCGGTAACGACTACTTGTTGACGAAATATTTTTGGAAGCAATATCAATCACATGAAAATCATCAGTCCTAGGACATCTTACGATTTCCTAATGTCTTTTCAAGATTCTGTGATGTGGTTTCTTTTCCATTTCTTGATACTCCTGTAAAGCAAAAGCAGTCAGGAAATCTAATACTGTCTTGCTGTTCTTTTTGGCAATATGCTCAATCATTCGATAAGTCATCTCTTCCATATAAACTGCTTTCTTCATAAGAAATCCTCTCTGATTTTCTGCTTGACCCAACCAGATCTTGTGATGTATAACTCCTTCTCCAGTTTGTGATCTAATACTCGTAGAAGTTCCTCTTCTCCCTCACCAAATGTAAGTGGAACTTGCTTTGGACGTTTATACTAAAGGTTCAACTCCTCAGTAGTACCAATCACTCTGAAGGATGTGAATCTCGAAAATACCAATGGGACTATTGAGAGACAGTGGATCTACTCTATATCTTCACGAAGATGGGTAATAACTGATCTCCCAAATACGTTCCAACAAGGTATATCTCAGCAATTAGATCACGAATGAAGATGTTGATCTTTTCCTTCAAATACGTTCCAACAGAATAGATCTAATGATCTTAATTAATTATATATACACCCCCCTTTATAGGTAGGCATAGATGTTGCTGGAACGTCCATCTAAAAATTGCGCCATCATTAAATAAACGATTTATCGAGATAAAAAACACATAAATTGATTTATTCCTCGTAGGTTTTGCAAGTAGAAGCAGTTGGATGGTCGGCACACTCCTTTTCCCAAAACTCATCATGGGTTTCAGGTGGAAGTTTGTATGAGAAGTCATGCATTCGACGTATATCACTGATCACATTTCTAAGAACAGTGAAGGGACTTGATAGTTTCATAAGTCTCCTGTTCGGATACTCTTTTCTAATTGATCTTTCTTTGGGATGACACCTCGGTTTCTACTAAAGTATTAGTACTATGTAGGTTTTCAATCTGTATATTTGAATCCATTTTAGTTATTTCTAATACGGAAAATACACTACTTCAATGCGGCTATTCCATCTTTAATCACTAAGAATAACTGTCTATAAAGAATATAAATATTGGATTAGAAAAATGACCAAGTCAGCCCAACAATCGGTTCTACGTAAAATTACTCATATTGAAGCTATGGTTCGTTTGATTAAAGATGACTTTCTTAGAGATCGCTTGATGCCTGAGCTAAATACAGTAAATTTAGTTATGGCTGAACTGGATGCTCTTCGTGAATTTGGGTGCAACCAAGGCAAAGGGTGTATAAATAAAACTGGAATAAATTATTAAATTACTCCTGCTATTAATAGGTAATTACTCCTGCTCTCTTTTTGTAGGATATATATATTATATTATACATTTCTCCTAGAAGATTGATATAGACTCAGTTAAGAAGTCATTTTATTTTTGGGATTGAAATGATTTAGAATTTAAAAATAATTTAGGTAGATACTCTTAGGTACTTTATATTTAATAAAAAATAAATATTCCATGTTATGAATATTGACCTTCTAAAGAGGAGAAATTATGTCAGGTATAGAAGCTGAAAAAGTAGCATCGAATCCCAAGCCATTAAATCCAAGAGATTTGTATTTTAATTGCATTACGGCATGCTCATTAGATGGTGAAGATATTGATTGCTTCACTGAATGTGTCACCACTTATTATCAAGAGGTGGTGGAAGAATGATAAAAATCACACCTATTTATATCAGCCCAAAAGGAGGCTCAATTACTTGTTTTTCTAATAAAGATAAGAGGTTTTTCCAGTCTTGCACTTTAAGAGTCTGTAGGTACTCAAGAAACTTGAGGTCTGCAAAAAAAGAACTGAATAAGCTTGAAGCCAATTTTTTATTGGCACCTCAAAAAGTTGCCAAGGAGCCTGCTCAACGTAAAACAACTCTTAAATGGACCTCCGATGGAGAGCTCTCTGCAGTTGACATGGCAAGAATTCTTGATCGGCTAACAAACCCTGAACTCAGTCATTGTGATCTAGCTTGTGATTTAGGCGATTCGTTATCGGATGAAGCGACAAATGAAGCTTCCCATAATGATCCTTTACCATCTAGCGCTTGGCTACCTTGAGTCAGAATTTAGTTTTTGAGAAGAAATCTAAGCACTAGTACTCAGGTTTTAGCTACGTACTTTTGCTTGGAAATATAGGGAGTGGATGGCCAATGGTGGTGACGATGGAGGGATGATGAAACCTATCAGACAGAACCTTGGTTAACGCAAGTTCCTTTCTAGGCTCTGCATGGACACTTCTTGTTAATAAAAGGTGTTTTAGGGGTATAAGAGTAATGGTCAGGGAAGCCACTGACTGTCTACAAAATCAATTTCATGCCCTATTGCACCTATAGCGCATGGGATTAGTAGTCATGTTGGTTCTGTTGAAGTTGGAAAACTTGCTGACTTAGTACTTTGGAAACCAGGTTTTTTCGGAATAAAACCAGATTTAGTAATTAAAGGGGGATCTATTGCATGGGCACAAATGGGAGATGCTAATGCCTCAATACCGACACCTCAACCAGTACATGGCCGACCAATGTTTTCCGCATTTGGGAAAGCTATAAACCCTAGTTGTCTCACTTTCTTAAGTGAATCTGCTATCAACGCAGGTGTACCAGAAAAACTTAAATTAGAACGATCTTATACTGCTGTGAAAAACACAAGAGAGATATCCAAACAATCAATGAAACTCAATAATGCAATGCCAAAAATAGAAGTTGATCCTCAAACTTATGAAGTTTTTGCAAATGGTGAACTTTTAACTTGTGAACCAGCTGAATCTTTACCTCTGGCACAGAGATATCTATTACTTTAATTATTGATAGCAAAAAAAATATTCAAAGATTCTTTTTTAGGTCACTATTTTCTGCTATCAACCTTTCTCTTGCATTTTTAAAAGCATTGTGAGTAGTCGTCTTTGATGAATAAGGATAATTCCTGTGATGACTCTCTAATGAATCTCCCATACTCTCGCATGCGCTACCTGAGTCAATCATTTTCACAAAACATACTTTAAGTGGCTGAGCTAGCTCAAGTCTTCAGGCAGAAATCGTTAGTACAGCCATAACGGTTTACTTTTCTTCCAACCTTCCTTCAATAATTGATCCCAAAGTGATATTGCTTCCGGTCTAGGAAGATTTTTACTTTCAACAATCACCACGTCTGGGGTAATGCCATGCAGAAATAAGTTTTTGCAAAAACCGCGATGGATATAAACATGCGGAAAAGGATGGTGAGGGTTTTGATAAAACCTTATGGCCCATGCCCTGCTTGGGTTAATTAACCAGCCTTCTCTTATTTTCAAGACCTACTTCTTCTCTGACTCTTCTACTTTCTCAGTTTTTGTCTCTTGATTTGACTTGTCTATAGAAAACGGGCAATCGCCTTCTCCACCCCATCCCCAAGCAAGTGCAGGAGCAGCACTAATTGAAAGCGCGAAAACTAATGGAAGAACTTTTTTCACTGTGAACTTAAAAGTAGAAACATCCTAAGAACTTTTTCAGCAGTCCGTTAGATCCCTTTATTTCAGGTGATCTTAATTACCTTTTACGTGCTTTTTGCGTGCCCTACGTTAGGGCTATTCCCTGAAATCCTAGTCGGGGCGACAGGATTCGAACCTGCGACCTAGTGCTCCCAAAGCACCCGCGCTACCAAACTGCGCCACGCCCCGTACAAAAAGATTTTAGTTCCCCATTTGATCATTTAGGTGAAAAGTCTTTAAATGTTGTCTCACCAACAATCTCGCCATGTCAAAAGGCGCTTAAAATATTTTTGCGACCAAATCTTATAAATAAGGGTGTTTATATACCAAAATAGCTACATAACACAATAGGTAACAATGAGACGTTTTCTAATTACCTTATTAATAACACTCCTTACTTTTGGTATTTCAACCCCAGCTATTGCCGCCCAAGATGTAGAAAAACAAACAACAAAATTAGAACGTAAAATATCTAAGAAATTCGCCAAGACTTTTTGTAATAGCACTGGCTTTGGGATTTCTTATGAAGGTGCCTTAAAGTTTGCATTAGGTGAAACCAAGGGAGAATTCTCCAAAACCAAACTTATTGAGAAGATAGATCTTGATGATGTAAAAGAGCAAATACTATCTGATATAGCAGATACTTGTTACTATTTTGAGCTTACTAAAGCTAATTTAGATGGCTTAAAACTTGAGAAAGCAAATTGACGCTATATATCAAAAGAAAAAGCCATATCAACTTTCAATACCTCTATGATCTAATAAAAATATTTTTTAGCGACGCTTAACGGGTATTCAAATTTTTCAACATCGACTAAGAAGATCTTCTCCAAACTTTCTTATTCTTGGTCTTCTTTTTACCATTTCGTAAGACAAAGAACATCAGCAAAGGTGCTATACCAACTAGCGGAACTGCAATATTCATAGCCAGACTATGTTCCATCGTATATAATAAAAAGATATAAATTTATTTATAGCATCAAAGCAAGTTATCGAAATCAGTATTTCCTACTATTAGGTCAAATCTTCTTCAACAGTACCTCAAATTAGGTAGGGAGATCTAATATTCAATTTCTGTTAAGACATCTCTCAAAATTAAATATATTTTTTAGGTCTTCTTTTTAAGATTTTGCTAAATTTATTACAATTAAAGTTTGATTTTATTTAAATATGGGCTTAAGGTTCGTTCCAAAAAATTGGTTATGAAAATTTATAGAAGCTATTAATTTCAAGGCCTTTATTATTTAGAAGAACAAAAGGAATCAAATGACAGAGTTTAATCTAAGTGATGAGCAAAAAGAACTCTTGAATGATGCATACAAAATAATTTCAAGTGTACTTGCTGAATTAAGGGATAAAGGAGTGCCAGATGAAACCATTTTTGAGTTTAGTCAATCTCTTATCCGGCATTATGACCCAATAGAATTGAAGAGGCTGGAGAAGTTATCAGAAGAGAAAGATGCCTTATTTAAAGAAGCAAATGATTTATAAAAGTTAAATGCAAAAAGGTAATAGGCTTTTATATAAGTCCTTTGAGCTCAAATCAGGTTAAAACTAACAAAGAATCTTGATCTTTAGAATATGAAGAGAAGGTTGATTGTATAAGACTAGTTAAATTAAGACAGCATGGTTAATTTAAGACAGAAGACTTACATTCATGTTCAATTATCTTGCCACTTGGAAGTCTTTGGGCAAATCTAGGGTTTTCTTCATGCAATCCAGTCTTATTATCTTGATAACTCCACAACCATTTCTTATCAGTGAAACTTATTTCCCCTTTCTGAAAAGAGACAGGAAGCATTAGGTGTATATCTTTCCAGTCAAGAACCACAAAAGCTCCCTCATCTATTTTTTCAAGATCAGTTACAAGAGCAAAATCACCATTTAAATTATTCCTGATACTTACAAAAAGATTATCTCCATCACAATCAAACTGAGACGGAGGCGAAATAGCAATGATAAGACTTAAGAGCAAAGAAAATAAGTTCATTATTTTAACGCTGATTAATATCTCAATACAATCAACCCACTATTCCCATGGCTGCTTAATTTCATCTGAATTACTTTCCCTCATAAAACCACTAAACCAAAGCCAAATGTAATAGAGGCCTGAGAGACCAAAAAAAAGCAAGGCCCCAATCATAATTTTATCTTGATAATCCATAAAGTAGCTTGCTTTATATCTACAAAATAATATTAAGGCTAAACAAGCAAACAAGATAATTAGAAGCCAACATCTCAAATCTTTGAAAATCTCAATTAAAAATTTAGGTAGAGAACCATTTATTTGTAAGCCTAGGAAAAAATCTATAAAGAATTTTAATTAAAAGTCAGTGAATTTTGGGGCTTATTGTAAAGAGGGACTTGCAAAAAATTAACAAGCAAGTAATTATTAGATCTGTGAGGAGTTAGCCTCGCTAAAAAGTGGAAACTAGGTAACACTTTCTAGTGAGCTCAACGGAAAGGCCACCTAAATTAGGTGGCCTTTTTTTTAAAGTTTTATAGGGAGTCTTGGTAGATCACAAAGACTCCCAGCTATCAGAACCAAATAAATAAGTGTGAGGAGTCCATAAGGCTCTGATTTCTAATATCTAAACGATCTCGAGCAATAAATAAAGCTTTGAAGCTAATTAGTTTTGAAAGTCTGACACGTCATAGGGCACACCCAGGAATCAAGTATTGGCAAGGGTTTATAAAGCAATGACTAACAAAGCATTGCTTGAGAAAAAGTTTTTCAAATCCTGCTCTTTTTCAAATCATATTAGTGATCGAGCCTTTCATCTCATAAATCAATCGAATAGATCAAAGCCTAAAAATAGTGTAATCAATGAGAAATCATTAAGATTCAGCTTTCCTTTTATTCTCAAATTGCTATTGATTATGGAATGGGTGGTGCTATTTGAGGTAGAACTGTTAAAGTAGGATATTAATTAAATTTCTTTTGACTCAAGTAATAGTTGGCGAAAACGAGGGTGTTGAATCTGCATTGCGTAGATTTAAACGAGAAGTTTCTAAAGCTGGGATATTTAATGAGCTAAAGCGCATTCGCCACCATGAGACGCCTGTAGAAAAATACAAGCGTAAGCAAAGGCTTAAGAACAGAACAAAGCGTCGCAAATAGGTATAAGTTATTTCTTTAGAAAAATACTTTTCAGTTAGCTTTAATTAAATGAAAGTATTATTCTAGTTACAGTAAAGGGTTGTCTATCTTTATAGATAATTAAAAGCAAATATTAGGTATACATCTGATATTTGCTAAATTGGGCTTTTATATAAAACCAAGCATAAAATAAAATATAGAAAATATTACTATAGCTATAAGTTACTAAATATTTAAATATTGCTGAACATATTAATAGTTAAGGCCTAGATGAGGTCAAGCAGATTCCTTTATTAAGTTTACAAGTTCTTCTGTAGAGAGTCCTGGCTTATAATCCCAAGTCATTCCAAAATTATCGCGCCAAGGACCAAAAACTTTATATAAAACAGCTGCATTTTCTGCCTTACAAATAACTGTACCCGTTCCATCTTGTGGGGTGTGAACCCAAGCTAGTCGCTCGTACCCCTCATATGAATGATCAAACTTTCCATTTTCAACATATTCCTTTAAAGCCTGGCCAGCAAAAGTCTGATATTCCGAAGACTGGAACTTCCAAGTTACGACATAAAGTTGCATATTCGAATTAAATATTAGGACAATTTCCTTTTAATCATAGTTAAGAAATGGCCTAGGTACCTAAGGAAAAACAAAACCAAAAGTAGGTTTAGGAATAAAAATTTTTAGGGTATACCTAAAAAATCATCCTTTAAACCAATCCTTTAGTTTTCGTTGAACTGCGGTAACTCTTAATAGAGCCTGTCTCCCAGAGCTGGCAAGCGTAAAACGAACTGCCTTACCTGATTTGAACATTGCTTCACTAATCGCTTTTGCTCTTAAGAGTTCTTGCTGAAAAGCTCTATTGACAGCTCTCTCTGCATCAACATTCGCTAACTGAGCTTGTTTTGCCAGACGTTTGGTCTTTGATTTAGGTATTACAGTTAAAACACTTTCATCCTCGGCCCAACGCAATAGCCAAGGGCGGGTTGACTTTGAAAGAGAGGAAGATTTCTTAGGCATTGGATCTATTTCTATGTTCACCCTCCTCAGGATGAGTCTTAAAGGGTCATATCTACCTAAAAAGTTGCTCTCTGAAATTTCCTTTATTAATACTTAAAGAAACATCACTATAAAAATAGTTGGCTAACGAGGACAAAAGCATTTGACTATTAGCTTTTAAAAATCATTATGAGGATTAGAGATATCCCCAACTAACCCATTAAGGGAGAGGGTTGTTCAGAAAAAGCCAAAAGTAAAGGGAAAGATTTGCTGAGATCGCAAAAGCAACAGCAACAAGCTTCATTTTCTATGTTAAAGAGGGTTGTACTCCCAATGCAGCAAAGAATTTGCAGAACTGGCGAGTCTTTATGTCAATTTCAAGACAGATGCATGAATGAAAGCTTGTTTACATAGGGATATAAAGAAGTCCTTTTCGACAGTTCTCAAGAAGCACTCTAACTTTTCTAACATCTTCAAGGCTTGGTCTGTCCCTCGATGAGCTTCCTTCAGAAACAATAAGTTCATTATTCATATTTAGTCGTGTTTTTCCTGCAAACCAGGTTCCATTTCCCTTCAAAGATGCTCTACAAAAAACTTGTTTTGTTTCAGAATCAAATTTTTGTTCAATTATCCAATCTCCAAAGATATCAATCACGGTGAAATGATCAAAACCTGCCTTGGCTATGGGGATATCAACAAGGGAAAATGAGAGCAGATAAATTGCAACAACCCTGGGCAGGTGCTTTTGCATGCTCTGTGGGAATAAAAAAAAATGGGTCGCCTGAGATTCGAACTCAGGACCAGCCGGTTAAAAGCCGGATGCTCTACCGCTGAGCTAGCGACCCACTCTGTTGAACCTTAAAGGTCAACAACGAAGTTGTCACGTGACAATCTTCATATGAAAAAGGATTATATGCAAAAGAGGCCATTGCTAAACAAATGAAAATTCATCCTTAGGGAATTATCCAACGCTTGATTAAATGAATTCACTTAAAAATGGTAAATATGTCACTCTTGTCTGTACAATCACGACGAAATAACTCATCTCTATGCTCAACCTTATAATTATCACTTTCCCAATTCTGGCCGCAGTTACCTGGGTAGTGTTCAACATTCAAAAACCTGCTAGAGAACAGTGGGATCGTCAGTTTGGTGAAAACAACCCTTTCTAAGCTTTCTCTGAAAAGCTTGATATGTTCTAAACCTTAAATTTTTTGAGGCCATCCCCCCATTTATTAGTAATTGGTGCAGGTCTGGCAGGTTCAGAAGCTGCATGGCAAATTGCCAGAGCAGGTATACCTGTCAAATTAATAGAAATGAGGCCTCTTAGGAGGTCTCCTGCTCATCATTCAAATGATTTTGCAGAACTTGTCTGCAGTAATAGTTTTGGATCTCATAGCAGTGATCGAGCATCAGGTCTCCTAAAGGAGGAGCTAAGACAATTAGGTTCATTCATTATTAAGAGTGCAGACAAATATTCTGTTCCAGCTGGAGGCGCACTAGCTGTTGATAGAAGTAAATTTAGCCAATTCATAACTGAAAAAATATCGAAACATCCATTAATAAATGTAGAAAGGAAAGAAGCAAAATTTCTACCCCATGAGGATCAAATTACTGTCATAGCATCAGGCCCACTGACTAGCGATGACTTGGCAAATGATCTCAGAGGGTTTACAGGTCTTGAAGAATGCCATTTTTTTGATGCAGCCAGCCCAATTGTTGAAGGAGAAAGTATTGACCTCTCTTTAGCATTCAAAGCAAGCCGGTATGACAAAGGAGATGCTGACTACATAAATTGTCCAATGAATAAAGAGCAATATCTTGCTTTTAGGGCTGCATTGCTTAATGCTGAACAAGCGGATGTGAAAGGATTTGATAAAGAATCTGCTGCTTTTTTTGAAGGTTGTCTGCCAATTGAAGTATTAGCAAAAAGAGGGGAAGATACGATGCGATACGGTCCCCTTAAACCAATTGGACTCTGGGACCCAAGATGGGGAGATTTACATAATAAAGAACTAAGGAAAGCAAATAGAGCTTATGCAATTGTCCAGTTAAGACAAGAAGATAAAGATGGTAGGCTTTGGAATTTAGTTGGTTTCCAAACAAACTTAAAATGGGGAGAACAAAAAAAGATTCTTCGATTAATTCCAGGGTTAAAAAATGCAGATTTCGTACGTTTTGGAGTAATGCATCGCAATACATTCCTTGAATCCCCAAAACTTTTAGCTCCTACTCTTCAATTTAGAAAAAGATCAAAACTCCTTGCTGCAGGTCAAATTACAGGTACTGAAGGTTATGCCGCTGCCGTTGCTGGAGGGTGGTTGGCTGGAACAAATGCAGCTTTGTTAGCAATGAACCGCGAACCAATAACACTTCCAAAAACAACTATGATTGGTGCAATGATTGATTTTATAAGTGATCTACAACTAAGTGAGAAGACCAGACGAAAAAATCTCTTCCAGCCAATGCCTCCAAATTTTGGTCTTTTGCCCGAATTGAATGGAAGAATACGTGACAAACGTTGTCGCTATGGTGCTTATCGTGATAGAGCATTAAAGGAGATTAAAACTATTAAAGAATTAATGACAATCACAGATCCTATTGGGTTTATAAAGCAATGAACTTGGAGAAGGAAACTCTTGCCACTAAGAATACCTTATGGGATGCAATAGTTATCGGCTCTGGTATTGGCGGGCTAGTTACGGCAACTCAACTAGCAGCAAAAGGTGCAAAGGTATTAGTTCTAGAGCGATACACTATTCCAGGAGGGAGCAGTGGAGCCTTTCATCGAGAAGGATATACGTTTGATGTTGGAGCATCCATGATTTTTGGTTTTGGAGAAAAAGGCTACACAAATCTTTTAACAAGAGCACTCTATGACGTAGGTGAAAAATGTGAAACAGTTCCTGATCCAGTTCAACTTGCTTATCATCTCCCTAATGGAATGAAGGTTGTTGTAAATAAGAAATTTGATCAATTCATTGCAAATCTAACTTCACTGTTTCCCCATGAAGAGCTTGGAATAAAAGCTTTTTATGAAACCTGCTGGAAAGTTTTCAAATGTCTTGATTCAATGCCTTTATTATCAATTGAGGACCCTGCTTACTTAGCGAAGGTTTTCTTCAAGGCACCATTAGCATGCCTAGGTCTTGCACGATGGTTACCTTTTAATGCTGGGGACATCGCTCGTCGTTATATAAAAGATCAAAACCTGTTGAATTTTATAGACATCGAGTGTTTCTGCTGGTCTGTAATGCCCGCAGAAAAAACCCCTATGATTAATGCTGGCATGGTTTTTTCAGACCGCCATGCAGGTGGTATTAACTATCCAAAAGGAGGTGTTGGAGTTATAGCAGAGAAATTGGTTAAAGGATTAAAAGCAAATGGAGGTGAAATAGCCTATAAATCGCGAGTTAGGAAAATTATTTTAGAAGGAAAGAAAGCCATAGGAGTAAAACTAGCAACTGGGACTGAGTTCTATGCACGTACAATAATTTCTAATGCAACCCGTTGGGACACTTTTGGTGGAGAAGGGATCAAAGAACCATTAATTGAAGAAAGTGACACTCCAACTAGTGAAAAAAAATGGAGGGGTCGCTACCAACCTTCTCCATCTTTTTTATCAATTCACCTTGGAGTTAACCAAGATTGTATCCCCCAAGAATCTCACTGCCATCATTTAATCCTAAATCAATGGGAAGAGATGGAAGCAGAGCAAGGAGTTGCCTTCATTTCTATTCCAACATTATTAGATGAATCCCTAGCACCAAAAGATTGCCACATTGTCCACGCATTCACTCCTTCCTCCCTGTCAGAATGGAAAAAGTTGGATCCATCCAACTATGCAAAGAAAAAACAACTTGACTGCAATCGTCTAATATCAAAAATTGAACAAGTCTTCCCACATCTAAAAGATAATATTATTCACCAAGAAATTGGAACTCCTAAAAGTCATCGACGTTTTCTAGGACGACACAATGGTAGTTATGGTCCAATACCTCGAATGAAGCTACCAGGACTTTTGCCAATGCCTTTTAACAGTACTGCTATTGAAGGACTCTACTGTGTAGGCGATTCATGTTTCCCTGGACAAGGGCTAAATGCAGTGGCTTTCAGCGGTTTTGCTTGTGCTCATAAAATAGGAGCCAAATTAGGTATTAATCCGTGGTCTCTACCAAACTAATCAGAGAGTTTTCAAAGAATTGCTTTAAAGGAAGTTAAACCAATTAGGAATTGATTCAAAATAGGCAGAATTGAAATTATTTTCACTTGCTTTTACTCGAAAACAGCAAGCTCGCCCTGCGTCCCTTTCAAACAATATTGAATTTGCCCATTCCCAAACCAGACTTGCAGTAAACTCCATCCCCACATTATCCATTATGCGAAGATCCAAAGCTTTCTCATTATGTAATTTTTCCCATTGAGGAATAAAAGGATCATCCTTATTAACAAGGAATGTATGGTCAAATTGATCTTTCAATTTTTGGTCTAATAAATCGAGCCCAGAGAAATCAACCACAAAGCCATGTTGATCTAATGCATTGGCTTTAAACCAAAACGTAAAACTCCTACTGTATCCATGAACAAAGCTACAATGACCTGGATGATTCCATTGTCTATGGCAACAAGGATAGCCTTTAAAATGCTTTCTGCAGCTAAAAGCAGCAATTTGACTAGACATCTAACTCGTGCTTGAGGTGACTCAAAAAAAAGATGATCAAAATCAGAGTTTTTTTTACTAACATAAGAATATGATGCAACTAAACCAAGATTTCATAGAAAAGCTTCGTTTTAACGAAAAAGGTCTAATCCCTGTAATTGCTCAAGACTGGTTAGATGGAGCTGTTTTAATGATGGCGTGGGCTAACAAAGCCTCATTAATAGAAACTCTTAAAACAGGCGAAGTTCACTACTGGAGCAGATCAAGGCAGCAGCTCTGGCACAAAGGTGAAACAAGTGGCCATATTCAACTACTTAAAAATATCCGACTAGATTGTGATTCTGATGCAATACTTTTATCTATTGAACAAGTTGGAGACACGGCCTGTCACAAAGGCGCTAGAAGCTGCTTCTTTAATGAAATAGACTCAAGCTCTAATAGCAAAAGCTCCGTCTTTCTTCCTCCGCATGCAGACTGTTGCAGCGAGCTCTTTGAAACCATTAAAGATAGATCAATAAACCCAAAACCAAAAAGTTACACCAATAGTCTTCTAGAAGGAGGTGAAAATAAGATCCTAAAGAAAATAGGAGAGGAATCAGCTGAATTCGTCATGGCATGCAAAGACAATGACCCAAATTCAATTGCAAATGAAGCTGCTGATCTAATTTTTCACCTACAAGTTGCTCTTAAATATCACAACGTCGACTGGAGAGATGTATTGAAAATACTAAGAACAAGAAGATCTACTCAAAAAGAGGATATTATTAATTAATTTCAAATTATTTTCTAATCTTAAGAACCTGGGAGGCCAATACCACGTGACATAGAAGTAGCCATTAAAGGAATTACTGAAAACCCAATTAGTTCTATATTTATTATTAACCTAAACCTTGATACTAAATCTGATGTAATAGAAGGAAGCTTGTTTTTACTTAACGGTATAGCCCAAAGAATATATGTAATAGTTGGATAAAGAGAAAGGAGTCCCACAGCAATATAAGAACCTACTTTAAACCAAAACAATGGATTATGAGTATAGAAATCTGCCCCTTGACCAAAATATCTAACTCTTAAAATTCCAGTAAGTATTATAAGAATCCCTGCCAAGCCATAAATAATATCCGCTAAAATTATCGAGATAGCATCCTGTCTACTTAAATCGACTTTTAAACGCAACCTTTCAAAAAGCAAAGCTCCAAAACAAAGAATAATGCATAAATAATGTAAGTAAGCGATGAATGCGCTTTCAAAAAGTGGTTGATGAAACAAGCTTCCTAAGAGCATAGGTCATAAACAATGCGATATGAGCCTAGCCAAAAGATGTCATTTCCGTAATAACCTGGGCAAAAAAGTGGCTAGTTAGTGAGAAATATTCAGAATAAAAAAAGACTAAATTAAGCACCTAAGATGAATTTAAAACTCTCGCCTGCATTTCGCGAAAGTTAATACTTTTATCTGCATTTTACTTGTAAAAGGAGTTTTAAATCGTGAGTTCTTTAAGTGACTTTCTTGGAGAAATAGGACGACATCCACTACTGACACCTGAAGAAGAACTTACCATGGGGAGAAAAGTTCAAGCGATGGTTGCCCTTATAGAGCGCTGCCACCTCAGTAAAAATAAAGACAAACCATGCGATTACACAGATCTTGAAAAAAAGACTATCAGATTGGGAGAAAAAGCAAAAAACGAAATGATCACTGCGAACCTAAGGTTAGTGGTTAATCTCGCTAAAAAATATCAAGGGAAAGGGCTCGAACTGCTAGATCTAATTCAAGAAGGTACAATTGGGTTGACTCGTGCTGTAGAAAAATATGATCCAACAAGAGGTCATCGTTTCTCTACATATGCATATTGGTGGATTAGGCAAGGTTTAAATCGAGCTTTATCAACTCAGAGCAGAACTATAAGAATACCGGTAAATATTAACGAGAAACTAACCAAGCTCCGAGCTGCAAAATCTCAATTAATGCAAGAGCATGGTACTTCCCCAACTGTAGAACAACTGGCAAAAAAAATGAGTATCACTGAAGAAGATGTGGGTGAACTGCTTGAATGTGAGATGAGGAGTATCACTGTCAGTCTTCAAGGAGTTATTCAATCAAAATCAGACCCTTCTGAACTTGGAGATATTTTACCTAGCGAAGAAGCTCCGCCCATGGAACTTGCTGAATTAGCAGAGAGAAATGATTCTGCATGGTCCTTACTTAACAAATCCAATCTCACATCTAAAGAAAGAACAATTGTTAGTCTTCGTTTTGGCCTAGATGGCACAAACGAATGGCGAACGCTAGCTCAAGTAGCTAAGCATATGAATTGCAGTAGGGAATATTGCAGACAAGTCGTTCAAAGAGCCCTTAGAAAACTTAGAAAAACTGGGATTCAAAATGGTTTAGTTGATTCAAAATTACATAATGAATAAGGGATTCACCTCCTAATTCCACACTCTAAGTCCAATTAAAAATAATCATTTTTGAAGATGTCAGAAGGAAGCAGCCATCAAGAGAAGGTTTTCGATGCAGAAGTTATTGACAGTTCGGTTATTGATGAGAATATCTTTAAAAAGGTTCTGCTAAGAGCTGGAAGAACTCTTGCTAAACCAGCATTGGAAGCATTTGAAATGATTTCCGATCCTTCAACCCCTCCTCAAGCAAGAGTTTCTTTAATTGCAGCCGTTACATACTTAATTATGCCTATTGATTTAATGCCTGATTTTATTCCCGTCGCAGGGTTTAGTGATGATCTTGTTGCACTTACCGCTGTAATAAATCTATGGAGTCAATATATGAGCCCTGCTATACGTCAAAGAGCTCGTAAAAAACTTGATGAATGGTTTCCCCTTTAAACACAATGGCTAAATGGAATAAGGAAATAGAAGATGAAATTACTCTTCTCATCAAAGATTGGCTTAAACATCAAAAGAAAACACAAAAAGATCTTAAAAGAGTTCTTAATGCAAGTTCAGAGAGAATGCCTGTGTTAATAGAAATTCTTAAATCCGAATATTCTGCAGGAGGGTTAACTCAACTTGTGCGGGTTCTATGCACAGCAGAACAATCCTGGGAACAAAGCAATCAGATCAATAGAAGTGAGAAAAATATTCAAGCTCCATTCGATCAACTTGATCTTCTTCTAGAAGAACTAAAAGAAGACTGTAATACTTAATTCAAAAAATTATCTATGTCCAGTTGTATGAAATTCAAATGTAAAATTAAAATGTTTCTGGATCAATTTTTCAATATCCTTAATTTGTTTATCTTAATTACACTCATTATTTCATCATTTTCATGTCATCCGAACAAAGTCTTAGCTCTTAATGGAAATGAAGGAGAGCATCTCTTCATCGAAAATTGCGCAGGATGTCATATAAATGGTGGAAATATCATAAGAAGAAATAAAACCTTAAAGATAAAAGACTTACAACGAAATGGGTTAGATACAAAAGAGAGTATTGCAAAAATCGCCAGAGAAGGGATAGGAATTATGGATGGTTATCAAAAAGTTCTTGGAGAAAAAGGAGATGAGCTTGTTGCAAATTGGATATTACAACAAGCTCAAAAAGCCTGGGTCCATGGATAAATATCTAATGAAGTCCATATTTGCTCTTTCCAATAAACGTCATCTTCTAAAAGTTTCTTAATTTCATCAATAGTTGAAGCTTCAAAAACTCCAAATACATATCTATTACATTTTGTAGGTCCTAAGGTTATGAGTATCCCTTCTTCCTTGAGTTTGCTAAGCCTAGATAGATGCTCATCACGAAAAGGTACTCGCTTTGCAATAGCATTTTGACAATAAGTACCAAAAAGAACAAATCGCTCCATTGCCATCAGAAGTTAATTAATCGGGTGAAATTACAATTAAATGATTGCACAATTGGCATACTAATTGCTATGTTATTTAAGTAGATCAATTTATTACTTAACTATGCTCACAGGCAGCGACCTGCTCACTAAAGTCAAAGAACTTGGTGATGTCAGTAAATCAGATCTTGTTCGTGCATGTGGATATGTATCCAACAAGAAGGATGGTGGTGAAAGACTAAACTTCACTGCCTTTTACGAAGCTCTACTAGAAGCTAAAGGCGTAAGCCTAGGTGCAACTGGTGTAGCAGGTATTGGTAAAGGTGGTAGAAAGCTTAGCTATGTTGCAACAGTTCAAGGCAACGGAAATCTATTAATTGGTAAAGCATATACTGCTTTACTAGATCTCAAAGCTGGCGATGAATTTGAAATCAAATTAGGTCGTAAGCAAATCAGACTTGTTCCTGCTGGAGCAGAAGATTCTGACGATTAAGCAAATAAAAATGTAGCTTGTTTTCTCAAGAATACATAATCTCTTATAAGCTTTAAATCAACGCCTCAGTTTACATCTGAGGCTTTTTTATTTGCCTATAGCACCTTATATTTATCATTTTTTTTTTAATCTCTAACCAGCTGCTTTGCGAAGTTCTCTACAGAAATCACCTGCTTCATCTACTGCCTTTTTATCAGTTGCATTAGAAATCCTTTTAACAAGAGCACTACCAACTATCGCTCCATCCGCACCCCATTTTCTAACTTGACTTACATGTTTAGCATCAGAAATACCAAAACCAACAGCAACAGGATTAGAACTGAATTGCTTTATTTTTTGGACGAGCAACTTAACACGATCTTCTAAATTTGAACGTTCACCAGTAACTCCAGTAACACTCACAAGGTAAGTAAACCCTTTACTTCTTGAACAAATCTTTTTCATACGTTCTAAAGGAGTTGTAGGTGCAACTAAAAGAACTAAATCAAGTTTCCTTTCAGCTGCAATTGAAGATAATTTCTCTGCTTCTTCTAATGGCAAGTCAGGAACAACTAAACCAGATGCTCCAGACTTAGCAGCCTGATCACAAAAGTCCTCCATGCCACAATTAATCAAAGGATTGCTATATGTAAAAAGTATTACTGGAATGGTTAGTTTATCTTTCAAATTAGACAGCATTTCTAAAACTCCATTGGGAGAAGTACCTGAAGAAAGTGCACGTGAAGCAGCTAACTGTATTATCGGTCCATCAGCAAGAGGGTCACTATAGGGAATCCCCAATTCAACAATATCTGCACCTTCCTCTTGAAGCCTTAATAATATTTGAGATGATGTATTAAGGTCTGGATCACCTGCCATTATAAATGGCATTAATGCAATTCTCTGTTCTTTTTTTATTTGATCAAAACAGCTTTCTAGGTTCGAGGATTGAATAGGATCACTATTTAGAATTTCTTGCTTCAAATTCATTAAGAGATAACTGAAAACGAATAAAGAGGCTAATTAATTAGTTTCTTTATTCTTATTGTTATCTTTTTCAAGCTCTTTAAATAATCTAATCTTATCTTCGTTAGACATTGAATCAAATCTTGCTTCTAACTCTCTATCAGTAATCTGTTGGTATTCCTTACGGTAACGCTTACGTTGCTCCATAAAAGTCATTTTTCCAGTTAAAACCCTCAAAAAGTAAGAAAGGATCCAAATTATCAACAGTAGTACCAAAACTGATTCAGATGCAATTCCTGCTTTGGTTAAATCAAGCCCATAAAAAACAAAACCACCATATGCGACTCCCCCTAACAGAAAAAGGAGTAGGCCTAATTGAACAACATTTGCCTTAGTCAAATCTCACCTATCTCCTTGACCATGCAGACGAAGGTTTAAGAAAGGAGCAAACAAGAGCATCCCTGGGAAAAAAAGGAACACAAGCCCGTAAATAAATAACCTCTCATATTTCCCCATAAAATTCCACCTCGCATTCATCCAAAAGTAAAGGAAAAGTGGTATAGCAACTAAATAAAGCCCTCCAAGTAACAAGTATGTACTTATTACAAAGAAAGAATTATTCAATGCTTCGTTAGGTATCAAAACAAAGACTCCCTATTCCGACTTCTCTCTAATTGTAATATCAGATTAATCTTATTGTCCAAAGATTTTCAAGTAAAGACTTTTCTTAAATCAATAGCAATCTCAGTAATTGAAGGCAAAAAGCTGAGAGATTACAGATATCCATTGTGATCTATGATATTTTCCATATAAATACTCTTGCCAAAAATCAATCTAATCTTAATTGTTCTAATCTTTTCAGCTCCTATTTGTTTAAATATTATATTTTGATGACAAGTGCAAGAAAGGATTTACCAATTCATGAGCTTGTTCTCAAGAAAGACTATCAAAATGAGACAACTAATAATTATTATTAAAAGTTAAACCAGAAGTTCATTAAGGCAATCAAACATAGAACTTTTCTCAAATAATCTTTTGATCATTATAAATGAGTTATGCGAGTGGAGGGACTTGAACCCTCACGACCATTGCTGGTCTCAGGATTTTAAGTCCTGTGTGTCTACCAATTCCACCACACTCGCAGATCGTGACCCTATCCAACCTAGGTATCTAAAACTATAATAGATCCACTTAAAACAAAATTCTGCGAATTAACAACTTTTTCTAACATCGTTTTGTTAATGTTGGCAAATATCAGAAAAAGACACAAAGCAAATCTGTCAGAAATTTACTCTTTGAATAAAAACAACTTTACCCCCTTAGATATTTCCAGCCCTCAAACTAACTAAAATTAGGGTCGAAAGACCAATTCAAAGTCTCTCCCGCATGGAAAGGGGCTAAGTATTCAAAAGATGTTTCTGCTTTCTTCAATTCAAACCGTAAAGAAACAACATGAGGTTTTTTAACAAGGGAAATTATTTCTTTATTAACCGGCAATCCATAAAAATTAGGTCCGAATACGCTTGAGAAGTCTTCTAGTCGATCTAAAGCTTCTTCCTCTTCAAAAACCTGTGCATAGCTTTCAATAGCATTTGGTGCATTGAATATACCAGCACAGCCACATGAACTTTCCTTAAATTCACGAAGATGCGGAGCCGAATCAGTCCCTAGAAAAAAACAAGGTTCCCCACTTGTGGCAGCACGTCTAAGGGCCATTCGATGATGCTCTCTTTTGGCAACAGGAAGGCAAAAGAAGTCACTCCTTAAACCACCATTGAAGAGCGCATTTCTATTTATATGCAAATGGTGAGGAGTTATTGTTGCCGCCAATTTTGCTGAACTGTTCTGAACATATTCAACGGCCTCCGCCGTTGTTATGTGCTCCAAAACTACTCTAAGAGAAGGAAACCTCTTAAGTAATGGCTGAAGGTGACTTTCAATAAAAACCGCTTCTCTATCAAAAATATCAATCTCAATATCTGCTACCTCTCCATGAATTAACAAAGGCATTCCAATCTCTTCCATGGTCTCAACTGCGGTGTAGATATTTTCTAAACTAGTAACACCTGCCGCTGAATTAGTCGTGGAATTTGCGGGATATAATTTTGCAGCAAAAAAAACTCCTCTTGCAAAGCCCTCTCTTAATACTTCTTCTGAGAGGTCGTCAGTAAGATATGCAGTCATCAGAGGAGTAAACAGATCTCCATCAGGCACCGCATGCATTATTCTTTGTCGATAATCAATAGCAGATTGAACACTGGTAATTGGCGGCTGAAGATTAGGCATCACTATCGCACGACGGAAGACTCTTGAAGTAGGTGCCACAACAGTTTTCAGTACATCTCCATCCCTAAGATGCAAATGCCAATCATCAGGTTGACGTATTATTATTCGGTCTTGGGACAAATGCAAAGGAATCAGACGTAAATTAACTTCTGGACTATGTACCATTAACTTTAAAATACACTGAATACTATGTAAGAAAACACTTAATCAAATTAGATTAAATATCTAGCCAAACAAAGCAATCTTTCCCTTGTCACTCTGCAAATGTCACAACAGCTAATACAAGCTTCGCTAGAAATCATTATTGGAATCTTTACCCTTTTTACTGGAGGTGAGTTTTTTGTCCAAGGGGCTGCAGCACTTTCTCTTATTTTAGGAATACCACAACTTGTAATTGGTCTTACTGTTGTATCACTCGGAACTAGTGCCCCAGAACTATTTGTCAGTATTGGCTCCTTCTTCAGGGGGTCAGATGCAATTGCTGTAGGGAATATAGTTGGGAGCAATATCTTTAACGTTCTTGTTGTTTTAGGAAGTAGTGCCCTCGTGATGCCGTTGAGAGTAGAAAGTCGTCTCGTGAGACGAGATGTACCGTTATTACTTGCTGTCTCTACAGCTGTTTGGGGGATGGCATCCTCAGGAAGGTTTAGTTGGCAATCAGGTGTTGCACTCTTAATTGCTCTCGGAATTAATACCATCTGGGAAATTCGTACTGCAAGAGAAGAACCGCAAGGAATCAAAGATGCCGAACCTGAAATACAGTTCAACTCATATTCTAAAAAATGGCTAAGGTCTATTGGGAAGATTATTGCTGGGATATTAATTCTTGGGTTTGGATCTAATCTATTAATCAGTGGTGCTAAATCTTTAGCCAGTGCATATGGCTTAAGTGAAACTGTAATCGGATTGACAATTGTATCAGCAGGTACATCATTGCCTGAATTGATAACTTCCTTAGTAGCATCTCTACGTGGAAAAACAGATTTAGCTATCGGTAATGTAATAGGAAGCAGCCTTCTTAATCAACTGCTGGTACTTGGTAGCTGTGCCTTATTTTCTGGTAGTAAAGGACTTGTAGTTGAGGAGGTATTGATCCAAAGAGACATACCCATTATGATTCTTACAGTATTAGCTTGTATGCCAATCTTCTGGACAAAAGGAATAATCAGTCGATCAGAGGGGGGGATACTTTTACTCCTCTATATATTATATTTAGCTGATCAAATTATTCCATACACTATCCCAACATTTCAAGATGACTTGCGTATGATAGTTATCTATTTAATTTTACCTATTGGACTACTATCACTTTCTTTTAAAGCATATCGTTACTGGCAAAAAGCAACTTAAGTAGAGAAGGGATAAGAGTTGATCATGATTTTGGCATCAAGCTTAATCGTTATCTCATGGTTACGAACTCTTCAGCAATTGTAGGGTGCAAGGCCATTGTTTTATCAAAATCTGATTTCTTAGCGCCCATATTAAGAGCAATAGATGCCATCTGAATAATCTCTGCAGAATCTTCTCCTAACATATGGCAACCAAGAACTAATCCAGATTTGCTGTGAACAACTAATTTTAATAGGCATTTTTCTTCTAAACTAGTTAGCATCTTAGACATGGGTCTAAATCTTGCCTTATAGGTAGAAACACTGTCCTTGCCATATCTATCTAAGGCTTCTTTTTCTGTTAGTCCAACTCCAGCAATCTCAGGTTGAGAGAAAACTGCCTTTGGAATGAATTCATAATTAACATCCCTATTTTTCTGACCAAAAAGATTATCAGAACAAACCCTACCTTCTTCAATAGCAACAGGTGTAAGGTTCACTCTGTCAGTTACATCACCTACTGCAAAAATATGAGAAATATTTGTCTGATTTCTTGTATCTACTCTGATACGATTCTGAGCAGTTTTTAGGCCAATTGAATCAAGATTAAGTCCCTCAAGGAATGGCTCTCTACCAGTCGCAAAAATAACTGCACCGCATTTATCTTCACAACTCTGGTTGTCGATCAATCTCAAGTCTCCAATTTGTCCTTCTAGAGAAACAATTTCTTTAAAAAATTGAAGGTCTATCCCTTTAGAAATCATGGATTCTTGCAAGGAGAATGAAAGCTCCTTGTCAAATCCCTTTAATAAACTCCCACCTCTAACCAATTGCTTTACGCTAATCCCCAATCCATTCAAAATACAAGAAAATTCACAGGCTATAAAACCTGCCCCAATTACTACAACCTTTTCTGGAAAACTTTTCTGCAAAAATACATCATCACTTACCCAACCTAAAGAAGCACCAGGAATATTAGGCCTACAAGGGCGTCCTCCAACCGCAATTAAAATGTTCTTAGCCTTTAGTTCAAGAGGCGCACTCAATTCAGTGCTTGTGACTCCTATAGAATTCAAACCCGTGAAATATCCCCAACCTTTAATAAGCTCGACATTGGCTTTTTCAAGCAAGTCCATATGCAATTTGTTTAAGCGATCAACTTCCTTGCGTACATTCTTAAACAAAATCCCTGGATTTACTTTTACTCCATTTATCTCTATCCCAAACATTGATGAATTTTTAATATTTTCAACATGCTTAGATCCATATACCAACAATTTTTTCGGGACACAACCTCTAATAACACATGTGCCTCCTACACGGTCACCTTCTATAATTGCCACTCTTGCTCCATAGCTTGCCGCTCTTTTAGCTGCAGCTAATCCACCGGAACCAGCGCCTAATACAATCAAGTCAAAAGAATGGTTCTTCAAGATACAACTCCTACTGAGCCTTTCCTTTATTCTCCTACTAATCCATGAAAGAAGCCACAGAAGCCCTTAGCTGGGAAGAACTTGAAAGTCTTAAAGAAAAGGACATAGACTTAATTAATGGTCCAAATAACTCATACTCTTTATTAAGACTATTTGGTCAAGACAAGTCTTCTATAAGAGTAATCCTCTATAGAGATAAGCATGCATGGTGTCCATATTGTCAAAAAATTTGGCTGTGGCTTGAGTGGAAGAGAATTCCTTACCAAGTAAGAAAAGTAACAATGAGATGCTATGGAGAAAAAGAAGATTGGTACTTGCGTAAAGTCCCTTCTGGTATTTTCCCTGCGATAGAGCTAGATAATGAACTTATTACAGAGAGTGATCAAATTCTTATAAACCTTGAAAAGGTTTTCGGACCTTTAGGTATGCCACTTCAAAAGCCAGAAATTCTAAACTTGCGTTATTTAGAAAGAAAATTATTTAGAGCTTGGTGCATCTGGTTATGTAATCCATCTTTTAATAAAGGACAGGCACTAAGAAGAGAAGGCCAATTCAAATTAATAGCGCAGGAAGTAGACGATTGCCTAGCAACTACAACATCCAAATGGATCGATCCTTCTATTGCAAATTCGTCACAATCTCTGCCAGGCAGTATTGATGCCATTTTTATCCCATATTTAGAAAGGATGAATGCTTCTTTGACATACTACAAAGGTTTTGAGCTAAGAAAAGAGTTCTCAAATATTGACACCTGGTTTAAGGCACTTGAGCAACTTGATGAATACAGAGGCACACAAGGAGATTTCCACACTCATGCCCATGACTTACCACCTCAGATGGGTGGATGCTGGTCAGATAACAACAAACACCAAAAATCACTGTCGCATCAAATTGACATCGGGTATGGACTTGACAAGCAGGAATCCACCTATCAACCTAACAAAATAGATACTCCCGCTAAAATTGCTTTAAAGAGAGTTTTAAAGCATCGGAATCAAATAAAAAAGGTTAATCCTTTAGATGATGAATTGTTTGATCAGCCCTTAAGAGCAGCTCTTAGCAAAATGATTCTGCAGCAAACCTTTACACCTAGCATAGGAAGTGCGTTAGGCCTAAGATACCTAAGAGATCGAGTATCAGTACCAAGAGACATGCCTCTACTTTCTGCAAGAGCTTTTAGAAAAGCCCTAGAAGAAACTGCTCAGCTCGATGGGCCTACTCAAGGACCTCCCATCCCAATCAGGAACCGTTTTGATCAAAACCCGTTTAATTTTGCCAGCCAAAGTCAATAAGAATGCCTAAATGAATCAATGTTTTCTTCGGGAATCTATCTGCAATAAATCTCTAACTTTCTGAACCTGACTGGCAATTTTGGGGTCACTCGACAACTTCTTTTCGACTTGCTCTATAGCATACATAACTGTAGTATGATCTTTCCCACCAAAAGCATCGCCTATTCGAGGTAAACTAAGATTCGTTCCTTGACGCATTAGGTACATACCTACCTGCCTTGCTTGACTCACAGGTCGACGTCTACTTGCACTCTTCATCTCATCTGAAGTTACTTGAAAGACTTCTGCAACCTTATCCAATACTTGTCTAGGAGTAACTTCAACTCCCTGGCCATTTGGATCTAACATCGGTGCTATGGAGTCAACTGTCATAGGCAAACCTGTAATAGAAGCAAAGGCAATTGCTCTAGTTAAAGCTCCTTCCAGCTCACGAATATTTGAAGTGAACCGTCCTGCTATGAAGTGAATAAGGTCTCGAGGTAGCCCCACTCGTTCTTGCTCAGCCTTCTTCTGTAAAATTGCCATCCTTGTTTCCAAGTCAGGTGCCTGAATATCCGCAATTAATCCCATTGAGAATCTAGACATTAAACGTTCTTGAAGTCGAGGTATCTGGCTAGGGGGGCGATCACTAGCAAGAACAATTTGACTCCCTGCATCATGTAAAGCATTAAAAGTATGAAAAAATTCTTCCTGGGTATACTCTTTACCTTCAATAAACTGAATATCATCTACAAGTATTAAATCTGCAGCTCTATATCTATCTCGAAAAGACTGCATACGATCTTGCCTAATAGCAAGAATCAAATCATTCGTAAACGTTTCAGTTGAAACATAAGCAACTTTCGCAGCAGGGTCAATCTCCATACGGTAATGGCCTATTGCCTGCATTAAATGGGTTTTTCCAAGCCCAACCCCTCCACATATAAACAAAGGGTTAAATTCACGACCTGGGGCTTCTGCCACAGCCATCGCAGCCGCATGAGCCATACGACTATTAGGACCCACAACAAATCTATTAAAAACATATCTCAAATTAAGTAAGGGGCCTGATTTTTTAGCAAGATTAGGAATTTTACTGCCTAATTTTCCGACAGGGGTATCAGAAGAAACAACAGTGGAACTTCTTGAATTAGAAGGAGTATAAGAGTCATTAGGGGGCTCTGATATCTCTTTTACCTTTACATTCACAGTGACAGGTTCTCCAAAAATCTCTTCAGCTGTTTCTTGAATTGTTTGTGAGTAATTATTTCTCAACCAAGCACTCGAGAAACTATTAGGAGCAATTAAAGTTAACTCTCCATTTTCGAAGCTGCTGAATTGAGTAGGACGAATCCATGTTTCATATGACGGCTTACTTAAATTTTTCTTTAACGAACTCTGAACCTTTTCCCAAGACTCTTCACGCATTAGTCCAGATTCTCCTAATCAGAGGATGAATCTAAACGTGGTTATCAAATTAAGCATTCATAAATCAGAAAACCAGGTTTTTTGACATACAGAATCTCCTCTAAAGTGGCTCTAACAAAGCAATCAAGAAAAATGGAGCAAAAACACCCATTAAAGAAGCTTATTAAAGCTATGCAGGATAAAATGAAAAATCAGTATAAGTAATCTCAATAATCACAAAATCAATCGCAAGTTTTACTGAAAGCTTATTTTCAACGAATCCATTCCTAAACAAGTCCAAACAAAACTATATACATGAGAAAACCTCTTCTTATTATCATGACTCGGTGGCCAGCGCCAAATAGATGTAAAAAGAGGCTTTCTCAAGGCATAGGAGCTCATAGAGCTGCTGCAATACAAAGAAAGTTAACTAATCACACACTTGCTGTAGCAAAAAGTCTTCTAGATAAGAGGCTCATTGACATTAAATTAGCTGTAGAAGGAATTGGTAGCAAAAAAATTTCACTCTGGGCAAAAGCTTCTGGAATATCTCAAGCAGGGTGCCAAGGAAAAGGAAGCCTTGGACTAAAAATGAAGCGCCAACTCGTTTTAGCCCAAAGAGAAAAAGCATCAAACTCGCAAAAACTTCGGGACATTCTTTTCATAGGCACAGATGTTCCAGATCTTTCTGAACATGACATTACCTATGCTATAGATTATTTAGCTAGAGATGAAATAGTAATTGGCCCTGCAAAAGATGGAGGATACTGGCTCATAGGCTTTTCAAGAAACATTCTTCGCTCAATCATTTCATGGCCTTTCTCAGGCATCCAGTGGGGTTCAAACTCTGTTTTCCAAGAGACAATTAAGAAAGCTAACATGGAAGGAATAAAATATAAGCTAATTAACAAAAAATCGGATCTAGATCGATTATCTGATCTAGAGTTATGGTACTAGTAAAGGCAAATAAAGTGCTTAGTATTATCATCCCTACAATTAACGAAGCGGAAAGACTTCCTCTCTTATTGGCAGATATTAACTTTTACCCGCATCAATTTGAATTAATAATTAGTGATTGCAAGAGTTCAGACCTAACTGAATTAATTGCAATGATAGGAGGCGCAAAAATAATTAAAAACGACACAAAGAGTAGGGGGTTTCAACTACATAATGGAGCAAGTAAAGCATCAGGTGAATGGCTGCTATTTTTACATGCAGACTCCAGGTTGGAAAATTGTTGGGGTTGGAAAGTAGCGCAAATAATCAATAAAGAGTTTAATAAAGCATATGCATGGTTCTTTGATTTCAAAATTGAAAAAACAGGTTTCTCCTGGTTCTTGCTTGAATTAGCAGTATTTATTAGAAGCAGTATTTTCCAAAAGCCTTATGGTGATCAAGGTCTCTTAATCAGCAAAGAGCTGTATTTTGAGATAGGAGGTTACAAAAATATTCCTATTATGGAAGACATTGACATAAGTATTCGCCTAAGTAAAAAAACAAAACTTAAGAGAATAGGCTCAAAGCTGATAACAAGCTCTCGGAAGTATATTAGAAGCAATATATTTACGAATGCAATCAAAAATGCAAGTTTAATAAATAGGTGGAAGAAGGGTGAACAGCCAACCAACTTAGCAAAGAAATATTATTCAAATCAAAAAAGCTAAGGATTAACTAAAACTAATTTGCATACCAAAATCCGCACCGATATCCCTTCGGTTCAAGAGTCCAACCTTGACTTTTATAAAAGCTTATAACTCCTGGATCAGCAAAAAGAACAACTCTTTCGATATTCATTTCTTTAAGACTTCGAAGGACATAAGCCATTAACTCTTTTCCTAATCCAAAACCTTGATATACAGGGTGAATAGCAACATCCCAGACTGTTGCATGAAGGACACCATCACCTGTACATCTAGCAAAACCTACTAATCTGGGAAATTTTGAATCATGTTGCCATAGTCCAACCTTGAGCAAGCTATTATCCAAGGCTTTTTGAACTCTTCTCATTGGTCTTCTACTCCAACCCACAGATTGAAGTAACTGTTCAAGTTCAATCAAGTCAAGCTGCTTAGACTGACTGAAGACAAATTTAAATTTTTCCGATTTAGAAATACATTCTCGAGCTCCTACTCCATAGATTTCTTGGAAATCATTAGAAGGATGGGAATTATTCGCCCAACCCATGAGGCTTATTTTCCCTTGCCCTACTTTTCTAATCATTGACTCATGCATCTCCAATCAAAATTTGGCAAGTCCTTCCTCCTGCAATTTTGCCAGCTGAGCATATAACCCCCCTTGAGAGATAAGAGCTTTATGATTCCCTTGTTCTATTAGTTTTCCTTTTTTCATTACCAAAATGCGATCTGAGGATTCAATTGTGGCAAGACGATGTGCAATGACCAAAGCTGTTCTCTTTTCAAGCAACCTATCCAAATCTCTTTGCAATGTTGCTTCAGTTGATGGATCCATAAATGCTGTTGCTTCATCCATTATCAAGATTTTTGGACTACGAATAGCTACCCGAGCAACAGATAGCAACTGCCTCTCTCCTGAAGAGATATTTCCGCCTCTCTCTCTTAACAAAGTTTTCAATCCATTTGGAAATCTATCCAACAATGCTCCTAAACCTAACTCATGACATATTTGAGCCAATCGTTCATCGGTAATAGATGAATCCAGCCTAAGATTATCTGCGACATTTCCACTAAATAAAAAAGTGTCTTGAAGGACTACACCTATTTCTCTTCTTAAATTAGACAAAGGTATCTCCTTTATGTCTACTCCATCAATAAGAATCCTTCCCTCTTGAGGCTCATACAATCTGCACAATAATCTAATTAATGTTGTTTTCCCTGATCCAGTTGGTCCAACAAGTGCTACATGCTCTCCTGGATCAATCCTAAAGCTAAGATCACTGATTATCTGATCGTCAGGTCTATAGTGAAAACTAACATTTTCAAAAACGACTTCACCAAAGCAAGATTTTTTTGAACTTTTTGAACTTGCGTTCCGATTATCTCCTTTGACATCTAATATCTCAATATCTTCTTCTAATAATTCACCAATTCTTTCAACTGCGGTTAATCCTCCTTGTATTTGCGTAAATCTTTCTGCAAGCTGACGCAAAGGCTCAAAAAGCCTCTGTGAATAAAGAATAAATGCTGTCAAGGTACCTAAGCCCATCGAGCCAGCTGTAACTAACCATCCACCCAAAGCAATTACTAATGCAACCACAGCCAAAGAAACCCATTCAATAAAAGCAGATATGCTGCTGTCATAAAAGATAATACTGTTTACAGCATTTCGATAGGCAATCCCAGTTTGATTGAAGCGTCTGGCATTTACTCCTTGTCTTCTAAACATCTGAACAACCTCAATGCCTTGAAGATTTTCTTGAAAGTCAGCATTGAGCTCAGAAAGCTCTTCTCGAACTCGATAATTAGATCTTCTATACCTCTTCTGCAACCAAAGAACAAAAAGAGTTACCGGTATTTGTGTAGTTAAAAGTAATAATCCTAATTTCCAATCAATTAAAAGCATTGTAATTGAGATTACAATTAAAGTAACAATATCTGCAAGAACTCCAACAGCTCCACTTCCAAAGACTTCAGATAGTGCATCTACATCACTTGTTAGCCTTGTAAGCAATTTACCTACAGGCATTGAATCGTGATACCTCAATGAAAGGTTAATTGAATGAGAGAATAAATCTTTCCTTATTCGAGCTGTTAAACTTTGACCAACAGATTGAATATTATATGACTGGAATCCCTGGAGTGCCAAGCGGATAAGTACAGAAATCAGTAAAAGAATTATCAAAACCCTAATTGCATCTTGCATAGGCAAAGCACTTAGCCATGAGAAAGCAGCTTCACCCTTTAAAACACTGATTGCTTGTCCAACTAATAAAGGTTGAATTGCACCAGCAAAGGACAGAGGGAGAAGCAAAAATAGAATTATTAATAATCGCTTTTTATCCTTCTGAAGGTAGCGACCAAGACGCTTAACTCTTTGAAAATCCTGAAATTCCATCTATCTATAAGCTGGAGCTATCTGACTGAAATTGAATAGTTTCAACAATTTGCTGAATCGTTCCATTATCAAGTCTTAAAGAAAGGGGGTGAGCAATTAAACGCGCAGTGGAATAAAAAAGTTGATCAATTTCAACCAATCCATTTTCCCGAAGAGTTCGTCCAGTGGCGACTAAATCAACAATCGCCTCTGCAATTCCAGTTAATGGTCCAAGTTCAACTGAGCCTGTCAAGTGTACTAATTCAACTGGAAGATCAATCTCTTCAAAAAAACGTCTTGCACAATTAGTAAATTTACTTGCCACCCGGCAGTGGGGAGGCAAGTCAACTGCACTCTTATAGCCACTCGATGATTTTACTGCCACTGACATACGACAACCACCAAAACCGAGATCAATCAAGTTTGAAACTTGCATGTGCTTCTCGCTTAGGACATCAAAGCCTACGATTCCCAAGTGGGCCTGCCCATAAGCAACGTAAACAGGTACATCTCCATTCCGGACAAGAAGCGCCTTGGCTCGGCCACAGGCAGAAGGAACCATTAAAAGTCGATTAGAAGGTTCCAGCACTGCTGAAAAATCCAGTCCAGCTTTTGCAAATCTTGTAACAGAGTCTTTTAGCAAAGCTCCTTTTGCCAGGGCAACAGTAATCATGAGTTAATTAATCAACATGAACTTTAACGATTCGAGCTACTTTTAAAGCTATGGAACTAGAAAAACAAAATTTCATAATTCATCCTATCCCTGTACTAAAAGACAACATCATATGGATTTGGGTTAAAGGAAATCAAGCTGTAGTTGTGGATCCTGCAATTTCTCAACCTGTTATCAGTTGGTTAAAAGAAAAAAATCTTCAACTTACCTCAGTACTTCAAACCCATCACCATGAAGATCATATAGGGGGAACAGAAGAGCTTCTAGAGGTTTGGCCATTTTCATCAGTAATTGCTGCTAAAAGCGATCTCGATCGAATCCCTTTTCAAACTAACTCTGTATTTGATAATGATGTTTTTATTCTCTTAGAAGAAGAAATAAAAGTTATAGAGGTGCCTGGACATACAAAGAATCATGTTTCTTACTATTTAGGAGGTTCAAAAAAGGACACAATGCACCCTGTTCTTTTTTCTGGGGACACCTTATTCGGTGCAGGGTGCGGCCGCCTTTTCGAAGGAACTCCTAGCCAAATGTTTAAATCATTAAATCGATTAAAGGCTTTACCAAATGACACCAAAGTTTACTGTGCTCATGAATATACAGAAGACAACTTAAAATGGGCAAAGTCAATTTACCCAGAAGATTCAAATATAAACTCAAGGTTAAAAGAAGTGATTAGCCGCAGATCAAAAGGCCTACAAAGTCTTCCTAGCACAATCCTAGAAGAAACAAAAAGTAATTTATTTCTCATTGCTAAAAGTGCCAAAGAATTCGCAAAATTGCGTTTAGATAAAGACAACTGGAAGAATTAAGTCGTTAGAAGAGATAAATTTATTTGTAATTAAATGATCACCTTATGACTTCCTTACCAATAAAAGCAATTGAATCAAAGTTAGCACCCTCTCCTGTTGGACCTTACAGCCAAGCCATTCTTGCGGGAGGATGGCTTTATTGCTCTGGACAAATCGCACTTGATCCATCTACTGGAGAAATGGTTGGAAATGGAGATGTTGAAGAAGAAACACATCAAATTCTTAAAAATCTTTTAGCCGTACTCAAGGCTGCGGAAGCTGATGCTTCAAATATTGTTCGCACTACGATTTTTCTAGCAAATTTAAAAGACTTCAATAAAGTAAACAAAATTTATTCTGACTTTTTCAAAAATAAAGTGAGTCCTGCCAGGGCCTGTATTGAAGTTTCTGCACTACCTAAAGGGGGACTTGTTGAAATTGATTGTGTTGCTTGGCTTGGATAAGAAGTCAAAATCAGTAGATTTCTGACCTTTCATTTGCATGCCGGTCACTCAATTGTCTAGATTAAGCCTTGACCTGCGACAAAACATGTCCGCAGCAAAGCTGACAATTGGTGAACTAGAGGCTGGTTACCCCCTCTACTGCAAAGCATTAAGGCGTCTCCTTCAATTAGGACGAACTCGCCAAGAAATTGAGCGGACCGTCTGTTGGAGTCATTTAGAAACACTCAACCGGTGTCTGCCAGGGAGGTATAAGGCACCAGCATATTTAATGGCTTTAATTAAAAGAGACCTATCAGAAGGCAAGTAATCTTCCACTAAACCAAGAGAGAAAGCCTATTCAGTTTCTGTTAAATCATCAATTTCTGAAGCAAAATTCATATCATCAGCTGTAAGGGGTGCATCGTTTTCATCACTTTCAGGTTGCAAAGTTAAATTCACATAAGTTTTTCCAAAACTAACATCTGGAAATCTTTTACGTTTTTCAGATAGCTCGCCAAGTCGATCCAAAAAATCTCTAGTCAACTCATAGGTTGGGAATTCAAACCTTCTTTCTAGCCTTAAAGGTCTAGACCTTTTATTCCATTTATTCATTTTTAAAATTTATAGGAATGAAAATTGTCTTAGTCAAAGCTAAACTAATCATATGAATTATTCTTAACTCTTCATTAAAGTCGGCGTGTTGCTCCACTGACCTTAAGTACAGGTTCGACCTCCGAATGAGGTCTTGCAATGATGTGAGCAGCGACTAATCCATCCCCAACACGTTCACAGGCATCAGCGCCTGCACGTACAGAAGCATTAACAGCCCCGGTCTCTCCACGAACCAAAACAGATACATAACCACCACCAACATATTCTCTAGCTATCAAGCTCACCTCTGCTGCTTTGGTCATTGCATCAGCTGCTTCTATTGCAGGAACCATTCCACGTGTTTCTATCATTCCTAAAGCAATTCCAGTTATTGGTTCTGAAGGTGAATAATCAGAGGAATTCGGAACCAATTTCTTTGGACCTCCGCCAATTCCAGAGGTATTTTTAGAAGCTTTTGAGGGAGATACAACTTTTTTAGAAACTGAAGATTCTGGGACAACATCAACTATTTGTTTAGAGGGATCACCACTTTTTAAATTTGTTTTCGCTTTTGGGCTACGTGGGGGAATAGAAGAAGTCATGAGATAAGTAAAATAAATTAGGAAGGGTCTTGCTCATATGTCCAGAGCTATCCGTCTGGAGACCAATGATCAATAATTCCGCCAATTGTTAAGTCAGTCTGAATAGATGGATTAGGACATGCAAATCTTGCTGCGGAACCACTCGCAGTAAAAACCCAATTACCTTCACGAGCCCCAACAGGATCTACAGCTACTAGATCTTTCCCTTTATTATTTCGAAGGATACGTAAATGCATATGACCTAAGCCTTCAACTCGTTGAGTGCAAACCAAACGTCCCATAACTTGCATGATTTCCATTATGTTTTCCTATCAGGCAAAGGAGTTGGGGAATCTGGATCCCAATGATCAATAATTCCAACGATGGTCAAATCACTTGGATATGACTTGCTTCCAGCCGCTTCTCTAGCAGCAGAGCTTCCAACACAAATAACCCAGTCATCCGGCTTACAGCCAACAGCATCTACAGCAACTTTTTTAGAGCTGCCGTCCAAAACAACCTGAAGATGCCTATGCTCAAAGCCAGGTATACGATTTGTAGAAACAAGTGGTTTAACCACCTTGCAAATCAACATGTCAATGTTCCTCCTGAAGAACAGGATCGAGTGAAGACCCTACAACTTCAGCAGGGGATTTCGTATCTCGATCTCTAATAGAAAGACAGGTATGCAAAAGACCATCGTCTACCAATTTTCGATAACGAGAAGAAATAGCACTATCAACTCTCTTACAATCCAACAAAGCTCTTTCTCTAGCTCCTGGTACTCTACCTGAATAATCAAATCTAATAACTACTGGGATAGGTAGATCCCTAGAAATATTTAAACCTTTAAAAATTTTAACGCCTACATCTAAATCTGGAGCTCCTTCTTCAACTGTATCAAGATGTGCAAAATAAGTCAGGTTTCGCAGATGAACCTCCTTAAAACCAATACCTACACCAATAAATCTCTCTGCATGACCTTCGTCAGGATAAGGGCCGTTATGTAGCTGTCGTACATAATCAATTTGGGAAAGATTATTGACTAACAGTTTCGCAATAAAAGTCACCATGCCGTGATCAGTTTTCCCAGAGGAACTTATGCGAACATTATCAGTAATCTTTCTAATGGCGTCTTCAGCTGACAATAACTTGGTTTCCTCGTAAACATCTTTCGCAGATATCCATTCTTCAAGAGGGATATGACTTTCAGAATCTGGAACATGTACCCGAATAGCATCAGTATCAGTATCAAGACCAATCAACAAGAGATCTACTGAAGCACCACAGCAAAAACTATTTTCAACTGATTCCTTAAAGTCAAGCAATCTCTGCAACCCTTCAGCGGCAGCAAGACTGTCATCACTTCCATGGGCAGCACATCCCTGAGTCGTAGGGTTAACAGAACTGAAATGATAAATAACTACTTTTAAATACCTTGTCGCTTCATGAGGAGAGTTTGGAATATTTTCTCTAAAACGTCTGTGTTCAGTTTTTACCCAACGATTAACAGTGTTTTCGACATCGAACAAAGCACCTGCGTGAGATCGCCTACGCACTGCACTAAAAGGAATTCGCAGTGCATATGAAATAGAATGGGCCAATCGACCATCTGCACAAGGAGTTACATCCAACAAGTGGAATCCACATTCAGCAAGGAAAGTCTCAAACGACTGAGCCTCATTGCTACCTTCTGAACCATTTAATGGATCAGAATTAAAAAACTGATTACTAGAAAGTTGATGAGCTTGAAAAACACATGAAGCAAATAAAGCTCTCATATCAAGAGGACGTACCCAAGCCCTTTCTAAAATATGTTCTGGCAGCTCAAAACCTAGTTTTTCTCTAGCTAGTTTTTGTGAGGTGTTTATGAAATTATCATCATGTTGAAGGGTAGACACCTTCTTAAGAAAAGGAACAATTTGATCAAACCTACCCTTGACCTGCTCTTCATATTCTTGAAGTTTTCTATTGCAAGCAAGGTCAGTAAGAGGATGCAATCCACTTAAGCCAGGAGAGCGAGGCTTTACTTTAGGTTGAGATTGTAATTGTTGATCAGAAAAATAACTCTTCCTAGGTGCCGTAGGTCCTAAAGGACGATCTTTCTTTCTGGCCAAATTTCTATAGGCCATTGCTCAACTAACCTCTCGCTCCGCCTGAAAAAGTGACTAGCTGTCCTTGGCCAGTATTTCCACTTGATCCTGTAATCAGAAGATCAGGCTTAGGTAATTCCTCATTCCTTTTCGACTCGAAAGGCTTCATTGCACTCATCCCTCCAGCTCTCGAAGGATTTCGACGTGTAGCAGATGTTCCTTCAGTGCCTGTAACGCTTTCACCTCTTGCCCAATCATCACCAGTAATGTTAAGTCCCGAAGATTGACCTTCTCCTGTAATTCTAGAAATTGGTCTTGTTGGGTTCTCAGATACTGGGACTTCTTCTAAAGAAGAAGGATTAGGTTGAATTGGCTGTGATCCAAAACGGAATTGCTCAGTTCCAGTTATTTTGTCAGGTGCCATATCAAAAGGTCCTGTAATTCTGGAACCATTTTCATAACTAGTGCCTGTGACTCCACCTGAGATCTCAGCTCGACTCTGCTGTGCTGCCCTAGCTGGAGACTGCACAGTAAATCCAGAGCCTGGTTGAGAAGGAGACACTGCAGTATCTTTGTCACCTACAAATTGAGATGAAGTTCCACAAGCTTGGTTTAACTGATCTCCTCCAACATAAGGTGTACCTGTTAATACTTCGCATGAACCTCGCTCAGCCCCTGTCATGACTCCTCCAATCCCAGGTTGTTGCCCAGTAAGAGCTGCACCTGGAGTGCCAACTTTCCGAGGAGTCCGCTGTTGAATTTCTTTAAGTGAATTGACTTCACATAATTGAGTTGCTTGCTCTAATCCTGCATATGGAGTTCCTGTAACTGCTTTACATGTTCCAGGTTCATCTCCAGTAACAGAAGGAGAACGACCTGTTTGAGTTCCACTAACAATCTGAGATTTATTAGTAAGGCTTAAACCAACTTTAGGGGCTTCTGCTTTAGGGTTAGCTCCACAAAATGATTGATATTGCTGTTGACCTACATACTCATCTCCGGTAACAAGCTTGCAGGTACCTGCCTCATTCCCTGTAACAGACTCAGCTCGAGAAACATTTGTACCTGTCACACCTGATCCACTTAGAGTATTGAAGAGACTAACTTTCTCAGCAGGTCTACCCGATGGCAATGGATCGGATCCAAGATATTGGTCTCCTGTTAAGCCCAAATGAGAACCTGCCTCATCACCAGTCACGCTAGAAGAACGACCAACCATTACCCCGCTAACTTTTCTTCCATCTTGAGTAAGACTTTGCCCTACTTTTCGAGGAGAAGGGTTTGCCCCTCCACAATAAGCATTAGTTTGATTAGCTGAAATATACTCAGTTCCAGTTAGAGATTTACAAGTTCCAGGCTCATCTCCTGTAACCTTTTCAGACCTACCAACCTCATTACCAGTAACCAAGTTTCCATGAGTAGTATTTGTTACAGCAACCTTTAATGGCTGACTTGGTGAAGGAGCCGTCTCACAAAAAGTATTAAAAACCTCCGAACCCATATATTGAGTTCCAGTAACTGATCGGCATGTACTTGCTTCATTACCAGTTGTTTTAGAAGACCGATTAGCCTGAGTACCTGTAACAACTTGACCGGAGCTAGTCTCACTCACTCCTACCTTCCAATGTGCGTCAGAAGCAGCCATCAGCTTAGAACCATTTTTGTTTGGTCCACAAGGTCGGCAAACTCCTGAACGTTTAGCACCAGTAGCTCCACTTTTACTTCTAAGTTCACGCACTCTTTGAGATAATTCTCTACTAGTCAAGTCAGGGTCACCTTGTCTAGCAACAGAAGCCGCTGATGCTGGTTGTTTTCCAGCAGTCTTACCATGCTTAGATTGAGCTTCACGGCGAGCTAAAACAATAGCTCTACTCGAATTTTGTATAGGTCTACGTTTAGTAGTAGAACGACGAGCACTGTTATTAGTAATTAATTCACTTGATCTAGAAGTCAATGAAGTGGAATTGGAAGATTCAGAAGATGATTTAGCATCATTTTCTTTGCAATCATCGCAACAGTATTTTGTAATAACTGTGGGGTTTGAAACTGTAGCGGTTTTATTTCCACTTACATCTGACCGTGTTCTATCTTGGCTTGTATCAGCTGTCTTACCTCGACGAGAAAGCGCTTCTCTCCTTGCCAGCACAAGATCTCTACTAGGTTGACTTATACGTTTAATTTGTCTACTCACAGCTGAATTATGTGTAGAGGAATTCAACTGAAAAGTTATATCTGAACTGGTGGGTCTAATTATCTCTTTTTTATTTTGAGAATTTGATGCACCTGTCCTGGTAGCACGAGAATCAGCAGAAGAACGAACTCTGTTTTGCTTAGAGTTATCAACTGCTAAGGCATTCTTTCCACCTTGACTTAACGCTTTACGGCGCTCAAGGACTAGTTCTCGACTGGTTTGTTTTGCCATTTCTACCGGATAGGAACTTTGATAATTAGAGAAGAATTAAATCTTCTCTGAGGGGAAACCAAATAGCCTCGAGAAATATCGAGGCTATAAAATTTATCGCTGATTAGCGACCTTCGAAAACGACGAAACAAGTACCCTGACTTTGGGTATAAGCGTCGTAACCAACCATTCGAACATGGTGATCTGGGTATGCACGATGGCAAGCTTCTAGCTCACTAACAACTACATTCAAATCTTTCTCACCAAAGAATGGCAACTTCCAATAAGACCAATAAGTCTGCATGGAGCCACTTGGGTGAACATGCTCAATTACAGGGCTCCATCCCTGAGCAATGATGTATGCAATTTGATCGTAAATTTCATCCTGAGACATTGGAGGCAAGAAGCCGAATGTCTCCAGGGTGGCGACTGTTTGATAGTCACCAACTGTGCTTTGAAAAGGCATGGTGAACTTTGATTAAAAGGACAGAGAGTATCCGAAAAAATTAATCGGCTACTGATACAAGAAGGGGAAATAGAAGGAGACGTATGTCTCCTTCTATTTTGCTATTACTGAACGTCGAGCTTATCTACAGTGTCAAACTCGAACTTGATCTCCTTCCAGGTCTCAAGTGCAATAGCTAACTCAGGACTATGCTTAGCAGCTTCCATAAGGATGTCGCGGCTTTCTTTCTCGATTTCTCTACCTGCATTTCGTGCTTTAACACAAGCTTCTAGAGCTACACGGTTTGCTGCAGCACCAGCAGCAGATCCCCATGGGTGACCATGAGTACCACCACCGAACTGAAGGCATGAATCATCGCCAAAGATTGCAAGCAATGCAGGCATATGCCATACATGAATACCACCAGAAGCTACAGCGAACACGCCAGGCATAGAACCCCAATCTTGATCAAAGAAGTTGCCACGAGTGCGATCTTCTGGGACAAAGGATTCTCTCAAGTTATCGATATATCCAAGGGTCGTTTGACGATCACCTTCCAACTTACCAACAACTGTTCCTGTATGAAGCTGGTCGCCGCCTGAAAGGCGTAAACACTTAGCAAGAACACGGAAATGAATACCATGCTTTGGATGACGGTCAATAACCGCATGCATTGCTCTATGAATATGAAGCAACATGCCATTCTTACGACACCAGTTAGCCAAGCCTGTGTTAGCAGTAAAGCCACCTGTAATATAATCATGCATGATGATAGGCATATCAAGCTCTTTAGCGAACTCTGCACGCTCATACATCTCTTCCGGAGTAGTAGCAGTACAATTCAGATAATGCCCTTTAACTTCACCTGTCTCTTGTTGCGCAAGTTTTACAGCTTCTGCAACAAACTCAAAACGTTCTCTCCAACGCTGAAATGGTTGAGAGTTTATGTTCTCATCATCCTTTGTAAGGTCTAATCCACCACGAAGGCATTCATAAACCACACGACCATAGTTTTTACCAGACAAGCCAAGCTTAGGCTTAATGGTGCAACCAAGAAGAGGACGACCATACTTGTTTAAGCGATCTCGCTCTACAACAATTCCGTTAGGAGGTCCACCACATGTCTTAATAAAAGCCATTGGGAAGCGGATATCTTCTAAACGCAAATGGCGCAATGCTTTAAATCCAAAAACATTACCAACTAATGAAGTCAGAACGTTTGTAATAGATCCTTCTTCAAAAAGATCTAGAGGATAAGCAATAAATGCATAGAAAGATTCCTTGTCTCCAGGAACATCTTCTATCCGGTAACAACGGCCCTTGTAAAACTCGAGGTCAGTTAACAATTCAGACCACACCGTTGACCAAGTTCCTGTAGAGGATTCGGCAGCCACAGCGGCTGCAACTTCTTCTCTAGGAACTCCTTCTTGACCGGTGC
This sequence comes from Prochlorococcus sp. AG-363-B11, assembly GCA_003278425.1. Taxonomy (GTDB): domain Bacteria; phylum Cyanobacteriota; class Cyanobacteriia; order PCC-6307; family Cyanobiaceae; genus Prochlorococcus_E. Next base: position 48,049 of record QCFE01000006.1, on the reverse strand, counting down.
ATTTAAAGCAAGCCAAAAGGTCTGTGTCTAGGGGGACATAGTCAGGAGTCCAGTAGGTGTCTCTGTACTCCTTAACCCCAGCGTCATACTTCTTACTCATGGGATAACTCCTTTAGATCGATTTAGGGAAATGAAATCGCGCTTACTACTAAATTAAGCGCTTTAGACTTCAGTCCTTTTGACCAAGAAAGTTGCCGTTACCCAAAGCAGGCTCAACTTCTCTATGAGGGCGAGCAATGATGTGAGCAGCAACAAGTCCGTCACCTACACGCTCACAAGCGTCAGCGCCAGCACGAACAGCAGCATTAACTGCACCGGTTTCTCCACGAACTAAAACTGTTACGTAACCACCACCAACAAATTCACGACCTATTAGGCGTACTTCAGCAGCCTTAGTCATTGCATCAGCAGCTTCAATAGCTGGTACGAGGCCGCGTGTCTCGATCATGCCGAGTGCGATGCCCATAGTTTCGGTAGCCATATGCCTTGCGAAAAATAAAGGATTGGAATGTTCATGCCAGACAATGGCTTGTTATGTACAGCTAAGTCAAGAGGTTTTCATTAAAAAGGGGATCACCGTCTCTACTCTCATTGATAAGCTAAACTTATCACCACTGCTATCACTAATAAAATAGACTTTCCTTTTCTCTGTTAGGGAGGGCGAACAATTAATTGTTTTATCAACTTTTTCTGGTTATGTTTTTCGCGAGGCAGGTGCCCTAGGTATTGCCAAGGGATGGAATGTTCAACCTACCCTGTCTCTAAATTTATTGATCAGGTAATCTATATCCCAATATCCAAGAACTTCAACGAGCTTGCTTAATCTTGAAAAAACCACTACTAACTATTGCTAGTGGAAACCCTAGAAAAGTTGCTGAGATTGAGGCAATGCTAGGCCCTCTACCTATTAAGATTCAACGTCAACCCGATAATCTCTCAGTTGAAGAGACTGGCTCAACCTATATAGAAAATGCCATTTTAAAAGCCAAGACAGTAGCACAGTTAACCAAAACTTGGACAATTGCAGACGACTCAGGCCTGGAAGTTGACGCACTTCAGGGAGCTCCAGGTATCTATTCAGCTCGATTTGCAAAAAATAGCGAAGAAAAACTTAAGAAGCTTCTCAAGCAACTAGCTGACACTCCTTACCGTAGTGCAAAATTCCGTAGCGTAATGGTGCTATGTGACCCTAAGGGAAGTCACATTTACGACGCAGAAGGCACTTGTTGGGGAGAAATTTTAAGAAAGCCTTCATATCCTCAAGGAGAGTTTGAATCTCTATTCTGGGTACGCGAAGCAAACTGTACTTATGGTGAACTCAGTCAAGAGCAATTGACAAGGCTTGGTAGCAGAGGGAAGGCAGCGCGTGCCTTGGCACCTTATCTTCTAAAAGAACTAGGTCTCAAATAGAAATTAAGAATTTATTATTGGCGATTAATCTGATCAATTGATCTCATTGCTGCTGCTGCTGCCTCTTCAACATCCCCTTCACGACCGGCAAGAGTTAAACGTCCAAAAGCACCAACTCCCTTAACATCAACAACAGTAATATTAGAAGCTTTTTCAGCTTCATTTGCTGCCACTAAGACATATCCAGCTGGTTCGGTTTCAAGAATAAACATACTCATGCCAGATTGAATCATAGAACCTCTGCGGTTTTGACGATTAATTAAAACAGCATGGTCTGGTGTAATTGCTCGGATCACTTCAGTCCAGCTTACTTGCGGCTTAGTACGTCTACTTACACTACTTCCAATAGCATCAAGTACAACATCTCCTGAATGAAGGACTGTACTTTGATCACGATGATATAACGCCAAAGAACCAAAGGCTCTTTCTACAACCATCTGCCCTAAGCGGACATTACTAGCCTTTAGCGCAATATCAGTGACTCTGTGAACCGCCATTCCAGGAGAGACCTCCATCCAAAGGCAAGCATCTCCAGGTATAGGGAGAAAACCTTGGCTAACTGTGCCCATATATGCAGCCAATTGGGGCTGCAAAGAATCTAAAAATACGTAACTTCTTAACTCAATTTGCTGAACATGACTAGCCTGACGAGATACGAGAGATTTCTCTGAATCAGTAGTAATAACGCAACTTGCCCCAGCCTGAGGGCCAACCTCAGAACCTGTTACAAGCGACCCCCCAGAGAGTCGTCTCTCACCATTCTTATAGTTAGAAAGAGCGTTCATTCCGGGGATACTACCTGAAAGATTGTCTTTTTAGCTAATAAAAAGTCTTGCAAGCTTAAATTTGAACCGATACCTTCAAGGGAATACAGTATAAAAAGATGCCTGCTTCCCAAAAACAAATAAACTATTCCCAAGCCATACCAAGCGACTTGAACCCTGAACAAGCTCTTGGTCTAGTTGGTTTAGGAATGATGCAAAGAATTTCTCGAGATGGAACATCTAGATTAAGATTAGTTGAAGAAAATGAAGGAAAGTTTGATTTAAATGCTCTTCGCCAACGTCTCGAACTCATCGCCTTATCAATAGAAACTGGCGCTCCATTGAGTACTACTGAAGTTGCATATCTACTTGGTGCTCGCCCTGGCTCTTCCAAAACAGAAAGAGGAGGTCTAGTAGCTAAAAGGATAAGTAGAAATGTATGGAAACTCTCTAAGAGCGAGGAGAAAGAATCTTCTTACTGGAGAAATTAGCTTTAAAGAAGTTCCCACGAACAAGAATCTAATGAACTATTTACAGCAGTCATAATAAAAAGCAACAAAATATATATTGAATTCCGAATTTTTCCTGTTAGTAATTGCATCTTTCCGTTAATCGATGCAATTTAAAGATAGAACTTAAATTTTTACTATGAGCGGCTCAACGCTGCTAAAGGAAACTGGTCCTCGAGAAGTCTTTTGTGGCCTTACTTCTATTGTTTGGCTTCACAGACGCATGCCTGATGCTTTCTTTCTTGTAGTGGGATCAAGAACCTGTGCTCATTTAATACAAAGTGCTGCAGGGGTTATGATTTTCGCTGAGCCAAGGTTTGGTACAGCAATTCTTGAAGAGAGAGATCTTGCAGGGCTCGCTGATGCGCATGAAGAACTAGACAGAGTAGTAAAAAATCTTCTAAAAAGACGCCCAGAGATTCGCACTCTTTTCCTTGTTGGATCTTGTCCTAGCGAAGTCATTAAAATTGATTTATCAAGAGCGGCTGAAAGACTAAATGCTCAATTCAATGGGCAAGTAACCGTTTTAAATTACTCAGGTAGCGGAATTGAAACAACGTTCACTCAAGGAGAAGATGGCGCTCTTAAGGCTTTAGTTCCGTTATTGCCAAAAAGTTCTGAAAATCAATTATTACTTGTCGGGACCTTAGCTAATGCTGTCGAAGACCGATTGAAAACAATATTCAAAAGATTAGGTCTTCAAAAAGTCGAGAGTTTCCCTCCTAGGCAATCAACTGAACTTCCTGCAATTGGTCCTGGGACCAAGGTTTTATTAGCACAACCTTATTTAACTGATACTGCAAGGGAACTTAAAAACAGAGGCGCAGAAATTCTACAAGCACCATTCCCACTTGGGATAGAGGGAAGCAAACTCTGGATAGAAGCAGCAGCAAGAGCATTTAATGTTGACAAAGGTCTTGTAGATTCCACATTGGAGCCCTTGGTGATTCGGGCTAATAAAGCCTTGAAACCATATATCGATCAACTTTCTGGAAAAAAACTTTTTCTATTACCAGAATCTCAGCTTGAGATACCTCTTGCAAGATTCCTTAGTAATGAATGTGGAATGGAACTTATAGAAGTTGGGGTTCCTTACCTAAACAGGGAACTGATGAAATCAGAACTAGAGCTTCTTCCCTCAAATACCAGAATTGTTGAAGGTCAACATGTAGAAAAACAATTAGATCGAGTAAGAGAACATCACCCAGATCTTGTTGTGTGTGGAATGGGACTTGCTAACCCTTTAGAAGCAGAAGGTATTTCAACAAAATGGTCTATCGAAATGGTATTTAGCCCAATCCATGGAATTGACCAAGCTTCTGACCTTGCCGAACTCTTTGCAAGACCCTTACACCGACATGATCTCCTTAAAGAAAAAACCCTAGAACCTACTATTTAACTCATGGAACTAACACTTTGGACATATGAAGGGCCTCCTCATATAGGTGCAATGAGAATTGCAACCTCGATGAAAGGTCTTCATTATGTTTTGCATGCGCCCCAAGGGGATACATATGCAGACCTTCTTTTCACAATGATTGAGAGAAGAGGGACTAGACCACCTGTAACTTATACAACTTTTCAAGCAAGAGACCTTGGTGGAGATACTGCAGAACTAGTCAAAGGACACATCAGTGAAGCTGTAGAACGTTTTAAACCTGAAGCTTTATTAGTAGGAGAAAGTTGTACTGCTGAATTAATTCAAGATCAACCAGGTTCTCTAGCGAAGGGGATGGGACTTAATTTACCTATTATCAGTTTAGAGCTCCCTGCATATAGCAAAAAAGAAAATTGGGGCGCATCTGAGACGTTTTATCAATTAATTAGAGGTCTTTTAAAAGATCTTGCCGAAGATCATACAAATGAACCTCAAATTTCATGGAAAGAAGAGGGTAGGAGACCAAGAGTAAATTTATTAGGTCCCTCCTTGCTTGGCTTCAGATGTAGAGATGATGTTTTAGAAATACAAAAAATCCTTGGCGAGAGTGGAATTGACGTAAATGTAATAGCTCCCCTAGGTGCTGCACCAAGTGATCTCATTAGACTTCCAAAAGCCGATGCAAATGTTTGCCTATATCCAGAAATAGCAGAATCTACATGTATTTGGCTAGAACGAAATTTCAAAATTCCATTCACTAAAACAATCCCAATTGGAGTAAACGCAACAAAGGAATTCCTAGAAGAACTTCATAAGTTATTAGATCTAGAACCTTCAAGCTTAATCAATAAGGAAAACCAGTCCAAAATGCCTTGGTATTCAAAATCAGTTGACTCGAACTACTTAACTGGAAAGAGAGTTTTTATTTTTGGAGACGGTACTCACGCTCTTGCTGCTGCAAGAATTGCTAATGAAGAGCTTGGTTTTAAAGTTATAGGGATAGGGACGTACAGCAGAGAAATGGCCCGTAAAGTTCGTTCTGCAGCAAAAGAGCTAGGTCTAGAAGCATTAATCACAAACGACTATCTCGAAGTAGAAGAAGCTATAAAAAATTCCGCACCTGAATTAGTTTTAGGAACTCAGATGGAGAGGCATAGTGCTAAGCGGCTTGGTATTCCATGTGCAGTAATCAGCACACCTATGCACGTTCAAGATGTTCCTGCTCGCTATAGCCCACAAATGGGGTGGGAAGGAGCAAACGTGATTTTCGACGACTGGGTGCACCCCTTGATGATGGGATTAGAAGAGCATCTAATTGGAATGTTTAAGCATGATTTTGAATTTACAGATGGGCACCAGAGTCATTTAGGCCATCTAGGGAGTCATTCTAAAGAAGACGAAGCTTTAACAAAAGAGATCAATAACAGTTCAAATAATCAATTAGGAAAAAGCGACTCCCTTCATTGGACTTCCGATGGGAAATCTGAATTAGCTAAAATCCCATTCTTTGTAAGAGGAAAAGTTCGAAGAAATACTGAAAAATATGCCCGCGACAATGGCTGCAAAGCAATTGATGGAGAGACTATGCTAGATGCTAAAGCTCATTTTGGAGCATAAATTATGCCGCAGAATCAATGCTTAGGTATGAGTATTTAGTCCTATTTGCTGTTTTTGACCTTCAAAATGTGTAGATATCAAAACTCTTTTAAAACCTACTTTGTATCTAATTAACTAAACATTTACTAACCAATGATATTCCTGCTTGAATATAAAAATAACTCTTTGAATTAGTACGAGGAATTAATGACTGCAACCTTAACTAATCGCCCAGACGGGGAAGGCAGTGTTCAAGTCAAACTAGACCCCAAAGTCAACATAGAAGAAGGTGCTCTTGTTATTGCTGTTTACGGCAAAGGCGGCATCGGTAAGTCAACCACATCCTCAAATCTATCTGCGGCTTTTTCAAAGCTAGGGAAAAAAGTCTTGCAAATTGGATGTGATCCAAAGCATGACAGCACCTTTACTCTGACTCATAAAATGGTGCCTACAGTAATAGATATTCTTGAAGAAGTTGATTTTCATAGTGAAGAACTTCGTCCAACAGACTTCATGTTTGAAGGATTCAATGGCGTTCAGTGTGTAGAAAGTGGTGGCCCTCCAGCTGGAACTGGATGCGGAGGATATGTAACAGGACAGACCGTAAAACTTTTAAAAGAGCACCATCTTCTTGAAGACACAGATGTAGTTATATTTGATGTCTTAGGGGATGTTGTATGTGGTGGATTTGCAGCACCTCTGCAACACGCCAATTATTGCTTAATAGTTACAGCAAATGATTTTGATTCAATTTTTGCGATGAATCGTATTGTTGCAGCAATAAATGCTAAAGCCAAAAACTACAAAGTTCGTCTTGGTGGAGTAATTGCAAACCGTTCTGCTGGATTAGATCAAATAGAGAAATTCAATGAGAGGACAGGTCTAAAGACAATGGCTCATTTTAAAAATGTGGATGCAATTCGTCGATCAAGATTGAAAAAGTGCACGATTTTTGAAATGGATCCTGATGAAGAAGGGGTAGTAGAAGTTCAAAATGAATATCTTTCGCTTGCAAAGAAAATGATTGACAATGTTGAACCGTTGGAAGCTGAACCCCTAAAAGATAGAGAAATATTTGACTTGCTAGGTTTTGATTAAAATTTAATTAATTTGAACTAATTTAATTAAATTCAACAAGCCTCAAAGAGAAGTCCCAAACATTCTTAGCAGTTAAAGGATCAGTAATTCGTTCAGATAATTTCTGAGAGAATTGTTCTCCGTCCTTCTTTTGCCTATTTCCCCAGCTCCAGTGAACTCCAGAGACGCCGAACTCTGGGCTGGAAACAACCTGAGCAACTCTTTTACCAGCTAAAGCTTCACTAACGAAACCACCTGTTATAAACCTTTGAAATAAAGGGAAAAGCCATTGAAAAATTTTCGGAGTATTCCTAAACAACTTAGTTTTGGCAACACAACCAGGATAAAGAGAACTAAAAACAACCGACGAGTCCTTAAATCTTCTATTAAGTTCTTGAATAGTAATCATATTGCAAAGTTTGCTGTCTTTATAAGCTTTCCCAGGCTTAAAACGTTTACCACTTGCCATAGAAATAGGATGAGTAAAGCCCTGCTTAAACCCAGATAAATCTCCTAAGTCAGCCGGCGCAGGTATTGGGATTTTTCCACCAAGCTCTTTATAGTTAGCCGTTACTGTTCCTAACATAACTAACCTTGAAGATTCGACGCCCCAAGATCTCCCTTGCCAAACAGGTCGCTTTGAATTACTGAGGGTTTCCAATAAAAGTTGAATCAAAAGAAAATGGCCAAAATGATTTGTTGCCATTGACAACTCATACCCTTGAGCTGATCTCTGAGGCTTGGCAAGCCTTGGCATATAAACTGCAGCATTGCAAACCAAAGCATCCAAAGACCCTTCCAAAGAATCTAGAAGGTTTTTAACTCCCTCTCGAACACTATTTAAATCAGAGAGATCTAAATAAATATGTTCTAATTGGTTTGGACATTTAAAGGGGAGTCCTAGTTTAACCGCAGCATCTTCAGCCTTAAGAGGGGATCTATTGGCTGTGATAACTTTCCAACCAAGATCAATCAAAGCTTTGGTTGCATGCAAACCAACACCAGATGTAGTTCCAGTTATAAGGACAGTTCCAGGTGCAGATTGAAATGAAGACATATCTGATTCATTAACATCTCATTACCCCACATTCTAATACCTCCAAGATCAAAGTCATTTCAAGAGGGTTCTTATCGCCAAATTATTCTCCTGCTTTTAGGAGCTATCCACTGATCTTGTTCTTCCATTAAACGTCCCTTCCCTCCTATAGAGAACAAACTATCAAACCTTATATGCAACCTTGCTAGTTTTTCAGTCTCTGAATTAAGCACTGATTTAATTTCGTTATTACGATTTATTCTTTGATGTGAAGCAATTCCCAAATTAAAAAAACTTGCCATTGCTATTACAAATAACCCTGACTTTATAAAAAGTGATATTAACGCATAAGTTAACTCTCGTTGCTCCTCTTGCAGTTGAAACTCCGAAGCTCTAGAAAAAGCAGCTACTTTTTCTGATGTAGAAGAAATATTGTTATGTGAATACCCTGTAACAGATCTAAGACCTGGTACAGGTTGATTTACTTCTTCGTTAATTAGTACCTGAGGTGGCAAAAAATCAAAAGATACTCCTAACCTGCTTGTACCTTAAAAAAGAGCAAAATGCCAGCAAAAAGTGTCTTTAAGCTCTTTTTAGACTAATGCCTAATCTCAAAGCTAAGATTCCTGCATGCATTACCACCACTAAACAAAGGCCAGCAAGATCAATAGTGGTTGAGGTCGCCATGAAAAGCATAATAACTTTATATATTCTCAACTTAAATCATCAAAAATGGGGACAATCGCAAAACCCTGTCATGGATTAATGCACTTTCAGATAAATCCGAACATAAAACCACGTCCCTCTATAAGGTTTTTACTAAGGTCTTCGAGATGAATAAAGGTAAATACATTACTAACGGGCTAGAAAAAACTGGTCAGATCATTAACTCAGAATCATTTAATGGTTTTTTCCAAATGGCTTGTGATGAAATGATGCTTGAAAATATTAAAAAACGAACTGACATATCAATGTCAGTTCGTTTTTACAAGTGGGAAGGAATATGGCTATCGATCGGACATCATCAGAAAAAGATTCCTCAGCAATGGGTCGAGTTAGTGAAGAAAAACAAAATCAATATAGTTCGTAGACCAAGTGGCGGAAGCGCAGTGCTTCACTCAGGAGGGCTAACTTATTCCATGGCATGGCAATCACCCCCAAGGAAAAAACGCCAAGCATATTTTGAGGCAAGTCAGTGGCTAATAGAAAGTTTCTCAGCTCTTAATCATCCTTTAAAATTTGGTGCAATCAAATCTATTCCACCAACTGGAAATTGTTTTTCAAGTTCTAGCGTTGCCGACTTGATCGATAATCAAGGAAATAAAAGAATTGGGAGCGCTCAATACTGGAGAGATGGAAGCTTATTGCAGCATGGAGAGATCCTTTTAGATCCTCCAAACAAGCTTTGGAGAGATGTATTTAATTCTCCTCCTCCAAAACCTGCTCCAAGTAATGTTCCTAGGAATGGACTTATAGACTGCTTAACTAAGCATTTAATTTCTTATTGGTCAAAACTCAATTGGGTAGAGAAAGAATTAGAAGCAAATGAATTGACTAATATTTATCAGAATTCAAAGAACTACTTTGTGAACTTATCTAATTTAGATAACTAAATAGTTTTTCTATCTAATCAATTACTGGTTTTTTCAATTTACAAAAATAAGAACACAAGTAGGGGTAGGGAAACACAGATAAGTTTAATAAATCGTAAAACATTAATGATTCTTTTCTAGTTAATTTTTCCGCTTTTCTCTAGACAGTGCTTGTTAACTGACAATTTTAGAGATCTTATCTATTTCCAAATCTTTATCATTAGTTTCAAAGCAATCTACAGAATTTGGATCAACAAATATACTGCAAGATAAGCAATTACAAGTTGATGAATGGCTTATAGCAGTAGGCGTAACGAAATGAACCTGTTGTTCGATCAATTCAGATTTAATAGAAGCAGACTTGATCGAATCAGATTTAATAGTTTCTGCCTGAGCTAAAGGAATAGAGCTCGCAGCTAAAACAGCTGCTGCAAAACCATTGATATAAGAAAGAGAGATTTTCAAAAATAGCTATAGCTTCTCTTTTAAATTATATACGAATTAAATTATTCAGCTATTAATAGATAATTATTGAATTCTGATTTTTGATTAATTGGACTCATCTAGAATCAACTTTTACTCTTTGTTTAGCAGAGTTTTGGAGAAAGCCCTTTAAGAGAGGCAGTTAGTTATTTGAATCAGTAGTCCACTTTTGCAAATCAGATTTTTGAATCAAGCCATTAGAAATCATTAGTTCAACAATCCTCACCAAAGAAACCCCCAAGGGATAAATGTTATTTTTTCTTGCTTCATCCAAAATAGATTTTGGTAGCTTAAGGCCAAGTTTTTTCAAGACAATTTCAGAGAGATCCACTTTATCAATAGTTCCAGAAGGTAAGCCCGCAAGATTAAAGACTAAAATCCTTTGTTCTTTTGCTTTTTCTAATGCTAAGACTGCTCCCCAAAGAGGACTTTTCTCACTGATGGAAGGCAAACCAGAAAGGGGTTTTTTATAATCAGCCAATAAATACTGATTCCATTGTTTAGCAGGTACATCTTTAATAAATTGAGGTGTAATATATCCAACCCATCTTCCAGCACTGCATAATAAGACCCACTCTCCTGAGTAATTCTCATCAGAAGAAAGCAACCCCAAATCACTTAAACATTTCAAGGGTTGATCTTCTTCAAGAATGCGAAAACGTCTTTTTGAAATTTCTTTAACAAGGACTTCAGATAAGGTTTGCTGCACAATTGTTATTTGGTCTTGAGATCTACTTGCTGTAAGCCCAAACCAACCAAGGATTATCAGACATAGAGCTAAAAAAGATGCTCCTGGGACAGTTAACGTTAATACACCTAAAACAATTACCCCCAAAGAGAAAAAGTGTCCTGAAGCAGTAGCTACTCGATGGCCTTTCCTTTCACTTCCAGTAAAATGCCAAACTAGTGATTTAATAATGACACCGCCATCTAAAGGTAACCCTGGCAATAAATTAAAAATTGCCAACAGTAAATTAATCAACCCTACTTGAACTAACATGTTTTGAAGTATCGGGCTTGTCCCTAGCACATAATTAGCTAAGCCTAAACAAAAAATTGATATAGCAATACTTACAATTGGTCCAGCTATAGCAACTCTGAGATTGCTCATAGCTGTTGAACTTGGCTTACCTACACTTTTAATCCCACTAAAAGAAAAAAGGGTGATTCCATATACTTTTACTCCTTCATTTAAAGCAGCCCAAGAGTGACCAACCTCGCGTAAAATGACAGATAGCAATAGACATACAGAGGTACATAATCCAAAACACCAACCTTGCCAAGTTGGGAATTGGTCTTCGAATGTTCTCGAGAACTGGATTTGTGATACGCGGGTAAAAATCACGAGCATCAGCATCCAACTTGGATGCACCTTTAGCGAAATGCCTCTTAGCTTGATCAACTCAATACCGTCCAAGTTCCTCCTCCAAATAAGTGAAAAAGATGATAAGTAGCTGTTTCAATCCTATAAAGGTAATAGTTAATTGAGTTTGTTTATGAAAACTCAAGCATCACCAACTGTAAAGATCTGTGGGGTCACAAAAATTGACCAGGCTCTAGAAATTGCATCCTTAGGCGTAGATGCTATTGGTGTAATAGGAGTAAAAAATTCACCTCGTTTCCTCTGTGAAGAAAAAAGGCGCAAGCTATTTAATGAATTGATTAAATGCGCTCCATCAATAAAAAGGGTTTGGGTTGTAGCCAACTTAGGCATTAAAGAAATTAGTGCAGGAATAGAGGGGGAAGGCACACCATCAGTCATCCAACTTCACGGGAATGAATCAACAGAACTTTGCAAAGAATTGAAAAAGTCATATCCGCACATTCAATGGTGGAAAGCATTACAAATTTGCCAAAAAGCTGACTTGGTTTTGGCAGAAAGATACCAAACCTCAGTCGATGCAATTCTCCTTGACGCTTGGAGTCAAAGCAGTTTAGGAGGTACCGGGAATAGGCTGCCAGTAGAATGGCTTACCAATCTCAAGTTCAAGGTTCCTTGGTGGTTAGCTGGAGGGATATCTGATTCCTGTATTAAAGAAATTTTATCTACAAGCAAACCTTACGGGATAGATGCTTCTAGCAAATTAGAACTTCAACCTGGCATTAAAGATATGGAAAAAGTAAAAGCTCTTTTGAGCAAAATAAAAAGAGCTGAGATACTTTCTTAAAATTGCTATTTAATGCTTTACAAGAATTTTTAAGAATTCCTTCTAAAGACAAAAGTTATTTAGGAATCACTCGATTTCATTAAGAAGAGCTGAATTGAGATCAAAAAAGTTAAATCAGAAAGCACCTGAAGAAGGCATTAATGTGACGTCCTCAATAACTTGAAAATCAGGCTGGCTCGCTATATGAAGCAACTCTGATGCCACTTGATCTAAGGAAAGCATTGATTCACGATCAAAATCGCTTTGAACATAATCAGATTCCCAAAGATCGCTATTAACAGATCCAAGAGTAAGAGTACAAGCCCTAATACCAAAATTTCTCTCTTCTTCAGCCAAGCATTTAGTAAACCTGTCCAATGCAGCCTTGCTAACACAATAAGCTCCCCATTGAGAGAAAGAATTTCTTGCTGCATGACTACTGACATTAATTATCAAACCTTTTTTCTTTCTCATAAATGGAACCATTACTGAACATATTTGAAAAATGCTAGTCAAATTTATTTGCATCAACCAATTCCATTTATCTAAAGGCATCGCAGATAGTTCACCAGTCCATGCAACACCAGCATTATTAATAAGTACTGAAGGCTCTAAGCCATTTCCAAGTAGTTTCTTTATTCCTCCAGAAATTTGATTGGGATCTGATAGATCTATGCACTGGAAGAAAACTCTAGCCCCTGAAGCTCTCAATTCTTCAGAAAGGGTTTGGAGATGATCCCTCGAACGGGCTATAAGCAGAAGATCCCACCCTGCTTTTGCAAAAGCCTGTGCCGTGGCTTTGCCAATCCCTCTAGAGGCTCCTGTGATAAGAGCAGTTGCCAATTGATCTCCTTTAATTTAAAAGATTCTATGAAATCAATTGACCTTCTTGTGAACTTGGTTCTAAGAAACTGCCTATTTTTCTAAATTTCTCATATCTTTTCTCTCTGAGTGTATTTACTGGCAATGCTAATAACTCATTTAAGTATTTAAGCAATGCCTGTTTTAATGCTTCTCCAGCCTGAAGAGGTGCCCAATTATTTCCACCTGAAGGCTCTTTAATTACTTCATCAACAATACCTAAACTAAGTAAATCTGGTCCAGTAATCTTCAATGCAGAAGCTGCTTCGGGTGCCTTACCCGCATCCCGCCAAAGAATAGATGCGCAGGCTTCAGGACTAGCAACTGTATAAACACTATGTTCAAACATTAGCAATTTATCTGCAACACCAATTCCTAAAGCTCCACCAGAGCCACCTTCGCCAATAACTGTAGCAATTATGGGCACTTTCAAGCGAAACATCTCACGCAAATTAACCGCTATAGCTTCTCCCTGGCCTTGTTCCTCAGCTAGGAGTCCAGCATAAGCTCCTGGTGTATCGATAAAACATATAATTGGTAAATTAAATCGATCGGCATGATTCATTAATCTCAAGGCTTTTCGATACCCCCCCGGCTTAGCCATTCCAAAGTTTCTAGCAACATTCTCCTTAGTATCTCTTCCTTTTTGTTGACCAATTAACATTACAGCTTGATCATCAATTCGAGCTATCCCTCCTACCAAAGCACTGTCATCACTGCAACTCCTATCACCATGTAACTCTATCCAGTCATCACAAAACATTTGAATAAAATCAAGAGTACTTGGTCTTTGAGGATGTCTAGCAACTTGTATTTTTTCGGCAGGTGTCAATGCTCTAAATATTTCATCTCTTCTTCTTGCCGCTAGAGTTTCCAACTGAAGCAACTGCTGACTCACGTCAACTTCTGAGTCTCTTGCCAACTCTCGAATTTGTTCAATTTGCTTTTCGAGTTCAACTAATGGCTTTTCAAATTCAAGAAGGTAACGGCGTGCCATAGAAAAAAATGTTAAAAGTCAGGCTAAAGCAGTCTGAGCATCAGATTGCAGACCAAGTACAGAGAAGCCATGCCTTAAAGAGGCCTCGCCAATGAAATCCATTTTTTCCAAAGTAATGTTATTTCTTCCCCAACTAAAATTAGTATGGCAGTTCTCAAATTCAAGGAGCATTGCCTCTGCAAAGCAAGCAAACATTTGCCTTTGAGGAATATCCATCTCTGCAATTGCCATCATATTCCAACCAATATCAGTAAAAAATTCAACTATTCCACCTTTAAGAACATGGATTCCTGAGCCTGCAAATTTCATATCAAGGTTTTTGGGATAGCCTCCATCAATCATTAAGCAGGGTTTGCGAAGATTGCTTTTATCAATCTCAAGATTCTTTGGCAAACTGGCAACCCAAACAACAGCATCTGCCTCTGGTAGAGCTTCCTCCAGACTAAGAATTCTTCCTCCTTGAAGGTCTTGCTGTAAATCTTTTAATGGCTGCTGCTGACGAGCTACCAACAACAATTCATTCACATTTGTTCTTTGAGTCAGCCACCGACAAACTGCACTCCCTATATCTCCTGTTGCTCCCACTACAGCCACATTGGCTTTCTTAAGGTCTATCCCAAGTTTAGGAGCATTCATCTCTAGCTGACGGCATATAACCCAAGCTGTATGAGTGTTTCCGGTTGTAAATCTTTCCCAGCTAAGAGTCGTATTCCTAACCTGACGATGTTGAAGCAAATTGAAATTCTCAAAAATAATCGAGGTAAAACCACCAAGAGCTGTAATACTTATACCCTTCTTCTGAGCCAACTCCATTGCATTGAGGACTTTTCTTCTTGCGGTCTTAAATCTACTCAACATCTCAGGGACAAAACAGGAGTCTATATAAGCTCCTTCAATGGTTTTACCTATGGCACTTACCACCTGAACGTGTTCCACCAACTGAGGAGGTGCACTACACCAAACATCTAAATCTCCCTCTGCGATATGGTCATATCCCAAATCCATTGCCTTTTGCCTGGCATCTTTAAAACTTGTTGAGTGTCCGATCAGTCCAAACATCTTTTAACTAAGAACTTCATTTAAGAAGTAAAAGCCCTTATTGGAGTAATTAGACTAAACCATGACGCTACAGAACAGCTATTAATAGCAGTTTTTTAATGCTTAAAAACTAAATCAAGTAAGGATTTGTATAAGATCATCTTATAATCTTCAAGCTAAACCAAAGCAGCCAAAGCCATTCTAGCTATCTCTCTAGAGTCCAAACCTATCTCTAACAGAGAATCTTGATAGGCAATCATAAACTCTTCCATTAATTCTTCTTTATCCATATCAAGGGCTCCAGCATCGCCAGCTACCTGATCAAGCATTGATTTAATAAGTGGTAGATTTTCTTTATTAGCCTTCATCAATTCTTCTTTACAAGTGCTTAAGTTTGCTTTTAGCCACTCTTGACCATAATTGAGGTGAAGATACTCATCCTTTACAACATTTTCAGTGATTTTTCTTGCAAAAGGATCAGCGACCCTTATATAAACGTGATAAGCAGATATAGCAAAGGCTTCAATAAGAATGGCCTGGATAAGAAAACAGGTTGTTAGATTCTGCTCTTTAAAGGCTTGCTGGAAATTTCCATGCAAAGGTGAGAAGAATTTCTCAGCAAAGGGCATGTCAGCCTTTACCCCAAGATTTCTTCCACAAGCCGTGAATCCTTTCATATGCTTTAGTTCCATAATCGCCAACTTCTTCAACTCATCAGCCTTATCAGGGATCAGGTTGCCTATAGCAAGATAATTGTCATGAGCCTCTTTTTCTCCTTCGATAACAATTGCGTTAATTCTGCTATAGGCATCTTTATATTCCTCTGAAGAGAAATCTGGAAGACTAGTATCTAAATCATTATTAATTGCAACTTCAGTAGATTCTAGGGTAGGCATAATTTTTCGGAATGCACAATATCGCGCATCTTACAGAATTAAAAGAAAAATAGCGAGATTTTAGCCTATATATTATTTCTATTTAATTTTTAGAATTATCAACTGGAGGCCATTTGCTATTCATAAGGTTCAAAAATAATTCCACCCAATGCTCTACCAAGACTTTTCTTAATTTATCTCCCAACTCAGGAGTAGCTCCTCGACTATCACCAATCACACCTGACTCACTTAATTCATTAGTAAGCCATGCACATGGAGCAGCTCCTTCAAGGCTCCAACCGGAAGGGACTTTCATACTTTGATTAGTAGATTTTTTGGAATCACCACCAAATGGTCTGGAATCCCCAACAAGTTCTGGATTGAACGAAAGCATCAAACTGGTTTCAGCCAGGGCAGCATGCAAGCCTTGTTCTACCTCTTTATTAGGTATTAAATCCTTTAATTCATCAACTCCACTCCATAAAAAACAAGGCAAAACAGACATTGAAGGGCATTGAATTCTTAATTCTCTTGCTATTGCCTGTAAAAGGCCTATCTGACCTCCATGAGCATTAAAAAATACAAGTCTCTGAAATCCCATATCTGCTAATTGTTTCCCAATTTCATTAACCAGTTCCATCAATAAATTGCCTGGCAAAGACAATGTCCCAGGGAAAGCTAAATGCTCGGGTGAAAACCCAATTGATTGAGATGGTAAAGACCATAAAGGTAAATCTTTCGGCAACTGTTCCAACACCTCAAACAAAACACTTTCCGCAAATAAAGTGTCTGTAATTAAAGGTAAATGTGGTCCATGTTGTTCACATGCACCAAACGGCCAAACAATGGTAGATCCCTCTTTTAAAGCAGCCTTAGAAGCATCAGGCCAGCTGAGAAAAGCCAAATTTCGTAAATTAGAACTGATAGAAATAACCTCCAAACATGAAATAATTTAACTTTTCCTGCAAGAATGGTTTATTGATAAACCCCCAAAAGGCCCAATGGCCGAATCAGGAAGCCCTCAACCTAAAAGACCCAATCCTCCAAGGAAAGAGCAAAGTGATTTGCGTAAGCCCTTGCAGGTGATTCACATTAGTAGGAAAGAAGAGGTTAAATCCCTAGGGGATCTTGACTCAAATATTTCTGAAGAAAATCAAGAGAATACTGATCCCCAGCAATCAAAACCTACTAAAGAAGGAGTTAAAAGAACTCTTGTATCCCCAGCAAAGCCTTTGGATATTTTAAGTCAAGATGATGATAATCCGCTTGAGGCTGAATCTAAAGTTTCAGAAAACCTTTCAATGGGAGATCTTCTGGCCCAAGAAAACCTTTCCCAGAAAAACAAGCCATCCACACAGAGCTACAATTCAAATAATTTCTTAGAAAGGACTGTTGATGAATTTGATTTTGACGAAGGAGCTTTTCTCGCAGCATTAGAAGAAAACGAACCCATAGGTAATACAGGAGAAATAGCAAAAGGTTCGGTTATTGGAGTTGAAAGTGATGGTGTCTATGTTGATATAGGCGGCAAAGCCCCTGGCTTTATGCCTAAAAATGAATGTGGACTAGGAGTGATATCGAATTTAAAAGAACGCTTTCAAAAAGGTTTAGAAGTTGAGGTATTAGTCACACGTGAACAAAATGCAGACGGAATGGTTACGATTAGCTGTAGAGCATTAGCTCTTCGCAAAAGTTGGGACAAGGCTCTTGAACTTGCAAAAGAAGGGAAAGTTGTAGAGGTAAAGATAAATGGCTTTAACCGTGGAGGAGTCACCTGCGATCTTGAAGGTCTAAGAGGTTTTATCCCTAGATCGCAACTTAATGAAGGAGAAAAGCATGAAACTCTTGTTGGGAAATCACTTAATGTTGCCTTTATTGAAGTTACCCCAGACAATCGAAAACTAATACTCTCAGAGAAAAAAGCAGCCACTGCTGCTATGTTTGCCAACTTTAAGATAGGACAACTTGTTGAAGGAAAAGTGATTTCAATTAAGCCCTATGGTTTTTTTGTTGACCTTGGTGGGATTAGTGGTCTCCTTCATCAATCTATGATTACAAATGGCAGCTTGAGATCACTTAGAGAAGTTTTTGATCAAGGCGATATAGTTAAAGCTCTAATAACTGATCTTGATCCTGGAAGAGGAAGAATTGGATTGAATACAGCAATGCTAGAAGGGATTCCAGGTGAAATTATTATTGAAAAGGACAAGGTTTTAAGAGAAGCTGAAGATCGTGCCAAAAAAGCTCAAACTATTCTGAAAGCTCAAGAAGAAAAAAAAGAAGAAGAAATACAATGACTAATTCCTCTGTAGGATCTCAAAATGAACAGCTCAAAACAGCTGATTGGGAGATTGATTTCTATTCTCGTCCAATAATAGAAATTGATGGAAAAAAAAGGTGGGAGTTATTAATATCCAGCACTCAGGATTTCTCTGGTGGTAAAACATTTCGTTGGGAAAAGAAATGTCCTTCCAATGAAGTTAATTCAATTTGGCTAAGTAAATCGCTTCAAGAAGCTGTAATCGAAGCCAATAAGCAAGGGTGGGATCTTCCTAAAAGACTTCGCTGCTGGAGAACTTCAATGAAAACAATGATAAAAAAAGCCGCCGAGAAAGTAGGCATCGAAGTTCTTGAAAGCAGGAGAACGTTCTCGCTTTATGAATGGTTAGAGCAAAGAGAGCAAAATGTTTATCCTAATGAGCCTGGTTACATCTCAGGTCCAATAGCACCAAGTAAAATCGAGATTCTTAATCAGCCAGAACCTTTACCAGAAGCTTTGCGCGGAGATGCATGGAGCATTTCTTCCATATCTCTGGGGAGCTTGCGTGAAGCAAAAGAATGGCCAATGGAATTCAATTCATTAATTCCTATTAAAGAATCACTAGATGAACACATCCAAATTCCTGGCCTTCGTTTATTTAGCCGTTCAAGAGCATTAGCAGTTTCCGCTTGGCTCAGTGGAGTTGAACCAGTAAGGCTTATAGTTGAAAATAACCAACTGCTTTTAGAAGCTGGTCAAGAAGACCGGTGGCTTGTAACTGACATGAGTGAAGATTATGCACATCAAGTAAATCATCAACTAACTGAGGCTAAAAATAATGCAGATGGTATTCAATTTATAGCTATTCAAAGTTCACCTGAAGAAAAAAAATTTACAGGATTCTGGATGCTGAAAGATACAAACAATCTAATAATTTAATTATCTACTGGGATCATTGATTAAAGATAAGGATCCAACCAAGATGAAGGAATGGATACAAGTTGTACAACAAGGGTCAATCTACCTTCAATCCACTCTTCTATTAAGACATGGCTTTAAACATGCTTTTTTCACCAAAAAAGTTTCATGTCGAAACCCTAAGGATTTAGTAAAATTAATAAGCACCAATCCAAGCATTCACTTCTTGTCTCAAGTGCACAGCAACAAAGTAATACATGCATCTAGGACCAATAAAAAAGAAGTGATAAAAGCAGACAGTCTTATTAGCGATAAAGATTCTCAAAGCTTGTGGATCTATACAGCAGACTGCATTCCAATTTTAATTGGAGATTCAGAAACAGGTCATACTGCTGCTATTCACTCTGGCTGGAAAGGTTTAGTACAACGTATTATAAAGAAAACTATTGAAAAAATCGAGCTCAATGGTTGTTCCAGAAAAAATATACTAGTTGCTCTTGGTCCAGCAATAAGTGGTTTTAATTATCAAGTTGATCAGGAAATAATTAGCAATCTATACGAGAGTATGGATAAGGGCCATCACATTGATCGTAAAGATTTTTATAATTATATGGACTATATAAACTGCATAAAACATGCTAGATATCCACATAAATATCTTCTAGATATAAGAAAAGTTGCAAAAGAACAATTTCTAGTAGAAGGTATTTGTAGTAATCAAATTAGTATTAATTCAAACTGCACTTTTGGAGATAGTAAACTGTTTGAGTCTTGGAGAAGGGACCATTCAAGTTCAAGACAATGGAGTTTCATCGAATCAAGAAATTTAATCAGTAAAACTACTTAATTAAATACTGATTAGTATTAACATATAGATCTTGCATAGCCTAATTCAAGCATACCAGAGGCAAGGTCTTTACCTGACTTAAGACTAGTTATTCTTGCAAGCAACATTCCATCTTCAGATCCTTTTGGGAAAAAGTTTACTTTTGTATGTCTTGGCAACTCACTCTTAAGCCAATCAATAGCATCTTTTCTATTAGATTCATCAACATTTATACAAGCTATTTTTACTTTATAGTTTCTATTGTGATCTCCAATTTGAAGAACAGATGAACTTGTAACCTGAAGAACTTCAGCAGATAATGCTCTAAGAGGGAAGAAAAGAAAGAAGATAAGAATATATAAGAATATTTTCATAGTTTAAATATGATTAATAATCAATAAAATCATCTAATAACAAGATCATTCCTAACGATCAGTTCTGATTAGGTAATCCAACCATTTCAGCATTGCTTTTCCCAGGAGGAACCATTGGATAACAATTTTCGTCTCTTCTAACATGAACATCTACTAACATTGGACCAGGATGATTAAATGCCTCTTCCAACTTAACCCTTAGATCTCTCCGATCATTAATCAAAAGGCCGCTAACACCAAATGCTTTTGCTAAAGCTACAAAGTTGGGCTCACCTTTTAACATATTTGTAGCAGAATAACGTTCATCATAAAACCGCTGTTGCCACTGTCGAACCATCCCTTGCCAATGATTATTAATAATAATTATTTTTGTGTTTAATTGATACTGAGCGATAGTTCCCAATTCTTGAATATTCATAAGGATACTTGCATCTCCTGCAATGCAAATAACTTTTGCATCTGGCAAAGCGACTTGGACACCTAAAGCTGCTGGCATGCCAAATCCCATTGTACCTAAGCCTCCACTGCTAATCCATTTCCGAGGTCCATTCCTTAAATATTGTGCGGCCCACATCTGATGCTGTCCAACATCTGTTGTTATGTATGCATCTGGGACTAAATCTCTAATCTCCATCAATATTTCTTGGGGATATAGTTCACCTTCCTTACTAGGTATCAAGAGTGGGTATTTCTCCTTCCATGATTTTATTTGCTCTAACCAATCTGCAGTATTTTGTTTAACTTCTCTTTCCCTACTAACATCAAGCAACTTTTGAAGACTCTCACCCAAATCACCTAAAACAGCAACATCAGCGACCCTGTTTTTATTAATCTCAGCTGGGTCAACCTCAAAATGAATAACTTTTGCTCTTGGTGCAAATGTATCTAATTTACCCGTAACTCTGTCATCAAAACGGGCTCCAATTGCGATCAGCAAATCACACTCAGTAACTGCAAAGTTTGCATAAGCTGTTCCATGCATACCTAACATGCCAACCGAAAGAGGATCACGTTCGTCATATGCCCCTTTTCCCATTAATGTCGTTGTTACAGGCAACTGATAACGTTTTGCTAGTTCTGCCAAGTTTTCATGTGCACTTGAAGCAATAACTCCACCTCCTACATAAAGCAATGGGCGATTAGCCTCTTGTATTAAATCAAGCGCACTATTAATGCTCTGGAGGTCTGCAGAAACTGGGAGTTTGAACCCAGCAGGAATAACTGAGCCAGGCTCAACAGGTTTGTAATCAAACAATTCCTGACCTACATCCTTAGGGATATCAACCAGGACAGGGCCAGGGCGACCAGAAGAAGCAATGAAAAAAGCTTGTGCAATGACCGATGCAATTTCAGAAGGATCTCTGACTACCCAAGAATGTTTCACAATTGGGAGAGTAATACCAAAAATATCTGTTTCTTGAAAAGCATCTGTTCCAATTGCTGGCCTTGGGACCTGACCAGTAATAACAACTAAAGGGACCGAATCCATCTGGGCAGTTGCGATCCCAGTTACCAAATTCGTTGCGCCGGGACCAGAAGTACCAAAACAAACCCCTACCTTCCCTGTCGCTCTCGCAAAACCATCTGCGGCATGAGAGCCACCTTGTTCATGTCTAATAAGAATATGCTTAAGCCAACCTTCTCTTTCTGCCTTATAAACAGCATCATATATAGGAAGTATTGCACCTCCTGGATAGCCAAAAATTGTTTCTACACCATGCCTTCTCAGAGAATCCATAAGGGCATCTGCCCCTAAAATCTGTTTTCCCTCTTGGTTCGCAGAATCATCTAGACCTAAATGTAAAGACGACAGTGTCACGGTAGATAAACAGTTAATCTTAAAGAAATTTTATATGGATAATGGTTCTTTTGACTATAAAAACTATATAGAGATTGAAAAGGTTAAAGTCTTAGAAATATTCCATTGTTTAAAAATTGATTTTTTAAAATAAGAAATCTCAAAGTAGACCAATGAAATGCAATGGACCGTTACCTATCACTAACTCTAGAAAACAAACAATAAAAACAAACATTGCTACTCTCCCATTCCAAACTTCTGCGCTATTATTCCATCCCCATTGCCATTTCTCTTGAGGGTAAAGCTTAACTTTATCTGGCAACTTAGCCGCAGCATCAAGACTTATCTCGGGACCATTTAAGCAAGAAGTTACTAAATCAGCAAGACCATTAATAAAAACTGGATCAGTGTCTAAAGCCTTAATTCTTCTAAAATTAACTATCCCATGCTTAAGAGCAATTTCTTTATACTCAATATCTATTTCCTGAAGTGTTTCGATATGTTCACTAACAAAGCTTATAGGAACAACAATTAACTCTTTCATACCTTTTGCGCCAAGTTCTTCCAGTACATCTTCTGTATATGGTTTCAACCATTCTTCAGGTCCAACTCTACTTTGATAAGAAAGAGTATAAGTATTACTAAAGCCTAACGATCTTTCAACCTTGTCGATAATCAATAAAGAGCAATTTTCTATTTCATCTTTATAAGGGTCACCTGCTTCTTCTACATAGCTTCTAGGTACACCATGAGCAGTAAAACAAATATGGGCATTTTTAGGGGATGAACAAACAATTATTTCATTCTCTATTAACTTTGCCATAGCATTAATGTATCCAGGATTATCAAACCAACTTCGAATACACCTTATTGATAACTTTTTAAAATCATTATCAGATTCACTCAAGCGTTTCAATTCTCTAAAACTTGATCCACTTGTGCTTATTGAGAAATGGGGGTAAAGAGGAAGTACTACAACTTCACTAATTTTATCTGCCTTGATATCCTCAACAGCAGACTCTGTAAAAGGATGCCAGTAGCGCATTGCAACATAACTAGTTGCATCAATCCCCCTCTTACGAAGTTCACTTTGCAATTCTCTGGCTTGTTGTTCTGTAATTCTTCTTAGTGGGGATCCTCCTCCAATTGCCTGGTAAGCCTTTTGAGACTTTCCACTTCTAAGACTGCTAATAAACCAAGCCAAAGGCTTCTGAAATAACTTAACAGGGATTCGAATTATCTCCGGATCTGAAAAGAGATTATAGAGAAATGGTCCTACATCCTTAATTCTCTCAGGACCCCCAAGATTCATTAAAAGGACGCCTACACGAGTCATTAAAAAAACTTCCTTAGGGGTTGAGCTTATCGCGGAACGACGTCAATGTAATTATAACTATTTAAATCAATGGTCTTTAAAAGTGAACTTCTGAAAATCAATCAAAAGCTTGCTCAAAAAGGAATAAAGCTTCGTATTGAAAAACGAGGTCATCGTCTTTGTCTCAGAGGCCCCCTCCCATGCCAATTTAATCCTGGAGAAACAAAAGATCAACGAATCAGCTTAGGTCTAGAGGCTAATTCAGTAGGGCTTGAGCAAGCTGAAAAAACCCTTAATTTTCTTTATTTGCAAATTGAACATAAACAATTTGAGTGGAAAAGTTGGTCCCAAAGTAAATCTGGTTTTACTTACCAAAAGCATAAATCCAATATCGACGAAATAATTGATGAGTTTAAATCAAATTTCTTTAATGATCCATCAAGGAGCCGATCAAAATCGAGTAGCAAAACAAATTGGAGTTCTTCATATCTTCCTTATCTTCAAAGACTAAAAACGATCGCTTACAAGAACAATCGAAAACTAAATAAAGCTCTACTTGTAGAAACCCTAAAAAGTTATTCTGAAAATAGTCGCAGTAGGCAACAGTGCGGAAGTAGCCTTAAAGCATTAGCAGACTATTCCAATATTCAATTGCCCAATGATTGGAGATCTATGGCGTATGGTTATGGTTTGCATAAAGCACAGTTCAGGCAATTGCCAAATGATAAGGAAATAGAAAAAGCATATGAAATGATACCTAATCAAAAATGGAAATTAGTATATGGATTAATGGCTACTTATGGACTAAGAAATCACGAGGTATTTTTTTGTGACTTATCTTGCCTTAAGAAAGGTGGAGATAAAATTCTAAGGGTATTTCCTAATACAAAAACTGGAGAACATCAAGTCTGGCCATTTCACCCTGAGTGGATAGATAAATTTCAATTAAATGATCTTTCTAATGAGAAAGGTTTACTCCCAGCCATAAATACTGATCTAGAAAAAACAACATTACAAAATGTAGGAAGAAGGGTTTCAGAGCAATTCAGGAGATATCACTTGCCCCTTACTCCTTACATTCTTAGACACGCCTGGGCTATTCGAACGATTCATGTTGGTCTCCCCGACACAGTTTCAGCAAGAATGATGGGACACTCTGTTTCTATTCATACTAAAACCTATCATCATTGGATTACTAGAAGAGACCAACAGCAGGCTGTTGATAAAGCCTTAAGTGCTTAATCAACTACTTTAAAAAGTTCTGCCATTAAAATTCAAAGGTCAAATTATTAAATCAATTAACTTTTCAATGATTAAAAACATCCTAAAAAGCAAAGAATCTATTCAAAGTTTGGATCAAGAATCAGAAAGGCTTGGTATTGGTGGATTTTCTAATGACCAAGCTAATGATTCTAACTATAAAAAAAGAATGCAAAAGCGCAAAGAAGTTCAAAGGAAAAGAGTATCCGAGAGAGGACAAGAAAAAGGTCTGATAATTGTTTTCACAGGTCAAGGAAAAGGAAAAACTACAGCTGCTCTAGGAATGGCAATTAGGTTTTTAGGGCATGGTGAGAAGGTGGCAATAATACAATTTATCAAAGGTGGATGGAAACCAGGGGAGTCAAAAGCTTTTGCAATCTATGGCGAACAACTTAAATGGCATGCATTGGGCGAAGGTTTTACTTGGGAGACACAAGACAGAAATAGAGATAAAGAACTCGCTAAATTCGCATGGGATAAATCTCTTGAATATCTATCAAGTTCTAAATACAAATTAGTCATTCTTGATGAAATAAATATAGCTATAAAGCTTGGATACCTTTCAATTAATGAAGTCATCGATGGAATCATCGTAAGACCTAATTTGACTCATGTTGTTCTAACTGGTAGAGGTGCTAAAGATGAGCTAATAGATACTGCAGACCTTGTAACTGAAATGAGTCTAATTAAGCATCCTTTCAAAGAGCAAGGAATAAAAGCGCAGAAAGGTATTGAATTTTAAAAAAATTTTCTTATCTTATTTTTATGGCATGAAAAATAAATTAGTCTGAATTATTTGACTTTACCCTCTTGCTCAAGGCTATTAGATAGCGAAAGCCTTCATTAGGTTTAAATGAGATTGAAAGTCAAAGAGGTGTGTCTGATCTCACGAACAAATCTCACTCAGATCAAACGAAACATAAATCCCTTGCTACTGTCATTGAGAACTTGACAATTAATAATGGTTTACTCACGAGTACTCTTAAAACTTAGTGGCGAAGCCCTAATGGGAAGCAAGCCATATGGAATAGACCCTGAGATAGTGCAATCAATTGCTAAAGACGTTTCAAAAGTGGTTGAAGATGGAACTCAACTAGCGATTGTAGTGGGAGGGGGAAATATTTTCCGAGGCCTTAAAGGGTCTTCGGCAGGAATGGATAGGGCAACGGCTGATTACGTTGGGATGTTAGCCACAGTAATGAATGCGATCACACTTCAAGATGGTTTAGAAAGAGCAGGTGTTCCAACAAGAGTTCAAACAGCTATTGAGATGCAACAAATTGCTGAGCCGTATATTCGGCGACGGGCAATACGGCATCTCGAGAAAGGCAGGGTCGTGGTATTTGGAGGTGGCTGTGGGAATCCATTCTTTACCACCGATACAACATCTGCACTAAGAGCTGCCGAAATAAATGCTGATGTTATCTTTAAAGCCACTAAAGTAGATGGAGTTTATAGTAAGGATCCCCAGAAATATTCAGACGCTATTAAATATGATTCATTATCTTTTCAAGATGTTCTTAGTCAAGAGATAGCAGTCATGGATAGCACTGCTATTGCTCTTTGTAAAGATAACAATATACCTATTGTAGTTTTTAATATTTTTGAACCTGGAAATATTAATAAAGCAGTAGCAGGGGAAGAAATAGGCTCCCGCATTGCAAATTCAAGCTAATCTTTCTTTTAAGTAATTTTTTCTTCTCACATTTCATATAAATCAAATGGTTAATCAAGAAGTCGAATTAAGTATGCAAAAATCAGTTGAGGCATCTCAGCGCAACTTTAATACAATAAGAACTGGAAGGGCAAATACATCTCTTTTAGATCGTTTAACAGTTGAATATTATGGAGCAGAAACGCCTCTTAAATCATTAGCGACTATTTCTACTCCAGACTCTCAAACTATTGCAATACAACCTTTTGATTTAAGTTCATTAGCATTAATAGAAAAAGCTATTTCTACAAGCGATCTTGGATTTACACCAAATAACGATGGAAAGATAATTCGCATAAATATTCCTCCCTTAACCGAAGAGAGGAGAAAGCAGTTTTGCAAACTTGCCTCAAAATATGCGGAAGAAGCAAAAATAGCTCTTCGTAATATTAGGAGAGATGCAATTGAAAAGATCAAAGCCTCAGAGAAAGACAGCGATTTATCGAAAGATCAAAGCCATGATGAACAAGATTCTATACAAAAGCTAACTGACAAATATATCAACGAAATTGAAAAAAATCTTTCAAAAAAAGAAGGGGAAATTCTTAAGGTTTGACTTCTACTGACATTATAATTTTAGGGGGTGGTGCAGCTGGGGCGTCAACGGCCTTTCACTTAGCAAATACAGGAAACAAAGTAGCTCTTGTTGAAAAAAACTCAGGGTTTCCTTTGCGATCTTGTGGTGGTGGAATGGCTGCTTCAGTCCAACAATTGTATCCATTTCCACTGAAGGCAGCAGTTGAGGAAGTAATAAAAAGAGTCGAATTTAGCTGGTGTTTATCAGATAAAATAATTGCTGAGCTTCCAGGAGACTCCCCTTTCTGGATAACAAGAAGAGAAAAACTAGATGAACTCCTAATAACCAATGCAATTGAACAAGGTACAGAGTTTTTCGATTCTTTTGAAGTACAAGCTGTAAATAAAAACAACAGTCAATGGCAAGTTACTTCAACAGATGGTCGCCAAATTGAAGGCAAATGCTTAGTAATTGCAGATGGCTCAAATTCACCTTGGGCTGAAAGGTTTAACCTTGGTCCAAGAAAACTTCATTATGCTTCTACAACTTCTGTTCGCTTGAACGGTAGAGGCTTATTAAATTCAAACACTTCAAGGTTTGAATTCGGCTTGGTTCATCATGGTTTTGCATGGGCTTTTCCCCTAAAAAATTCGGTGAATGTTGGGGTAGGTACATTCATAGGTAATCAATTTCCAGACAACAAAAAAATACTTAATCAACTACTCCCAAGCCTAGGTTTCGATCAAAACGATGGCATAAGAAAAGATTCTCAGTTGAGAGTCTGGAATGGCCATAGCACTCTTCATGGGGAGGGAATTTTAGTAGTTGGGGATGCCGCATCCCTTTGCGACCCATTTCTCGCTGAAGGCTTAAGACCTTCGTTAATTAGTGGCTGTGAAGCTGCAAAATGTATACATCATTGGTTACAAGGAAACACAAGTGACTTGAGTAACTACACACTTTCAATGAAAGAAAAATGGGGAGATTCTATGGCTTGGGGAAGAAGAATTTCTCAAGTTTTTTACCGATTCCCAAAAATGGGATATAAGCTAGGCATAAAAAGACCAACAGCTCCTCAGAGAATTGCACAAATACTATCTGGAGAAATGGGGTATGGGAATATTGCTCAGAGAGTTATAAAAAGATTACTCTTACAAAGGTAATAATGTTATTAATATATGAAATTATTTAATTGAAGTTCTTATTTTACATTGCACTTAATATAACTGATGAGTCATTCTCAATAGCACAAAGTCTATCTTTTAATTGAATTTCCAACTGTTCAATTGCTTTGCTAAAATTAACAATTCCTTCTTGAAGTTTTTCAGAAGCCATACGATCTGATTTTAACATAATCTTAAAATCAACTTCATTTAAGTGAATCCTATCCGAAGAGCCCGATAGTTTTAATGGGTCCAACTTTCTAGTTAAGTTTGAATTGTCATTTTCCAATTCCTTTAAAAACTTCGGTGATATTGTTAATAAGTCACAACCAGCTAATTCCAATATTTCATCAACATTTCTAAAGCTTGCTCCCATGACCTCAGTTCTATAATTGTGAGACTTGTAGTAATTAAAGATCTTTGAAACTGAAATAACACCAGGATCTTCGTTACCAGGGTAAGACTCTTTCCCAGTTTCTGCCTTATACCAATCTAAAATACGACCTACAAAAGGTGATATCAATGTTACTCCTGCCTCTGCACAAGCAATAGCCTGAGAAAAGCCAAATAGCAATGTTAAGTTGCAGTGAATACCCTCTTTTTCTAAAACCTCTGCAGCCTTAATCCCTTCCCAAGTGGAAGCAATTTTAATTAAGACTCTATCCTTACTTATTCCAGCTTGCTTGTATAGATTAATAAGTTTCCGAGCCTTATTAATAGTTGCATCCTTGTCAAAACTCAACCTAGCATCAACTTCAGTAGACACTCTTCCAGGGATAATCTTAAGAATTTCTTTACCAAAAATTACACATATCTCGTCTAAAGCCTCTCTAGCGACTTCATCAAATGATGCAAGAGGGCCACTCTTTTCTCTAGAAAATTTCAGCGATTGGTCAATTAAATCTTGATAGGCAGCTATCTGAGCAGCTGCCAAGATTAATGACGGGTTAGTTGTTGCATCTCTTGGTTGAAACTCTCGAATTGCCTCTATGTCACCAGTATCAGCGACAACAACAGTCATCGATGAAAGCTGTTCAAGCAAACTTGCCATGTTTTGCACCAATTGCTTTTAATTTATATAAGCTAGCGAAATTTCATTGTGATTTCATCCTTATATATCCCTTTCAACAGGCTTATCCCTGCGCTGATAAAAAATTAGTCTGATCATTTCTGGGGGGAATCTTTTCAATAACAATTAAACTTTCAATGATTTTTTTAGCCACTGGTACAGCAACAGTAGAGCCATAAGCATATGGTTTTTTAGGACTATCTATTGCAACTGCTACAACGAATCTCGGATTGTCAACTGGTAAAATTGCGATGAAACTACAAATTTTAGAATCATAATTAATCCCATCATTTGTTTGATCAGCAGTACCAGTTTTACCTCCTATTCGATAATTATTAATTTTGACACCTTTACCGCTTCCATTCTCAACAACTGATTCCATCCACTCCAGAACCGTTTTAGTTACATCAGGGCTTAAAAGCAAATCATTTTCTTTCAATACCTCTTTAGAAGTAGTAGTTGAGTGAGTGAAGCCTTTCCTTATGTGAGGTTTGACTAGTCTTCCACCGTTTGCGATCAAAGCATGTAATTGGACTAATTTCAATGGTGTTATAGAAAAACCTTGCCCATATGATGCAACTGCTTGATGAATAGGTTGCCTTACAAAGATCTCCTTTTCTTTAAGGTGACCTGGAACCGCCCCAAGTAAGTCTGTTATAGGGGCATTGCTTATCCCTAATTGGTTTAATCGATCCCAGTAATTTGAAGGATTAAGCTTCTGGATAATATTCACCATTGCGACATTACTAGAAACCTGAAGAACTTTTGCAAAATCAAGAAGCCCATTAGGCTTATTGTTCCAATTCGTTAAAGGCCATCCCCCTACATTTACAATTCCTGAATCATATACAGTCCCATTTGGTTCAATTGCTCCTTCCTCAAGCGCCAACGCAAGGTTTATAGGTTTAAAAGTTGACCCTGGTTCAAATAATTCTTGAACAGACCACTCCTTATATAAAGTTGGTGGATACTCCCAGTATTTATTAGGATCATATGTTGGAGCTGATGCAAGAGTTAAGATCTCACCATTGTCGACATTCATTACAATTGCCACACCTTTTCTAGCTTTCCAAGCATCTAATTGCTCACTAAGCGCCTTTACGGCTACTTCTTGCAATCGTGCGTCAAGAGTTAAATTGACATGGTCGTTCTTAATAGCAAATACACCAGCTTCGATATCCGTTGGCAAAGGAGTTCCATCCCTCCCGAATCTATAACTCCTAGATTTCTCTCTTTGCAAAATCTCATTATTTAGACTTAACTCAAGACCAGCTTGAGGAACTCGATCGTAATCTAAAAAACCAACAACGTTTGCAAACAATTCATCTTGAGGGTAAATTCTCTGAACATAAGGGTCTAGCTCTAATCCATCAATGCGAAGATTTTGTATTTTGGATGCAATTGCTGGCGTTAACCCCTCTATTAATTTAACGCCAGTTTCTTTGGCGTAAAAAGCATCAATTAATTTCTTCTTTTTTAAAGGCAATAACCTCTCAAGTTTTTCTGCAACCTCTTCTGGTCTACGAGATACACCTTGTACATCCCCAGCAAATTTAAAATTGGAAGGGTGTGCATACAGCCTAAACCTCTTTTCATCTAATGCTATTAATCTTCCTCGACGGTCGACAATAGAGCGTCTCCTCCCTAATGGTTTAATCTTTCTTGTTTGATAATCTCGAGCACGTGCCTCTAGTGCAAGGCCCTGAACTAATTGTAAATGTGCAACTCTACCCATTAACGCTAACAAAGCCAAACAAAGAAGCGAGAATGTAAGTTTTAATCTAAAAGGTGGTATAGGAGGAAGCGGTGAGACCTTTAGACGTTTCCTTCTCAAAGGTGACGAATGATGAGATTTATTGATTCCCATTAATAGCCATTTAAAATTTGCTGTGGCAAAGAGTTTATGCCACGGTGAATAGTCCCGATAAAGTCCTTAATTGGAGACTTATTTGCTAAAGGTTTATCAATATAAATTAAATGCGCCGACTTAGTTGAGACCATAGCGTTGGGAGCAGAGGCACTTGCAAGAAAATATCTCTCGAGTATTGCTGTTGACTCCTCCATTCGATGAATCAGGTCTCTTGTAAGATGAAGTTTAGAAAAGTTAAGAGTCCAAAGATGTTGAGAATGCAGGGCTAAGCCAGTCATAAGCGCGCCAGAAATAATAACTCCTGCAAGTGCACCATCAATACTTCTATGCAAACTTAATAAAAGTGGATACTTTCTTGAAATATTTGTAGTAGCAAATGAAGCTTTTAAAAAAGAAAGCGCTTTCTTTGAATAATTCTCCCGTAAGCCCGATCCCGAATTATTATGCTTAAAAGGAACCACTAAAAATTTTAATCATTAATCAAGTCAACCATTAGGTTCATAACCATGCAAGTCAATACTAAAGAACTGATTTAAAAAATTTTATTCAACCACTGAGTACTAATAGATTTACAAAAGTAACTCCGTTCCACAAAGAATGCATAAGCACGCATGGTAATAAACGTGAAGAGCTTAATCGCAAAATAGCAAGTCCCATTCCCAATACAAAGAGAGCTGGCATCTCACCAACACTTAAGTGTGCCAACGCAAATACCAAGGCGCTAACTGATATTGCTAAGGTTCGTCCTTGTTTATTAACTAAAACTGGTAACAGTACTCCTCTAAAAACTAGTTCTTCAAAAAATGGTGCCATCAAAACAGTCGTGATAAAAAGAACCAATAAAGCCAAGAAATTTTTGCTACTCAAAACCATTTCTAATAAGGGATTACTCCCTCCAGGATCTCCAAAAAAGAAGGTTGTCAACCAACTTACTAAAAGGACCAAAGGCATGACCATTAGCCATCCTTTTAAGGCCTCAAAAAATGATTTTCTAAATGATCCAAATCCCCATTGAATCCAACCTCCTTCTACAACATCAAGAGTAATGCTATTTATTTGTTGCCTAAGAATTAGCAATGGAGGGACAGTCATGGCAATATACCCAATCAAAACTTTTAAAGACTCTTTTAAAGGGCTAGGGACTTCTCTAGTGAAAACCTCACTTAAAGGTAGTGAAATCAACGGAGTAAAAAGCTCTCCTAATACAACAAATCCACCTGCAACCAAAAGTACCATGTCAATAGTTGAGAGAGGGAGAGAAGAAACTTCTGGCCATGGAAGAGTTCTCTTACGTATAAAAAGCCAACCTTGACCAATTAATAAAAATATCCCAAGCAATATTGCAAAAAGAGGCAGCAATTGACTCAAACTCAACCTCAGAGCCATTTGCCTTGAAGCCCTAGCATCAAAACAAATGTCAGGAGTGCCACCTATAGAAAGGCAAGAAAGCCTATACAAAAGTGGATCTACTTTCACAGATTGAATATTATCCAACAAAGCATTTGGGGTATTTTGCTTCTCAAGACTCTGCAAAAAATTGACCCTAATTTTCTCGAGAGATGGCTCTGAAAAATTTTCATTTAAAAGGTAGCGACGCTTATCATCAGATGCTTCTATCGACGCAAGTAAAAGCCTCTCTCTATTATCAAGCTGACTAATATCAAGTTCACTCAACGTTCTTTTCAGTTCTAACTTTGGATCCTCTCCCACTAACAATGGTCTTAAAGTTTTTGGAAGCGAAGGTTCTGCTAAAAGAGCCATCTCCCTTTGATTAAGTGCAAGCTTAGGACTAACAGAAGGTCTATCAAAACTTTCTTGCAACCCACGTTGCCAAACTAGAACTGTTAGCAAAATAGAGAAAATTGCCAACAAAACTTTCCAGCCAGGGGTGTTTTCCTTCATGAAAAATAAGCTCAAAGAAACGAAATGAGCAAAAATCAACCCTCATTCCCAAATCAACATTAGGTTGGCAGAGTATCCATCGGATGAATTCGTAAAAAACCTCTGCCAATGACCTTACGCCTTCTACTAATACGTCATGGTTTAAGTAGTTTCAACCGTGAGAATCGAATACAAGGTCGCAACGATCTTTCAACACTTTCTCCAGAAGGGTTTAAACAAGCCTCAAAAGTAGGAGAAACTCTAAAAGGGTTACCAATTAATGCAATTTATAGCTCTCCCCTTAAAAGAGCTGCAGATACAGCATCAGAATTGCTAAAGATTCACTCAACCAATAAAAGTTTAATCCTCGACAATGACCTTCTAGAAGTAGATCTAGCTCCCTGGACTGGGCTTACTATTGATGAAGTTAAAACTAAGTATCCCGAGTCATACCTAACTTGGAAAAAATCGCCAAGTGAGCTGATAATTAAACGAGAAGATGGGATTACTTATAACCCTATTCAAGAGTTAATGGATCAAGCTGAGCGATTCTTAAAGAAGATTTTCTCAACACATACTTCAGGAGAGGACAAAAACATAATTATTGTTGCTCACAATGCAATATTACGTTGTCTGATAATGAAATTATTAGGAAATCCAAAGGCTGGTCTAAGAAGAATCAAGCTAGATAATGCGTCAATATCAGTTTTCAACCTAAAAATTGAAAATGGCACTCAAGTTGATCTTCAAATTGAATCTCTAAATAGCACAGCTCATTTAGAACCTAAATTTCCCTTAAAAGGACAGCATGGGAGAATGATTCTTGTTCGGCATGGAGAAACAGATTGGAACAAGGAAGGTAGGTTCCAAGGGCAAATAGATATTCCTCTGAATAGCAATGGAAAGGAGCAAGCAGTTGCAGCTGGTAGATTCTTAGATGGAGTGAATTTCGATCGAGTCTTTAGTAGTTGCATGTCCAGGCCTACGGAAACAGCAAAGATTATTTTAGGAACTCAATCAACTACTAAAATCGAAACCAAAAAAGATCTAATGGAAATAAGCCATGGGCTTTGGGAAGGGAAGCTAGAATCGGAGATCAAATCCTCTTGGGGGGAATTACTTCTAACTTGGCAAAATTCTCCAGAGAATGTTCAGATGCCTGAAGGCGAAAATATAAAAGACGTATCCATTCGTGCAGTTAAATGCTGGGAAAATATTCGCAACAGCCTTTTACCTCATGAAACAGTACTAATAGTTGCACATGATGCAGTGAATAAAACTATTCTTTGCGACCTTCTTGGGCTATCTAATTCCGACATATGGAAAGTCAAGCAAGGGAATGGTGGTATTACTATAGTAGATATATCCAAGGATAAAGATTTACCAGATGTCATTTGCTGCCTAAATATTACCTCACATTTAGGAGGTGTTATTGATAAGACAGCCCAAGGAGCACTCTAAGCTTATGGACACCTCATATCTACTTGATCCCATCCAAATTCTTCATGGTCCTGATAGAAAAGTTGTTACCGATGCAGTTCTAATTATAAATAAAAACATTCAAGCATTTGGAGAGGCAGCCCGAGTCCAAGCAAAGAAACATAAAATACCAGCGACTTATGCTAAACATCTTCTTCTAGCTCCTTGTCTAGTAGACCCACATTCAGTCCTAGAAAATCATATTAATGACAAAGTAGAAACAATTTCTACTTTGCTTCTCAAAGCAGCAAATGCTGGCTATGGCCAGGTAGCTCTGCTGCCAAAAAGCCCAACCTGGAGAGATAAGCCAGAATGTTTATATCCACTAAACGGCTTTAATAAAGATGTATTAATTCACCTTTGGGGAAGCTTTAGTCAAAAAGGGGAAGGGAAAGAGCTTTCTCCACATAAAGATTTACTTGACTATGGTGCGATTGGATTAGCTGACGATAATTCTGCAATTCCCACTGAACTACTCAGAAAGGGAATCATGTTAAACGAACTTCAAAAAAAACCACTTCTCGTTGCACCGAGAGACCCTTCAATCCAGGGCTATGGAATTGTCCGAGAAGGAGTAGAAGCTCTTCGATCCGGGTGGCCTTTAGATCCATTAGCTAGTGAGACTGTCCCACTAGCTATCTTACTTGAATTACAAAAACAATATCCAGAACTCAATCTTAGGCTTATGAATTTATCTACTGCTGATGGTGTATCCATGTTAGCAAGTAGTCCTATAAGGCCACTTGCAACAGTTTCTTGGTGGCACCTTGTAGCAGATCAATCACTACTCACCTCTACAGATATAGGCATACGCGTTTTGCCTTCTCTAGGAAATACAAAGGACAGGGAAGCACTAAAAGAAGGGCTTCGACGAGGAATTCTTACTGGTATTTCTGTGAATGGAATTGCACTAGATGAGACAGAAACTATAAAACCAGTTATTGAAAGGACTCCTGGCCTCAGTGGTTATCACTTAGTTCTCCCCTTTTTATGGCAAGAATTAATTGAAAAATCACAGTGGTCCATTGAAGAATTGTGGGAAGCAATTAGCTTTGGTCCTTCAAAGGTACTAAATCTACCAAAAGAAAAATTAAATCTTTTCAGTAATCGATGGATCCTGTTTGACCCTAAAAAGCAATGGGTTCAACATACTGATCTCGATAGTCAACTGTTCGGAACTGCCTCAAACCAACCTTGGGAAGATGGAGAAATAATTGGGCAAGTAATAGATTGTGGGCTTAAAAGCTGAACTTAAAGTCCACCAATCCTCTTAAGCGGCCAGAATCTCCAAGCAGCTCTACCAAGAATTTCATTTTCTGGAAGAGAACCCCATGATCTGCTATCTAAACTATTAGGACGATTATCACCCAAAACAAAAACATGTCTTAGTGGGACTGTCAGCTCATACGATCTACAGATATTTAACCCATCTTGCGAAGCAGGGCAGAAATTACTCACATAAGGTTCTTCAATTAATTCATTATTAACAAAGGTTCTGCCTTCCGAATTAATAAAAACATTATCTCCTCCAATAGCTACAACACGCTTGATATAGGAATGGCATGCTGGATCAACTAGAGCTGAAAAAAAATTAAGCAAAGGAAAATTAACCACAGAGCATGTAAAGTCAGAAGGGAGAGGGGCTTTACGCATTGCAATCAATTTCTTTTTAAAGGAATATGGAGAATTGAAGACAACAATATCTCCATGTTTAGGAGCTCTACGAAGGTAAGAAAGTTTTTCTACAACAAGTCGGTCATTTATTTGAAGAGTTGGCAGCATAGACCCTGAAGGGATATATCTTGCCTCTGCAATAAAGCATTTAATTCCAGCGTAGAGAGAGAAGGTTACAAAGAGTGGTCCCCAGAAATCCCAGAACCTTGCCAACTTCGGTGGAAGATCAAAATTGATTGGAAGAATATTTTTTGTTTCTTGATTTTTCTTCGTAAATTTAATCACAAAATCTCTTCAATGAGCTTAATTCCTTACCATAGTCTTATAACACATAAAATCACTCAAAATACTGAAGAGTAGATAATCATGGCCATTCCTCGTTGGCAAGAGGTTAAAAAAATATCAAATTACACTTTCTTGATCCAATGGGAGAAGCTAATAGCTTTTCTTGCGATAATAAACCTAGGTTGGATAGTTTTTGATATTAGCTACTTACCACTTAGAAGCATTTGGGCAAATCAAGTTGCTTTCCTATTCAATTCACCATCAATCTCGTTGTCACTCAAATGGTTACCAGATATCACGCAATATTATGATCACTTCAAAGGTGTGGAAGCTGAGCCTTCAAGTAAGGAAATTAAATACCTATTCCAAAAAATAGATACTCAAATTACTAAAAAAGGGTTAGAAGATCCATATTTAAAAGAACTTCTAGAAAGTTATCAATTAAAAATAAATAGTCTTTTAGATATAGGTAACATACAAACTTCGCAAAAAAATTTGGCCAAGGTTAGGACAGTAAGAAATTTAATTATTAGCAAATCTGGAATTGTAAATTTCAAGGATGCTAACAAAAAACTCTTAAGTATAAGTTACTTAAAAAGTTTAGATTGGAAAGAAGAAAAGGATTTCTGGAGAAAGCAGATTATCCCTATTTTAAATTCAAGGTATTCAAGAGATATTAATGGAAATGGTGATTATATAGACAGAACATGGTTAATAGATCTTCCTTTTCAAATTATATTTTTATTAGACATCTTGATTAAAATAAATATAATTAGAAGTCGTTTTCAAGGTATTAGCTTACAAAAAGCCTTCTTAAAAAGATGGATAGACTTACCTCTTCTATTGCCCTACTGTCGTTTACTTAGAATTATTCCATTTTCTGAAAGGTTCCTGCAAAGTAAAATTATTCCAATTGAGCCTATTCGTTCTTCAGTAAGTCAATGGGTAGTTGCTGTTCTAGCAATTGAAATTTTTGAAGTTCTAACCATAAAAGCTATTGACTCAATACAAAGTATTGTGAAATCACCTGTTCTCCCACAGAAGGTAAAAGGCCTATGTAGTTACGAGTCAATAAATAGTAAAGAAAGCTCAGAGCTATCAGAATTCATTCGAATATGGCTCCCATTAATACTTAGAAGGATTGGACCAAATATGAGGAGTCAGCTTATCGAACTTTTTGAGTATGCACTCCAGAAAAATATTCAGATTAATTCTTTGCCAAAGGTTTTAAAAAAAAACTTGCCCATAGAAAAAGCAGAGTCTGCTATAAGTTATCAGTTAGCCTCTAGCATGATTGATACACTATTAGGATTATCTAAAAATGCCGGTGATCAAATTGCCAAGAAAGATTTAGAGCTCGAAATTCTAAGTACAAAAACTATTGATAAGTTCTGGGAAGAATTAGCGAAGGCATTAGAAAGCGATTCAAAGGTTAAAGAGAGTCAATTGCTTTTAGTTTCAATATTGGAAGGATTGAAGTTATCAAGTCTTAATGAATTTAAGAATCAAGCTGGTATAAGTGAAATAATTGCAGAATTAGATAATTTAAATTTCAACTCAGAAAAAGATCCTCCCAAGAACCCTTTTTAAAACCAACTAGTATCTTTCCATTAGAATGCAAAAGAAGAGGGCGTTTAATTAATTTACTGTCTGATAGTAATAAATTAATCACATCTTCATCACTCATCTTTTTGATAATGCTTGACCCTATATTTCGATAGCTTTTGCCACTGGTATTGAGAAGATACTTTCTATCACCAAGTTGATTAACAGCATCTAAAAACACTTGCCTTGAAGGTGGGCTGTTAATTATATCTATTAATTGATAGTTAATGTTATTTTCTTTAAGCCAATTAATAGCTTTTATGCAAGTACCACAGGAGCTATAACTAAAAATTTTTACAGGGGATTGCATAATTTAAATTACCAAGGTCTCATGTAAATAATTACATATAAGCATACTAAAGTGGTTATAATAGCTCAGTTGCCTTAATACAAGTTAAAAGCAACTCATCAACAACTTCAAAATCACGCCATCCGTCAATAATAACCACCCTACCTTCAAGGCTTTTATACGTCCTAAAGAATTCTGCTACATCTTCAAGTTGATTAGGAGCAATTTGACGAATACTTGTAATACCTTTTTGCCTAGGGTCAGCAACAGGAACGCATAGCAACTTCCCATCATAAGCTCCAGAGTCATGCATATCTAAAACACCTATAGGCCTAGCTTTTATTAAACAACCTGCAAAGGTAGGTTCTTGCATAATTACCATGGCATCTAAAGGAGCTCCATCTTCTGCAAGAGTATTTGGGACAAAACCATAATCAAAAGGGTATCGAACTGATGAATGCAGGACTCTATCAAGGGCCATTAACCCAGCTTCTCCACAATATTCATACTTATTTCTACTTCCAGCAGGTATTTCAACTACTAGGTTTACCAGGCCAGGAGAGGGTGATGGTGAGATAGAGCGTAAATCCATTAGCTATAACGATAGGGAGATCAATCGACTGTTAAATCAAGCTGGTATTAATAAAAGATACAGCACAATAATAAATACCTTTAGAATTCTATACCTAATGAATTCAGTTGAAAGTTATAAAGTGTTAGCGCAGTCATCCACTTCATTACTCTAACCAGATTTGATAAAATTCTAAATAGAATGATCTTATTATTAAGAACAAAGCAAACATAACCAAGTAATATTGCTTCTTCAAAGAAAAAATAAAATATCTTTAGACAAACTATATAAATGAGTTTAAATATTTTTTACATGGATAATCAAGCAACTGATCTGTTATGAACTTCTGTCTTAGTAGTTGTTTCTTCCTCTTTCTTATTCATTCGATCAAGATGTAATCTTATAAGCTTCAACTCTTCATGGATAGAAACTAAAAGGTTTTGTGTTGCTGTCGATGGTGAATTAAGTACTTCAACAGTTACCTCTTTAATTCTAAGAATATCCTTTGCAAACCTAGCTACTTCATTGGAGTGAAAGAGTAACGGGTCTTTCTGATCGCTCCTAAATTCAGGATTTAGCTTCCTTGGGTTAAATGGAGGGTTTAAATTTCTAGGGTCGGTATTTGTATATCTATATACAGAGGCTCTAGACCTATTCAAAGATTTTTGTACATCATCAATTCCTACTAAAGAATCCTGGCTTGCAGTTGAAGCATCATCTTCTGCTATAGGTTGTTCCGAAGATGATTCATAAAGAGAAGAATTTAACGCCGACACATTAAACATCTTTTTACTGCAGGCGCAAACTTGTCAGAAATTAGCAGATGTGACAAGAGAGTTCTATATACAATTAGCTTACTAAGACACTTATGCAATTGGCATGTTCGAGAGTCTATTATTGTTAGGAATCAATCTATGGAGAAAGTTTTATGCGCGTCTCCCGCTTGATGCTGGTGACGCTGCGGGATGCACCAGCGGACGCCGAGGTAATTTCTCATCAGTTATTGCTAAGAGGGGGTTTTATAAAGCGTGTCACGTCAGGCATATATGCATATATGCCTTTGCTTTGGAAAGTTATAAAAAAAATTACTTTTATTGTTCAAGAGGAACTGAATGCTAAGGGTTGCTTAGAGACTTTATTGCCGCAACTCCACCCAGCAGAAATCTGGAAACAAAGTGGTAGATGGGATGGTTATACAGCAGGAGAAGGAATCATGTTCAATCTAATTGACAGGCAGGAAAGAGAATTTGGTCTAGCTCCTACTCATGAAGAGGTGATTACAAAGATAGCAGGAGAAATTCTTCAATCCTATAAGCAATTACCTGTAAATTTATATCAAATACAGACCAAGTTTAGAGATGAAATTAGGCCAAGGTTTGGATTAATGAGAAGTAGAGAATTCATCATGAAAGATGCATATTCATTTCATGCAAATGAACAAAACCTTAAATACACTTATACAGAAATGAATGATGCCTATGAAAGGATTTTTAAAAGGTGTGGCATTGAAACAGTTGCTGTGGATGCTGATAGTGGGGCAATAGGAGGAGCCGAGTCAAGAGAGTTTATGGTTACTGCAAATGCAGGCGAAGACTTAATTTTATTAAGCCCTGATAAAAAGTATGCAGCAAATCAAGAAAAGGCTTCATCTCATCCTCCATCAGCAAATATTTTAAAGAAAGGTAAGCCTAAATTAATAGAAACAAAAAGTCAGATGACAATAAAAGAACTCTGTCTTGAGCAAAACTTTTCTCCTGATCAAGTAATAAAAGTTATTCTATTATTAGCTAAATTAGATAATAGTTTATCTCAACCTATCCTAATAAGCATTAGAGGTGACCAGGACATAAATGAAGTAAAGCTTACAAATGTAATTAGCAAGCATATAAACTCAAACGTAATAAAACTATCTGCCTTATCAATTAAAGATCTAAAGGAACAAGGTATCAATAATATACCATTTGGATATATTGGTCCTGATCTTGAAGACTCTTATCTAAAGCAATCTATTGAATGGGAAAATAAGTTTATTAGATTTGCAGATCACACTGCTGCAAATTTAGAGTCATTCGTATGTGGAGCAAATGTTGTTGATTATCATAAGATTTATGCAACCTGGTCATCTCTTGGAGAGTCTCCAGAAGTTGTAGACATAAGGAAAGCAATTCCTGGAGACAGCTCTCTCCATGATAAAAACCAAAAACTTATTGCAAAAAGAGGTATTGAGATAGGACATATATTTCAATTAGGGCGCAAATATTCTTCATCACTAGAAGCAAGTTTCACTAATGAATCAGGAAAAAAAGAGCCTTTTTGGATGGGTTGCTATGGAATAGGTATTTCTAGACTTGCCCAAGCTGCTATAGAACAAAATCATGATAAGAATGGAATAATATGGCCATTATCAATTGCACCATTTGAAGTAATTGTTGTTGTAGCTAATATGAAAGACGAAGTCCAATACAAGCTTGCTAACGAAGTTTATTTAGATTTAAAAGATAAAGGTGTTGATGTTCTTATAGATGATAGGGAAGAAAGAGCTGGCGTTAAGTTCAAAGATGCAGATTTAATAGGCATTCCTTGGAAAGTAATTGCTGGCAGAGAATCCTCTTCAAGAAAAGTAGAGCTTGTCCATCGGACAAGAAAAGATCCAAAATTACTTGATTCCAACGAAGCTATAAAAGAGCTAATCTCAGAAATATCTAACTACAAAAAATCACTTTTGCATTAATTCTTCTAGAGTCAATTTAATTACGAACAAAAAATGGCCTGGGACTTCCATCAATTCTTCAAAAAATTAATCAAAGCTTCTTTATCAATCTGTCTAGGAATACTTCTAATTTTTCACCCTTTTGGTCAAGAGCTATTAGCAGCCAAAGCATCAATGTCTGGAGACTTTGTAAAAGACACCGTATCAGTAGCACAAAGTCTCAAAGCAACTATCGCTTTAGCAGATGACGATGAAAACATGTCAGATTCCAAGGAAGAGGCTCTAGGGCTTATTACTGCCTATATCTCTAGATATAGGAATCGTCCGCAAGTAAACGGTTCAACATCCTTTACTACTATGCAAACTGCTCTTAATGCAATGGCAGGACACTATAAAACCTTTGCAAATAGACCTTTACCAGAGAAACTAAAGGATCGTTTGAATAAAGAGCTCACCAGAGCAGAAAAAGTCGTTGCAAAAGAAATTTAAATATAACTTTTGATTGATTTGTTTGACTTAGCCAAAGAAATCTGAGATTGTTGTAAACTCGTGATTTAAGCGGTTTCGTACCGCAGTTTCATTGGCAAACGTTGTCGTCATAGGTGCTCAATGGGGTGATGAAGGGAAGGGTAAAATCACCGATCTATTAAGTCGTTCTGCTGATGTAGTAGTGAGGTATCAAGGTGGAGTTAATGCTGGTCACACAATTGTTGTAGATAAGAAAGTACTTAAACTTCATCTAATTCCTTCAGGGATACTTTATCCAGAAACTATTTGTCTGATTGGTTCAGGGACAGTCGTTGATCCAAAAGTAATGCTAAAGGAAATAGAAATGCTAAACGAAAATTCTATTGATATTTCTGGACTACAGCTTTCCTCAACAGCTCATGTGACTATGCCGTATCACCGATTAATTGATAAAGCTATGGAGGAACGAAGAGGACTTAAGAAAATAGGGACAACTGGGCGAGGAATTGGCCCTACTTATGCAGATAAAGCTCAAAGAAGTGGAATAAGAATAATAGATTTGTTAGATGAAAAGAAACTAAGGGAATGCCTAGAAGTGCCTCTCGCTGAAAAAAATGAGCTGCTCAGCAAAATTTATGGCCAAGAGGCTCTTAATGAAGAAAACATTATTAGAGAATATCTAACCTATGGAAAACAGCTTGAGCCTCATATTGTTGATTGCACGAGAATCATTCATCAAGCATCAAGAAATAAAAAGAACATCCTTTTTGAGGGTGCTCAAGGGACTCTTTTAGATCTTGACCACGGAACATATCCTTTTGTGACCTCATCAAACCCTGTATCAGGAGGAGCTTGCATTGGGGCTGGAGTCGGCCCCACTCTCATTGACAGAGTAATAGGGGTCGCCAAGGCCTATACAACTCGTGTAGGCGAAGGTCCTTTCCCTACTGAACTCCAAGGAAATGTCAATGATCAATTGTGCTCTAGAGGAGGTGAATATGGAACAACAACTGGTCGCAGAAGAAGATGTGGATGGTTTGATGGAGTGATCGGTAAATATGCCGTACAAGTCAATGGTCTTGATTGCTTAGCAATTACAAAATTAGATGTACTTGATGAACTGGAAGAAATCAAAGTTTGTACTTCCTACGAGCTCAATGGACAAAAAATTGATTATTTTCCTAGTAATGCAGATGATTTTAGTAAATGTTCTCCAATTTTCACAACAATACCTGGATGGCAATCTTCAACAGAACATTGCAGGAAACTAGAAGACCTACCAAAAGCTGCAATGGCATATCTAAGGCTGCTAGCTGAATTAATGGAAGTCCCTATAGCTATTGTTTCCCTGGGAGCAAGCAGAGATCAAACTATTGTTGTGGAAGACCCTATTCATGGTCCGAAAAGAGCACTCCTCAGTTCTTAACTTATTAACTTAAATCTTTAAAGTAATTAAAATGAATGCAAAGAATTTTGATGTAGTCGCTATTGGCAATGCAATAGTTGATGTACTTATTAATGTTGATGATAGCTTTTTAATAAAAAATTCTCTTCAGAAAGGGAGCATGACTTTAATAGATGAAGATAAAGCAAAAGAGCTTTACCAAAGTTGTACAGCAGCCTTAGAAACATCAGGTGGTTCTGCTGCAAATACTGCTGCAGGTTTGTTAAACTTAGGCAGCTCTGCAAATTTCATAGGGCGTGTTAAAGAAGATACTCTTGGAAGAATCTTTAGAAATGATATTTCTCAAACTGGGGCAGGTTTTTACACACCACTTCTTAAGCAAGGGCCTTCGACAGGAAGATGTCTTATTTATGTGACGCCGGATGCAGAAAGGACAATGTGTACTTATCTTGGGTGTTCTATTTTACTGGAACAAAATGATATAGACTTTTCGATATTAACCAAGGCAAAAGTTTTATATTTAGAAGGTTATTTATGGGATTTAGAGGCTGCAAAGGTTGCTTTTAAATCTGCTGCGATAGAATGTAGAGATAATGGTGTCAAGGTGGCACTTTCTTTATCAGATATATTTTGTATTGAAAGAAATAGAGAAAGTTTTAAAGATTTATTAGAAAACTATGTAGACATTTTATTTGCAAATGAGAATGAAATAACTGCACTTTATGAATCATCTGATTTCGATTCTGCAGTAGATAACATTAAGCAGAAATGTCAAATTGCAGTTTTAACTAGAGGTGCAAAAGGCTCACTAATCATCTCAGAAGGAAATGAATATTTAATTAATTCCTACAGCTTCGGCGAGGTAATTGATACAACTGGGGCAGGGGATTTATATGCAAGTGGGTTCCTTCATGGCTATATTAATTCAAAAGATTTATTAACATGTGGCAAGTTTGGTTCAATTTGTGCTGGACATATTGTTACTCAGCTTGGATCAAGATCAAACGCTAACCTTGCCCAACTAATAAATAATAGTTAATAACTGTAAAGGCCTAAATAGGCTGACTCAGCCATTCTTTATATTCTTTACTAGAAGAAGCCCTTAAACAAATTATTTGAGGTATTTCATAACTATGCTTATTCTTTAAAGCTTTAATCAATTCATCTAACAATTCAAGGCTAGTCTTTATTGTTAGTTGAACTTCTTTGGCCTCTTCAATATTATTTTCCCAATGATAAATAGAATCAATGTTGCTAAGGCTTACACATTTTGATAACTTCATTTTTATAATATAATTTG
Source organism: Prochlorococcus sp. AG-363-B11 (assembly GCA_003278425.1). Classification (GTDB taxonomy): domain Bacteria; phylum Cyanobacteriota; class Cyanobacteriia; order PCC-6307; family Cyanobiaceae; genus Prochlorococcus_E. Next base: position 3,535 of record QCFE01000006.1, on the reverse strand, counting down.
CCAATTTTCGAGCCTTATTGCAATCACTTTCTGTGGTAATCACCAAAGCAAGGTTATCATCAATAAAATCTAAAGGCATCAAACTATAAAAATACGATCATAGAAATTTTAAGATATCATAATTTGAAGATTAAGTTATAGTTTATCAATTAACTCCTCATAACTATTTGCCACACAAACATCATCAATTAATTCTGGGCGAGTTATTAGAAATAAATCAATCCCATGTTCTCGAGCAATATTTTCCCAAAGTTTTTGAGTAACACCTCCAGACTCCCTGGCGACAACAGCTGTTATACCCCACTGTCTGCATAGGGCTGCTTCAATATAACCATAAGACTTATCATGCAAAGGTCTTACTATTGCTAAATGTCCAGGAGGAATATGACAAGACAAGGCTTGTCTAATCCCTTCAACCGTTGGCATAACTCTTGCAAAAACAATTGCACCTGATCTACGTCCACAATCTACCGCTTCAGATAAAAATCTCGATCCAATAGCAAAAAGAATTTTTTGTCCACTCAAGTCATGTTTTAAAAGATCTTGGTGGGTTTTAATCAAAGACGCTTCTGAAAAAGTTTCCCCACCGCGATCAAAACGGATCAGAGGTTGCGCTAATTGATTGCAAACTATCTTGAGATTAGAACTTATTATCTCAGCAAAAGGATGAGTGGCGTCAATTATCCATTCAAATCCACCATGCGATGAACGAGCATTTTCTATAACACTCTGGATATCCTCCACACCTTCCAAGGCTCCCACCCATAGAGATGCCAAGGGAAGATGAGAATATTTCAATGAAGCTTGGAAAGAAACAACACTTACGCTAACCTTCCAACCTCGTTTTACTAATGCATCAGCTAGAGGTGCTCCATCTCCGGTTCCAGATAATAACCATAAATGACGGTGGCAATTTCTTCTCATGTGCATCAAGATAGCTCTCACTGCTTGAAAGAAAATGAATCACTGCTTACTTGAAGTCACCGTCAAAGTAGCACCTACAATTCGCTACACCCAAGACAATCAAACTGCTATAGCAGAAATGGATGTAGTGTTTGATGGTCTTCGCGCAGATGACCCTCCAGGTTTAATAAAAGTAGTAGGTTGGGGAAACCTAGCTCAAGAGCTACAGGGGAAAGTTCAAGTTGGGCAAAGACTTGTCTTAGAAGGACGCATAAAAATGAACACACTGCCAAGGCAAGATGGCAGCAAAGAAAAGAAGGCAGAATTAACTCTCTCTAAAATTCACTCTTCTCCTGGAGAAAACATCTCCTCAAGCCAAGTATTAAGCAATTTACAAGCTCAATCTTCCACTTCATCAGTTGTCCCATCAGATTCCAAGGGTCCTGATAATATGAAGAAAAATGAGGATTCTGTTACATGGGATAGTTCTCCTCTTATCCCAGATACTGACGACATACCTTTCTAAGGCCTGTTCAATAGCTTGTTAATCTACCAACTTTTCAGAAGCCAATGTCAAAAAGCGTCCCAGATCCCTTTCCAATGAAGCTAGATCATTCCTGAGTTCTGGCCAATAACCCTGGTCAATCTTCTCTAGAATCAAAGCCCTATCTTCATTCAACAGAGTAATTAGCTTTTGCAGATCAATAGATTTTTTATCTAATGAAGCCATGAAAGTTTCTCCATACAAAAATTTAAGGTCTAGAAAGCCAAAATTGAAAACATGAAAAAACAATTGTCCCCAGCCAGTCTAATTTCCATAGCAGGAGGTGTTCTTGCTGTAACAGGTCTTATTTCTTATTTTAATGACGCAACAAATTTAAGTGTTCCTACATTTTTTTATGGAGTTCCGATTCTGCTAATTGGTCTAGCCTTAAAAAACTCAGAATTAGATCCTGCCAATAATTCAATATCAGCATCTGATATCAGCAAACTAAAAAGCAAAGGGCCCAAAGAACTTGCAGACCTTATAGCCGATGTCACTAGACACAGATATGGGCAAAGAGCCCACTTGGAAACATCTCTTCAAGCTTTAAAGCTTTGGAACGATGCTAATCCGCCAAAGCTTAAAGAGATTGAATTAATAGAAATTGCTGAGAATTATGGCGTCAGCATGAAATTTGATTTTTGCGGAGTCCCATTAGAAAAATGGGAGTCACAAAAGGACCGACTAGGTAGATTCTTTGCAAAGGGTTTAACAGCAGAGATAACTTCAATTAGTCCAAAGGAACTTAAACTAGAACTTCTTCCTAAAACAAAAACTTCTGAAAATAAAAAAGATGGTATCGAATAATTACCAGTCAGAGAAAGGCAATTCCGACTCTATTAATCATGTCAATAATGATGCTATAAGAGTTTCTGTTCTTAGCGAAGCTCTTCCATATATTCAAAAATTTTCAGGGCGTCGAATTGTTATTAAATATGGCGGTTCAGCAATGTCTAAGGAGAGTCTTAAAGAAGCAGTTTTTCGTGATATTGCATTACTTTCATGCGTTGGAGCACAACCAGTTGTTGTCCATGGTGGGGGGCCAGAAATAAATCAATGGTTATCTAAACTTCAGATTACTAGTAAATTCCAAGATGGCTTGAGGGTCACAGATTCAGCAACCATGGATGTAGTGCAAATGGTTCTTATTGGAAGAGTTAACAAACAAATAGTCAATGGGATCAACCAGCTCGGTTCGCCCTCTGTCGGGCTCTCTGGAATCGATGGAGGATTAATTGAAGCCCGCCCTTGGGGCGACGGTCGTCACGGGTTAGTTGGCGAAGTTGCTCGAATAAACCCCGATGTAATTGAACCTCTGCTTAGCAAAGGTTATATTCCAGTAATATCAAGCGTTGCACCTTCAACTGATGGTACAAGTTATAACATCAACGCAGATACAGTAGCTGGAGAAATTGCAGCAGCTATTGGTGCAGAAAAATTAATTCTTTTAACGGATACATTGGGTATCCTTCAAGACGAAAAAGATCCTTCATCACTTATTCAAAAAATAAGGCTTCAGGAAGCACGAAGCCTTATTGAAGAAGGTACAGTTCATGGTGGCATGAAGCCTAAAACAGAGTGCTGTATAAGAGCATTAGCGCAAGGTGTTTCCGCTGCACATATTGTCGACGGTCGAATTTCACATGCATTACTTCTGGAAATATTTACAGATAAAGGCATAGGCACAATGATTGTTAGCAGGGGGTAAAGAAATGAGTCGGGAAGCGACTCTCAAACTAGCCGAGCTTGCTCTTTCTAAGGGTGCTTACAAGGAATGTTTATCAGCTTTAGAATTGCTTTTAGAAGGTAGTTCTCTACTTAAAAGCAATGATAGTTATATTGGAACCCTAATGATTACAGCGCTGATAGGACAAGGGAAGAACCAACAAGCCATATCTATTTGTGAAATACTTTTAAAGCATAAGAATGATGGAATACGACAACAAGCCAAACAATTCCTATCTATTTTAAAATCACCAGAATTAGAAAGGCCAGAAGAATGGTCAGTAAAGATACCCATATTATCTACTGAAGAGCCATTAAGTAATTTTAAAATCCTAAAAAAAACAAGCTCTAAAGAGATAGAAA
>QCFE01000005.1 GCA_003278425.1 Prochlorococcus sp. AG-363-B11 | reverse complement strand
CAGGACAACACTCGAATACCTGTTTTAGGCCATGCTGATGGTATATGTCATCTCTATATAGATTCAGAGGTCGACTTGTCAGAAGCATTGGCTATTTCTATAGATAGTAAGTGCCAATATCCAGCAGCTTGTAATTCAATAGAGACACTTCTTTTGCATAAGGAAATAGCCGCATCCTTTCTTGAAAGGGCTATACCAGCTTTTAAGAACTTAAATGTTACTCTTTTGGGAGATGAGTTATCTCAAGCTTATGGTATTACTACCCGCGCAGTAGAATCAGATTGGTCTACTGAATATCTTGACTTAAAACTTTCTGTAAAGGTTGTTGAAAGTCTTGATGAAGCAATAGATCACATACGTCGTTATGGGTCTAGGCATACTGATGCAATTGCAACAAGAAATAAGAGTTCGGCGCAGAGGTTTCTTCGTTCAGTCGATAGTTCTGGTGTGTATCACAATTGTTCAACAAGGTTTGCTGATGGGTTCCGTTATGGCTTTGGCGCAGAGGTTGGCATAAGTACTCAGACTTTGCCACCAAGGGGACCTGTCGGCTTGGATGGATTAGTGACTTATCGGTATTACTTAGAAGGTCACGGACATGTGGCCGCCGATTTTGCTTCTGGGGTAAGGTCTTTCATGCATAAGGATATATGAATATGACCAATTCCCAAAAGCTTAGTTCTATTCACGTACAAAGCATTAACCTTTGGTCACATGTTGGGGTATTACCTAAAGAACGTTTGCTAGGCCAACCTTTTCTTTTAGATTTTATTATTTGGATTGATTTAGAAAGTGCTGCATTAGAAGACGACCTCTCTAAAACAGCTGACTACAGCCTTGCTGTTAAAAGCATCCAGCAACTTTCGTTGGATATTAATTGCTTAACTATTGAGCATTTTAGTGAGCTCATTCTTGAAAAACTTGAAGCTTTGTATGGAGTTGTACCTATTGAAATCTTCTTGAAAAAGTGTAATCCGCCTATCGATGGTTTTAGTGGGAGCGTTTCAATTAAAAGAAGTAGAAATATACCCTTACTATAACTACTGTGGGAAATCTTATTAGGCCATTGGTTTTAATACATGGACTATGGAATAGCCCACTTATCTTTAACCGTTTTTTATCTAGATTGGATCAACCTCCATCTATGGTACTTGCACCTTTTCTTCCTCATTCTTTTGGTAGAAAGAATATTAGATCATTAGCTATTAACCTTGATGAACAGATTGTTGCTCGTTTTGGTTCTGATACTCCAATAGACTTACTAGGTTTCTCTATGGGTGGGTTGATTGCCAGGGTTTGGTTGCAAGAGATGTTCGGGTATCAAAGAACTATTCGTTTTTTTAGTGTTGCTAGCCCCCATAAAGGTACTCTGACAGCACAGTTAGTTCCTTATCATTTATTCCCTGGAATAGCAGAGATGAAAATTGGGAGTACTTTTCTCAGATCTTTAAATAGTTTTCCAAATTACCTATATGAAGTCAGATGTAGAAGCTACTTTAGTTACTGGGACTTGATGGTTTTCCCTGGCTTTAGATCTATTTTGCCTATTGGACCCTCAGTATCAGTACCAGTTTTTACTCATAAAAGCTTGATAAAAAATTTTAAAGCAATAAATTTAATAGCTAATGACGTTTTAGGAAGATCGAATATTTAGTCCAGAGTGTCTTATTAATGCTTCTGTTGTTGCTGGTCTCCCCTTAAATAATTTAAATACTTCAGCTGGATCTCTACTGCCACCTAGGCTAAGGATTGTCTCTCTGAAATGTTTCCCAATTGCTTTAATTTGTATCTCATTTTCTAATCCAACTTCTTCAAAAGATGAGAAAGCATCTGCACTTAAAACTTCAGCCCATTTATATGAATAGTAACCAGCTGAGTATCCTCCAGCAAATATGTGACTAAAACTGCATAGAAATTTATCTTCAGGAATGGGAGGTATTACACACGTAGTTTTAGCAACATCTCTTCTTAGTTCATCAGGGTTTATGCCCATATCACTATCCCATAAGCTATGAAGTTTTATGTCTGTCAAAGCAAAATGAATCTGTCTAAGTGTGTTAAGACCTGAGTTGAAGGTTTGATTCTTTCGCAATTTTAGAACTTCACTATAAGGTAATGATTCTTTTGTTTTCCAGTGTTTTGCTATATCTATCAAAGTTACTTTGTCTAGGCACCAATTCTCCATAAATTGACTAGGTAGCTCAACTGCATCCCATTCAATATTGTTTATGCCAGCAGCTTGAGGATACTCAACACTAGTAAGCATATGTTGTAAACCATGGCCAAATTCATGGAAAAGTGTTTTAACTTCGTCAAAGCTCATAAGACTCGGCGTATCAGCAGTTGGAGGTGTCTGATTGCAAATCAAATATGCTACGGGTAACACATTCTCTCCATTGTCTTTAGTAACTTTCGTTAAGCATTCATCCATCCAAGCCCCCCCTTTTTTGCTAGAAGGCCTTGAATAGGGGTCTAAGTAAAAAGAGGCGATCTGAGAACCATCACTGTTAAAAATATTAAATAGTTGAACATCTTCATGCCAGACAGGATATGTGTTTTCATTTGGCTTAATGTAAATTCCAAAAAGCCTTTCGCATAATTTAAACAAGCCATCTAGTACTTGTGAGAGAGGGAACCAGGCTCTAAGAGCTTCTTGGTTTAGATCAAATAGATTTTCTCTTAGCTTTTCTGCCCAGTAGCTTATATCCCATGGAGCGAGCTTGTTAAAATTCATGCCAGCATTTTTGTTTGCAAAATCTTGCAGTCTTTCCAACTCATTAGTCGCTGAGCATATTGCAGCCTCTCTGAGTTCTTCAAGTAGGTTTTCAACTTGCAAAACATCTTCAGCCATTTTGCTGGCAAGACTTACTTGAGCCCAATTTTTATATCCAAGTAATAATGCTTGTTCTTTTCTAAGAACAAGAATATCATTTATCACTTTCTCATTGCTTAGTTTGCCAGTACTAGCTCGACTTATAAATGCTTTGTAGAGAGTCTCACGCAATGAGCGATTCTTAGCATATGTCATAAATGGTATATATGTTGGAATGTCTAAACCAAGTAGCCATGGACCACTTTCGGGAGTTGAAGTGACAATATCTTTCAGCTTAGAAGATTTATAATCCTTAGCTGCTTGTGCCATTGCTATAAGATTTCTTTTTGGCAGCCCTTCAACTTCTTCATGTTTAGTTAAAAGAAGCTTCCATTCATTTGTAGCATCCAACAAGTTATTACTAAATAAAGTAGATAATTCAGCTAAGTGAACGCTGTTTTCATTAAATTGTTTTTTAATGTCTCCTTCTAGACCAACGCCTCTTGTTTTCATTGAGAGGAGCTCTGATTGAAGAATTCTTTTTTGTGACTTATCTAAGGTGCTTTCACTTTCCTCTGAAATAGTAGAAAGAGCCTTGAAAAGTATGTTGCTTTGACCTAGCCGATTAGAGAAACGAACTATTTCTGGTTGCTGGGAAGCATATGCCTGACGTAATTCTGATGAATTTGATACTCCATTTAAATGAGAAACTGTACCCCAACTCCAACGAAGACGTTCTTCAATTTTGTATAGCGGCATTATTACTTGCTCCCATTTAAGTACCTCCTCGGCAATTAATTTACTATTTAGGTCAGCCTCTAATAGCGTAAAGTCATCATTGAGTTGAGTTAGTAAAATGGGAATTGATTTTTCTACTTCTTGGTATGTAATCTTTTTAAAATCTGGGAGTCCTTCACCTATTAATAAAGGTGAGATGTTCTTATGATTTTTCATTTAATTTAATGGGATTATTTGTACAAGGGCAAGGAGCTTATGAATAGCAAGATTATTAGCAATTGCATTGCTAGAACTTTCAAATATATCAGTAGCAATTCTAGGCCAGAAGCCTATTAATAAAGTTGGTGCCAAGAGACTTAATGATATAAAAAGCTCCCTTGAACTCATTTCTTCAACCATTGCTAATGCGGGTATCCTAGGACCAAAGAAAACTCTTCTACACATTGATAATAAGTATATTGGTGTGAGAACTAGACCAACAGCAGCAATTAAGACTGAAATAGATCTAAAGGAGGATGTGAATACTTCTTGACTTGTTACTCCAAGAAAGATTGTTATCTCACTAACAAAACCACTCATTCCTGGTAGTGCTAGAGAGGCCAAAGAACTTGTTAGAAAAAGCGCGAATGTTATAGGAAGAGCTTTTGCAAGTCCTCCCATGTTGGGGATTGAGAGTGTATTAGTTCGTTCATAAAATGAACCAGTGACAAAAAACATTGCAGCTGCAATTAAGCCATGACTAATCATTTGAAGCATCGCTCCATTTATTCCAAGCGTATTTATTGCCCCTATACCAACTAAAACAAAACCCATATGACTTACTGAACTACATGCAATTCTACGTTTTACATTGTCTTGGGCAAATGCATTTAGTGCTCCATAGATGATATTAACTATTCCTATTATTATTAAGGCTGGTGCTAATTGGATATGACTTTCAGGGAACATCTGTACATTAAACCTTATAAGAGCATATCCACCCATTTTCAAAAGTATTCCTGCAAGAAGCATTGATACTGGTGCATTTGCCTCTCCATGAGCATCAGGAAGCCAAGTATGGAGAGGGAAAATAGGTAACTTTACTCCAAAGCCAATTAAGAAACCTAAGTAACAAAGTAAGCCAAAAGTGCCAGAAGGGGACCTTGTCGTTAGCTCGGTTAGATTTAAAGAAAATTCGTTGCCTGATAAAGCTAATGCAAGTCCGCTAATAAGAATTAAAAGGGAGGCAAGTGCTGTGTAGAGTATGAATTTAGTTGCTGCATATAATCTTTTTTTTCCACCCCAAATTGCAATTAGCAGGTATACAGGTACAAGTTCTAACTCCCAAGCAAGGAAGAAAAGCAAAAAATCTTGAGATAGGAATACTAAACATTGAGCAGAAGCTTGGATTAATAATAGAGAGAAATATAGTTTTGGTTTATTTGTAATTTGCCAACTTGCCGTTGCAGCTAGAAGTGTGATTAACCCGCTTAATGCAACAAGTGGTGCTGATATTCCATCTACTCCAAGAGACCATTCAAGGCCTATTGATGGCAACCAACTAATTCGTTCAATTAACTGAAGCCCACTTTCTTTATTGTTAAAGAATTTGCTAAGAACGAAAAAGATTATTAAAAAGTCAGCTCCTAAGAAACCTATTGCACAGTTACGGAAAGCTACGAAACTATCTTCAGAGTCCTGGGGTAGAAGTTGAAGAACTAGTACACCAACAGAAGGAAGAAGAACTATTAATGAAAGCCAAGGAAAGTTTGCGGTGGACGCTGTTGATGTAAGTAGATTTGCGTCCATAATCCAGAAAGATTGAAAATGAACTTTATCAGTTTTTGTGCAGTTTGGTAAGTAGAATTACTTACCGCTAGCCAAGAGACCAGGTTGAGCCAGTTGTCTGAAGACTAAGCAAAGGCGCTCGACTTGCGACACCTTCGCTCTCCCAAGCTCTAACCATAGCCTGGCTAATGGCCTTGCCATTATCTTCTTTGCATAAGGCAAGGATACTTGGTCCTGCTCCACTTATTGCACAACCGAATGCTCCTTCTGAAATAGCAGCTTGGCAAACTTGAGGACCACCTTTTATTAATTTCCATCTATAGGGTTCATGTAGTCGATCGTGCATTCCATCTGTAATCAAGTCTTCTCTGCCGGTTCTTAGACCGTGAAGTAATAGAGTTAGAGAGCCAAGATTCATTACTGCATCAGATATAGGTACTGTCTTGGGCATTACACGTCTTGCTTCGCTAGTGCTTAATCTCAAGGAAGGAATTGCTACCACAGCTTTTATTGTTTTTTCCCAATCACATTTTACAACTCTCCACCTTTGGGATGCTGCTTTTGCTGTAAAACATAAGCCACCAAGTAGAGAGGGGACAACATTGTCTGGGTGGCCTTCTATATCAATGGCAAGTTCAAGAAGTTTTTCCTTGCTTAAAGGGTCATTGATTAGGGCATTTGCACCTACAAGGCCTGCAACTATTGCAGTTGCACTGCTACCTAACCCCCGTGCTGGAGGGACAGCTAGTTTTACTCTTGCTTCTAATGCAAAGGGTTCTACCGCAGCTGTTTGCCAAACTCTTTGAGCAGCACGGTAAAACAAATTCTCTGGCCCACCTCTTAGATGATTCCCCTCTGTACTTTCCATTATTAATTCAAATCTTTCACTAGCTCCTTCTATTCTCATTATCGAGAAATGGTTTGTTAGTCCTAATGCTGCGCCTAGACAGTCAAAACCTGGTCCTAGGTTTGCAGTTGTCGATGGGACTTCAACCAAAACTTTTTTGCCTATGGGCGGCTTAATCATTATTTTTTAATTATTCATGGAAGTTTGGCATTTAATCGACCATAAGATGCGCTTTACATGCAGCACCAAATAATCCTGATTCTGGATCAATGAGGGCCATTATTGGTAATTTTTCAAGATAGTTTGAGAAACGACCTTTGTTTCTGAGTGCTTTTAGGAATATTCCTGAACGAAGATTTTCTAAATGTTTGATTGCAGTACCTCCACCAATCCATAGGCCAGCTGAGCAAAGTTCATGGAGTGCTAAATCGCCAGCAAAGGACCCATAGGCACTTAGCCACATGTCTACTACTTCCTTCATTAATGGATCTCCTGCTTCTGCAGCATCACAAATAATTTGCGAACTACTTTTTTCAAAGCTGAATTCTAGTTTCCTTTCATTGATTAGTTGTAATAGATCATGGGAACCAGTATCTTCTTTTGAAAGTCTCCACCGAGCAATATTTGTAAGGCCTGATCCACTAATTACCCTTTCAACTGATAATCTTTTTAATTTCATGTCAATCTTTAACCATTGAGATAGTTCCCATTCTCTTAGATTTCTAGGTGCAAATTCTTTATGCCCTCCTTCACTAGATAGAGCTTTTATTTCATTTTTTTCGACGATACCCCTAGCAATACCAAGGCCAGTTCCAGCTCCAATAATTGATATTATATTATTTTGATTATTATTTTTATTCCCAGGTGATTGAATGATTTCATATTGATGTCTTTCTAGAAATTGTATTGCATAAATAAGACATGCGAAATCATTTGCTATTGACAGATTATTTACTTTTGTAGTCGATATCAAGCTATTAAGGGTTATTTCCCAATTTAAATTAGTTATTTTTACATGGTCATTAATAATATTACCTGCTACCCCAATGCAACCTTTTTTTGGATATGAAATATTTGAAGGTAATCTTTTAAAGAAATCTTTTAGTATCGATTCGAAGCTTTCCCACTTTGAAGAGGTGTAAAATTCTTTATGTAATTGACGTATTTTTCCATCAAATTGATAAATACCAACCAGAGTTTTTGTGCCTCCTATATCAGCAGCTAAAAGATTCATTGCTATAATAAATTTAATTAATCGAACCTATTTGCGATTTTAATAATCATTTTATTGGATAATTTTTTTAGTAGCTTTCTGATTGATTGCTTCGTTAAGCAATTTTTCAAAATTTGCCAGAGTCATTACTCCAAGGTCTTTGCTTTCCATTGTCCTTACTGAGACTGTCTTAGATTCTTGCTCTTTGTCCCCAATAATTAATAAATAAGGTATACGCTGAAGAGTATGTTCCCGAATTTTATACCCTACCTTCTCATTCCTTGTGTCTGAAATTGCTCTAAATCCTTTGTTAATTAGTGAGGTTGATAGATTTATACAGGTTTCTGAATTCCTGTCTGTTATTCCAATAATTACTACCTGAATTGGTGCTAACCACGGGGGAAACTTCCCTTCAAATTCTTCAATTAAAATACCAATAAACCTTTCAAATGAGCCCAGTATTGCTCTATGGAGCATTACTGGGACTTGTCTTTGGCTGTTTTCTGCTATATAGCTAGCTCCAAGCCTATCAGGCATTGAGAAATCAACTTGAATGGTTCCACATTGCCATACTCTATCGAGACAGTCTTTTAATGAAAATTCAATTTTTGGTCCATAAAAGGCACCTTCTCCAGGAAGAAATTCCCAATCGAGGCCCTTTAAATTCAATGCTTCCTCAAGAGCCTTTTCGGATTTATCCCATATTGAATCATTCCCTACACGTTTTTCTGGTCTTGTTGATAGTTTTATAATGATTGAATCAAACCCAAATGACTTGTAAATTTGAAAAACTAGGTCAATGAAGTTTGCAACTTCTTCTTGTATTTGATCTTCAGTGCAGAAAATATGAGCATCATCTTGGACAAAATTTCTAACTCTCATTAGACCATGAAGTGCACCTGATGGTTCATTCCTATGGCATGAACCAAATTCGGATAGTCTTATTGGCAAGTCTTTGTAACTTTTTAAACCCTGATTAAACACTTGAATATGACAAGGACAATTCATTGGTTTAATAGCATATTCTCTATTTTCTGAGGTGGTTGTAAACATGTCTTCCTTAAATTTATCCCAATGTCCAGATTTCTCCCATAGAGATCTATCTACTGCTTGAGGAGTTTTGATCTCTTGATAATCATTTAATACAAGAACATCACGTATATACTTTTCAAGAACTTGATAAATAGACCAACCCTTTGGGTGCCAGAAAATCATCCCTGGAGCTTCTTCTTGAGTATGAAATAGATTAAGCTTTTTCCCTAGCTTTCTGTGATCTCTTTTCTCAGCTTCGTCTAGTTTTTCTATATATCTTTTTAGTTCTTTTTGACTACCCCATGCTGTTCCATATATCCTCTGTAGCATTTCATTGTCTGAACTTCCTCTCCAATAAGCACCTGATACTTTCATCAGTGAAAAAGATCTTAGATGAGAAGTATTTGGAACATGAGGCCCTCTACACATGTCAATATATTCTTGATGTTTATATAATTTTATTGTTTCTTTTTCAGGTATCTCATCGATAATCTGTAACTTATAAGGCTCTTTTCTCTCTTCAAAGGTTTTTCTTGCAATTTGTTTGGAAACTACTTCAACTTTAACATCATAATCTTGTTTGATAAGTTCGTTAATCCTAGATTCAATCTTATTTAAATCATCTGGAGTAAAATTCTTTTCATATGCTATATCGTAGTAAAAACCATTTTCAATTACTGGACCTATTGCCATTTTTGAAGTTGGATATAATTGTTTTACGGCATGTCCAACTAGGTGGGCAAATGAATGGCGAATAATATTAATACCTTCCTTATCTTTAGCAGTAATGATCCTTACATCTGCATCAAAATCTATTGGGATAGATGTATCTCTTAAATTACCATTTACTTCCCCTGCAAGAGCAGCTTTGGCCAAACCTGGGCCAATAGCAGTTGCTATCTCAGTAATTGTTACTGGTTTTGTGAATCTTTTCTGGCTTCCATCAGGGAGAGTAATTATTGGCATTAGATACTTGTAGTTTCTAGAAAACCAAGAGCTTCCTTAAGTCTTTGTAATGTAATTCCTGAAAGAATTTTTGCATTTTCTGTGCCTTCTTTTAGGACATTATTTAATTCTGAGCGGTCTTGAATAAGAGCATTATATTTTTTTTGAATTGGCTCAAGTGAAGAAATAAGTGCATCAGTTAGAAGTGGTTTGAATTTCCCCCAACCCATAGCAGAGCATTCTTTCCTGATTTTTTCTTTGGATTGGTTCGTAACCATTGAGTAAATACCTAAAAGGTTATCTGATTCAGGCCTTTTTGGATTTCCAAATTCTAAGCCATAGTGTTGATCTGTTTTGGCTTTTTTTATTTTTTTGCTGATTGTATCTGGATTATCTAATAGGCCAATTCTGCTATTTTCGTTTGGATCACTTTTGCTCATTTTACTACTACCATCTAAAAGGCTCATGATTTTTGCACCTTCTTTCATGATTAGTGGTTGAGGAATCTTAAGGATTGGCTTTTTGTCTTTACTAAATCTAGAATTAATTCTTTGTTGAGCAATATCTCTTGCCAACTCAAGATGTTGTTTTTGATCTTCTCCAACCGGAACTAGATCTGCATCATATAAAAGGATATCTGCTGCCATTAATACTGGGTAGTCAAGTAATCCTATAGATACGTTGTCACCTTGCTTTAATGCTTTTTCTTTAAATTGGATCATTCTTTCCATCCAATTGAGCGGAGTTACACAATTTAGTAACCAGCACAGTTCGGTATGGGCGGGGATATGGCTTTGAACGAATATTGAACATTCTTTAGGGTCCATTCCGCATGCAATATATAAGGCAGCAGTTGATAATGTGTCTGATTTAAGTTTCTCTGGGTTATGAGGAACTGTGATTGCATGGAGATCCACTACGCATACATAAGTATCATATTCTTTTTGTAGGTTTACCCAATTCCGGATGGCACCCAGCCAATTTCCTATATGAAGATCGCCTGTAGGCTGTACACCAGATAAGATTCTTTTCTTGTTCACTGAATCTTAAGGGGGGAAAGGATTTGATTTATTTTTATCCATTAAAATTATTCACTAGAATTGTTTGTTGAATTAGTAGATTCTGATTGTTTAATAGAACTTTCAATTGTATCTAAGGTATTGGCTTCATCGAGATTATTGATTTCATTTTCTTCTTGATCATTTTTTTTTGCTTCGTCTGTTTGAACAGATTCTGGTTTTGTAGGTCTAGCGAAGGGGTCTGGTTTGAAAGTTGCTTTGTGTTTATGATCAGATTTTTTATCAATATAGTCGTACTTATTTCTATTAATGTTTCCGCTTGGAGCTTGAGAACGGTATTCGGCGATTAAATTATCAAGTTTCCCCTCTTCAAGCATTTGACCTAATGTTCGAAGGGCAAAACCTAGAACTGCAACAGTTGATCTAAGATTGAACGCTTCTTGAATTGCTCGAGATGCCCTCATCTCGTTATCACTAAGACGTATTCGAAAGCCTCCTCCTTCTCGATTGCCTGGACCTCTGTTGCCTCCTCTTAAGCTCCCTCTGCCGACGTTTAAGTTTCTGTCTTTCTGTGGATCTCCGTAGGACTCACTCATGACGACAACACTTGTATCAAATTATAATTTTGGCGCATAATTGGCCTTATTGAGAAGCTTTATTTGAAGACGTTGAGCAGATTCACACTTTTTTAAAATTTTTTTATTAAAGAAATAGCAAGAGTCTGTGTGAATTTCTATCTGAGATCCAAGAATCTCAGTACATTTATTGTGATTTGATTTGCTTTAATATTTTTAGTAAGTTATGTAAGGAGAAGATTAATGAAAATCATGAGAAATCTAGTTCCATCTATTTCAATTCCTAGTTTGCCAGCAGGTAAGGTTGGAGTTGTTTTGGGCTCATTAATTGCAGGTCAGTGGGTTTTTAATGATCTTGTGCATATCCCTTCAGGGGGTCTTGCGGTTTTAGCTGCCGGTGCGGGTGTTTGGTTCCTGTCTAAGCCATCTGCTGGATCCTTTGCTCGCCCATCTACTTTGAAGGGCTGGGTTAAGCGATGTAAGCATGTCCTTAATCAATTTGAAGCATTAGAAGATCCTAAGGATCATGTCCTGAAAGCTTCTTCTAGAAATATTGAACTTCAGAAGATCCTTTCTCGAAAGGCTATTCAATCACTAGCATTTATTAGTACAAAAGGTATAAATTTACCAAAAAAAGATTTAATAGAAGAATCAATAACAAATTCTTACTCTTTAGAGCTCTCTTGTTCTCCTTCTCTACCTATTAGAAATAAATCATGGGAATTCCCAGAAGAGTTATTTCAACAGGACATAATTATTTATTATTTGCCTTTGCCCTTAAGAGCGGTTGATTTGCTTTGGCTTAAGGCAATTCCTGAAGATCTGAATTCTTGGGTAATGGTTAAATCTGATGAATCAGCTGATTGGACTAATGAGTTGAATGAACTTTCTTCTCAATTGCCAGAAAGATGGAAGAATCGAATTTTGAAAAGTTCAGCTTCTTTACAGCAAATGAAAAATGTTTTTACTCCTGTCAGGCGCTGTTTAGAGCAACCTAAGAGAAATATTGATCAAACTCAGCAGAGGTTGCTTTCTAGATTACATACTTCATGGCAATCAGATTTAGAGGCATTACGAAGAGATAAGTTCAGAGCCATTCAAAACCGCTCTCAGTGGTTAGTTGCAGGAGCAGTCTTTGCCTCGCCTGTCCCATCTACAGATTTATTATCTTTGGCTGTGGTCAATGGTCTTATGATTCAAGAAATGGGAAGCATTTGGGCTTGTGATATTAAGCCTGACTTGTTAAATAAAGTTGCTCGTCAATTAGCTATAGCAGCGCTTGCTCAAGGTGTAGTTGAGTGGAGTGGTCAAACATTGCTAGGAGTTGCAAAGCTTCATGGAGGAACTTGGCTTGCCGCAGGAGCCATGCAAGCTATAAGCGCAGCTTATTTAACAAGGGTAGTTGGTAGATCTATGGCTGATTGGATGGCATTGAATAATGGCGTTTCTCAACCTGACCTCGAATTACTTAAGCTTCAAGCTCCTGATTTAATTGCTAAAGCTGCAGAACAAGAAAAGGTTGATTGGTCTAATTTTCTTAAGCAGTCTAAAAATTGGGTAAATGAACAAATAGCGAGTAATCAAACTAATGTTATGCCTCGACTTAGCTGACAAGTATTTGTATATGAAAAATAGCTAAAAATCTATTGAATACTCAATGAAAAAAATTACGAGGCTTAGATACTTACTTTTTATACTTTTCTCTATATTCTTAATTTCTTGTAAATCACTTCCTAGGCAAAAATCTTCTGAAAAGTCAGAACTTAAGCCTTTAGTTATAACTACTTTTACAGTACTTGCTGATATTGCAAAGAATATTTCAGGTGACCGTTTATCAGTTCAATCTATTACAAAACCAGGGGCGGAAGTACATGGCTACAGTCCTACTCCCAGAGATTTGGTAATGGTCTCGCAAGCTGCTCTTTTTCTAGAGAATGGATTTGGTCTTGAATTGTGGTCAAAGAAATTTACCTCTTCTGTTCCTAATGTTCCAAGATTTGTTTTGTCAAAGGGCATGGAACCCTTGCTTATTGATGATGATATTTATCAGGGTAAACCTAATCCTCATGCCTGGATGTCACCTAAAAGAGCAATTTATTATGTGGACAATATTGTTAAGGCCTTTATATCGATAGACCCTGATGGAAAAGAAATTTATTTAGACAATGCAAGACGATATAAAAACGAGCTGGTTGAATTAGATCTAGAGCTTAAAGAAGCTTTGAGTAAAATCCCTAAAGAAAAACGCATCCTAGTAAGTTGTGAAGGTGCTTTAAGTTATTTAGCTGATGACTATGGTTTCAAGGAAGCATACCTTTGGCCAGTTAATGCAGAAACTCAGGTGACTCCTCGCCGAATGGAGAGACTTATTGAGATTGTTTCTTCTAGTAATGTCCCAGTCGTTTTTTGTGAAACAACTGTTAGTGAAAAACCTCAATTGGAAGTCGCTCGAATAACAAAGACTACTTTTGGTGGTAAGTTTTTCATTGACTCTCTTTCTAACAAGGATGGACCTGCTCCAACCTTTTTAGAGTTACAAAGACACAACGTCAAATTAATCCTCAAAGGATTTTCTCTTTCTGAATAAATAATGGACTCATATAGAAATAATGCAGATTTAGATTTTTTGAGAATAGAGGCTGATGAATTATGTGTTGATTACAATGGCAATCTTGCATTGTATGACGCCAGTTTAAAGCTTAAATCAGGCTGTGTATGTGGCCTAGTAGGGATGAATGGAGCTGGGAAAACAACATTTTTTAAAGCTCTTATGGGATTTGTGCGCCCTTCAAGAGGGAAAATACTCATTAATGGTTGTTCCGTTTCAGAGGCTCAGAAAGACCAAGCAGTTGCTTATGTCCCTCAAAACGAGTGTATAGATTGTTCCTTCCCAGTAAGCGTTTGGGATGTTGTGATGATGGGAAGGTACGGAGCTATGAATTTTTTGAGGATGCCTAGAGAGTCTGATAAGAGAGCTGTTATAGATGCTTTAGAAAGAGTTGAATTACTGGAGTTTAGAAAAAGACCAATAGGATCTTTATCTGGTGGGCAAAGGAAGAGAGCTTTTTTAGCTCGGGCAATTGCTCAGAGAGCTTCTGTCTTATTACTTGATGAACCTTTTGCAGGTGTAGACATTAGAACTGAAAAACTAATGTCTGAATTATTTTTGCAGTTGCGCCAAGATGGGAGGTCAATTCTCATATCAACTCACGACCTTAGTCATGTACGTGAATTTTGCGATGTAGTTGTTCTTATAAATAAGACTGTTTTAGCCTATGGAAATACTTCAGAGGTCTTTACATCTGAGAATCTTTCCATGACTTTTGGTGGGATGACCCCAGAGCCTATTTCAGGGTCGATTTCTTCAGAGATTTAAATATGCACCTCTCATTTTTATCTACTAGTCCTTATTCATTCTTAGTAGATCCTTTGTCTCATGAATTCATGAGAAGAGCTTTGATGATTAGTTCATTTGTTGGCGGAGTTTGTGGATTGCTTTCTTGTTATATGACACTTAAAGGCTGGGCACTAATGGGAGATGCTGTTTCACATGCAGTAATGCCCGGAGTTGTTGTTGCTTATGCTTTAGGCCTTCCATTTTCATTAGGAGCATTTGTTTTTGGAGTTGGTTCTGTAGCATTAATTGGTTTTGTAAAGCAAAAATCTAGAGTCAAAGAAGACACAGTTATTGGATTAGTTTTCACAGGTTTTTTCGCACTCGGATTGGTTTTGGTATCAAAGATTAAAAGTAATATTGATTTAATGCATATACTTTTTGGAAGCCCATTAGGGATATCAGATTCTGATGTAAGGCAGACAATATTCATTTGTTTAATTGTAGTTTCTGTATTAATTATATTTAGGAGAGATTTAATGTTGTATTGTTTTGATGCTACTCATGCAAGATCTATTGGAATAAATACTGCCGTTCTGCATTATTTATTGCTTTCTATTTTGTCATTGGCAGCAGTAGCGGGTCTCCAGACTGTAGGAATCATCTTAGTCGTAGCTATGTTAATTACACCTGGTGCTACGGCTTATCTTCTTACTGATCGATTTGACCGAATGACAATATTAGCTGTGATTAGTAGTGTATTATCTAGTGTTTTAGGAGTATATATAAGTTATTGGTCAGACATAGAAACAGGCGGATCAATTGTTTTAGTTCAAACTACATTGTTTCTATTAGCTTTTCTTTTTGCACCAAGGTATGGGATTTTAAAATTAAATAATTCAACTAATACTTAGTTATGGCACTTGAATTACAACAGAAATATTTAAAAGATAATAATAATTGGTTTTGGTGGCCTTTGTTTCCTCTTTATCCATATGGATCTAGAAACACTATCTTTTCTGTATTAGTCCCTGACTTTGTTTGGAGTTTTGAGCAGTTACAAGGTCTTTATTATGTTGCGGTTCCTATCCGGATGACGGTAGTTAAAGTTCCTAAGGGATTAATGATTGTAAATCCTTTGCCACCCACGAAAGATTTGCTTGATCAGCTCAGGATTCTTGAACAAGAATATGGACCTGTTCGTTCAATTGTTCTTCCAACTGCGTCGGGGCTAGAACACAAGATCTCTATGCCAGCAATGGCAAGGTCATTCTCAAAGGCGACTCTTTGGGTTTGTCCGGGTCAGTGGAGTTTCCCATTCACCTTGCCTTTGTCTTGGCTTGGTTTCCCTTCAGGTCGTACAAGGACCCTTTTCGCAGATGGTGTACCTCATAAAAACATTTGTCAGTGGATTTCCTTAGGACCTATTGATATTGGCCTTGGTCGGTTTCAAGAAATTGCTTGTTTCCATAAACCATCTCATTCATTGCTCGTTACAGATGCCCTGATAGGTATAGATTCTCAACCTCCAAAATTATTTGATTTAG
This sequence comes from Prochlorococcus sp. AG-363-B11, assembly GCA_003278425.1. Lineage (GTDB taxonomy): Bacteria > Cyanobacteriota > Cyanobacteriia > PCC-6307 > Cyanobiaceae > Prochlorococcus_E. The sequence goes on along the minus strand of QCFE01000005.1, from coordinate 76,874 downwards.
ACCCGACACCTCTTTTATTTCATGCAAGAGATCTAGGGACCCAAGCCTTAGATGATTCACCTGAAATAAGGAAAAAGGGTTGGGCAAGACTGGTTTTGTTTGCTTCCCTTTTAAAACCTTCTCTATTAAAGATTCCTTCAATCAAAACTGTTTTTAAAAATGCATTTAAGCCTGGCCTACTTAATTTGAGGTCCCATTTCGGGCTTTATCCTTTTGAATGGCAAAAAGGATGGGAGTCAACATGTGATGAGATTATCGGTAGAAAAAAACCTCTTCTTCAAGTTGCCCCTGTTATAGAAAGGCTTGTTTTTCCAAGAGCAAAAAAGGAGTTTTTAAGATGGCTTGATGATATAAAGGACTTAGATGGTATGAAATTACTCGTTCCTGCTCACTTTTCTGCACCTATTACTTTTACTAAAAGAGAATGTGTAGCTTTGAGACAAAAAATAAATTTTTCTCGATGGGGAATTCTCTCAGAAGATTCATCTTTCTTAGGTTCTTTAGATTCGTCCCTTTTAAAAATAGGTGTTGTGCCTAAAGACCCTTTAAAAAAATTCAGAGATTAAGTTCATCAGGTTTTATAGACATCTCTTCATCTGTTAATAATGATTCTTCAAGTTCTTTCCTTTGCTCCATTTGCCTTAAAAAATAACCAGTCATCATTGCTGATGCTAAAAGGTTTGCAAAGTGATCTCTAGATGAAGTTATTTTTACTTCAAATTGTTCTCCAGGGAGCATACCAAGAAGACCCTGAACATTGTGCCTAATTATATCTTGGATATCAGTACTTGCAGATTTTGCTACTCGTTGAAGAACATCAGGTGATTGCTCTTGTAAATATTGAATAAGGTCATTACCTTCTCCACCATCATTGTTATCAGTAGCTAGAAACTCTGGGTTAAACATCCAAGTCAGCCATCATTTATAACAACCTTATCGCAATACGGGCTTATAAGTTAACTATCTTGAGGCGGGGAACCGAATAGGACCAAGCATTTTTAATGGCCAGTACCTAAGAGATGCTGTCCCAACAAGGTTCTTCTCTTCTAAGGGACCCCAAAGATGTGAATCTAAACTGTTGTTTCGATTGTCACCTAATACCCAAAGTGATTGAAAAGGAACAATAATTGGCTCCATTTCATATTTTATTTTCTCTACAACCCATGGCTCATCAATTACAACATCATTTCTAAGAAGATGACCATCGCGAACTTCTATCTTATCTCCAGGAATACCTATTACTCTTTTTATTAGAGCCTGGTTAGATTCATAGCCAGAATCAATAAGGATTTGTGGAGGTTTGAAAACTACTATGGTTTCTCTTCTTGGATGTTTTTTTAAAACCTTATTCAACTTTGGGCTAACCTTCTCAACTAAAATCCTATCCTTGACTTGCAAAGTTGGTAACATTGAACCAGAGGGAATCCATCGAGGCTCTACGACTTGCCAACGAAGTAATAGAGCAAAAAGGATCCAGATTAAAAGTCCTTTCCAGTTTGAATACTTTTTTTTAATTTCCTTTTGACTAGATGATGACATTTAATAATTTACTGAAAGTCCCAAAAGATTCTCATCTCTGAGAAGATTACATCAGTTACTTTTTTGTCACTGTCACTATCTCGATCTCGCATTAATCTTTTTCTTTGTATTATCCTCTTAAGGGAATTTCAAAACAAAGGCTTAGAGCATTTAGTCCTTTGCCCTGGGAGTAGATCATCCCCTCTTGCCTTGGCAGTTGGTGGTCTTGCCGAAGAATACGGTCTAAAGCTATATACCGTTATTGATGAAAGATCTGCTGCTTTTTTAGCGTTAGGTTTAAGTACAGCTTCTGGTAAGGCTGCTGTTGTTATTACAACCTCCGGAACAGCAGTCGCAAACCTTTTGCCAGCAGCAGTTGAAGCTGATAGATCTTGCCGCTCGATTATCTTCATCACAGCAGATAGACCATCAAGGCTCAAAGATTGTGGTGCTAATCAAACAGTTAATCAGGAAGAATTTCTGAAACCAGTTTGCAGAGGTTTTGTAGAAGGCCCATGTGAGGGTATTCATGCCCTGCCAGTTAATGATATTTATCCTCTGGTTGGTCGGATCTGGGAAAAGGCCCATCAAATTCCTGGGCCTGTGCATTTTAATATCCCAATAGAAGAACCTCTGCATGCTTCATATTCAGAGCAAAAAGAAATTTGGGATGGATTAGATTTAAAAATAATTCGAGCAAAAAATGCTAATAATGTTGATAGCCTCTCCAGAGAAAAAAAAGATGTTTATTTCCCGGATATAGACCCACATAGTTTTGGGATAATTTTAGCAGGCCCTTGGAGGGGGCAACCTGATGGTTTAGATAGATATAGGAAATCACTTATGACTTTCCAATCTTTAACAAATTGGCCTATTTTTGCAGACCCATTGTCAGGATTATCATTTGATCAACCAGGATTAATTAGTTATTGGGAGTTATTAATTGCCTCTAAAAAGCTTGTTTTAGGAAAGCATCTACAAATTTTACGATTAGGACCAATCTCATCTAGTAGAGCACTAGAAGAGTTCTTAATGAATTTTCCGGAAAAACAAATCTTAATAACAGAAAATGAATATCGACCTTTAGATCCCCTTCGGGTTGCTAAGCAATATCCTTTTGGCTTTGCTTCATGGCATGATAAATTTTTAATTAAGCACCCTAATATATCTCTAAAAAGTATTAATGATAACCTTGAAAAATATACTTATATTTACTTTAAAAGCAAACAAGTTGAACTTTTTCTTGAAGAGAAATTTTCTTCAACTACTAATCTTAATCAACCATTAATTGTTAATTCGTTGAATCAATTATTACCCTTTACTCTCCCCATAATGGTTTCATCAAGTTCTGTTGTTAGAGATTTACTTACTTATACCAGTTCGAGATTGCTATCTAGAATTTGCTTTAGTTTTAGAGGTGCTTCTGGGATAGATGGTAATATTTCCTTGGCAATTGGCCTTTCCCATATTATTGGTCCTTTAATTCATCTTTGTGGAGATCTTGCATTCCTTTATGATAGTAATGCGTTATTGCTTTCTAAATCTTTAAAATACCCTTTAATACTTTTATTGATAGATAATAATGGCGGTGGTATCTTTAAAAGTTTGAACCTTGACAAATTATATAAAGGAAATATAGATGACTTGTTTATAATGCCTCAATCAATAGATGTATCAGATTTCTCATCAGCTTACGGCATCCCATATAAAGAAATAGAATGTCTTGATGATTTAAAGTCAACTATTGAGTGGGGACTTCACTTGACTGGCATAGTATTGATTAGAGTTTGTACAAATTCTGGCAAGGATAATATAGAGAGAAAAAATATTGCTCAATCTCTTCAAGAATATATAAATTAATGGTGCGAAACATGTTTAAATATTTTCTAATTCACTGAAGAATAAATTGGAATCTACAAATTCATCAAGAAGGGTTCTACCTGGGGTTATCGCAGCTTCTTGGCAATCTTGGGGAGAATACGAAGATATCTATTTGGATAAGTGTGAAGAAGGTATTGCCCGTTTGGCAATCAATCGACCTGATAAGAGAAATGCATTTAGGCCAAAAACAATTAATGAACTATCCGATGCATTTATAAGAATTCGAGATGATAAGAAGATTGGAGTGATTTTGTTTACTGGTGTCTCACCTGCCAAAGATGGAGGTTATGCTTTTTGTTCTGGCGGTGATCAGAGTGTCAGAGGAGAGGGTGGGTACGTAGATGAGGATGGTTTGCCTAGATTAAATGTTCTAGATTTGCAGAGAATTATTAGAACTATTCCTAAGGTAGTCATAGCACTTGTCTCAGGGTATGCGATTGGGGGTGGTCAAGTTCTTCATCTCTTATGTGACTTAAGTCTTGCGGCTGAAAATGCTGTGTTTGGTCAGACAGGTCCAAAAGTTGGAAGTTTTGATGCTGGGTTTGGTTCAGGTTATTTGGCAAAGGTTGTAGGTCAGCGAAAGGCTCGTGAAATATGGTTTTTATGTAGGCAGTATGGGGCTAAGGAAGCACTTCAAATGGGACTTGTTAATGCAATCACATCAATAGATAACTTAGAGACTGAAGGGGTTAAATGGGCAAGAGAGATTCTTCAACATAGTCCTACTGCCATAAGGTGTTTGAAGTCATCTTTTAATGCTGAATCGGATGGTCTGGCCGGAATCCAGGAGCTAGCTGGAGCTGCAACTCATCTCTTTTATAAGACAAATGAGGCGAAGGAGGGTAAAGATGCATTTTTACAAAAAAGAAAACCTAACTTTTCGGAATACGATTGGTTGCCATGAACCATTAGGATTTTTAAATTCTTAAAGTTTTAATTTAAAAAGTGAGAGTAATGCGCGTTCTTTTTGCTGCTGCTGAATGCGCACCGATGATTAAGGTCGGTGGTATGGGGGATGTTGTTGGCTCATTGCCTCCAGCATTGGCAAAACTTGGTCATGATGTTCGATTGATTCTTCCTGGATATAGCAAGCTCTGGTCAATTCTTGATATTCCAAATGAACCCATTTTTAGAGCTAAAACAATGGGAGCAGAATTCTCTGTTTATCAAACAAAGCATCCTGTTAATGATCTTCCTATTTATTTAGTTGGTCACCCAGCCTTTGACCCAGAAAGGATATATGGGGGAGAAGATGAAGACTGGCGTTTTACTTTTTTTGCTAGTGCCACTGCAGAATTTGCATGGAATTCATGGAAGCCTCAAGTTCTTCATTGCCACGATTGGCATACAGGAATGATTCCTGTATGGATGCATCAAGATCCAGAAATTAGTACTGTTTTTACAATCCATAACCTTAAATATCAAGGTCCTTGGCGTTGGAAATTAGATCGGATTACATGGTGCCCTTGGTACATGAGTGGGGATCACACAATGGCAGCCGCAATGCTTTATGCCGATAGAGTTAATGCTGTCTCTCCTACTTATTCAAAGGAAATATGTACGTCTGAATATGGAGAAGGCCTAGAAGGACTGCTAAATTATATTTCTGGAAAATTACGTGGAATACTTAATGGTATCGATTTAGCAGATTGGGATCCCTCTACGGATTCATCCCTCCCAGCTAATTTTGATGCCGAAGATACTTCAGGCCGTATTAAAAACAAGCAGGTCCTTCAGAAGGAAATGGGTTTAGAAGTTAACCCTGAGAAATACTTGCTTGGTATGGTTGGAAGATTAGTTGACCAGAAAGGAGTAGATTTACTACTTCAAGTCTCGCGAAGACTTTTAGCATATACCGACTCTCAAATCGTTGTTTTAGGTACAGGTGATCAAAATCTAGAGTCGGCTCTTTGGCAACTTGCTATTGATTACCCAGGACGGTTTGCTGTATTCCTGACATATGATGACTCACTTTCTCGTCTTATATATGCAGGTAGCGATGCTTTCTTAATGCCTAGCCGTTTCGAACCATGTGGTATTAGTCAATTATTGGCAATGCGCTATGGCTCAATCCCTATTGTTAGAAATGTTGGAGGACTTGTTGATACAATTCAACCTCATGACCCTGTTAATGACACTGGAACAGGTTTTTGTTTTGATAGATTTGAACCAATCGATTTCTACACTGCGTTAGTTAGGTCCTGGGAAGCCTTTCGACATAAGGGCACTTGGAATGATCTTCAGAAAAGAGCAATGTCTAAGTCTTATAGCTGGAGAAAGTCAGCAAAGGAATATGAAAGAATGTATATGGAAGTCAGTGGAGCGAAGGAACCTTCACCTGACGTAAGTGAAGTTGAGAAATTCTCTGTTGGTCAAGATGCAGATCCATCTTTAAGGAATTGAACGAATTGATTACTCCCAGACTAGTTTTTGAAATTAATTGATTGGAATTAATCAATTCAATATGCTTATTACGCTTAGGCAATTAAAGACTATTTGGGGTGAACCTTTTAATAGTAATGGCTCTGATCTAAATGTCCCTCTCGGCACTGTTAGCACTGATAGTAGATATTTAACAAAAGGGTCTTTCTTTATTCCATTAGTCGGTGAACATTTTGATGGACATTTCTTCATTAATGAGGCTTTCCATAAAGGAGCTCAGGCAACAATTGTCTCGGAAACCTTCAATTTACCTATACCTGAGAACTTTATTTATTGGCGAGTTAAGGATACTCTCAAGGCTTTTCAAGAATTATCAAGACTTCATCGAGACACTCTCTCAAGCTATGTTGTAGCTGTAACAGGTTCTGTAGGAAAAACGACAACAAGAGCATTAATACATTCAGCTTTGTGCCCTCTTGGCCGAATAATGTCTACGTCAGAAAATAATAATAATGATGTTGGAGTCCCAATTACTTTATTAAATGCAGACACTACCCATGTTGCAATTGTTGTTGAGATGGGAATGCGTGGTCTTGGAGAAATTGAGAGATTGTCAAAATGTGCATCACCTAATATAGCTATTATAACAAACATTGGGCATTCTCATATATCGCTACTTGGGAGTCGAAAAAATATTGCATTAGCTAAATCTGAGATTACTTCCTTTCTCAAACCAGATGGTGTTTTAATTATTCCTGCCGGGGATCCTATGCTTGAAAGTATTCTGAAATCACGTTGGCATGGGCGAATAATACGAGTTGATCTTAAAGTTAATAGGGATGGTGTACAAGAAGAAATGAATAATAATGCTGACTTTCAAGGAATATTAAATATGAAAGATTGGTCCATTCTTTTTAGGGGGTTTAATTTTCAATTACCACTTGAAGGTATACACAATGCTAAAAACTTTATGTTTGCATTAGCCGTAGCTATTGAACTCAAAGTTCCACTCGAGAAGATTACCAACCTTCACGTGGAGTTACCTTCGGGACGTAGTCAGTTGTTAAGTATTGGTGGAATAAATGTAATGGATCAGACTTATAATTCCTCACCTGAGTCAGCAAAAGCAGCAATCGATTTCCTTAAAACAAAACCAGGACGTAGGTTTGCAGTTCTTGGAACTATGCTTGAGCTGGGAGTAAATAGTGTTGTACTTCATAAAGAAGTTGCTGAATATGTAGTTATGAATGGTCTTGATGGACTGGTGATTCTTGATAACGGAGATGAAGGTCAGGCAATGTTCACAGTCGCCAAGTCTATGCCTTATGTTGAAGTTGTTTCTTCGCCTGAACAAGCCTATTATGTTCTGAAAAGTTGGCTCATTTCTGGAGATTACCTTTTGCTCAAGGCAAGCAGAAAGGTGGCTTTGGAAAGACTATTACCTTTATTGAAACAACATTATTAGTTAATCTAAACTTTAGGCAGCCAATTTTTCTTCATAACTTGTTTTGCTCTTTCTATTGCTAATGAGTTATTTGGAATATCCTTAGTTATTGTTGAACCGGCACCTATAGTTACTCCTTCTCCAACTTTTAAGGGTGCTACTAAAACTGAATTTGCACCTGTTTTGCTATTTTTACCAATTATAGTTTGATGCTTTTTCAAACCGTCGTAATTAGCAGTAATTGTTCCTGCTCCAATATTTACAGCTTTGCCAATGTCACAGTCACCTATATAGCTTAAATGGTTTACTTTGGTGTTTGTATCCAAACTACTATTTTTAACTTCTACAAAGTTGCCTATTTTGCAATTGTTTTGTAACAGTGTTCCTGGACGCAAATGTGAAAAGGGTCCGACTTGAACATTTTCATAAATAAGGGAGTCTCTAACAACGGAATATAAGATTGATACATTTGCTTTTAGTTCTGTATTCTCGATAAAGCTATTCGGACCTAGATGACAATTGTCTCCAATTATATTTTCTCCGCGTAGATGTGTTTCTGGCTCAATTGTCACATCTTTACCAAAAAGAGTTTTTTCACTAATTGTTGAACTTGTCGGATTTATAAATTTTACGCCTTTTTTCATCCAATATCTACGTAATCGCTCTTGAAGTATATTTTCACAGTCTGAGAGCTGCTGTTTGTCATTAACCCCATTTACCTCATCTGAATCGGTTACTTCTGTATGTATCGCAGATGGTAGTTTTTGTATTGCATCTGTTAGATAGATTTCATTTTGAGCATTGTTGCTGGATAGATTTTTTAGAACAATTTTTAGCTCACTCCACTTAAAGCAATAAACTCCAGAATTTGTAAGATTGTTTTTCTTTTCTTCTTCAGAACAATCACGGTCCTCAATGATTTTGTCAACATTGCCAAGAGAATCACTGAAAACTCTTCCGTAACCTATAGGAACTGAAAGTCGAGCTGTTAAAATCGATACACTAGCCTTCCTTGTGCAGTGATTGGAAAGAAGCTCTAAAATGGTTTTAGAACGTAGTAAAGGCACATCTCCGTTTAAGATAAGTAAATCTCCATCAAAATTTTTTAAAGTTGGTATCAGTTGTTGTACGGCGTGACCTGTTCCATTTTGTGGGTCTTGGCTTACAAATTCAATATCCTGTAAATAGGAAATACTTTCTTTAATTTGTTGTGCTTGATGTCCGACAATTACTAATGTTCTATCTGGCTTAAGTTCTTTGCAACTTTCCAAAACTCTTTCTAAAAGCGTTATCCCTGCAATCTTTTGTAGAACCTTTGGGATGTTGCTATGCATCCTTGTGCCTTTACCAGCAGCTAATATCGCGATAGCGAGCATTTACTAAATATGTTCTTTTAGAAATCTACATCTTTTGGTCAACTTTTAGTACCTACCCAACGTTTTTTCCATGAGTTGGTGCTCAGAAGATTACTTTTCTTTTGCTCTTCATTTCTTCTTTTAATGATCTCATTACTAGAAGAAGTTCCTCTTGGATCTCTATAAGGGACAGCTGCAACAGTTTTTAGATGTTCTTCTTCCATTTCACTTAATGAAGTGCAAAAAAATGCTTTAGGCAATTGAGATGGTAATTGGTAATTTTTAATAGCTACAGTTCCGTTGCTCCAATGATTTTTTGATGACGATGTCGTCAAAAGAGATTTTAATGTCAATCCAGACCTTCTTAAACTTGCACGTATTGCAGCAGCTCTGGAATATGTAATTAATTTGCCTCCGTGGGAGAGTTTCTTTGAAAGATTTTGAAGAAACTCTTCAGTCCAAAGTTCAGGACATTTCTGAGGTGAGAATGCGTCATGGAAAATCAGATCAAAAGTTAAAGCTTTAGGAATATCATTAATCTTTTGCCGAGCATCCCCCCAGAGAATCTTGCCAATTCCAAACGTGCTTTTCCATTGACTTTTTTGTTTAAGCATTTCTAGTAAACAAAGTGTTTTATTTGTCCACGTAGATCTAAATGTATTATTAGACAATGCTATCTTCAGTGGGACCTTGTCTTGCTCTATTCCCCACCAATTAAGAAATAATTGAGTATCTAAAATTACATCCATTAGACATGCTGAGTTGTAGCCCATACCTACACATATGTCTAAAACACAAATGGTTCGTTGCTTCTCATAGAGATGAATCTCAGAGGGTTGTATGAATTTCTCTATAGCTTCCTTCTTTGCACCGGCATAATTATGAAAGCTTTCTTTTAAGTCCGTATTTACTAAAGAAATAGTTCCATCACCCGTTTCACATATTCTAAGAGAACTATGTGGAAAATTGGCCTGACCTTGCTTATTTTCTAAGTCTTTCAAGGTCACTCCAAAATTCAGGATAAGAAACTGAAGCGGCATTGCTTCTAGCCATTGTTGAATCTCCTTTCGCCAGAATTGAGGCTATTGCAAGACTCATGGCTACACGATGATCAGTCTCACTATCTAAAGTAGCCCCAGTAAGGCCTTTTCCACCTTGAATAGTTAATCCATCAGGATTTTCCTGAATAATTGCTCCCATTTTTGTTAACTGTCTTGTCATAACGGATAGGCGGTCGGTCTCTTTGATGCGCAATTCACTGGCACCAGTTATTTGACTTGTCCCATTGCAAAAACATGCAGCTACAGCGAGAATAGGAACTTCATCGACCAGTCGAGGGATTATTTCAGTATCAATGTAGAAAGGCTTTAACTGTTTAGATGGAACGACTCTTATATCCCCTAAAGGCTCCCCGGCGACTTCTCTCTTGTTAAACAATTCAATATTAGCTTCCATTTGTTTTAACACATCAAGTATTCCAGTTCTTGTTGGGTTTAACCCAATATTTTCTATTGTTATATCTGAACCTGGAATTAATGAGCCTGCGATTAACCAGAAGGAGGCAGAACTTATGTCGCCTGGAACAACTATTTGAGTTCCACTTAGCTTATGCCCAGGGCGGAGAGTTATATGTCGACCTAACTCTCCACTTATTTGAACATTGGCTCCAAATGCTTTTAGCATTCTTTCTGTATGGTCTCTAGAATTTGCTGGTTCGATAACTGTAGTTGACCCTTGTGCGGTGAGAGCAGCAAGTAAAATCGCAGACTTAATTTGAGCACTTGCAACCGGGGTACCAATGACTGCACCATGAAGTTGTGCTCCAACTACAGATAATGGAGCAAAATCGCCATTGCAACGACCACTAACCTTTGCCCCCATCATTTTTAGAGGGTGCCCTACTCTTTTCATTGGTCTGTGATTTAATGATTCGTCGCCAGTTAAAACAAAATGCCTATCTTGTTTACCAACTAATAAACCAAGTAATAATCTCATTGTCGTACCTGAATTGCCACAGTTGAGAACGTCATTTGGTTCTTTTAGGCCATCCAGACCAACGCCTTGAATTTTTACAATTTTATTGTCTGTAGTTAATTGTATTTTTACTCCCATAGCTTTTAAACAATTCGCAGTGCTAATGGGATCTTCTGCTGGGAGTAGACCTTCTATAGTTGTTTCTCCTTCTGCAATTGAACCAAATAAAAGAGACCGGTGTGATATAGATTTGTCACCAGGCACTTTTACACTACCTATAAGACTTCCTCCTGACTTGATTTCTCTTAGATACATTGGATCTTTTATTGAGCTCAAGGAAAATATCTAATAAGCTAACTAAATCTTATTATTATAGGCTTTACAATGAGGCTTTATTCGAACTCATTTATAAATTTGTGATGTGATTAAGCTTGATTACTTCATTAATTACATAGCCAAACAATGAAGGGTCAGGTTGATTTGATTTTATATCTGAGAGTCCAAGTTTTTCCCAATCATTATCTATGCTCTTTTTAAGTTTATCTGAATGATTTAAAGGTTCGCCCCACTCATGATTCTTTTCCGGCCCGATTTTTGTTGTTGCATCAATTGCTAGTCTTCCTCCGAGCCCTATATTTTCACTGGCAAAATCAAGGCTATCAAAAGGTGTATTTTCCATTATTAGCAGATCTCGTTGTGGATCTACCAAACTCGATATAGCCCATACAACTTGACGAGGGTCTCGTACATTTATTGTTGAATCAACTACAACAACAAATTTCGTATATGTAAATTGAGGCAAAGCACTCCAGAAAGCGATCGCTGATCTTTTTGCTTGACCAGGATAGCTTTTATTAATTGAAATTATTGCTAACTTATAACTTAATGCTTCCATAGGAAGGAAAAAATCGACAATTTCAGTTATTTGTCGTCTTAGAATTGGCGTATATATTCTATTTAATGCAATAGCCATCATAGCCTCTTCTTTTGGAGGTCTCCCGCTAAAGGTAGTTAGAAAAATCGGCTCCTTTCTATGAGTAATGCAATGGAAACGTATTAGTGGTGATGGCTCTACTCCACCATAGAATCCCATATGATCTCCAAATGGTCCATCGTTCATTTCCTCTCCAGGTGTGATAGTTCCTTCGAGGACAAATTCACTATGACTTGGCACCTCAAGATCAATTGTTTTACATTTGCTTAGTGGGACTCCTTTCCCAGAATAAAGGCCTGCGAAAATCCACTCACTAAGATTAACGGGTATCGGGGTTGCCGCTGCCATCAAAATAAGCGGATGGACCCCTACTGCAATTGCTACTTCAAGTTTCTTTCCCATTGCAGCTGCTTTCCTTAAGTGTCTAGCTCCACCTCTTACGCTGAGCCAATGAACAGTCATTGTTTGTTTAGATTGTTGTTGTAGCCTGTATACGCCAATATTTGGGGTCTTTGTTTCTGGATCTTTTGTAATTACAAGGCCAAAAGTAATTATTTTTCCTGCATCACCAGGCCATGGCCTTATTAGAGGAAGATTGTCAAGGTCGACTTGTTCTCCTTTTAGTACTATTTGACGACAAGGTGGGGTTAAATCTCTGTCGGGTAATGCTCTAAAAAGGTCCCATATAAGTCCACCATACTGAATAGTTTTTTTTATATTTTTAGGTGGTTCAGGGTTTTGAAGATTTGATAATTTCTCTCCAAGTTCCTCTAGTTCTTCAACCCTGTCTAGCCCCATACACCATGTAATCCTATCAACGGTTCCTAGTAGATTGACTGCAACTGGTACAGATGAACCGACAATGTTTTCGAAGAGCAATGCTGGCCCTCCTATGCCAAGTACACGATCGCTAATAGCTGCAAGTTCGAGGTTAGGATCAACAGGTTTCTTTATTCTTTTTAATTGTCCTCTTTCTTCTAAAAGGGACAAAAACCCCCTCATGTCATGAAAACCAGTTCCTTTTTGAATGAGATTCATTATTTTCTTCACACTGTGTTGAATGGTTTAGTTAATCTTTCTTAGGTTGTCACATATTGGGTCATGAAGCTTTCTTATTTTCATGTTGCTGGGGATGTTCCCGATGATGCTCACTCTCAAACTGCTGTAGTAATAGATGTCCTTAGGGCCACAACCACAATTGCTTGTGCTTTAAACAATGGTGCGGAAGCAGTCCAAACATTTGCAGATTTAACTGAGTTACAGAATGAATCTTCTGATTGGAAATCATCTCTAAGGCTCCTGTTAGGAGAACGCGGAGGAAAAATGATTGATGGGTTTGATTTGGGTAATTCTCCTGTTGCTGTCACTTCGGATGTCGTAAAGGGAAAGCGATTATTCATGAGTACTACAAATGGAACGCGGTCTCTTAAAAGAGTAAGTGACACTAAAGTTGTATATACAATGGCTTTAATTAATAGAAGAGCTGTTGCAGAAAAGTTGCTTTTAAATCAACCAGAAGATGTCTTGATTCTGGGCAGTGGATGGGAAGGTTCATATTCTTTAGAAGATTCTTTAGCTGCGGGAGCACTTGCAGCATTCTTAATGGAGTCACCTGGTAATTCTTGTAAAGTAATTAATGATGAACTTTTAGCTGCCATAGCTCTTTGGTCTGCATGTAAAAATGATATAGAAGGATGTTTACGTAAGACAACTCATGGCCAGCGGCTTGAGAGACTTGGGAATCATGATGATGATTTCCTTTGTTGTTCAGAACTCGATAGTATAAGTATTGTTCCTACCCAAAGAGAAAAAGGTGTTCTCTTTTCTCTTTGAAGATTCTATTTTCACTCTTGGTTTAAGGCTTTGTCGGATTTTCTAGCCGCAGCAGTTCAGTTAACAAGTACCTCTAATGTTGAGGAAAATTTTTCATTAGCTGAAGAACAAATAGAACTTGCTTCCCGAAGAGGTTCGGAACTTGTTGGGTTGCCAGAAAATTTTGCCTTTATTGGCGATGATCAGGAACGATTGGATATTTCAAGTTCTCTTTCTGAAAAGTGCAGCCAATTTCTTGTAACGATGGCAAGACGTTATCAGGTTGTACTTTTAGGAGGTGGGTTCCCTGTCCCAGCAGATGATGGAAAACGGACTCTCAATAGAGCAGAACTAGTAGGACGTGATGGAGAAATATTAGGTAGGTACGACAAGATCCATCTTTTTGATGTCGACTTGCCAGATGGAAATAAATATAGAGAGTCTGAAACTATAGTTTCAGGTAACAAATTGCCTTCTGTAATTAATATCCCAGGGTTATGTAAAGTTGGTTTATCAATCTGTTATGACGTCCGTTTCCCTGAACTTTATAGGTATCTTGTTGGCCAAGGTGCAGAGTTACTATTGATTCCTGCAGCCTTTACTGCCTTTACAGGTAAAGATCATTGGCAGGTTCTACTTCAATCCAGAGCTATAGAAAATACTGCTTATGTTGTTGCACCTGCTCAGACTGGACTTCATTATCGTCGACGTCAAAGTCATGGTCATGCAATGATTATTGATCCTTGGGGAACAGTCCTCGCTGATGCAGGTGTTCAACAGGGTGCTGCTATTGCTCCAATTGTTACTTCTAGGGTTCAAAGTATTAGAAATCAGATGCCTTCTTTGAAACATAGGAAGTCTAATTTATTTTAGGTTTATGAGATATAGAAAGTCAATAAGTCTTGTTGGTGTTATCTTCTCTAGTTTTTTATTTTTCTTTATTAACTTTAAGACTAACGCAGCAAGTGCTTTGGCTGCTTGGCTTGTAACTTCAGATGGTACTTTGAAACTACGTACAACTCCTAATATAGAATTAGAAGCATATTATCAGTCTGGTTATGGTCAAAAGGGAGATCGAGTTTGGATCGATTTTCCTGGAGAACTGAGTCAACCTAGGAAACTTTCAGGTAATGGACCAATAAGAGAAATTAGGCTTGGTAAACCTTATAAAGGTAATACAAGATTAGTAGTTGAATTTGATCCAAGGGTTTCTCTAAACCCCTCTAAATTGAGATTGCTAGGAACATCATCAGATTCATGGGAATTGCGTTTTGATGGCCTTAATTCAACAGGCTTAAAAAGTATTGGAGAAGGAATATTACTCAAATCATCAAGGGATCAAACTATACAAAAGTCTTCTTTAGGTTTACAGATTACTTCACTTAAAAACTTTCAATCCTCTTCTTTGCCGACTGTTCAAAGAGGGAGATTTTTTATCGTTTTAGATCCAGGTCATGGTGGACCTGATTCAGGAGCAGTTGGAATTAATGGTTTAAGAGAAACCGATGTTGTTCTTGATATATCCAAGACTGTTGAAAGATATCTAGGTGCTAAGGGGGTAAAGGTTCTGATGACTAGATCAGTTGAAAAAGATGTGACTTTGAATGAGAGGGTTGTGATGGCAAATAAATCTAATGCTGATGCCTTTGTAAGTATTCATGCAAATGCTACTCGTGGATTTAGGACAGATGTTAGCGGTATAGAAAGTTATTTTTTTACAGGCTTTTATGGAAAAAAATTGGCTGCTAAAATCCAAGATGAGCTTCTTTATGTTTCTCCAGGTAGTCCTGATAGAGGAGTTAGGCAGAGTAGGTTTTTTGTGATCCGTAAAACTAATATGCCAGCTGCATTAATTGAGGTGGGTTTTTTAACAGGTAAATATGATTCAAAATTTCTTGCACAAGAGAGTCATAGGACAAAAGTTGCTTTTGCAATAGCTAAAGGGATATTAAATTATCTGAGGGAGTCCTATTGAAGTACCGATTAGGACTCTTTGATAGTGGAATTGGTGGTACTACTGTACTTAGAAGTATTCAGGAAAGGAATTTAGGTTTCAATGCAATATATTTAGCTGATACAGCTCGAGTCCCTTATGGATCAAGACCTCAATCTGAAATCCGAGAAATAGCATTTGAAATTGTTCAATGGTTAAATTTACAAAAAATTGATGCCATTATTGTGGCTTGTAATACTACTAACTCTCTTGCACTTGATGTGATTAGGAAGAATTCCAAGGTACCTGTTTTTGATCTAATTAGTTCAATCTCAGATTTGATCAAGCAATCAGACTCAAGATTGGGCATTTTGGCTACTTCTTCTACTGCCTTTTCGAAGGCGTACACAAAGGTGATTAAAAGCAGTTTCCCCACTGTTTATGTTTTAGAAGAAGGTTGTCCAGAATTAGTTCCTATGATTGAGGAATCTGAAATAAGTTCAACCAAATGTTTAGAAAAAATCTCCCAATATCTTGACCCACTTCTGGCTGCTGATGTTGACGCAATTATTCTCGGTTGCAGCCATTACCCAATTCTAAGACCAATGCTTAATAAATTATTACCTTCGCATATTCGTTTACTTGACCCGTCAATTGCCTTGGCTAAGAAATTGGATGACTTCTTTAAGTATTCGGATATGCCTTCAGATCACTTAAAGAAGGGCGCCGATATTCAGTTTTGTGTTACTTCTGATCCCGATGCTTTCTCTTCTAAAATTAAAAGTTTATTAGGAATTAAACCTGAGGTTGAAGTTATTTCACTGCGATCACCGTCCTGTGTCTCCTAATATCATTAAAGCAAGGTTTCCTATGGATAGAGTAACTGACTTGCTACAACCGGTTGATTCAGATTTAGAATATCTGCTCAAGGATCTTCGTGTCCTTATAGGAGCTGGGCACCCTATTTTGCAGGCAGCAGCTGAACATCTTTTTAGTGCAGGTGGTAAACGTATAAGACCAGGAATCGTTCTACTTTTATCAAAAGCACTGTCAACCAACGCAGAGATTTCTTCTCGGCACCGAAGACTAGCTGAAATAACAGAAATGATTCACACAGCTTCCCTTGTTCATGATGATGTTGTTGATGAAGCATCGACTCGTCGAGGAGTCCAAACAGTTCACAGTCGTTTTGATCATAAAGTTGCTGTTCTTGCTGGAGATTTTCTTTTTGCCCAGGCAAGTTGGCATCTAGCAAATTTAAATAATTTAGATGTAGTAAAACTTCTCAGTAGAGTGATAATGGATCTTGCAGAGGGTGAAGTAAAACAAGGTCTATGTAAATATGACTCAAAACAAACTTTTGAAACTTATTTAGAAAAAAGTTATTGTAAAACAGCTTCTTTAATTGCAAACAGTGCACAAGCTGTTGGAGTATTAAGTGATTTGTCTGGTAGCCAATTAAAGTGTTTGTATAATTTTGGGAAACAACTTGGTCTCGCTTTCCAGGTTGTAGATGATGTATTGGATTTTACTGGAAATGACAAGCAACTGGGTAAGCCTGCTGCAAATGATTTGGCAAGTGGGTATTTAACAGCACCAGCTCTATATGCTCTTGAAGAGGACTCATCCCTTTCTGAATTGATAAAAAGAGAATTTTCGCTTGAGGGAGATCTCGAAAAAGCTTTAAATTTAGTTCGTAATTCTAATGCAATTATGCGCGCTAGAAAATTAGCTGAAGACTTTGCTCAGAGTTCATATGAATCTATTAAATGGTTGCCTGAATCTCCTTCAAAAAATTCTCTTATGGCTCTTCCAGAATATGTTCTGGGTAGGCTTTACTAAATAATTCGCTTTACTACCTTTTTAGGCAATGCCAGGTCAATGATTTCCTGGCTTAGGGTTTGTTAATTTCTAACAAGCTATTATCAAAAGGTCATCCAATACTTTTATAGCTTCCTGGCTTATTACAGATTGTCTTTACTATTTAAGCTTTTTCCTAAGCAAGGTTTTTCAGAGAGTTTCTCTGGCTTGTTAAGTGCTTTTAAAGGGAAACCTATTATTCTCGATCTGAGAATTGGGATATATGCCTGAAGAGAGTTCAAAGTTCGTTGGATTTGTTATTTGTATATGAAATGATGCTTTTCTTTTAAAAAAGCATGTCACTACCCTTTTTATTTTTTCATAACTAGCTTGAATAAAAGTAATAGAAATAGGTTTTATGTGTCCTAACCCATCATCGCAGATTGAGACAGTTTTGAATGAAGAAAGAGTTTTCCCACCTTCTTCATCAGTAGTTGAAAACTCAAATATTAAAAGTTTTGATCAGTACCAAAAGATGGTTGAAGCTGCCAAAGCAGATCCGGAAAAATTTTGGGGAGAAGCAGCATTAAAAGAACTACATTGGTTTAAACCGTTTCAAACCGTTTTAGATTGGTCAAATCCACCATTTGCTAAATGGTTTGATGGTGGAAAAACAAATGTGTCTTACAACTGCTTAGATCGCCATATTAAGAATGGGCTTGGTGATAAAGTAGCTATTGTCTGGGAGGGAGAGCCTGGGGAAGTTAGGAAAATAACTTATAAAGAACTCTATGAAGAGGTATGTCGTGTAGCTAATGCATTGAAAGAACTTGGTATCCGAAGGGGTGATTTAGTAGCTCTTTATATGCCTATGGTTCCCGAAGCCGCGATGGCAATGCTGGCTTGTGCACGTATTGGAGCCCCTCATTCTGTCGTTTTTGGAGGATTTTCGTCGGAGGCCCTACGAGATAGATTAAATGATGGGGAAGCTAAGCTTGTTATTACTGCAGACGGAGGCTTTAGAAAAGATAAGATTGTTTCTCTTAAGAATGCTGTTGACTCTGCCCTTGAAAATGATAGTTGCCCTAGCGTAAGTTCGGTCTTAGTAGTTAGACGTACTTGTGAGGATATAACTTTTATCCCTAATAGAGATCATTGGTGGCATGAAATAGTACCTAATCAGTCTGTTGAATGCTCTCCAGAGCAAATGGACAGTGAGGATCGTCTTTTTGTTCTTTACACTTCTGGTTCAACTGGTAAACCGAAGGGTGTTGTGCATACAACATCTGGTTACAATTTATGGGCCCACTTGACTTTTAAATGGATATTCGATGTTAAGGAAGACGATGTCTATTGGTGTACAGCCGATGTTGGTTGGATAACGGGCCATAGTTATATAGTTTATGGACCTTTGTCTAATGGCACTACAACAGTTATGTACGAAGGCGTACCTCGCCCGTCTAACCCTGGTGCATTTTGGGATGTAATTCAAAGGCACAAAATAAACATTTTCTATACTGCACCAACAGCAATAAGAGCCTTCATGAAATCAGGAAGGGCAATCCCTGAGAAGTATGATTTAAGTAGTTTAAGATTGCTGGGCACGGTTGGTGAGCCAATAAACCCTGAGGCTTGGATGTGGTATAGAGAAGTCATTGGAGCAAACAACTGCCCCATTGTTGATACATGGTGGCAGACAGAAACTGGTGGTGTAATGATTAGTCCTTTACCAGGTGCCATTGCTACTAAGCCTGGATCAGCTACTTTGCCTTTGCCAGGAATTGAAACTGATGTGGTTACGGCTGACGGTGTTACTGTTGGAGAGAACAAGGGTGGCTATCTAATTATTAAAAGGCCCTGGCCCGGTATGATGAGGACAGTGCATGGAGATTCACAACGTTTTCGTGATAGTTATTGGGAATTTTTAAAGCCTATTAATGGGGAGCTTGTTTATTTTGCCGGTGATGGTGCACGGCGTGACCGTGATGGATACTTTTGGATAATGGGCAGAGTTGATGATGTAATTAATGTCTCAGGACATCGCCTTGGGACTATGGAAATAGAGTCTGCTTTAGTAAGTCATGATTCAGTTGCCGAGGCTGCAGTTGTAGGTAGACCAGATGATTTGAAGGGCGAGTCAGTTGTAGCATTTGTTAGCTTAGAAATCGGTAAAAATAACACTGATGGACTTGTAGATATATTGAAAAAACACGTCTCTCAAGAAATTGGTGCAATAGCTAGACCTGATGAGATCCGTTTTACAAATGCTTTGCCTAAGACAAGAAGTGGGAAAATTATGCGTAGATTATTGAGATCTCTTGCTTCAGGAGAAGATGTTAAAGGAGATACCAGTACCTTGGAAGATAGAAATGTTTTGGATGAATTAAGAAAATAAATCTAATTGTTATGCTCTGTTTTGTATAATTTGCTAAAAATATGTGATTAGATTGATAAAAAGTTTTAATAATAATAAGAGTCTAAATAGTGTTAATAGATTATCAGCTCTTAATAGCTGACCAGACCTTAGTCATGAAAAATGAACTACTACTTATTGATTCAAACCCATTGTTTAATAGTCTTACATCAATATTATCTTTTAAGTAATTTTTATAATATGGCTCATGAAATATTCTGTGAAAATTTTCTAAAACTTGGGAGAATTTTGGCGTGTCTTTGACTTGAATAGAATCAGCAAGAATTAATACACCATTTGGTTTTAACAGCCTATAACACTCGCGGATAACATTTTCTCTGGCTTCTCCTGGTAGTTCATGAAAGAGGAAAACGCAAGTAATTGCATGAAAAGAAGAATCTAAGAGAGGAACTTTTTCAGCATTTCCCTTTATAAATTGAACTAATTCATTGTCACTGTTGTTCAAATATTTACTTGCCTGTTTTAAATATGAAGCGGACAAATCAAGTCCAGTAAGTTCAGACTTTGGGAAAGCAGATCTTATTTGTTGAAGAGTTCTTCCTGTACCAGTAGCAACATCAAATATTTTTAACTCTGAATCATTTAAATCTGAGTAATTTTTACTGATTAAAGTTTTTAAAGGTGAGATCACTCTCCTTCGCATAGCATCAGCAGTTCCATTAAACAGAATCTCTACTTGAATATCATATATTGAGGCTGAATGATCGCTTAGGTATCCGTCAGTTTGATGATGGAAATTTTGCAAATAGTATTCTGGATACTTCTCTTTGTTAATTGAATGAGGAATGTCTTGAAATTTCTTGTTTTTTCTTCTTTTCCAAGTAGATGGCATGTCTAGCCAAACTAATGGGTACTTAATAAACCAGTCAATCCAAGGGGCTTCAAAAAGAAGGTTTTTTGGGTATAAACCTCTTTCAGCATCTAACCAATCAATCTCTTCAAGATCCTTTATTGACCTCCTTAGATCTAAAAGTAGGTCTGTTGTTATTGGAGATGTATCAGGAATTGCTTCTGGTGCAAGTATTTCCATAAGCTTTGTACTGATCTCTTTGTGAGCTATTCCAACAAGACCTTTTCCTTGCTGTAATGTTTGATATGCAATTTTTGCGAGGCTTGGCTCAGCCATAAACCTTTTATAGATCAGTCTATTTCAGCAGATTTTCTCCCTTTTCGTGAGTTTATGTTGGTTTTCTGTTGCTAAGAGAATTAAAGTTGGTCTAAAGCATAAAATGAAAACTTTTTATTAAAAATTCGAGTGTTGCTAAGAATTTTATATTAATAAAAAACTTATTGGTAAATATTTCAGCTTTAATTCCTGTTATTTCTTTTAAAATCTTTTAATAAGATTAGTTTATCGGTTTTGATTATTTATAAATTATAAAGGCTAAGTATCTTTTATAGATTCTTATATTTATAAGGATCTATATTTTTAAAAATAAATATTATAAAAGAATAAAGCCTTTAAAGCCTAAATTCTTTTATAACATTTATTTGATCAGGTGATTCTATGGCTTGTTTTATGCGTCGTAATACATGAAAAACTCATGAGGATGAGGTCTTTGCCTTAATTGCTGAACTTCCTCATATTTCATTTCAATGAAATTGTCAATAAAATCTTCGTCAAATACTCCTCCTTCAGTTAAATAACCATTATCAGCTTTTAATGCATCTAAAGCATCGTTTAAGGATGATGGTACAGTTGCTATTTTTGACAGTTCATCTGAAGGAAGTTCAAATAAATCTCTATCTTCACCATCACCTGGATCGATTTGATTTTTTATTCCATCTATTCCTGCCATTAGCATTGCGCTAAAAGCTAAATACGGATTTGCTAAAGCATCCCCAGGTCTGAATTCAAGCCTTTTTGCTTTAGGACTAGGTCCTGTAAGGGGTATCCTAATTGCTGCAGATCGATTGCCTTGAGAATAAACGAGATTAACTGGAGCCTCGAATCCTGGAACAAGACGCTTGTAACTATTAGTACCTGGATTTGTGAAAGCTAAAAATGATGGAGCATGTTTGAGAATACCGCCTATGTACCATCTAGCTGTCTGTGAGAGGTTTGCATAGGTGCCTTCACCAAAGAACAGCGGTTGTCCTCCTTGCCAAAGGCTTTGGTGGACATGCATACCTGTACCATTATCATTCCAAACAGGTTTGGGCATGAAGGTCGCAGTTTTGCCATATTTTTTGGCAATATTCCTAACTACATATTTGTAAGTCATAACATTATCTGCTGCTTCAATAAGAGAAGCAAATTTCATTCCCAATTCATGCTGGCCTGGGCCAGCAACCTCATGATGATGTTTTTCTATTGGGATTCCAAGTTCTCCCATAAGTAAAAGCATTTCAGAACGCATGTCCTGAGCTGTATCATTTGGTGAAACTGGGAAATAGCCTTCTTTATATTGGATCTTGTAAGCTAGGTTTCCTCCTTCTTCAACTCTTGCGGTATTCCAAGGTGCTTCAATAGTATCAACGCTATAAAAAGAAGTACCTTCTTTTGAATCATATCTTACGTCATCAAATATAAAAAACTCAGGCTCTGGTCCAAAGAAGGCAGCATCTGCAAGTCCAGTGGTAGAAAGATAAGACAATGCTTTTTGGGCCAATGCTCTAGGGCATCTTGAATAGGGTTCCCCACTTCTTGGCTCTTGAATTGAGCAAATCATACTTAGCGTCTTATGACGGTAAAAGGGATCTATCCATGATGTGTTTGCATCAGGAACCATTGACATATCTGATTCGTTTATTGCTTTCCAACCTCTGATTGATGATCCGTCAAAAGCTAATCCATCCTTGAATGAACTTTCGTCAATCATGTCAGAAGTGACAGTTAAATGCTGCCATTTTCCATGTATGTCAGTGAATTTCAGATCAATTAGTTCGATTCCTTCGTCTTTGATCTGCCTTAATACGTCTTGTGCTGATTTTCCCATGGACCATTTATAGAAATATATAAACAAAATTAATTACGATAGGGATGAAGTTGTGTATCAATGAGTACTTTTTTAAACACTGCTTACAATATCAGTTGTTTTGATAGCGCCTTTCTTTTTTTATGCCGAAAAAACTTCTTCTTATTGGCTCTCAGCATTGCAATACCTAAAATTAATTTAACGAGAATACCTTTAGGTGTTTAGGCTCATAGATAAGTAATTATTTTTATTGGGTCTTGGCACCAATCGCTAACTCTGCAATGTTAAAAACTTCTGGCATATCAGTAGCCCCTCTCTCAGTGCCAGAGAGACTTTTGCTAGGACCTGGGCCTTCCAACTCTCACCCTTTGGTCCTAGAAGCATTGTCTTCTCAACCAGTTGGGCACTTAGATCCTTTTTATATCGATTTAATGGCTGAGGTTCAGGACTTGTTACGGCATGTTTGGCAGACATCTAATCGTCTTACTCTTCCAATGAGTGGTACTGGTAGTGCTGCAATGGAAGCAACTATTGCAAATATCATTCAGCCCGGAGAGACTTTCCTTGTTGGAATAAAAGGATATTTTGGTAACCGTTTAGCTGATATGGCCTCTCGATATCAAGCAGATGTTAAAACAATCGTTAAACCTTGGGGAGAAGCTTTTTCTGTTGATGATATTGAAGCTGCTTTAATCAAATATAAGCCTTCAGTTTTTGCACTTGTTCATGCTGAAACCTCTACAGGTGTTTGTCAGCCAATGAAAGATATTGGTGATTTGTGTCGTAGATATGACTGCTTGCTAATTCTAGATACTGTTACTTCACTGGGGAGTGTCCCTTTATTCTTAGATGAATGGAAAGTAGACCTAGCTTATAGTTGTAGTCAGAAAGGTCTCAGTTGTCCTCCAGGTCTTGGTCCTTTTACAATGAATCAAAGGGCTGAAGAGAAGCTTAATAATAGAAAAGGTAAAGTCCCAAATTGGTATTTAGACCTTTCATTATTAAATCAATATTGGGGTAGTGATCGGGTATATCATCACACTGCACCGGTAAATATGAACTTTGGGATTAGAGAAGCTCTTAGATTAATTGTTGAAGAAGGTTTGGAGAATTCATGGGACAGACATAGAAAAAATGCAGAAGATTTATGGCAGGGGTTAGAAGTAATGGGTTTAGAGCTTCATGTAAAAGAAGAACTTAGACTCCCAACTCTTTCTACAGTAAAGATTCCTAAAGGAATTGATGGAAAGGCCTTTGCTTTGCATTTACTTAACAAGTTTGGCGTTGAAATAGGAGGCGGACTAGGGGAACTAGCTGGACAAGTTTGGAGAATAGGTCTAATGGGATATAACTCTCAAAAGAAAAATGTAGAGAAGGTTTTAAATCTTTTTGACTCAGAGTTGCCTAAATTTAAAGAATAAGTTTTATCTATAATCTTGTTTTTTTGAACCATTCTTCAAGCTGATATTTTGCTTTATCTCTCATGACTCCTCCTTCTACTGTCATTTTATGGTGCGCACTTTTATGTGATGCTAAATCAATTGATCCACCCATTCCACCTCTCTTTTTATCCTCTGCTCCATAAATAACTTTTCCCATTCTTGCTTGAATGAGTGCACCAGCACACATTTGACATGGTTCAAGAGTAACTATCAAGGTGCATTCATTAAACCTCCAATCTCCTTTTATCCATGCAGCTTGACGAAGAGCAATAAGTTCAGCGTGCCCTAATGGATTGCAATCTCTATTCCTTGTATTTCTACCATGACCAATACAATGCCCTTTTTCGTTTAGTATTACTGCTGAAACGGGTATCTCCCCACTATCTCCAGCATTTCTTGCTCTTTTAAGAAGAATGAACATCCATCGACGTGTTTCTGTATCGTTAAGTTTTATTGGTTTAGGAAATTGCATTGTAATAGAAAAAAACTTTTAGAACCAAACATACTGAATTTAATTTTTCAACAATTCTTTTTGGCATAAGTACTTGATAGGAAATCCCATTGGACTTTTTTGCATCTCCAGATCACCCTGATCCTAAATTTAAATCTTTTCTAGAAGATGCTTGTAGCAGTCTTTGTAATTGGATATCGTCGACTAATCAAAAAGGACCATTGCCTTTGCTTTTTGATTTGCCCGAGGTTGAGCCTTGTTTAGATGGATTACCTCCCGAACAATTATTGGAGGACCTTCAACAGTTGATGTCAGGTTCCTATCACTCTTCTCATCCAGGAGCCCTTGCTCATTTAGATCCCCCTCCCCTTACTGGTTCAATTATAGGTGAGTTAATATGTGCAGGCCTAAATAACAATTTATTAGCTGAAGAGCTTTCGCCAAGTATCACAAAATTAGAACGTAGTCTTTGTAAATGGATTGCGGGGAAACTTGGTATGCCTAGTACATCAGGAGGAGTGTCTACAAGTGGTGGCAGCTTAGCTAATTTAATGGCTTTGTTAGTTGCAAGATCCAATAGTCAATTGCTTTATGATTCAGATGCAGTTGTTTTAGTAAGTGAGGAAGCTCATGTCTCTATTACTAGAGCAATTTCTGTTATGGGACTTCCTCCAGAAGCTGTACGTGAGATCTTGACTGATGATGATGGGAGGATTGATATGCGATCTCTCAAGGAACAGTTTGCAAAAATAAAATCGCATGGCAAAAAATGTTTTGCTGTTGTTGCAACAGCAGGAACAACAGTGAGAGGTGCAATAGACCCTTTAGCTGAAATTTCAGAATTTTGTAAAGTTGAAAATTTATGGCTACATGTTGATGCAGCTATTGGGGGAGTCTTTGCCTTGTCAACTTCAACAAAAAATCTTGTAGCTGATCTTTCTAAAGCTAATTCGGTCACTGTAAATCCACAGAAACTCCTTGGGATCACAAAAACCTCTTCTTTATTACTTGTTGCGCATTTAGAGGATCTTTTTAAATGTTTTTCAACTGGGTTCCCTTATATAGAACCATCTTCAGAGTTTCAATTTCAAGGTGGTGAAATTGGATTGCAAGGATCAAGACCAGCAGAGATAATAAAATTATGGATTGGTTTAAAACAACTTGGGCAAAAAGGAATCCAATTGCTACTTGAAGAATCTCTTTCACGTAAACAGTCTCTTTTTGAAAAACTTGATTGTAGAAAACTTAAGCTAATTACTGGTCCATTACATTTAATAGCTGTTACCCCACGTTATGCAACTAATGTTGAAGCTGATCACTGGTCACTTAGTACAAAGGCTCGATTATTAGAAAGTAATTTTATGCTTTCAAGACCAAAATATCATAGGCGACATTATTTAAAAGCAGTAATGGGCAACCCACATACAAAAATCTCGCACATTGAAGAGTTGTCGGATATCCTCAATCAATCTATTTAACTACTCATGGTCAATGATAATAAACGAGGAAGAATCGTAGCCATTACTACAGGTATCTTCTCAATCCTAATAGGTGTACTCTACTTAATATTAATAACTATTCTTGATGCTCGAGGCCCAATGCTCCCTCCTCCCCCCGAGGCTTTCGGCTTGGCGCCAACGTTTTATTTTTTGTACCTTTAGTAGGTTTAATAACTCTGCTCATTGCGACATTGATAAATTGCCTTAGGGTCTTTTCTCGACTGTTCAGTTGATAATGATATTGGACGACTTCTTGTATCCCACCATCTCCCCAGTCTTGATCATGCTCAAAATAAGTTGTCAAGCTTTCCCCGGCAACTTTTGTAAGCCAACCTGCTGTAATACCCTGGATTGATTTCCCTATTAGATATGTAGGCAAGTGTACACTAAGAGAATTGCTAATAATTGATACACTACCTTTTACTACTCCTAATCCAGCAATAGTTTGACCGACTGACATTGCTAAAAACTTCGCACGATCTTTGGTTAAATTAACTCCAAATATTTTGGAAATATCCATCACCATTCTAGCGTTAACTACAGCAGTCCCTAGAAGATCGACGCCAGGTAAAGGAGTTATTAAGACAACACTACTGCTTATCCAGACATACCTTTCAATACATTTCATAGCTTCTTTACGTCGCTGTTTTGACAAGAGTTGTCTTCCTGACTCTCCTAGATTTCTACATTGAAGAAGAATATTATCTGCGATAAGTTCTTCGCCCTCTTGATGAAGAACAATAGCTATCCTTTTTATTAACTGATTTATTTCTGCTTTGGGTTGCATTGGCCTGCTGCCGACAACTGGTATTGATTGTGGAGAAGCGGAGACAGGAACAATGTCTCGACCATTAACTAATCCTTTGCAATGAGTCTTTAATAGATTAACTAACTTGACCTCCTCTAGTTCGCCACGAAGATCGCATTTATTTATAGCAATAATTAGCCTCTTACCAATTTTTGAGAGACTTGTTATTATCTCCATCTCATATGATCTTAGATCACTATCAATTACAAAAATTATTAAGTCGGCTCTACTTGCTTTTAAAAGAGCTTCTTTTTCTCTTATCCGACCATCCCTCCCCCCTTCCAAAATTCCTGGTGTGTCAACTAGATTTATTCCTCTGACAAGTGATTTAAGGCGTAGTCGATATGAGCTTGTGTTTTTGGTAGAGCCCATACTTGGGCCAACCTCACCAACTATTCTATGAAGAAGAGCTCGTATTATTGAAGTCTTACCGCTTGATCCTGTCCCCAGTAAAACAACAACTAAGTCACCTCTTAATAGCTCTCTCTCAACTAATTCTTTTTCAGATTTTAAAGCCTCTGAGGCAATATTATTTTGAATAAGCGTAGTTAATTGATCTATACTTCTTAAACTTTGTCTTGCAGCCTCACTACGATCTTTAGGAGGTGTTAAAGAACTAATATCACTCTTCAAGTAATAGCTACATCTTTTTATTATTCTTTTTGTAAGATGAAGCATTTTTTTATTAGAAAAGAAAAATAATACTAATAAAGAAATTATAATTGTTTGTAGACTTATTAATTTTATAACGGCTCCTGCTAGTGCCGCAATGATTACTATGATAGGGAGGAATAAGATAATTAGAATATATTTTTTTCTATATGTCATGGCATTCTATAAAAATTATTTAAGTAAATAATATGATGGTATATATACATATTTTTCAGACCTTCCTCTTTCTTATACTATCAATCAATATAAATAATATTGCTAAATTAATAGAAATATCCGCAAAATTAAAGATTGGAAAATTAACTGGTATGAATTGGATGAAATCTACTACATAGCCTAATCTCCACCTATCAAAACCATTCCCTAGAGTTCCCCCTAAAAGAAAAGCTAAGCCCAGACCTTTATAGTAGAAGAAAAATGATTTACTTGAGATCCACAGGAATAAGGTTAAAGAAGCAAATAAGCTAATAATAGAAAGTAAAAGTGGGAAATTCGATAAGATACTGAAAGCTGCACCTTCATTTCTAACTAAATTAAACCTTAAAAGGCCAGTTATAATAGGTGAATATGTATTAGCACTAAATCTAACTGCAACAAGCTTAGTAGTTTGATCTAATAAGAAAATGAATAAGCCTAGTAGGATGATTTTGGAAGATTGCATAGATTTTTATTATTCTAGTATTAATATTTTTCTCAGAGACTTACTGAGAAGAACAATAGGGAAGCATAAAAGAATGTGGAATGGAAAATTAGAGATGCTATATATGTATATAAGCTCAATAAAAGAACTGCCCCACCTTGATGTTAAGGCACCTATTAATAGGTTTATTATTCCTACCGTATGAATTATTGTCAATCCAGTAATTGATGCAACAAATAATAGATGTATTGAGGTCTTGTTTTTAAATTGAACAAGTCGGCCCGTAACCCAAACAGCAGGGATAAAACCTACTAAATAGCCAAAAGCTGGAGTAGCAATATATCCAATACTTCCTCCACCATGGAAAACTGGCAGATAAAATAAACCAATAGTAAGGTAAGCAATTACAGCGATTATTCCAGCTTTTGGTCCGCAAACTAATCCAGCTAAGAGTAGTGCAGGTACTTGCCATGAAATTGGTATATCAATAATTCCGAATGAAAAATTATTTTTAATAATTAAAATTGCAGATGGAATCATTCCACCAACAAGGATCATGAGAAGTGCTGCCAGTGCTGAACTCAAAAGAGTAAGGTTTTGCAAGGGGTAAGCACCTAGCTAGGTATACATTAATGATAAATGTTAGCTTGTTAGTGGGAAGTGTCTTTATGTCTTAGTAAGCTTGTTAAGAAGGAGTGTCTAACTCAATCACCAGAAGTCATTAAATTTATAGAATCATAGAACTGAGAACAAATCCTATGACAATCATTTTGGGAGAAAAGGTTTTATTAACTGTTTCTCAACGATATTTAAAAACAAATGATCCAATGCCAATGCTCCGTCCTCCCGATCTTGTTTCTATTGATGAAGTTGGAGAGATTGTTGCTTTATTACCAAAGGATATGGCAGAGGTTAAATTTCGTAGAGGAACTTTCTTGTTGCGGTTAGATCACTTGAAATCAGAACATTCGATGTTGCCTGATTGAAATGAAATCTTTCTCATCAGAAGCTCATCAAAAAAAATCATCAGTGTTTTCAGTTGATGGAGAGTTTCAAAAACAATTAAAAGAAGCGGTTAAGCGAAGGAGAAACTTTGCAATTATCTCGCATCCAGATGCTGGGAAAACGACTCTTACAGAAAAGCTTCTTCTATATGGAGGAGCTATTCAACAGGCCGGGGCTGTTAAAGCTCGAGGCGAACAAAGAAAGGTTACTTCTGATTGGATGGAATTGGAGAAACAAAGAGGTATTTCGATTACTTCAACGGTTTTGCAATTTGATTATAATGAAATTACCATTAATTTATTAGACACTCCTGGGCACCAGGACTTTTCAGAAGATACATACAGAACCTTAGCAGCTGCAGATAATGCTGTGATGTTGGAAGATGCAGCCAAAGGTTTAGAGCCTCAAACACGCAAGTTGTTCGAAGTTTGCCGACTTAGGAATATTCCTATTTTTACTTTCATCAATAAGATGGATAGGCCTGGGCTTGAGCCACTGTCTCTATTAGATGAGATTGAATCAGATCTGAATCTATCTACTTATGCATTTAATTGGCCTATTGGAAGTGGAGATCTTTTTCGTGGTGTTATTGAACGCCAAACAAGGGACGTTGTTTTGTTTACTAGAGCCGAAAGAGGGAAGCAGTCAATAGAGAGACGTTTGAAAATTGATGATCCTGAGATTACGAATTTAGTTGAAAAAGAGCTTTTAGATAAAGCAATTGAAGAATTAGAACTCCTTGAAGAGGCTGGCGCACCTTTGGATATTGATCTAATTAGAGCTGGTGAGCTTACTCCTATTTTCTTTGGCTCTGCTATGACCAACTTTGGTGTTAAGCCATTTTTAGATAGTTTCCTCAATTTAGCTCAGGGACCTGTGGCTCGTATGGCTCATGATGGTGCTGTTGATCCTATGAGGGATACATTTACTGGATTTGTTTTTAAATTGCAGGCTAATATGGACCCTCGTCATAGAGATCGTGTAGCTTTTGTGAGAGTTTGTAGTGGACGATTTGAAAAAGATATGACAGTTAATCATGCTAGGACTGGGAAGAATATTCGGCTATCAAGACCCCAAAAGATATTTGCTCAGGATAGGTCAGTTGTTGAAGATGCCTATCCAGGCGATGTAATTGGTTTGAACAATCCAGGAATGTTCGCAATTGGGGATACCTTATATACAGGAAAACATACAGAATACGAAGGGATACCTTGTTTTAGTCCAGAGATATTTTCTTGGTTGAGAAACCCTAATCCCTCTTCCTTTAAGAATTTTAAGAAAGGAGTTAATGAATTAAGAGAAGAAGGAGCTGTCCAAATTCTTTACGATACCGATCAGAGCAAAAGAGATCCAATACTTGCTGCAGTGGGTCAATTACAGCTAGAAGTTGTTCAACATAGATTGGAGAGTGAATATTCTGTTGAAACGATTGTAGAGCCCATGGGCTATCAAGTTGCAAGGTGGGTTAGTGGAGGTTGGAGTTCTCTTGATGAGGTCGGAAGAATTTTTAACTGTAAAACAGTCCAGGATTCTTGGCAGAGACCAGTGCTTCTTTTTAAAAATAAATGGAATTTAAATCAATTAGAACAAGACCATCCATCTTTAAAATTAAGTTCTGTTGCTCCTGTTGTCAGTGGCGTAAATCCTATAACTCTTTAATATCATTTTCTTTACCAATCCTAGTGTTCGCTACTACTCTCATTTATATCATTAAATTAAACTGTGGCTAATACGAGCTCCGAAGGTCAACAAAATCCTAATGACCCATATTCTCAGCTAGGAGTTGATCGCAACGCTTCTTTTGACGATATTCAAAGAGCTAGAGAAAGGAAGTTACTTGAGGCAGGGGAAGATGTTCTGCTAAAAGCAAAAATTGAATCATCTTATGATTCCTTACTTATGGATAGTCTTAAAGCAAGACAATTAGGGAAAATAAGTAATGATGCAGTTAATGCATCTCAAAAGGAAAAGAATAATGGATCTGTCAATCTCCCAGGTCTAAAAAGTTCATTGCTTACTAAAATTAAGAGTTTTAAATCTACAACCACTTCAGATTCCGAAGAAAATAACTTCTTAAGTCTTCCTGACGGAGAGGGATTAACTATAAGGCTTTCTCTAGGCTTCTTTGCTATTGTTTTACTTTTAGTAGCTTCAGAGTCTTATATCCAGATCATTCTCTCTCTTTCAACAATTGGCTTGTTTATTAGTCAATTAAAACGAGGCAGAAAAGCCCTAGCTTCTTTAGGTTGGAGTGTAGTATTCCTTTCTAGTGGTTATATCTTAGGAGGTTTAATTGTTAGTAATGTTGGGATAGTAAATAGCCAGTCATTATTGATATCTATTGATAAAATAGAAGCATTACCTGTTCTTATTTTATTATGGATAGGGTCAATCCTTTTAGGATAAGACTGGGTTGGACTTATAGTTCTGCTATTATTTCCCTTAGTTCAGTTTCCCCAAAAAAATATATACTATTGCAGAACTTGCAAGTTAGTTTAGATTCTTTTTCGTTTTTTAGAATATCTTCTAGTTCTTTCTTTCCTAACAACTTTAGTGCTGCCATGCTACGGGATCTAGTACACCTACATTGAAATGATATAGTTTGATAACCTTCTACAGATGATATAACATTAGAATTTAGGCTTGGAAATAATCTTTCAAATATACTAGATAGATTATCTTTGCATTCATAAAGATGGTCACTAAAATTAGAAACATTAAAACATTGCTCATTTAAATTATCTATAATTGTATTTTCTGAGTTTTTTTCTGGTAAAACTTGAGCTATTAAAGCTCCCGAAGATATTAAATTACCATTCTCTATTTTTTCACCTACAAAAACAGCAGATCTTGTTTGTTCTGAATGAAGTAAATAAGAGGCTATATCTTCCCCTACACAACCACTTTCCAATTCAACAGTACTTGAAAAAGGCTGACCTTTTCCTATGTCTCTAGTTACGTGTAAATAGCCCTTGCCAGTAGCAGTACTGAAATCGAAATAAGGGTGATTGGTATTTGTACTTGTTAAGTCTAGCTCCAGTTCTGGGTTCCCTACATATCCTCTAACCGTTCCATCTTTACCTGCATCAACAAATAGCCCTTTCAAAGGTCCATCTGACTGAAATTTAATGGTTACGCGACCTTGTTGAACCTTCATTGTACTTGCGAGCAACAGTCCTGCCCCAATTGCTCTTCCTAGTATTACAGTAGTTAGATATGAAAGTGAATGTCTACGCCTTGCTTCGTTTACAGCATTCGTTGTATTTACAGCTACTAGACTTATTCCTCCATTAGCTGCTGTTGCTCTTACTAGAATATCTTTCATGGAATTAGCTAAATAGCGGGATTTAGAATTTGTTTATCTAATTGATAACTTCTGATATTCCAGGAAGCGAAAGTTTCTGGTTCATGGGTAACTATGACCATATATTGTTCTCTTGAGAGTTGCTTAATTAGTTTAAGAATTTCCTCTCTAATAGACCAATCTAATCCTGCTGTAGGCTCATCAAGTAATAGAATTTTAGGTCTCCTTATTAATTGTACTGCTATAGCTAGGCGTCTTTGTTGGCCTCCACTTAGTTTCTCCGGCAATTCCGATATATCAATTGAGCCGAGCCCTACTCTTGTTAACACTTCGGATTGGAGTTCTCCTGGTAGCCTTCTATGACCTAATCTTAGTTCATGAGCAACGGTCATGCCGATAAAATGACGTTCAGGGAATTGAAAAACGACTCCGGAAATGGCTCTCCTTTGCCTTCCTTTTAATTCCTCATTATCGCAATATATTGTTCCTTTACTCTGTGTTACTAATCCACTAATGACTTCTATTAGGGTTGTTTTACCGCTTCCGCTTGGACCTGAGATTATTAAAGGTTGCCCTTTGTTAGCATCTAAAGAGATACCCCTTAAAATCGGTTTCTCAGATGTTGACGGATGATACTCAATGTCTTCTAATTTAAGCACTATCGTTTTAAATGCCTATAAAGATATGATAAGTTTAAAATTATTGTTTAGAGCTTTTAAACTAGGTATAATATAAAATTATTTTTAAAAGAATACAAATAACGCATAAATTTATTATGGAAATACGATTTAGAGAAATTGACCCGTTTAACTGTTGGATATGGATTCGTTTTGAGGATATTCCTACTCAAGGTGAAATGAATTACATAGATGGAGTCTTTGATA
The DNA here is from genome assembly GCA_003278425.1 of Prochlorococcus sp. AG-363-B11. GTDB lineage: Bacteria > Cyanobacteriota > Cyanobacteriia > PCC-6307 > Cyanobiaceae > Prochlorococcus_E. The sequence continues at coordinate 43,784 of QCFE01000005.1, read as the reverse complement.
GTTGGTATGTACTTGGACGTTTAGGGGGCTTTAACTCTGGAAACCTACAAGCTCATCAGGCTGGCGCAGATTTAAGTTGGATGAGCTATAGCAGTGATGAACAATCCTCTAATTTACCTGCATTAATGCATAATCTAGGGCAATTAGAATATAAGAATGAATGGGCACGTTGCTGGGTTGATTTAGGCACTTCGGATCCCATTGCCTTAGACGTGCTGATTAATGCCTTATGTCAAATAAGTGGAGACGTAGTACGTTTGCAGGAGATATGCATTGGCGGGGTTAATGAGGACTGGGATGTTGTTAATCATCCAGATGCAATATTTAATCAGTCTGAATGATATATGGCTGAATTGAGACGTCTTTTAGTCCATCATGATCGAATTGAGCATACTTATGGAAAAGATAATTTACTACAGTTAACATCAAAAGAAAATCACTATTTATCTCGAGTTCTTCGACTTAAGAGAGGTGATAAATTTCATATCATCGATGGAGTTGGACACCTTTGGACTTCTCATATAGTTGAAGACAATATTGTTAAACTAATTACTAATTTCCACACTCCAGAACAAATTAGTGAACAGCCATATCCGAAGTTATGCCTAGCTGTAGCTGTTCCTAAGCATGGGTTTGAAGATGTTATTAGAATGTCATGTGAAATTGGTATAGATACACTTCAGCCAATATTTTCAGAGCGTTCCTTAGTTCGGAATATCTCATCACATAGGTTTTCCAGATGGCAAACAATTCTGAATGAAGCAGTTGAACAATCAGAGAGACTATGGAAGCCTAGCCTTAAGGAAATGACCTCTATCTCTAATTGGCTGAATAGTTCAGGAACAAATTCTTTAGCAACTTTTGGAACTACGCGATTAGATGAGGTTAGTCATTTAGAAAAGCTCTTACCAAATGTCTCAAAGACCTATGATGAAATTTGGGTAGCTATTGGCCCTGAAGGTGGCTGGACTAGCCTTGAACTGGCTTTAGCTAAGCAGAAACATTGTCTATATGTTCAGTTTGGAGAAACTATTCTTAGAACTTCAACAGCAGCAATTTCGGCTTGTCAACTATTGTGTTCATGGCGAAGAACAAACTCTTAGGGATAGACTTCCTTAAACGTTTTTATTAATGTAAATTAAGACTAAAATTATCAACGTATATTCTTTTGGCTTTCTTTCTTCATTCTGACTGGTTCAGGGCCTTTTTTATAAACCTTATTATTATTTTAATTGCTCACCGGCTTCCATTTCTTACTAAAAAGGGTTGGTTACATGCTGGAATATTAGGAACAATACTTTTGGGTTGTATAGGCTGGAATGCTTGGATTGCAGTTGCTTTATATTTGCTATTTGGCACTTTGGTAACCAAAATAGGTTTTTCTTTCAAAAAGTCTAAAGGTATAGCAGAAGGAAGGGGTGGTAGGCGAGGCCCTGAGAATGTCTGGGGCTCAGCTGCTACTGGTACCTTATTAGCTATTATTTATAAGCTTTTAAATGGCTACGGTGAGTATTTTCTTTTTATTGCGTTTGCTTCAAGTTTTTCAGCGAAGTTAGCTGATACTTTTGGAAGTGAAATCGGGAAGAGGTGGGGACAAAACACTTATTTGATTACTAATTTACGTGCAGTGCCAGTTGGTACAGATGGAGCGATTAGTTTTGCAGGAACTATTGCAAGTTTTGTTGGTAGTTCCTTGATGGGATTAATAATGTATAAATTAGGTTTTTTAGCTTCCGCTTTATCACTAACGATTGTTATTTTTAGTGGCTTTATAGCTACTTTAGCGGAGAGTGTTTTTGGGGCACTCTTTCAACATCGAATTGGGTGGATATCTAATGAATTAGTTAATTTCTTCCAAACAGTTTTTGCTTCCATTCTCTCAATTGTTTTTGCATATACTTCATTATAAGATTTTATGGCGAAAGCATTTATTATCTACTATTTGTTTAGTTAAGAATTAGCCCACTTTTTTAGAGATGGCCAATTAGAAACCTTCTCAAAGAGCCATTTGTGTCCATGCGAATTGAGATGTATCCCATCTGGCATAATCAAATTATTAAGATTAGGGTGTCTCTTCATTTCCTGAAAAGTTGCTAAGAATGGGATATCTAATTCTAGACAGCATTCTTCAATTAACCTTTCGTAGCTTGAAGAAGCATTATTTGAGTACCATAAACAGTCAGCAAATGGCATTTTATTCTCGCAGACTGCAGTTAGACCCATAACCATTACAAAAGTCTCTTTCTTAATTTTCTTAAGGAGCTCTTCTAACCCAAATTTAAAAGCATCTTGTGATAATTGTGGCCTGCCATCTATACGTCCGATCTTTGCTGTGTCATTGATACCTACTGCTAACATTAGACCGTCTGGTAATTTTCTTCTTAACTCTCCGCGACATTTCCATTCGCTATACCACCTTTGCGCAACTTTTTCTAATCCATCTCCTCTTATACCTATTTGATAAAGAATAGGATTGTTTTGAGAGTCCATCCAATGTTTACGAAGCCTACCGCACCAGCCACCACCTTCACTATCACCCCATCCATATACTGAACTATCCCCAATAACTATTAATTGCTTTATTCCTGTCTTCATAATTTATCTATAAGTATTAATATAAGAGTATCGTATCTTTGTTTTGGTTGTTAAGTAGACGTTTTTGTAATTTCTCACTGAATGTCTCGCCTATTAAAGTGATTGATATAAACGTAATTGTTATTAAGAGGACTTCCTCCCAAGCAAAAGAACTTAGTGATTCTTTTAATTGCCATCCTAATCCAACACCTCCAACTGTCCCTACTACAATAGTCTCTCTCAAGATAACATCTATTCTATATAACGAGTAAGTTAAGTAACTATTGCTTTGTAAGGACATTTTTTCCATACAGCCAAGCTAATTGAGGTTTACTACCAGTTGCTAGAATTGCTGTATAAAGCTTATTATCTTGCTTATCAATATTTTGTTTCAGTAGTCGACCAAGAACACCCATATTTTGTATTCCTAATGCTAAAGCAGCAACAGATATACTTGGATTTATAGATAAGAGTAATAGCATTGTCGTCAAGGGCGTTGGTATTAATCTGCAAAAAATCCATAGTACGCTAAATATATTTGCGCAAAATTGGTTAGGCAAGATCATTAGCAGAAGAGGAGGTAATCCAATTGCGATACCAGATGCTAAAATCATGAGTAATATTGTTTCACTTAGTAATTTGGCCCAAGGCAGTACAATTAATGCGGATAAGAGATTCGTTAAACTTGGAAGTTTAAATAAATAAACGTTTATTTGTTGAAAGAGATTTACTCCTAATCCATTAAGCCAAATTAGACTTAAGCCAAAAGAACAGGAAAGCAATATAATACTTGTTAGCGTATATATACCAATATTTTTGATATAGAGCGTGGGTTTTTGGAGGAATTCAAGAATCTTTTCTAAGATAAGAATTGAGATAAATAGCATCCATATTGAAGTCCACATTTCATTAAACTTTAATGATAATATACTTAATTGCATCTCTGTACCAATCCCCCCTAATCCAAAGACTCCTAAAAGTGTTGCCCCTCTAATTGCACATTCAAGTCTATATGATCCATATATTCCTACAATAGGTATTAGTTTTGGTAGAAAAGTTGAGATTAAGATTTGCAGTTTACTTGATCCAACCTGTTTTAATGCAATTGCATTACTTAGATCAATTTTATCTATTTGTTCTGCAAATACACGCGCCATTAATGATGAGTATGGAATTGATATAGCTGTTATTGCTATCCAAGGTGCCAATCCAAAAATTTGTAGTAGTAACAAGCCCCAAATTAATTCATGCGTTGCTCTAGGAAGAGTTAAAATTCCCCTTATGATATTAGTAAAAATTTCTGGTATGCCAATTATTTTATTTATAGAATAAGAGCTTAGAAAAGCAAGAATTAGTCCTGCAGAAATGCTTATTAACCAGGAGATGATTGCATATGCAAAAGTAATCTGGAGTCCATGTAAACAAGTTGCAACTACATCATTACTAAGGGACGGTGTTAATGCAGATAGAAGGAAATTCCACAATGTATTTAGACCTCCAAGATGAAGTCCTTGAATACATTGAATGACTATAGGTATAATAGTTATTATGGGTAATAGAGTTAGCAAAAGTTTGCTTATACTTATTTTTTTCAAGTCCCTAGCTGTATAGATTTTTGATTATTGAACTTGAGATACTAGGATTTTCTGTATCTATAATAATTTGACCAGCCTTTATACCAATTACACGGTTGAATTTATTAATTAGATCAGGTCTATGGAGACTTATTATACAACTATCAGGAATATTTATTCCTTTTATACTTTGTTTCTTTAAAAGCATATTTAATATACTTGTACATAGACTTGGATCTAAATTAGACAATGGCTCGTCAGCTACAATCAATTTTGATTCTTGACGAATAAGTCTTGCTATGGCTACTCTCTTTTTTTGCCCACTAGAGAGCTCTTGAATATTCACATTAATAAAATCGCTTGATAGCTCAACAGTATCTAGGCAACTAAGACATTCTTGATATTCGATTATTCCAAATAGATTAGCTATTGCCCATCCTATACCTCTTCGTCCAAGTGCACCACAATTGACATTTTGACCTACGGTTAATTCGTCTATGAGCCTTAGATCTTGCCATAATGATCCTATTTGACGTCTCTGGTTGTTAGACGCATTTGTTATGTTTTTCCCATTGAAAATCACCTCTCCAACAGTAGGTTTTATTGAACCGTTTATTATTTTAAGAAGAGTTGTTTTACCAGCACCGCTTTTACCTAATAATGCAATTTTATCTCCATGGTTTATTGAGATATTTATGCTATCTATTCTTTTCCTTCCATTGCTTTCTAGCGTTACATCCCTGATCTCTAGTAATTTAGTCATCTTCTAGGTAACTATATTAGTACATTGATTTGAATGATTATTATGAAGTAGGTATTACCAAATTTTATAAAAATACATTGATATTTTGGCATGTACAAGGTGTATAGCCGTAGGGATTGTCATTTTTTTAATTTATCGACTAGTCTCTTTAGCCTCTCTATGCCATCAATAATAGTTTCATCTGATACTGAACAGGATAATCTAATGCACCTGTCTTGACCAAAAGCAATCCCAGGAATCATTGCCAATCCTTCTTGCTCTAAAGCTGTCTTACAAAAACTTAAGGAGTCCGGCATTTCATTTATAAGCTTAGGAAAAGCATAGAAGGCTCCTGATTGTTGGTAAACCAATAACTTATCGATTTCTTTTAAGCCTTTAATTAGCATAACCCTACGTTTATTATAACTACTAATCATATAGTCTATCCCTGTAGGCTTTTCCTGGATCGCAGCAAGAGCACCCTTCTGAGCAAAACTACATACATTACTTGTGCTTTGACTCTGCAGTGCTATTGCCTTCTTGATAGTTGTTTCATTTCCATGTAAATAGCCTACTCTCCATCCTGTCATAGCCCAAGCTTTTGCAAATCCATTTACTATAAATATTCGATCTTTTATATCTTCGGCTAATTGTGCGATAGAAATATGTTGTTCTTTTTCAGAAATTAAAAATTCATAAATCTCATCACTTACAACATAAATATTTGGGTGTCTTCTTAAAAGTTCGACAATTGCTTGCAACTCTTTTAATTTCATTACTTTCCCAGTTGGGTTACATGGGGAATTCAGTATTAATAATTTTGTTTTGGGAGAAATTGCTAATTCAATTTTATCAACATCTAGTGTGAACCCACTCTCTGGTGACGTCTCAATGAATATAGGCTTGCCTTGGGCAAATCTTGTAATTTCAGGGTAACTCAGCCAGTAAGGGGAGGGAATTAGTACTTCATCTCCTGGATCAAGAAGTATTTGAAATAAATTAAAAATTGCTTGTTTGCCGCCATTAGTAATAAGAATATTTTCTTTTGTTGAGTGAACTTTGTTTATAGTTGTTAGCTTATTAGCAATTGCTCCTCTAAGTAGCGGATCTCCTGCGGCCGGTCCATACCTAGTAATACCATCCTCAAGAGCTTTTTTAGTTGCCTCGACTATGAAATCTGGGGTGTCGAAGTCTGGTTCGCCTGCACTTAAACTGCAGATATTTTTCCCACTCTTTCTTAACTCCTGAGCCAGTGCACTGATCTCTAGGGTCATTGAGGCTTTTAGGCCACTCGCTCTTTTAGAAATTGAACTGTGGTGGATCATACTTTTATCATCTTTCTGTTGGGAGCTTTTGTTAACAGCACATAGTGCATGTCTGAGTGTTTTCAATAAGCTATATAAATTATATAAATCTCTTATGGATTTTACTAAAACTAATTTATTAATTTCATCAAGAGAACCAGAGAAATTAGGAAGGTTTTATTCTTTTGTAATGGATCTAAACCTATCAGAAGGCTTTTCTGTAAAGGATTTCAATATTAGAAACATTAAATTTGAGAATATAAGCTTTTTTAAACCCTCGAACCGAACTTTAGAAGTGCGTTTTTCTCCTCCATCATTGGCCTTGTGTTTTGAAAGTCGAGCGGTTCTAAATCCAATTAATTTACTAGAAACTTTCATAAAAGAAATTACTTCCATTGGTGGAAGATTAATTGAAGGTCCAGTAATTGAAGAATTTGGAGCTGAAGCATGGCTCGCAGATATTGAGGACAATTACTTTTTGGTTTTTGTACCTCTGCTTAAACAAGATAGGAAATAAAATTCTTAAAAGACATTAGCTTTATGTCTATTTCTTCCTCTGTAGAACTTTTGAGCTGTAATTCCTGTTCAGGGAACTCCCAAACAGCTTCTCTTGTTATTAGTAGGGGCAACCCTTTTTCATCATTGATGCTTATTGGTGAAGCTCCTGGTGCAACTGAAGAGAAATTACTAAGGCCTTTTGTAGGTAGATCAGGAAAACTTTTAAATAATCTTTTAAAAGAGGCAGGTTTTGATTATGAGCATGATGTTTACATTTGTAATTTAATTAAATCTAGGCCTCCAAATAATCGACTACCAACTCAGGAGGAGATTGCTTTGCATTTACCCTGGTTATATCAACAAATAAAAATAATTAATCCATTGATTATCGTATTAATCGGCTCAACTGCTTCACGCGCAATACTTGGTCTGAAGTCTAAGATCTCAGAATTAAGAGGTACATGGCACAATTGGAACGGGTTTTATGTTAGGCCAATTTTTCACCCTTCTTATCTCTTAAGAAATCCATCTAGGTCCATTGGTAGACCTTATGAGTTAACCTGCATTGATCTTATTGAGGTAAAAAAAAAGCTCACTGAACTAAGTTCATTTACTAAAAAACCTAAGTCTATCTTTTCAGCAAATACTACCTCATGACTACAGATACCCTTAAGAAATTAAGCGATCAGCTTTTGTCTAGACGCTATAGCACTCAAATCGAACGAAGACAAACATGTTCGGTAAAGGTTGGGAATATATTTATTGGCAGCGACCATCCTGTAAGTGTCCAATCGATGATTAATGAAGATACTTTAGATATAGAAGCTTCTACTGCTGCTATTCAACGATTGCATGAAGTTGGGTGTGAAATTGTTAGATTAACTGTGCCATCTCTTTCTCATGCAAAGGCCGTGGGAGAAATAAGGGCAGCATTGGAAGCTTCCTATATGCCAGTTCCTTTGGTAGCAGATGTTCATCATAATGGAATGAAAATAGCTTTAGAGGTAGCAAAGCATGTAGATAAGGTTAGAATTAATCCAGGATTATTTGTTTTTTCAAAACCAGATCCAAATAGGACAGAATTTTCAAAGGACGAAATCTCATCTATTAAAAATAAAATTATCCAAAATTTCGAACCAATCGTTAATTCATTAAAAGAACAGAACAAGGCATTACGAATAGGGGTTAACCATGGATCATTAGCCGAGAGAATGTTATTTCAATATGGTGATACTCCTGAGGGGATGGTCGAGTCAGCAATGGAATTTATTCGTATTTGTGATTCTTTAAATTTCCATAATATTGTGGTTTCCATGAAGGCTTCAAGGCCTCCTGTCATGCTAGCTGCTTACAGATTAATGGCAGATACTATGGATAAGGAAGGCTATCATTATCCTCTTCATTTAGGAGTCACTGAAGCTGGAGATGGAGATTATGGTCGAATTAAAAGTACCGTAGGAATTGGGACACTTTTATCAGAAGGAATTGGCGATACCATAAGAGTTTCTCTTACTGAGGCACCTGAGAAGGAGATTCCTGTTGCCTATTCAATTTTGCAGACAGTTGGTTTAAGAAAAACAATGGTTGAATATATCAGTTGTCCTAGTTGTGGACGTACACTTTTTAACCTAGAGGAAGTTGTCGCTAAAGTAAGAGAAGCTACTTCTCATTTAACTGGCTTAGATATAGCTGTTATGGGATGTATTGTTAATGGTCCTGGTGAAATGGCAGATGCTGATTATGGATATGTAGGAAAAGGTAAAGGTACAATTGCGCTTTATAGAAGAAGAGATGAGATTCGTAAAGTTCCTGAAGAGGAAGGAGTTCAGGCTTTGGTTGATCTTATTAAACAGGATGGAAAATGGATTGAGCCTGAAACCTAATGCATCAAAAGTTTCTTAATAAGAATATTGCAAGTATAGCCCTAGCAATGAAAAGAAAAAAATTATCAATTATCTCAACTAATTTAAGTTGCTTATTATTATCTTCATTGTTTACATTACCTATTTATGCATCTCCTATCAATAATTCGCTGTTAATTCAGAAGAGTCCTAAGGAGGTTATTGATCAGGTCTGGCAGATAATTTACCGAGATTATATGGCTGTCTCAAAAGACTTTTCTCAAAATGAATGGTTACAACTAAGGAAAAAATTATTATCAGCTAAATATCAAAATTCAGAAGATTCATATGAAGCAATTAGAGCAATGTTAGCAACATTAGATGATCCATATACTCGTTTTCTTGACCCTAAGGAATTTAACGAAATGCGTATTGATACATCAGGTGAACTTACTGGAATAGGAATTCAAATATCTATTGACGAAGTCTCTAAAGAAGTTGTGGTTGTAGCTCCTATTGAAGGAACACCAGCTTTTAATGCTGGGATACAACCAAAAGATATTATTTCATCAATAAATGGTACTCTTACTAAAGGGATGAGTGTAGATAATGTTGTTAAATTAATACGAGGTAAAAAGGGTACTTCAGTAAATATAGGGATTCGAAGGAATAATAAGTTTAAAGAATTTACTTTGATCAGGGAGCGAATTTCCATTCGAACTGTTATTAGTAGATTAAATAAAACTAAGACTGGTATAAAAATCGGGTATATACGTATTAAACAATTTAGTGCTAATGCTGCTAAAGAAATGCGATATTCAGTTTTAGCCTTAGAGAAACAAAATCCAGACGCGTACATTGTTGACTTAAGAGGTAATCCAGGTGGGTTGCTAGAAGCAAGTATTGATATAGCAAGGCAACTTTTAGATAGGGGGATAATTGTTAGTACTTTGACTAAGGATGGAGTTAGCGATGTAAGACGAGCAAAAGGTAATGCATTAACTTCTAGGCCTTTAGCCGTTTTGGTAAATGAGGGATCTGCAAGTGCTAGTGAAATCCTATCTGGAGCAATTCAAGATAATAATAGGGGTATTCTTGTAGGTAAGAAAACATTTGGTAAAGGTTTAGTTCAGTCTGTAAGGACATTAGTTGACGGCTCTGGAATAACAGTTACCGTCGCTAAATATTTGACACCGAATGGTAAAGATATTAATAAAAATGGTATAAAACCTGATTTTGAGGCTTCAATAAATACTAGGAAAAATAAAAAACTTATTATAACTGATCTTGGTACATATTCAGATGGCCAATATGTTGTTGCTGAAAATGCTTTAATAAGAATGCTAAATAAATCTAAATTAGAACAATCATTTGTCCCTAAAAGCTCAAATCTTAAATATGCATTAAACACACCTTGTTGTAAGTAATTTATATAGATTTGAATTATTCTAGGTAATTTGTGTCTTTTAAAAGCAATAGATCAAAATCTATAACCTCAATAAAAATTTAGAAGTATAAATATTGAAGAATTTAAGCACTTAAAGAAAGCATTTTATTAATGGGGCTAAGTGCTTTCAACCTGATTTGCTCATTAAGTGAAATCTCAGGGCTAAGAGAAATAAGAGATTGAAGTACTTTTTCTAATGTATTTAATCTCATATAGGGACATATATTGCAATTGCATCCATCTATTCCTGGGACTGGAATAAATGTTTTTAAGGGATTATTTTTCTGCATTTGATAAATTATTCCTGGTTCAGTTAAAACAATGAATTCTTCTGATGATGAGGATTGGGAATAGCTTAAAAGTTTGCTTGTTGAACCTATGAAATCTGCATATTGAAGTAGTACTTCTGTACACTCAGGATGTGCAATAACATCTGCTTCTGGATGATTAATTTTTAATTTGAGGATTGCTTCTTCATTAAAAGTTTCATGAACCATGCATGAACCTGGCCATAGAGTCATTTTTCTACCAGTCTGACGTTCTACCCATCTCCCAAGGTTTTTATCTGGTGCAAATAATATAGGCATTTCTTTAGGGACTTGCTTTACTAGTTCAACGGCATTACTACTTGTACAGATCAAGTCACTTTGAGCTTTTACTGCAGCTGAGCAGTTGATATAGCTAATAACAAAATGATCAGGATGCTTTTCACAAAACTTCCTAAAATCTTCCTCGGGACATTCATTGGATAATGAACAACCAGCATTAACGTCTGGTATTACTACTTTCTTATCAGGGGATAGTATTTTTGCTGTTTCCGCCATGAAGTGAACACCACAAAAAACGATCACCTCTGCATTTGTGGCCGCAGCTTTCCTAGATAGTTCTAGGGAGTCTCCAATGAAGTGGGCAATATCTTGAATAAGTTCATCTTGATAATAATGAGCAAGTATTACGGCATTACGTTTTTTACAAAGCGATTTGATCTGCTCCTTTACTGCTTCCTGATTAATGGGAGCCGGTAAGACCGTCTGATGGGTAGATTCAGCGGTATACAGTTTTTTTTGTGCGATTTGAGGCATTATAGAGGCTCCTAACACTTTTTTTCTGTCCAAATTTCGTATTGCTATTGCAGGAGATCTCCATGGCTTGTGGTCAAAAGATGATCACAAGCTATTAGAAGCATTGGCTCCAGACGCTCTTTTGTTTGTTGGTGATTTAGGAAATGGTGAAATTAGACATGTTAAGGCAATAAAAGAAATCACAATTCCTACGGCCGTAGTCCTTGGGAATCACGACAGAGGTACTGATAATTCTGGTTATCAATTAAAAACACAAATGCAGTTACTTGGAGATAAGGATTGTTCTTGGTCTAGGAGAATATGGAGCTCACTACCTGTAGTCATTGTTGGAGGGAGACCTTGTAGTGCAGGAGGAGGTTATTTTCTTTCTAATCAAATAAGGGCAGTTTTTGGTCCTGTTAGTCTTGAGGAATCTATTGAGCGTATTTGTAGTTCATCTATAAATACTCCTCATGATTATCCATTAATTGTCCTTGCACATTCAGGACCAACTGGACTGGGTTCTGATGCCTGTAGTCCATGCGGTAGGGATTGGAAGTTACCAGAAATAGATTGGGGAGATAAAGATCTTGCGGTAGCAATTGATAAGATTCAAAAGATTAGATCTGTAGACCTCGTTGTGTTTGGTCATATGCATCATGAACTTAAGAAAGGAAAAGGGATAAGAAAAACCTTTCTTATGGATAAAAAGAGATCCACAGCATATTTAAATGCTGCCTCAGTCCCCAGAAAAGGTACTGATGAACATATGAATTTGATTAGTCATTTTTCTTGGGTTGAGTTCATAGATAAAAAACTGTGTCATGCTTCTCATCGCTGGTATAGAGAAGATGCTTCAGTTGCTTATCAAGAGAATTTATTTAATCTGAACTAAAAAAAATAACTTTAAGAAGTAAGATCAGGCTTTCTAGTGGTTTTTGTTTTTTATTAGTTAACTTGTTGATTGGATGCTCTTGGACTGAGAATAAAAGCAATCATTGAGCATGCAACAAAAGAAATAATATTTCTTGCCAAAGGAAGTATTTCTGAAGTCCTTGTTACTACTGGGCCTATTCCAAAAACTCCAAATAACATTATCCATAGGGGAGACATAAGTAAAAGCCACTTCCACTCAATGAAAACCTTTTCATTTCGAGGAACTGCGGCTAATCCTGCAATTATTCCTCCTAATATTGATGTAATAAGAGTCCAAACCCATTGTTCCCTTGGTAAACCTGGAACAAAATCACATCCACCCTTGTCTAAGCATATTCTAATTGAATTAATTGATTCAATAATTGCCCCATCCTCGCCATTATCTCTTACATAAAATTGATTGCCGAATCTAGATTGTAGTTCTACCCAGAAAATTCTCGGCAATAGAGCGAAATATGCTTCTCCAACATTAAAATTCAAAAGATTACCCCCCCTTGGGTCAGCAACTAAAACTAAACTAGTTTCGTCCAGATCCCAAAAGCTTTTGATTGCCTTCCCAGGAGTCTTTTCATATTGAGTAAGGACCTTTATTTTCCAGCCAGTTTTTATTTCATAATCATCCAGAGATTTTTCTAAGACCAGCCTTTGCTCTTCGCTTAAGGATTTGGCAAGGTCAATTATTGGTGTTGGATGATCGGGCAATAAATCAACATTTTCTGCAGCTAATGATGGAGTAGCTAATACTAAAGCTATCAAGATCATCAAAATGAACCTTTTAAGAGAATTTATTAGTAGTGTTCTCATTTAAGTTTTTAAGTTAATCCTATTCTCCCTGATGAATTGCTCTCGCGTGAAATGTCCTGTTTGGTTGTCTGATCTAATGCATGAGGCAGGAGGGACAGTACCTTTTTCGCAATTTATGGATTGGGCTTTGAATGAAACGCAATATGGCTCTTATTCTTCAGGGAAACTTCGCATTGGGAAAACAGGTGATTTTGTTACATCTCCTTCGCTAGGGCCTGAATTTTGTGAATTATTATCTATACAAATTTCGGAATGGATCATAGAAATTGAGTCTAATTGTAATAAACACAGCACTATCTCTATAATTGATATTGGACCTGGAGAAGGAGATCTGACATATTATCTAATAGCTGCACTTGAAGCTAGTTTCCCTCATTTATTATCAAATATTGAATTTGTTTTAGTAGAAATTAATGATGGTATGAGAATGCGTCAGAAGAAAAAATTAATGCCTTTTAATAATGTTAAAATACGATGGTCTAACTTTGGAGAACTTTCAACTAATCCTGTTACTGGAATAATGATTGCCCATGAAATACTTGATGCACTTCCAGTCGATAGAATTGTTTGGTTGAATAATAAACTATATTTGCAATGTGTTAAGCTTATTAATCATTTAGATGCAAATTATCTTGAATTAATAAATTCCAAGTTAACAGGTAAAGTAAATAATTTCTTGAATTTAGCTAAGAAACAATTAGGTATACAAATACCACCTAAAAACCCTAGAAATGGATGGTCTTCAGAGCTCCATACTCATCTTAATGATTGGTTCAAATTAGCCTCATCATGCTTGTTGAATGGACCCTTATTAATAATTGACTATGCTATGGAAGCAAGACGTTACTATCAAACTAGTAGGTTTGAAGGAACTTTGATTTCCTATAGAAACCAGAAAGCAAGTAATAATATCTTAGCTGACCCAGGCTTATCTGATATTACGTCACATTTATGTCTTGAGACTCTTAACTTAATAGCTGAAAACAATAACTTTAAATTTATTGGTGAGCGTAGACAGGGTCTTTCATTGTTATCATTAGGTTTATCAGAAAAGCTCAATTCAATTCAATCATCAGCATCCGATAATTTAGAATTAGCACTTAGCAGGAGAGAAAACTTACTACGTCTAGTAGATCCAATTTGTTTAGGTGAGTTTCGATGGATAATGTATGATAAACCTTCTAAAAAGGCAACATCAAATAATTCATTACCTCTCTTTTTATTAGACCCTCTTGATTAAATACCTTCAAGTTTATTCATAAGATTGTTGATTTCTCTAATTTCAACTTTACTTGATAAAAATACTTCACCTATTGCTTTAGGAAGAACAAACCTTAGTTTTCCTTCTTTAACCTTTTTGTCACCTTGAAGTGACCTTATAACGGAATCATGATCTAACTTTGGCCACTTAACTGGAAGATCGGCTTTTAGTAGTAATTCTTTTTGTCTGGATGCATCTTGTTTTGACCATAAACCTTTTTCTATTGAAAGTTGTCCTACTGCAACCATACCAATTGACACAGCCTCACCATGAAGCCACTTACCATAACCAGTGAGATTTTCAATTACATGTCCAAAAGTGTGCCCGTAATTAAGAAGAGCTCTAATACCGTTCTCTTTTTCATCTTTCTCCACAATATATGCCTTTGCTTTTACTGACTTCTTTATAATTTCAAGAATGGTCTCATACCCTAATAGCTCAAAATCACTTAAATTTTTAGTCTCTTCAAGTTTCTGAAAAAGTCCTGAATCGCCAATTACGCCATATTTTATTACTTCAGCCATACCTGCAGAGAACTCTCTTCTTGGAAGTGTTTTAAGAGTATCTATATCAATTAAAACTAGTTTTGGCTGATGAAATGCTCCTATTAGATTTTTTCCATTAGGATGATTTACCCCGGTTTTTCCTCCAACAGAAGCATCAACCATTGCTAGGAGTGTTGTTGGAACTTGTATAAATGGGATACCTCTTAGCCATGTCGCTGCTGCAAAGCCTGCCATATCACCAATAACTCCTCCCCCAAGTGCAATAATTAATGAGTTTCTTTCAAGCTGATGCTCATATGAAGCATTGTGAATTAAAGAAATACTTTGAGTTGTTTTTTGCTCTTCTCCTGCATTGATAACTAACAGCTTAGAAATATAACCAGCATTTGAAAGACTTTTTATAAATATCTCACTATAAGGAGTTGCTACATCGGGATTTGATACAACTAGTATTCTTGTCCCAGCTTTTATTTGTAGTTTACGCAGCTCTTCTCCTATGGAGTACAAAATATGAGAACCAACTCGGACTTCGTATGGATTGTTGGCTAAGTTGACTTTGACTGTGCAGATTTCTTGTTTCACAATATAAATAATGAATTTTGAGAAAACCATTAGATTTTCTCATAGTGTTCTATTTAAGCTCATTAAGGAGGAGATTAATCATTGAAAAGTAAAGGTCACCAGAATTGTTCTGTAGGGATTGTTGGTGGGGGGCAACTGGCTCAGATGTTGGCAAGAGCTGGAAAGAAATTAGGTGTTGAGGTTATTGTTCAGACAGGCTCGGAATTCGACCCTGCTATATCTACTGCAAGTGAAGTTATTCTTGCAGATACTGATGATATTACCGGAATAAAAAAACTAGCTGAAAAATGCAGTTGCGTTACTTTTGAAAATGAATGGGTTGATATTCAAGCTCTTTCTATACTTGAGGATTCTGGTGTTTCATTTATCCCTAATCTTTTTTCAATCTCACCTTTAGTTAATAAATTATCTCAGAGGAAATTACTCAACAAGTTAAATATCCCTGGGCCAGAATGGCTTACATTATCATCGTTAAACCTTAATGATTTATTACTAAAGGATGGTTGGAAATTTCCCCTTATGGCCAAGTCATCTTTAGGAGGTTATGACGGCAAGGGGACTAAAGTTATAAATGATTATAGTGATTTGAAGGAGCTTTTAAATTCAGTTAACTCTAAGAATTGGTTTCTTGAAAAATGGGTTGATTATAATATTGAGTTATCATTAGTCGTTTCAAGGGATTTAAATGGTCAAATTAGAACTTTTCCTATAACTGAAACATATCAATTAAATCAGATTTGCGATTGGGTGTTAGCTCCTGCAAATATTAGTCACCCTGTTGATGCTATGGCGAGGAATATAGCTTCATCTATTGTATGTGAATTAGACTATAAAGGAGTGTTGGGCATTGAATTTTTCTATGGTGATGATGGGTTATTAGTTAATGAAATAGCCCCGCGTACTCATAATTCAGCACATTTAACAATAGAAGCATGCAATTCTAGTCAGTTTGATCACCAAATAGCTATTGCTTCTGGCTTACCTCTTCAATCCCCGGAACTTATATCTTCAGGTGCAATGATGGTAAATCTTCTAGGTTTTAGGGATGAGACAGACTCAGTGGATTATCGCCTAAGCAAATTGAAGAAAATACCCCGCTTATCATTGCATTGGTATAACAAAAGTAAAAACACTCCTGGGAGGAAATTAGGACATGTAACCTTACTTTTAAAATCTTCAGACAAAATTCACAGAAGAAAAGAAGCTCTAGATGCTCTTAGGAAGATTCGATCAATCTGGCCTATTCAGTAGTACCGCTGTATAAAATATAAGTGAACTGTTTTGTTGGTGATGACCTTTATGTGCTCTGATCTGACTCTCTTTCGATTTAAGGAGACTGTCGTAAAGGCGAAGTAAACCAGTCTTGAAACTGGAAATGGACCCTAACTTTGACTCCTTCTCTGGTTTTTCCAGGTCGAACGCTTCAGGCACACGGCAAAATGGTTCAATTTCCTAGAAATTATTGTGGGGAAAGTCTTCCGCTTCTCCTATCAAGGGTTCTTATAAATTGGTCCTCCCAATTGATCTCTCAAAAGGTCCAACCAACTTCATAAGATTCAATAGAATTCATGCAAAATACGCTTCAGTAAAATTTGTACTCTTATGTCCTGATGGAAGATCTGATTTTCAATTAATAATTTTGCTAAACACTATATTTATATTTTTGCAAAATCAACATGATATTGACTATAAAGCTTAGAAATACTTTATTTCTGCTGCACTTTCTTTAGTGTCGTTAAAGCAACCTTTTAATTAATGGAACAGGTTGGTGAAACTATAACTAGTGCTGAGGCTATGCTTTCTGCAACTGTGAAAGTACAGGCCGAGAGCGATTCCTTCTAGATCAACAGAGGCATTGAAAAATCCAAGGCAGGGAGTAGTTTTTACGAATCAATCCACGATTTCAACGACGTGATAGAGATTAATCCAATGTATACCCGTGCATTCGATACTCATGGCATAACAAACGGGTATCTAAGAGATAACCAATATTCCTATGAAGACTTGAAGAAAGCAACAGCGTTAGGAGATTAAACGGGAGAAATTACATGAGATATTTTTTGAATAACACAACCCACGATTGGTTCTGGTTTGTTCTAATAGAACGCTTCTAGCTCAAAGCAAAATGGTACAGAAATGATTCCATTTCATTCCATATAGATTTATCTTGTTATATCCTTACTTTCACTTCAATTGAAGATAGTGAGACATCTGCTGCGTAAACGATTTGTAGAAATGCTTTTAGGACCCCATTTCCTACCTAATTACAGCCTTTAGTCGATCCATAAACAGAAAGAAGTAGGCCACTTGTACTATTTTTAATAACAAACGCTATAGATAGTGTCCGGAGGAAGGTTGCTATCGCTATCAGTGGGACTTGTCTTTCTCTTGAATCTGGTCTAGAAATAAGGTTCCCCATCACCCAGACTCCGCGTTTCACGCAGAGTCTTTTTTTTTGCTGAATTTTGGATTAACTCTTATCCAAATTCAATACTTGCATTTTTGAACTTAATGAATTTACAATACTTTGGATATATTTTATTAAAGAATCTAATAAATGTTAGTGCAATCAAATTAGTTTCTATTATTAGCTAACAATGCTTTATTGTTTATACTTAAATAGCTAAGTATTTGAATCGAATAAGAATTCTTAGGTTAATCCATAGTGTAACTTAAAAGAATATTACTAGATACCATTATCCTATCTAATTTATAAAAAAATATTGTACGACTATTTACTCTTCCTTGGGAAGCTGAATCCAACCAATAGTCCATTTTGCATAAGTCTTTAGTTCACCCCAGCTAACCTTAAAATTAACATCCTTATCTAGTACTGCTGCTAGAACCACCCATCGTTCATCTGCTTTGCCACCATATTCTATTACCTCGAAATGTCTATAACCTTGTATTGAGGAACTTGAGGTCCAGGCTTTGTTAGGGGGCCATCTCATTTATCTTTAGAAAATCTGTAAATACAAAAGAAAAGCTTTTTAGGTCTTTCTCAATTTATTTTAGGCTATTTTAAAAACAAAACAATAAAGATAAAGTGGAAAATGGATTATCCACTAAAATCGGATTTACAAGAGGATTTTCGTACTTAAAAGTATAAATACTTTTCCTTGAATCCATTGATTAATATCTAGCTATCGTTTACTCAATTGAATATAGCTGGTAGTTTGATTTGAGCTAGAGAATTAGCAATGTGTTTTCTTCGAAGTGTTTTTTTAACATTTGTTGGTAGATTTCTTCTTGGATTAACCTTTGCTTCTACTGTATTGCCAAAGATAATTAAATACCCTTCTTTTTTAAATTCTATTACTAATCGGGGCATCCCAGAGGATTTAGCGCATGTTTTGCTAGTTGCTGCAATTTCGATATTAATATTAGGACCACTATTTTTGATATTTGCTGAAAACACAATCATTGGGCCAGTACTTCTGTTGATATTTTTAGTGCCAACAACTGTTATCTTTCACGTGTTTCCATTTCAACCGCAGGCATTTTTTATAAACATCGGTCTTTTTGGGGGGGTGATCATGGCTATTGAGAACACGAGATTGAGAAGGAATCGACTAGATGGTTTTTCATCAAAATCATTAGTTGATGTTCTATCTAGGATTTTAAGAGCTATATCGAGATAAAATTCCATTAATATTACTTATTCTAAACCAAGGATAATCCAAATACTTTTATGGATAACTTTATCTTTGGTGTTGGCCGATAATAAAAAAGTTGTTAATAAATTCTTTATATTTCCAATTATAGCTTCAACAGATTCACAAAGGTTTATTTTGATATCGTGATAATTATTATAAACAAAGATCCTTAGTGACTAACTTTAGCAATATGAAATGTTCATTATGTCAAAGCAAATTCAGGATTTATATTCACTAGGCATTGAACCATTAGATGTACTAGGTTTTGAAACGGAAGAAGAATTGCTAGATGCCCTAGTTCCCTTAATGCAAGAAATTGATATGGAGGATATATTGGTTGCATGAGATATCAAAATAAAAAGGAAATTTCTCTCTAAACATTTGACAAGATAGGAACAGTTTTTATTTTAATTATAAATACAAAAAAGCTAAGTTTTGATAACAATGTTTTCCTAGATATTATTAAATAACTTAAATATCTAATAAACGAAGATAGGAGTCGATCCTATATAAATTTTGATTTTAGTTGGTTTAACTGAAGATAAACTTTAAGTTAACGATTAGGTGGCTTCGCTTTAGAAGCAAAGTATAAAGCAAATACTATAAGTACTGATATTAGTAAGAGGTTGCTATGACTAAAAATTTCCAGTAACATGATCAACTATTTTCTTTAATGATAAGCTTTATTGCTTCATCAACTAGAACTGCTGTAAAGAAGATACTTAATGAAGGAATGAAGAGTGGAAACCATAATTTTTGAAAGAGATTGTAAATAAGGTCATATCCGTTTAAGCTAAATAGAAACCCTGCCAAAAGTAGTATTGATCCACCTATAATAATAAAAAGGTTTACTATTAATACATTATCCAGAATAATTTTCCATTTACTAGTTTTAGAAGTCATAAATTACAAGCTTATACTTATAAATTTACTACATAATTAAGTTGCTTACACTAGTTCATGAAATATTTTATGTCTCTATAAGGCTATACCTAGTCGATTTCTGATAATTCATTTTCAAAAAACCATTGAGTTATACCAATATTCAATTTCACAACAAGTCCAAATTGATTACCATCAACCATCTTGTAACCAATCAACTGTCCTAGTGGATCCTTTTGAAGTTTATTAAAAAGGCTTACTGGTAAACGATCATTTAAATTTATTAGGTCAACCTTTAACAATTGTCCCTTCTTTAGTTTAGAGGAGTCTGAGATCAAAATGATTATCTTTAGTAACAGGATTAGGGAAAATTAAATTGATGAATTATTTTTAGATGTTAGGTAAGTAATTTCACTTTATTATTGAAGTGTACCTTTTGCTCTTAGCTTGGAATAGTCAATACCGAATGGGCCATAAAGTCTAGAGAGGGTGTTCTGGTAAATATCTTGCTGTTCAACTAGTGTGCTGGTCAGTTTAGCTTGAGGATTGAGGAATCTGGTTAATATATTACTTAAGGCAGGCATTTTTTATAATATGTATATGATTTTATAATAAAGAACTGACTTAACAGGTCAAGTTATTTAAACACTCAATTGTAAATCCGTAACTTATATTTACTAAATTTCATTGCTGAAATTAAATTATGGAAGGAGTGGGAATAGAGGTTGCATATGGTTAAGAAAAAATTAAGATCTAAAATTTTACTTAGTATTAGTTTGTATATTTTTTCGCTTAATAAAAAAGATTAATATATTTGGATAAGGTTATTCTATGCTGCGATCAAGGTATCATCAGCATTAGAAGTATTATCAATAATACTTAGTTCTCTGTAATTGGTGGCATTACTAGTTTTGCTCCAATGTGAGATAAGGATTTTTAGTTCTTTTATACGTTCTTCTGCTTTTAAGATTTTCTCTTGCGGTGTCATTTTACAAAATATTTCTATTATTACTATGCGATAATCTGCAGCTTACGCAAGTTTTGTTGAGCAGAAAACAACAAAAACTTTAGGTAGGTAAAACTACTTAGCCAAAGTGTAGTATGTACCGCTTCTCTTTTGTTTTTTATAATTCTATATTACCCAGCCTTCAGTCAGAGAATTATCTACGAGATTTCCTTTGAATATTCGAAGGCATTTTGTTTTTATCAGTGAGCTGTTCTTTTCTTTTTTATGGGTATTTACTAATTTTTGAAATGGATTGTTTAAGTGATAGCTTTTAAATACCTTTTAGATGTGTTGAATCTATTATGGTTCTAAGTCTTTTTACTATAATTTTAGATATTCGTCTGTTTATAAAAATAGTATTATTTGCTTTTTATGTTCCGTTTATTCTATATTTAAGTTAATTTGCTAATCCTAATAATGAAAAAGGTTAAATATGCAGAAGTTGCACCATGGGATGGTGGTCCTGAACAAACCCATACCAATGATCCTGAGTGGATAATGCAAAAAGGTATTATCGAGGTCATTTTTAGTAGAAATCAATTAGACAATAATTACTTCCATATCAGACGCGGAGAAAAGGAAGAACAGGTTTTTACATTTCAAGCTCGGTATTTGTATCAAGAGCTTCTAGATAAGGGATTTAGATTAAAGGAATAAGCAATAACCTTTTATTTCTTATTAACTCAGGCTTTTCAATAATCTCCTTTCATGCCTTCAGACCAATTTAAGTAACATATTTGAATTCAACTTTATTCTTTACCCAAATTAAACATAATTTTTTATATCTAGAACCCTAGCCTGCCATTACATATACGTTTAAGCACCTAAATATCTATTTGACTAGCTTTTATACTTTTCCACAAAAATATTATTTCAGGAATCAACATGAGAATTTCTTTAGCATAGGCTTCGAATCATGCTTTTTTTTACTTGAGAAAATCCTGTTAATCCATTTGTATGACTACCTTCTAATAGTACGGATAACCACTTGTTGTTTATCCACTTATCTCTTTGTCATATCCTTACGTATTTATCTAATATCATATGCTTCTTGTGGAAAAGTGGAAAACCGATACATAATTTTAAAAAACCACTTTTTTATTAGCAATATGCTTTTTAATTTAAATATTGCTATCAATTTTATTTTGTTTTAATTATCTTCTAATTAGAACCTATAATAATTACATACTATTTGTTCACTAAGTCAAATTTTACTATTGCTAAGAACTAATTATTTTAATTTCTCGCTTAACCTTATTGATATATTATTGTCATTATGAGTTATTTGCTTAACCATTTTAGTTAGCCAATCTATTAGGGTATCAATTTGCTGTTCAGTCTCTAATGATGCTAACCCTCTAAAGGTCACATTTGCAATATTGCCCATATTCTTGTAAATAACTCTACCTTGAAGGTGACTTTCTATACCCCTCTTTAGCATTTTAAATGTAGATTCATTCATCATTGTTTCCATTATTATATTAGGCTTGCTTTGCATTACTCGAGAAAAGCCTGCTGCTTTAGCAATTATTTTTAGTTTCATAATTAATACTAATGATTCAACAGGAGGGGGGAGAGCTCCATACCTATCAATCCATGTAGCTGTTAATTCTAATAATTTATCTATACTTTCACATTCTGATGCTGACTTATAGGCAGAAATCTTGTCTTCATTTTCCGTTATCCATGTTCCTGGTATAAAAGCTGTTACAGGTAAATCTATCTTAGTTTCTTCTACAATTGGAATTTTTTGACCTTGCATTTCAGCTATTGACTCATGCAGTATCTCCATATATAGATCAAAACCTATAGCTTCCATTTGCCCACTTTGTTCCATACCAATTAAGTTTCCAACCCCTCTTATCTCCATATCTCTCATTGCTAATTGGTACCCGCTACCTAATTCGCTAAATTGTTGAATAGCTTTTAACCTTTGAATAGCTTTAGGTTTTAGTTCAGTATTATTTGGATAAAACAGCCAGGCATGAGCTTGAATTCCACTCCTTCCTACTCTTCCCCTAAGTTGATATAACTGTGATAAACCAAAATTCTGAGCATCTTCAATCAGTATTGTATTTACAGTTGGAATATCTAAGCCACTTTCAATTATTGTTGTACATAGCATTATTTGAGCCTCTCCAGCATTAAAAGCGATCATTGCATTCTCAAGTTCACCTTCTTCCATTTGACCATGAGCAATTATTAGTTTTACTTCGGGTATCATGTCTCTTATCTTCTCGGCGACTTTATCGATACCTGTTATTTTTGGAACAACATAAAAAACTTGTCCTCCCCTACCAATTTCTTGACATATAGCACTTCTAATTATTTCATCTTCTTTGTGTACCAAATGTGTTTTTATGGCTCTTCTGAGTGGAGGAGGAGTAGTTATTAAACTCATTTCACGAACGCCAGACAAGCTCATATATAATGTTCTTGGGATAGGAGTAGCTGAAAGGGTTAGAACATCAATATGTTTCTTTAAGGTTTTAATCTTTTCCTTTTGACTAACACCAAAACGTTGTTCTTCATCCACAACTAGTAGTCCTAGGTCCTTATACTCTATATTCTTCGCTAGTAGGAGATGAGTACCTACAATTGCATCTATCTTGCCTTCTTTAAGTTCACTTACAATTTGCTTCTTTTCTCGTGCTGATTTAAACCTATTAAGTAAGGAGACCTTTATTGGATATGGTGCATATCTATCAGTTAATGTTCTCCAATGCTGTTGAGATAAAATTGTTGTAGGTGCAAGTATAGCAACTTGCTTACCAGAAGTAATAGCTTTAAATAAAGCCCTAATTGCTACTTCTGTCTTGCCAAAACCAACATCTCCACAAACTAACCTGTCCATTGGATTTGCTTTCTCCATATCTTTCTTTATTTCAATCACAGCTTTTTTCTGATCTGCTGTTGGCTCGTAAGGAAATGCTTCTTCTAATTCTCTTTGCCATGGCCCATCCACTGGGAATGCATAACCATTAGTCTTTAATCTTTCGGCATATAATTTAATTAGATCAATAGCAACTTTATTAATTGCTTTCTTAGCCTTATCTTTTGCCTTAGACCAAGTAGTTCCTCCTAACTTGTTTATTTTTGGAGGACTATCACTGGAGCTTCTATATCTCCCTAAAGAACCTAATTGGTCTGCTGCTACTCTTAATGTTCCATCCATATATCTAACTAATAGATAGTCTCTACTTTCTTTATTTATTACAAGCTTCTCTATTTTCATGAATTGGCCAAGACCATGGTTTCTGTGGACAACATAATCCCCTGGAGTTAACCTAGAGAGATTTACAACTTTACTAGCGGCTATTTTTCTTTTTCTTATATAGCCTTTAGATGAGATTATTTGCTGACCAAAAAATTCTCGATCTGTCAGTACAAATATTTTCCATGGAGCTAAGTTTATTCCTTCTAAGTCAGTGTTGCCATTAACCTTTAGTGAGACAATTGTATTTTGTTTTAATAACTTATGTATATTAAGTAAGTCGTTACTATTTTGAATAAATTTAACTATGCAATCATGTTCCTCTAATAAAGCACTTGCTCTAGTTGGCTGAGCAGATAATATCCAAATTAAATAATTTTTATTCTGATATTCTTTTAGCAGATCACTAATTTTACCGAATTGGTTGGGATATGTGGATATTGGTCTTGAATTAGCATCAAAGATATTTTTTGATGATACTTTCATATCAATAGCAGAAGACAAATCTATTCCTATAAAATTATCGATTGCTCTATATATATCAACAATACATTTATTTGGTTTAGTTAAGTTGTAATTTAATGAATTTGGGAGCGATTTTAGTAATTCAGAGTATGTTAAATCTAAATGTTTTATCCAATTATCAGTATGAGAGTAACAGATGCTTCTTTCGTCTATTACTATAAAGGTTGATGGAGATAAATAATCTAATAATGAGCTTGTGTTATTCTTTATATTCTCTAACATATTATTAAGTAGATCTATTCTATCTCCCTGATTTAGCAATGAATTATTATTGCTAAATAAATCTTTTGTTGTTTCTAGATCTGATTTATCATTATATATACCATTAACATTAATAGGTGTAATTGTAATTTCATTGATTTCTAATAATGATCTTTGTGTAATTGGATCGTATTCTTTTATCTTATCTACTTGATCTCCATATAGCTCTATTCTTATTGGCAATTCATTATTAACAGTGTATATATCAATAATGTCACCTCTTCTACTCCATTTACCCTCCTGATCTGCATTAGGTGACTTGATATAACCACATTTTGCAAGAGTTTGACTTATTTCGATAAGTTCTATTTCATCTCCTTTTTTTATTGAGATACATTTCTCCTTCAGAACTGAGGGAGTAGGTAGATGTGAATGCAGAGCTCTCTCAGTACAAATGATTGCTATAGAATCATTCTCTCTAGTAGATATCAATTCGCTAAGAACTGCTAATTGGCCCCAGGCAATTTCGGATGATATAGGGGCCGATTCATAGGGTGATACTTCGCTATTAGGGTAAAGGAATGATTTTTTCCATCCTATTAGTTCAAGGATAGAAAGCCATCTAGAACCATCTTCAATTGTTGGTACAATTATCAGTAAGGGACTCTCTGCTTTTTTAGCTAAGGAAGAACTTAGTAATACCTTGCTAGTTAAGGATTCTGCTTGAATAATAAGCCTATCTTCTCGAGTACATCTATTAATTAGTTCCTCACTAAGGTGAGTATTGGCTATTGATGATATTATTGATTCTAAAGACATCTATCTATTAAATTCTACTAGATAATTTATTTATATATTAACATATTATTGAATTGAATTCTTATTTAGATGATTCTTTTTCTAATAATTGTATGAATTTTAATAGTTCCTTTCTGCTTAATTGACTTCGACTAGATTTATTAAAATTAGTCTCAAGAAAGCTCCTTGCAGTGGAAGTTTCCCATTGTAATTTAGAAAGCAGTTTGTTGGAAATATTTATAAGTTCCTCTAAATTAATATATTTATTAATGTTGTTAATAGGTGTACCTGCCTTTATCTTTTTTAATAGAGATATAAATAAGATTATATCATCATAATCAGTCACTCTATCTCGACTCTGACGTTCTATTGTTTCTCTCATGAAAATATTCTCCTCGTCCTTACTCCATCCTATTCTACTAATTTCTTGTTCTATTTGAGTTATCTCTTCGCTCCAGTCATTAGGATTGCTAACTTCAGGAATATTATTTGAATTGTAAGTTGGTAAGTTAATTAATTGATCTTCTGAAGATACGTTAATTTTAGTTTTTTGTATTGGGTTAAGATTAGTTTGATCTGGGATATTTTTTTGAGTAATAGTTGCTATATCCAAATCAGAAATGGACAGATTTATTCTTCTTAAGGCCTCTTGTAAGGCTGTATTCTCAGCTTCTTTAACATCCTTACCTTGTCCAAGTGCACTTGATAATAGAACTTGATTCTTTGATACTGTGACTCTTACAATTATCTTACTGTCATCTACATGGCAAAGTTCTGAATTAATTTGCATTTCTGAAAAGGGATTTATTCCTGAAATAGAAATAATTTTAATTTTACTATAATAAGCTTACTCACGTTTAGTACCCATTGCTCCATATTAAATGGATTCTGCAGCTTTAGATTTCCTTACTCCTTTCTTAGATGGTATAGACCAATGGGTAGAACTAGCACCTCTTTTACCCTTTATTATTATTCTAGAGCTAGTTCTATCCGCAGATAATGCAGTTGCTCTTGCTTCAATTACTAAAGGCTTAGGTAATATTCAGCAACAGAGAAAAGCTCTGAATATAAGTATTATATTTTCCTTAATTCTAAGGATAGCTCTTATTTTAGCTGCAAGTATCATTATTAAATATTCATTTATTCAAATAATTGCGTCGATCTATCTTTTGTCTTTAGTTATAAATAAGTTTTTTTGGGCCCATGATGAATCAGATATTCCTGATTTAAAAGTAAACAATCAATCAAGCAATATGATAAGAGTAATCTTCTTGTTGGCGATAACAGATTTAGCATTTTCTATCGATAGTGTAACTGCTGCAGTTGCTATAAGTGATCAATTACTTCTTGTTGTTACGGGAGCTATTGTTGGCATCGTAGCATTACGTCTAACAGCCGACTATTTTATCAGATGGCTTGAAATATATACTAACCTAGAAAATGCTGGTTATCTTGCTGTTGGCCTAGTTGCTTTAAAGTTGCTTTCAGAGGTTATATGGGAGGGCATAGAATCTTATGAGTATGTATTTTTTATCTTATTATTATCAGTATTTTTCTGGGGCTTTTCAGTTAAGAAAGAAAGTATTTAATTCTTAACTATTACCAAATGAGATCTCTTCGTTATTACCTATAGTCTTTAATTGCTGTATCAGAGGATTTGCAAATAATTCTTTCTTACCTTCAATTTTAGCTCCTTTTATTAGTAATAGACTATTGAAGGCTTTAACAATTATTCCTATTTCATTAATATTTGCAATTATTTTACCATTTTCAACATCAGGATATTCTTTGGTAATAAATACTTTTAACTTGTTATCAAGATAGTCTATAAATAAATCATTAATAGGTATTGTCATAGTAAGTTTTACTCTCTTTTTGCCAATATATGTATATGCATTTGGATATAATCCAGCTACTTTTCGATGTATTTCAGTAGCTGAATTATCCCAGTTAATTATATAATCTTCCTTCCTTATCATTCTTGCATAGGACTTTTCCCTTCCTAAATCCTCCTGCTTAGTCAGACTTAGTTGCTCAATTAGTTTATGTTCACTACTTATTTTTTCTATACAATCTAGGGCCTTAACTATTAATGAAGAAGATAAGTTGCTTAACTTCTCATTAATACTATGAGCATTATCCAGAAGATCTATTTTTATGGATTGTTCCATTAATACATCTCCAGTATCAAGACCTTCTTCCATTTTCATTATGCCCACCCCAGTTTCGTTATCTCCATTAATTAAACTCCATTGAATTGGAGCCGCTCCTCTCCATTTTGGCAGAAGAGATGCGTGAATATTCCAACAACCATTTTTGGGAAGATCAATAATTTCTTTTGGAAGTATTTGCCCATAAGCAACTACAACAAACAAGTCTGCATTTAATTTCTCTAGAGATTTTCTAGTAACTATGTCTTTTCTTATTTCTTCCGGTGTAAAGAATATAATATTATGATCGATAGCTTTTTGTTTGATAGGAGAGAATGATTGACTTTTTCCTCTCCCTCTTCTTTTATCTGGCTGCGTTACTATTCCAATTATTTGATGTCTACTATTTATAATTGATTCAAAAATAGGAGTACAAAATCCAGGTGTACCCCAAAAAACTATTTTCATTTATCTCCAGTTATAGATAATTCTTCAACCCAAACATGAGGAGAGACACCTTGATGTGTGAATTCCTGTTTGCTTTCAATTTGTATGATACTTTTAAGTACATTCATAATATCTCCAGCAATTGTTGCTGATTCTATTGAGACTTTTTCTTGATTCTTTACTATCCATCCATCAAAAGGAAGTGAAAATGAGCCTTGGCTCGCTTTTATGCCAGCATGTAAAGCCTGTAAGCTCTCTACAAGTACAAATTCATCGTTAGTTTCTCTATAATTAAGGTTAGGATATTTGGCTAACTCTCCATCAGTTCTAAAGATTACTGGCCAATCTGGAGAAACAGAAGCCTTTGCCCCAATACCTCCGTGCCCTGTAGGCTTGGAATTGAAATATCTTGCAGTTGCCTCGGAGTGTATGAATCCTTTTAATAAACCTGCTTCGATAATGGAAATATTTTGTGTGGGTGTACCTTCACCGTCAAATGAGCACGCTCCAAAATTAGCTTGATGTAGCCCATTATCATTCATTGATAATATCTCATTGGAAACTTTTTTCCCAATTGAATCTTTTGTAGTAAGACTAACTCCGTCAATTATTGATCTAGCATTATAAATATTGCTAAATGCTGTGATAAGGTCTAAAAATGCTTCTGGCTTAAAGCAAACTAAGTATTTACCAGTTTTTATTGGTTTGTAATTAAGATGACTTAGTGTTTTCGATGCGGCTTCATTAATACATTCATTTATATTTATATCTTCAGCACCATATCCAACCTTAATTGAACCTGAGCTTCTAGGTTTCTTACCAATTTCTTCTGCTCTTGCATAAAGATATAGACTGGCCTGAGTACATTCCATATGCCTCAGTGCGCCATCACTATTTATATATACTCTTTCAAATATAGTTTCAGCAAATCCATTATAAGGAACACTTTTTATTGACTTATCTATATTTAAAAGATTTTTTTCTGCTTCAATTAGATCAATTAAAAGTTTTTTTACACCATGTGATTTCCTAATTGGCCTATCTATTTTAGGAAGATCATCTTTTGATAAGGATGAGAAATCTGGTGTCTCTTCAGCATTACCAAAATCACTTGCTTGTAATGCACTACTTAGTGCTTTCTTTAGCCCTGCTTTGGATAAGTCTGATGTGCTGGTAATGCCAACTTTATTATTATTCCAAGCTCTTATAGTTATAGAACTTTTCTGCGATGCTTTGAGTTGTTTTGGTTGACCTTTGTCAATTTGTACTGAAACATCTTTTCCTATAGATGCACCTAAATCCCATTTTTGTACATTTAGTTCATTCGACAGGCTTAATAAGCTATCTCTCAGCTTGTTTTTATTAATCAGACTATTATTGATAGACATTTTATCTTCCCCCTATTGTTATTGAATCTACCTTTATATGTGGTTGACCTACAGTGACATTAATACTGCCACTTATTGATCCACAAAATCCAGCTGCTAGATCTAAATCATTAGCGCACATTGATATACGAGGCATAACATCTACTGCTTCTCCTATCAATGTTGCACCTTTTACTGGCTCAGTTAATTTCCCATTCTTTATAAGATATCCTTCCTCTACAGAAAAATTAAATTGTCCAGTTGCACCAACGCTACCCCCACCCATCGATTTGCAATAGATACCATTGTCAATACTTTCTATTAGTTGGTTTGGAGTGTAGTTACCTTTTTCTATATAAGTATTTCGCATTCTACTTGCTGCTGCAAAAGCATAACTTTGTCTTCTACCACTTCCAGTCCTTTTATGACCTGTTCTCATCTCTCCAGCTCTATCTGAAAGAAACCTTTTTAAAACTCCATTCTCTATAAGCGTAGTTTTTTGCGTTTGCATTCCTTCATCATCCATCTCTATAGAACCAAAAGCTCCTTCAGTAAGACCTTCATCCACTGCCGTTACAGCATTATGAGCTATTTTCTGATTCAGTTTATTCTCAAATGGGCTTGTGCCTCTCTCAAGTTGTGTTGTTTCTAGTAGATGACCACATGCCTCATGAAATATTACTCCTCCAAACTTATTGGCTAATACAACAGGCATTTGACCTGCATCTACATACTTGGCATAAAGCATTTTTTCTGCGCTAGCGTTGATGTCTATAGCTGCCTTTTCAGAATCCAAGTCCATTAATGTAGTTGGTTTACCTTCTGTTCCAATCCTTCTACCAATGCTTGACCTATGTTGCTTGTCTAATGCCAATACATTTAGTCCAATTGATTGATATAAGCGAAGATCTCGGCAGAATGTACCATCACTTGCCGCAATAATAACTTCTTGAGTTGTTTTTGAATAACTTCCTCTTCTTACACTTAAGTGAGGTCCATTTTTTTTTAAAAGATCAGTTGCTTCAAGAAGCTTGTTTGTGCTTTCTCGAAGTGTTGGACAATCTGTTAAATAGTGGAGCTTGGTTTTCCCATAATTTTTTAGTTCCTGTAATCCATCAAAAGAAGCTTTCGTCTGGGTACTCTTATCAAGACCTAGCATCCCTAGTGCCTGATCTAACGCAAATTTAAGCCCTTGTTCAGATAAATCATTTGTAGATACGAATCCATCTCGTTGACCTAGGAAAAGCCTAATACCAACACCTTTTCCGATGGAAGGGTTAACACTTGTTACCGTATCCTGTTCTGCCAATATACCAATACTGTCTATGTTCTCTAGGAAAATTTCAACAAAATCAGCCCCAGCTGATATCCCATAAGCAAGTAATTCTTCAAGATTTTGCCTGAAAAGTTCGTCTATATAGCGAGTTTCAAGAAAATCTTGACTGAGACGTGTTGTTGTCAATGTCAATTAATGCTCTTTTTCGATTTTATATTAGGCTTTAAAAATCAAATCTATTACTAAAGTCGAGATACCCTTTCATTTATTTGTTTATAGTTGTAGATCTATTATTCCATTAGAAATCTAAAAGGATTTTTTAAGTATGAGTGAAAAAAAACCTTTTTATGTTTTGATTGCCCCAATTGGGCAACTCTGTGGCAATGGCCAGTTACGTGAAACAATTTCGGAAAGACGAAATAGAAAAGGGGTAGATGTCCCATTTTGGTACCTTTCCCCTGATTTGATTAAACGATTTAATATTTCTAAAACTGACGTAGAGGCTGTTGTAGCTCAGGAACAAACAGCTATTAATTGGCTTCAGCTAAGATTTGGTGGAGATATTTCTATCATCGAATTTGACTTGGATCAACTAAAGAGCGAAGCAATGGATTTACCGCCTGCGGCACCTGTAAAAGATATAAGCTCATCTCAGTAAATTAAGATCCATGACTAATAACAATTCTCATAAAATCACTATCAATTTCAAACAAGCAAAGAGACAAATTTCGATGAATGTACCTGAAGGAGCTAGTATTCTTCAGCATTTCGAAAATAATGGTGAGCAATTACCATTCTCTTGTAGGAATGGTTGTTGTACTACTTGTGCAGTGAAAATAATTTCTGGAACCATTGATCAATCCCAGGGTATTGGACTCTCTATACAAATGCAGTCAAGAGGATATGGCTTACTTTGCATTGCTCTTGCAAATGGACCTGCTGAGTTGGAGACTCAGGACGAAGATGAAGTATATGAATTGCAATTTGGCAAATACCTGGGCTCTATTAAGAATAAAGCAGGCAATCCATTTGATATATAGTTATTTCTTTGTGAGCTACTTTCAGCTATATCTAATACAATTCGTTTTCTCCATAGGTAGTACAAATTGTTTTAGTATCAAAATAACAAACTTACTTAAAGCTAAAGGCTTTTTAACCCCATTCTCTTTTCTCCAATTTTTGAAAGCGTTTAATATTTCTAATCTCATTTTAAGGAATTTACCATCATCAAATTTGTATACCCATGGGAATGCATTTCGCGATGTATTATTTGTTTGAATGATTACCTCTTCATCAAATAATACAGGGTCTATTCCTAGTAACTCATAGAATTCACCCCTTTCACAGACAGTAAGCGTATGTGTAAGAAATACAGTCCAGAGGAAAAACCTACTTAGAATTTTCCCTCTAAAACCTTTAGTCATACCAGGCCAACAACGCATCATCATATTTATGCAATCACCATGACGATTCTCGTCTTGGCACCAAGGTTCGAAAAAATCAAATAAAGGGGCACATACTTTATCTGGATTTGCCTTAAGGTGCCTATTAATGAGAATGTATCTCCAATATCCAATTTTTTCTGATAAATATAATGAATATAATACCCAACTTAAAGGGAAGAATGTTGCTGCTCTCTTCTTTGGAAGATTAGGTAAGTCTACATTTATACCTTCTGTCTTTAGAGCTCTTCCTAGAAAGCCAGCATGTCGAGCTTCATCTCTAGCTAGAAATGTAAAAAACTGGCCAAGTTCTGCTCTACCAGCTTTCTTGAAGCGGTTTGATATCTCTTTGAAAAGTAAAAAACCTGAGAATTCAGAAACTACTGATCTCACTAAATAGCTTTCATAGACAGCTTTGTCTTCTGGAGAAAGCTCTTGTAATCTTTCTAAAGATGCTTTTCGGTCAAAATGCTTTAAGTTGTAATCTGCTTCCATTTCCTTAAACATTGCCTCAAAGTCTTTTCTGGCAATTTCTAAGTCTGTTTTTGCAGCTTTTTCGAATTCTGTTGTATAAAACCTTGGTGTAAGAAGATTTTCGTCTAAATGAGGAGGTAGTTCATTACGCCCCATCGTTCCGATTCCACCAGGTGCTGCTGTTGTCATTTACTTCTTCAATTCGGATGTCAATAATAAGACGTTATGCCCACATTTGATCAAAAACTTCATGTTACGACTAGAAAAACTGTTTAGATTGGAGGTCTTTAAGGTTATTTCAACGCGAATGCGGTGGTAAGTGATGCCTTATTAGAATTTCCGTCAGTTGTTACCCAACCATTTCTGACCATTCAACCTTTGAATTAAGCGAGAAGTTATTAACTGTAGAGTTATTTTTTTTTCATCTATAAGAAATGACTCAAGGGAGCTAGGCTCAGACTTTGCTTCAGAAAGTGAAACGTTCATTACAGATTTAATACTGTCAGAACTAAAAGTTAGATAAAACATCCTACCAGAAGGAAATTCACCATGTATTAGCCAGCACTCGCCTCCTACTACCGGCCTTGTACCTTTCCTAAAGTCTAGAGAATTAATAGGACATGATTTTTTCACTAACTCTTTTTTAATTGAGGGGAGGAGGTGTTGATTGATAAATTCATCAAAGGGCTTGTCTTCGATTTTAGGTGGTTTTGATGGCTTGTTAGAAGTAACAGCAGATGATTTTGGCTGATTTGAGTCAAGTCCTTTATTTTGTTCCAAGGGTTCGATATTTGCTCATTCAATATTAGACAAAATTGACAAATAATAGTTATATAAAGTGTTTGGCTACCAATCTTCATTTGCATTTGATAACCAGTCGTTTTCTATTAATGATTCTTCTTGATTTATTTTTGAACTTCCCATATCAAAATTTGATTTGCAAGTAACATTTTTATTTTTTTGATCGGAAGAAGGAGTTGGATGAATACCAAAGGTTTCATTAGGCTTACTTATAATCTTGTAGGGAACTGGGATTGTGGGAGAAGGATCTCTTATATCTCTTTCAAGGTAATATTCTTGACTATCGTTTTCCACTTCATTGTGATTAAATTCGGAATAATCGGGAGTTTCTTCTATTGAGTTAGAGCTATCATCTATTGTTTTAACCACTCTGCGTCTATTAGGAATTGAGTCTCTACTAGCAAGTAAAACATTTAGAGAAGAAAGTGAAAATCCTAGTGAGCTCCCTAAGGCTAAAAGTAAACCGAAGTTTTGTGTTTCAGTTTCCCAAACTAAAAGCCTAAGCTTACTATTCTTATCTAAATTCAATGCTGCTAGATAAAAAGTTAGTAATATTGGAGCAATAGACAACACTAAAAATATATTTCTAAAGTATCTCATTAAATTTTAACCTTCCATCTATTTATTTCCTTTAATTCAATATTAAGTGTGTCGAACAACCTGACAACCATAAAGTCAATCATTTCTTGAAGGTCCTTAGGATGAGCGTACCAGGCTGGTATACATGGAACTATTTTTGCACCTGCTTCAGATAAAAAACTCATATTCCTAAGGTGAATTAAGTTAAATGGGCTTTCACGAGGGGAAATAATAAGTGGCCTTCCTTCTTTGAGGTGAACATCTGCACAACGCTCTATTAAGTCAATAGAACAACCAGATGCTATTCTCCCAAGAGTGCCCATGGAGCAAGGTAGAATAACCATTCCTTTTGTTATATAACTTCCGCTTGCAATACCAGCTGAATTTTCATTCCATTTATGACAAGTAAGCTTACCTTTATTGTTATTGAACCTATTTCTCCAAAAATATTCTTGTTTAACTGAGTCTAATGGTACTTGAATATTATTTTCTGAATTCCAGACTTCGTAAGCACCCTTGCTTAGTATTACATCTATTGAGTAATCACTTCTTAAAAGTAAATCTATCGCTCTTTCTGCAAGAATCTGAGCTGAAGCACCTGTTACAGCAATTACTATTGATTCCATCGTTATTTCTTATTATTTGAATCAATATCACTAGACGATGATAAAGAATTATTGTCAGTGCTTTCCTCCTTCTCTATATCCAAATCAATTTGATTTCTTAATAAGTCAACTTTCTGAATCTTTACGTTAACTTTGTCACCTATCTGGTAGGTCTTTTTGTTCTTTCGACCAATTAAAAGACTTTGCCTTGATCTATATTCATACCAGTCATCATCTAATGAACTAACATGAACAAGTCCCTCTGCTAATGAGGGCTCTATTTCAACAAAGAACCCATAACTTTGGACACCTGTTATAGTACCTTCTATAATTTGATTAATACTTTTCTCAATTGATCTCAGTTGAATCATTGAAAGTAGACCATCTCTAAAAGACTTAGCTTGTTTTTGCTTTGAATTTAATTCAGAAAGTAGTCCTTCGCTACATAATTTTTTTAAAGCAACTTTTTGAGAACTAGAAAATATTTGCCAATCTATTTCTTTACCGATAAATTTTTTACCTAAAGAATTTGAGTTTGTATTTTTGTTGGACTTACTAGCTTTACCTTCAACTAATAATTTATATAGAATAAATTGATTTATAATGTCAGCATAACTCATACCTGGATTGCTCCATGGTGTTTCATTATATAATGGCATATTTTTATATTCCAAAGGTGAGCATACATTATCTTCACTTTCATTATTTAAGGAAATCCTATAATTATAGTCAGTTATATAATTTTTAGCTAGCTTTTCAACTAGATGCTTATTTGGATTAACTTTGATAGCTTCTAGTAAATCTACAAAATTTAATAAACCGTCTTCATTTACGTTTATACTTGCGTCAAGTAATAATGCTGATTTTATTACGTCATTTACTTGAAAATTTTCCTGAAAAGGTTTTGATAAATTTATTGATTCTATATTAAAAGACCTTAGATGAATTGACAATATTATATTTGAATATTTGGTTAAAAGATTTACGATAGATTGTGGGTCAGAAGTATTTAAAGTAGGCATCCAACCATCCAAGTCAGATCCAGGTGATGAACAATTTAAGTCATTAAGGTTTTTTATTTTAGGAAGATTGGGATCTAGTTGAATAAGTCCTGACCTGCTTAAAGCATTGTTTAATGTATTTGCTAGATATACGATTGTCTCAATAGTATTAATAGAGTCTTTTATGGGCTTTAATTTAATTGGAACTGTCCTGGCGCCAGGTTTTCTCTTATTTATAATTGTAAGAAGCTCTTCATTTATTGAATTAACTGGTTTTATTGTACTTAAATAAAATTCCCAATCGAGTAACTCACCTTCTTTTGAAATATCCACCTCAAGTGTTAATGCACTACTAATCTTATCTGATTCAAAAGAAGCCTCATCTTTAATTTTATTAGGTAATAGATTTTTCCAGGTGTTTCCATAGCAGATTGATTTTGATCTGTTCCTAACCCAATCGTCTAACTTACTCCCAAAATTTATACGTTCAGATATTGTAGGTATATGAAGCCATAATTTAAACCCTCCGCTTTTTGGTTCTGCATATATTGCTGGTAGAATTGGAGCTTGATTAGATTTCCAAGTTTTAAATAATAATGAAGGTTGATCTTCTAGATTTAATCTTTGTTTCTTTAATGGTTTTTTAGGTGCAACATTGGGCGGATCATCATCCTGCCCTAAATTATATTTTGTTTTAATAATTTCTAAATCTCCACCGGGTCCTTCATTAAGACTCAATTTTCTAACAATTTCTCCTTTTGCTGGTAATTGAGCAATAGGGAACCTGTTTATTTTAATGTCTACTATATTGTTCTCATCAGTATTTTTTAGTAACTCCGAATCATTCAAAGGTAAATCTATAGTTGCTAGGACTCTTTCGTCTAAAGGGCGAGCTTGTGTCTTCTTACCATTTTTAACAAGTGAGGCAAGTATATTTGTTTTAGCTCTATGCAATACGCACAAAACCTCTCCTTCTGGTGATCTTCTTCTGATACCTTCTCTATTAATCTTCACTAGTACTTTGTCATCATGCCATGCATGATTTAAGAAGTTCTCACGTATATAGATGTCCTCTTCACCATCTTCTCTTACCGCAAAGCAATACCCTTTGCTGCTACAGCGTATAGATGCCCGAATTGCACTCTCATTTGAAGACCTTTTTATAATATTCTCACTATCTTTTTCAATGATTTGTAATTTACTAAGAGCATTTAAAGCAATCTCAAGCCTTGACCGCTCAATCTTTTTAGTTAATTTGAGCATTTTTTCCAATGTTTTTATTTCTACTCCACCCTCTCTGGGTAGCATTTCAAGTATTTTGGCTACCGTAAACATGATTAATGGATCTGCACTTAGAATGAGTAAGTAATTAAGTACAGCTATTCAACAATTATATTCTAAAGCTTTCATTTGATATGCTTTTTACTTTATTTCATTGGTCATTTATCTGATGAGGTTACTCTGCCATTACCTGAGCTTGATATTAAGAGGTTAAGGCCAATAACCATGAAACCTATTGCAGCGGCAAGCTCTATAAAAAGCTGTGGAATAAATTTTGCGATTGAGCCACCCAATAAAACCCCTATTAGAGAAGCCATGACTAGAGCTAATGAAGACCCTAGAAAAACTGCTAAGGGCCGCTGGCTTGTACCACTAATAGCTAATGTTGCGATTTGAGTCTTGTCACCCAACTCAGCTACAAAGATTGTAAGAAATATTGAGAAGAAAATACCTGTTGACATTTTGCAGTATGGCTAAAAAGAATCAATCTTAAATATATTAAGTATAATAATAGTGCTTATTAAAACCATAATGGAACCAGCTATTTTGTTAAAAGTATCCTGACTAATTTTGCTGGAGATATATGTCCCAAGTAGAACTCCAATTAAACTAGATAATATAAGAGCTAAAGAGGCAGCAGCAAATACATAAAAAGGTCTACCAGTATCAGCAGATAGAAGAAGTGTGGCAACTTGAGTCTTATCTCCAAGTTCAGCTATAAAAACTGCTGTAAATGTAGTTAAAAAAGTTGTAAAAAAGCCTTTTGATAAGTCATTTAATTCGATAGATTTAGTTTTATCAGAGTTATTTAAGTTCATTTGAATGAAGGTTTCACAGATATTTCTCTGATAAAGCTTTTCATCTCTTTACTTCTTCCTCCATAGAGATATCTAATCTGTTGCTTACAGCATGATATAGCAAAATGGTCAAAGCTCTCTTCTGGGACATTAAAAAGATCTAAGATCTTTTTAGCGTTACAAAAACTTGGTCTTTGATCGTAGATAGAGCATTTTCTAGATTTTTTATCATAGTGACGACACCAACCATCCTCCCCGACCATAGAAAGATAAAGCTCTTGATCATCAGATGATAGTGCTAGCAAGGCTTCCTGTCTTTGTTCAGGATCAAGTTTACAGCATGCACCACAGTAATTTATACAGCTCCATGCCTGAGATTTATCCATAAGTAAGTTTGCTTCTCCTTGCTAAAACTGAATGCAACAGAGTAATTACAAAAAATACATCAAACTCTAATATATCCCCATAAGATTTATAGTGGTAATATAAGTAATTCACTATCATCAATGGGAAACCTCTTACCTCTTGCAGCTGTAGCACTAGCAGGGCCAGCAATTATAGCTCTTGTTTTCTATAGAAGAGGAGCTTGAGGATTTCTAATTACCAAGAAAATCGATATAAAAGAAATTTTTTAACAAGTAATATTTAAACCAAGTAAAGATATACTTGTATCTAATAATTCGTTTA
Source organism: Prochlorococcus sp. AG-363-B11 (assembly GCA_003278425.1). Lineage (GTDB taxonomy): Bacteria > Cyanobacteriota > Cyanobacteriia > PCC-6307 > Cyanobiaceae > Prochlorococcus_E. The sequence continues at coordinate 5,465 of QCFE01000005.1, read as the reverse complement.
TATAGTGATTGTTTTTACTTTTTAAATTATTATAATCATTCATATTATTTATAATAAAATTTAAACTTTTATTATCCTCATTTTTTATTACTATAGATTTGTTATCATTAACACTGCATTTATAAATTCTGTTTTTCACTTTAAATTTAACTTCTTCGGTAAAATTATTAATATCAAGTATATTTAATATTGGAACTGTAGTTTCTTTTGTCAATTTTTTGTCTATATTAAATACTATATCTATATAATTCGGAAGGGATTTACAATCTAATGTGGTATTCCATTGTATTGCCTCCATTGTTTTACCTCCTTGAGATAGATGTAATATTAATTGTCCAAAATATCCATTAGATGATTTAATAATTCTACAACCACGAGACCAAAATATTGGCTTTGTATTATTAATTCCAAATGGTTCTAATAAACTTATCTCTTCAAGTAGTTTAAAATCTATATCTTTAAATAGAATATAAGATTCTGGTTGTAATATGTGAGGCTGATTAGAATTGGATAACCATTCATTTGAAATTAATTGAAGCTTACTCTCAAGTTTTATTAGGTTTGATGCTTTAACTGTAAATCCTGCAGCTGCTGAATGACCACCATACTTTTCCAAAAGCTCTGAACATTTTTTAAGTGCATTAACAATATTGAAACCCTTAGGTGACCTTGCAGAACCCCTAAATAGCCCTTCCGTATCACTAGTTAATATAGCCGTAGGACGGGAATATTTATCCATTATTCTATTAGCAACAAGTCCTATAACGCCATTGTTCCAGTGACTCTGGGCAATAAGAATAAAGGAATTATTAAACTTTTTATCCGATTTGATTATTTTAAGAGCTTCCTTTTCTACACTTGAACATATAAACCTTCGACTTTTATTAATCTCCTCACATTTTACTAATTTTTCTTTTAGTTCTGAATTATCTTTTTCAAGAAGAAGATCTATAATTAATTTGGGATCATCAATTCTACCTATTGAGTTTATACGAGGTGCAATTTTAAATCCAATATCTTCCGAAGTTAATTGCCTATTACTTATTTTTGCATTTTTCATTAAGCCTTTTAATCCAATACATTCTGTTTTATGAAGTTTCTTTATCCATTTCTTTAACCAGTATCTATTGGCTCCAGTCAAGCTTGACATATCTGCAATTGTTCCAATACATAATAAATCTTGTGAAATATTAAGTACATTCTTTTTATTAAGCTTGGTAGCAATATTTTCTGCTAGGACATATGTAACTCCGACTCCAGCTATGTCCCTATAAGGCGAGTTATCTGGAGTTGTTGATGGATGAATTAATGCATAAAAGTTTTCTAATTTACAATTAATTTTGTGATGATCAGTAATTATTACATCAATGCCTAGATTTTTGGCATGATTTAATGCACTTACTGCTGAGACACCATTGTCTACGGTTATTAATAGCTTAATACCTGTTCTTGCTACTTTATTTACAAGGGATATATTTAGACCATAACCATCAGTATTCCTAGAAGGAATAAATGGTACAGGCAATCCATTTAACCTAGTAAGAACATCTACTAGCATGGCAGTACTTGTCATTCCATCTGTATCGTAATCACCACAAATGGCTATAGATTGTCTAGCTTCTATTGACTGAATGATTTTTAATGTTGCCTTATCTAAATAGGGGAAATGTTTATATGATAAAGGTGGTGGCGGAGGTTCTAAATAATTCCTAATTACTTGTAAACTTGTCATACCTCTCCTAAACAATACTTCTTTAATATGATTTGACAATGTAATATCAGATAATGGTTCAATATTTAGGTTTTTTGGAACATTCCAGATATGATTAGACAAGTTAAACCTCGATAAGTCTTTTAATTTTTTTTATAATGCTTAAAAAGAGATAATGAATCTTTTACATACTGTATTTTGGGACCTAGACGGTACTATAGCTGATACAGAAATGATGGGCCATAGGCTGGCATTTAACTTAGCCTTTTCTGAATTTTCACTTGATTGGACATGGGATATAGATACATATATAAATCTTTTGGAAATTTCTGGTGGTAAAAATAGAATAAAATATTATGCTAATAAAAAGAAAATTTATCTAGATAATTCTACAATTTTATATTTGCATCAACAGAAACAAAAATTTTATAAGCATTTAATTGAATCTGGATCTATAAACCTTCGGAGCGGTGTTATGCGACTAGTAACAGAGCTTTATAATAATAATATCAATCAATGGATTGTTACGACCTCTTCTAAAACTGCAGTGTTTTCATTATTAAGTAAATTATTTCCAGAAAATTTTAATCCATTTAGTGGTTATATAACATATGAAGATGTAAGTTTGCATAAACCCCATCCTGCTGCTTACTATAAAGCCATTGATGATAGTAAAGCTCAACCAAATAATTCTATTGTTATTGAGGATTCATTAATTGGTTATCAGGCAGCAAAAGCAACAGATTTGAAAACTCTTATTACCTTATCTCCATGGTTAGTAGATTTACCTAAAGGAATGGAACATTCTGAATTAGTTGTAAATAACCTTGGGGATACTGATAAACCTCTAAATATTATTCATGGTAATATTTCTGAAACTATGATTACTTACAACTCTCTTTTATCTTTAATCAATTAATAGAATTATGAAAGTTTATAAAACAAATTTTGATGATTTTATAAAATCAATCTTTACGGACTTTTCTAAATCATTTCTTGGACCATGGAGGTCAAGAAGCTTAGGTTTGCTATCAATCCTAATTGGATTTTATTTAGCAAGTACTATCGCTGCTTTTTATCTTCAAAAGTATAATCAAAGAATAATTGTAGTTGTTGTATTATGCATCTTTTTAGAATTAGGCATCAGGTACAGAAATGATTTAATGAAAAGAAAAAAAAATTCACTTCTTCATGTTATTGATAATTTAAGGATTGGTATAACTTACGCTATTGTTTTAGAGGCATTTAAACTTGGATCTTAGATAAATTAAAAGAGACTTATAATATTATGAATAATGCTTTGAAAAGTTATTCTTCTTCCTCCTCCTCTTGAACTGGGTAAACAAACCCTTGAGCACGGCCACTTAGGATTGATTTACCTAGTGATAATGCCTTTTTTGCAGCATCTCCAGCTTTTGCCTTCCAGACGGCGTGACGCTGGTTCCTTTTACCTTTTGATGTTTTCTTCTTTGGTACAGCCATTTTTGATCAATCACAAGTTTTATATTATCAGTCCCAAGAAGGCCTTTAGTCAAATTAATGAGGCTTGGAAAACAAAAATATAAAATTATAACTATAATATACAGAATATACTTAAGATAATTTTCTAGAATAAATTCTAAATAAAAGTGTTTTCTAGTTTTGTCTCAATTAATGCTGATGATTCCAATAGCTACAGTAGTTTATTGGATGATTTGAATAATGGAAAAGTCGAATCCTTAATCCTTATTCCATCGAGAAGAGAAGTTGTTGTCAATCTCAAAAGTGGTGAAACAAGAATTGTTCCTATTTTAAGAAATGATCAAAATATACTTCGTACCGCTGAATCTACTGGTACACAATTAGAAGTTAAAGATACTAGATCTGAGGAATCAGCAGCAGCAATATCAGCTAGTTTTACTTTAGGACTTATATTTTTTATCTTCTGCGCAATTCTTTTTCGAAAATCTATTAAAATTGCAAATAAAAGTTTATCTTTCTTAGGAGGACAGAGTTCCTTTATTGATTCTTCTGATATTGATACCCGATTTGATGATATAGCTGGAATATCAGAGGCAGTAGATGAAGTAAAAGAAATTGTTTCCTTTATTAGAAAACCAGAGAATTATAAAAAGCTTGGAGCGAGTATTCCGAAAGGTTTCCTTTTGACGGGTCCTCCTGGTACAGGCAAAACATTACTTGCCAAAGCATTAGCAGGAGAGGCCGGAGTACCTTTTATATCAACCTCTGCATCTGAATTTGTTGAACTATTCATAGGTATGGGAGCAAGTCGAATTAGAAATCTTTTTAATCAGGCTAAAATTAGGGCTCCAAGCATTATTTTTATAGATGAATTGGACTCTATTGGTAGAAAAAGGGGATTTGGTGTTGGTGGAGGTAATGATGAAAGAGAACAAACACTTAATCAATTACTTATAGAAATGGATGGATTCTCAAGAAATTCTGGTGTGATTGTTATGGGAGCTACAAATAGAAAAGAATCACTTGACCCTGCATTAATAAGACCTGGTAGGTTTGATAGAAACATAAACTTTTCGCTACCCGATCGCAAAGAAAGAGGTGATATTTTGTCAATACACGCTAGAACAAAACCATTATGTGACTCTGTTTTACTAAACGAATGGGCTATTAGAACGCCAGGTTTTTCTGGAGCCGATTTAGCTAATTTATTGAATGAAGCAGCTATAATTACTGCGCGAGATAACAAGGATAGAATTGGTTCAAATCAATTAGAAAGGTCACTGGATCGAATTACTTTTGGATTAAAAGAGGCCCCAATTCGAAATATAAACCATTTGCGAATTATTGCTTATCATGAAATTGGTAAGGCACTTGTGGCTTACTTAACTCCAGGCACAGACGATATAGATAAAATTTCAATATTAAGAAGAAGCGGAAATCTTTCTGGCAATACAAGGTTTACTTATATTAATAATGATAATGAAAAAGGATATTCATCTAGAAAATATTTACAAAATAAACTTATTGTATCTCTCGGCGGTAGGGCAGCTGAGCTTCTTGTATATGGAGAATCTGAAGTTACACAAATTTCCTCCAATCAATTAAAAGAGGCAACATTTATAGCTAAACAAATGGTTACTATGTATGGCTTTTCTAATTTTAGATCATTTTTATTTGATAGTGATAAATTAAATAAAAATATAGCAAATGACTTACTTAGGAGTAAGTCTATTTATTCTAATAAGACTAAAAAGATAATAGATAAGGAAATTTTACTATTAATGAACTCCGCACAAGAAAGGGCTAAGGTTATTATCAAGCCTTACTTACATATTTTAGATAGTATGGCAACACTACTTCTTGAAGAGGAGAATATTTCAAAAGATAGATTTGAGTCAATTTTACTCATGTTATCCAATTAATCTAAAAGCACAATATGAAATATTTTTTAGAATATCTTTTTAATAGAGAATCAACTTTTAGTAAACGTATACTAACATGCTTACTTTTCCTTTTGTGTTTTCTTTTAGGTAAATTTCTTTATCAAGTAAATGTATTATCTACATATGATTGGGTTAATAAATCAGATTATATATTCTTGTACCGTCTTCTTTGTTTTGCAGTATGTTTTATACCATTCTATGCAATATTTTATTGGTATAAAAGCTGGAATATACTGACAAATTTAAATAGAAATTGTTCAGTGAAAAATAAATTAATTACTACTAATAGATACTTATACCTATTGTGCTTATCTTTAGGATACCTTTACTTTCAGTTCATTTATTTAATT
>QCFE01000004.1 GCA_003278425.1 Prochlorococcus sp. AG-363-B11 | reverse complement strand
TTACTCAGCAACCTCTTGGAGGAAAGGCTCAGCAAGGTGGACAAAGATTAGGTGAAATGGAGGTTTGGGCTTTAGAGGCTTATGGTGCTGCTTATACCCTGCAGGAATTGCTTACAGTTAAATCAGATGATATGCAAGGTAGGAATGAGGCGTTAAATGCAATAGTTAAAGGAAAGCCTATTCCAAGACCAGGGACACCTGAATCCTTCAAAGTTTTGATGAGGGAACTTCAGTCATTAGGTTTAGATATTGGTGTTTATACGGATGAAGGAAAAGAAGTTGATCTGATGCAAGATGTCAATCCTAGAAGGAGTACACCTAGTAGACCTACTTACGAATCGTTAGGTTCTGATTATCAAGAGGATTAACACTTTTTACTGCGCCACTTACTGACTTTCAATCAACCTTATTTACTTGTCATGACTAACAGCAATCTAAGAACAGAGAATCATTTTGATTATGTCAAAATTACTTTGGCTTCTCCTGAAAGGGTTATGTCTTGGGGGCAACGCACTCTCCCAAATGGGCAGGTGGTTGGAGAAGTTACTAAGCCAGAGACTATTAATTATCGTACTTTAAAACCAGAAATGGACGGCCTTTTCTGTGAGAAAATTTTTGGCCCTTCTAAAGATTGGGAGTGTCATTGCGGTAAATATAAGAGGGTGAGACATCGGGGGATCGTTTGTGAGAGATGTGGTGTAGAAGTCACTGAGAGTAGAGTCCGCCGTCATCGTATGGGCTTTATTAATTTGGCCGCTCCTGTATCTCATGTTTGGTACTTAAAGGGTATTCCTAGTTACGTAGCTATTCTGCTTGATATGCCTCTTCGAGATGTTGAGCAGATAGTTTATTTTAATTGTTATGTGGTCTTAGATGAAGGTGATTACAAAGATCTTAAATACAAGCAATTACTTACTGAAGATGAGTGGCTAGAAGTAGAAGATGAAATCTATGCTGAAGATTCAACAATAGAAAATGAACCTGTTGTTGGAATAGGTGCAGAAGCTCTTAAGCAATTATTAGAAGATCTTGATTTGAAAGAAGTTGCGGATCAACTTCGAGAGGAAATTGCTGAGAGTAAGGGGCAGAAACGAGCAAAACTTATTAAAAGATTGAGAGTGATTGACAATTTCATTGCAACCAGTGCTCGTCCTGAGTGGATGGTACTAGATGCCATACCAGTGATTCCTCCAGATCTAAGGCCTATGGTTCAGTTGGATGGGGGAAGGTTTGCAACTTCTGATTTAAATGATTTATATAGACGGGTAATTAATAGGAATAACCGTTTAGCAAGACTTCAAGAGATCCTTGCTCCAGAGATTATAGTTAGAAATGAGAAGAGGATGCTTCAAGAGGCTGTCGATGCTCTTGTTGATAATGGAAGAAGAGGTCGCACTGTAGTTGGAGCGAATAATCGCGCATTAAAATCATTGAGCGATATTATAGAAGGTAAACAAGGGCGATTCAGACAAAATCTTTTAGGTAAGAGAGTTGATTATTCAGGTAGATCAGTGATAGTTGTTGGACCTAAGCTCAAAATGCATCAATGTGGATTACCTAAAGAGATGGCCATTGAGCTTTTTCAACCTTTTGTGATTCATAGATTAATAAGACAGAACATCGTTAATAACATTAAGGCTGCTAAAAAACTGATTCAACGTGCAGATGATGAAGTGATGCAAGTACTTCAAGAATGTATAGAAGGCCATCCTATTCTTCTCAACCGAGCTCCAACGCTGCACCGTCTTGGTATTCAGGCGTTTGAACCTAAGTTGGTTGCTGGTAGAGCAATTCAATTGCATCCTTTAGTTTGTCCAGCATTCAATGCAGACTTTGATGGGGACCAAATGGCTGTTCATGTTCCGTTAGCTATAGAAGCTCAAACTGAGGCAAGGATGTTGATGCTCGCAAGTAATAACATCCTTTCTCCTGCTACTGGTGAACCAATTGTCACTCCTTCACAAGATATGGTTTTAGGATCATATTATTTAACAGCACTTCAGCCAGGAGCCTCTAAACCAGAGTTTGGAGATCATTCAAAAACCTTCGCTGGATTAGAGGATGTTATTCACGCTTTTGAAGATAAGCGAATAGGTCTACATGATTGGGTCTGGGTACGTTTCAATGGCAAAGTTGATGATGATGATGACCGAGATATACCTATTGATGCTAAGACTCTTGAAGATGGAACTCGCATTGAACAATGGAGCTTTCGTCGAGATCGTCTAGACGAAGAAGGTGCTTTAATTAGTCGCTTTATTTTGACAACTGTAGGACGTGTAGTGATGAACTATACCATTATCGATGCTTTGGCTTCAGCCTGAAGTTTTCTTCCCTTATCTTTTTCCCCAACACTGACTAGGTATTATCAATGACTTCCACTTCTTCAAAATCTCGTAAATCTTCTGGCAGAGGTAGAAAAGGTTCAAAGAAAAAAGCAGCCAAGGTCAATCAGATACCTCCTCTGTCAAAAACCCCACCATCATTTAGAAATTGTGTAGTCGATAAGAAGACTCTTAAGCAGTTAGTTGCATGGGCCTATAAAAATCATGGAACTGCAGTTACCGCTGCGATGGCTGACAATCTTAAAGATTTGGGATTTAAATATGCAACACAGGCTGCAGTTTCTATATCTGTAGATGATCTTAAAGTGCCTCAAGCTAAGCAGGATTTACTGGGTCAAGCTGAAGAGCAAATTACTGCAACTGAAGAGTGTTATCGTCTTGGTGAAATTACAGAAGTTGAACGTCATACCAAGGTTATTGATACATGGACGGAAACAAATGAAAGATTGGTTGATGCTGTTAAAAAGAATTTTAATCAAAACGATCCGCTCAATTCAGTATGGATGATGGCAAACTCTGGGGCAAGAGGGAATATGTCTCAGGTTCGTCAATTGGTAGGGATGAGGGGACTAATGGCTAACCCCCAAGGGGAAATTATTGATTTACCAATCCGGACTAATTTTCGAGAAGGACTTACGGTGACAGAGTATGTTATTTCCTCTTATGGTGCTCGCAAAGGATTAGTTGATACAGCCTTAAGAACAGCTGACTCTGGATACCTGACTCGACGATTAGTAGACGTAGCTCAGGATGTTATTGTGCGTGAGGAAGACTGTGGAACAACACGAGCAATCCTTGTGAAGGCTGAGGATGGATCTTATGGCAATAGACTTGTTGGGCGTTTAACAGCTGAAGATATTCTTGATGCTGAAGAAGCTATTCTAGTAAAACGAGATGTAGCTATTGATCCTGAGCTTTCAAGGAAAATCGAAAAAGAAAATATTAAAGGTGTAATGGTACGTTCTCCTCTTACTTGTGAGGCAACTCGCTCTGTATGTCGAAAATGTTACGGATGGGCTCTCGCGTATAATCAATTAGTTGACTTAGGTGAAGCGGTAGGCATCATTGCTGCTCAATCAATTGGTGAGCCTGGCACACAATTGACCATGAGAACTTTCCATACAGGAGGTGTCTCCACTGCAGAGACAGGTGTAGTTCGCTCTAATATTGAAGGTAAAGTTGAGTTTGGCTCTAAAGCACGTTTGCGTGGTTATAGGACACCACATGGTGTTGAGGCTCAACAAGCAGAAGTAGACTTTGTTTTAACTATTAAGCCAGCAGAGAAAGGTAAGCCTCAGAAAATTGAGATTTCTAGTGGATCTTTAATTTTTGTTCAGAATGGACAAGATGTTGCTGCCGACATAACTATTGCTCAGATAGCCTCAGGAGTTGTTAAAAAGAGTGTTGAGAAAGCTACTAAAGATGTTATATGCGATTTAGCTGGTCAGGTTCGCTATGAAGAAGCAATTCAACCTAAGGAGGTTACTGATAGGCAGGGGAATATAACTGTAAAGGCTCAGCGTCTAGGTAGGCTTTGGGTTTTAGCAGGAGATGTTTATAACCTTCCTCCTAATGCACAGCCTGTTGTGCAAAGTAATGTAAATGTCGTAGAGGCTCAGGTGTTAGCAGAGGCTAGCCAAGCAAGTGAGTTTGGTGGAGAAGTACGTCTTCGTGATTCAATTGGTGATTCACGAGAAGTACAGATAGTTACTACCTCAATGACTCTCAAGGATTTTAAATTACTTGAGGAGTCAACTCACTCTGGTGAAATATGGAATCTTGAAGCAAAAGATGCTACACGTTACAGACTAAATAGTGTTCCTGGCAGCAAGATTGGTAATAGTGAAATTATTGCTGAACTATCGGATGATCGCTTTAGAACGAAGACTGGTGGCCTTGTTAAATATGCACCTGGGTTGACAGTAAAGAAAGCAAGGTCTGCAAAGAATGGCTTTGAAGTAAGCAATGGAGGCACACTTTTATGGATTCCACAGGAAACTCATGAAATCAATAAAGACATTTCTCTGCTTATGATTGAGGATCGTCAGTGGATTGAGGCTGGTACAGAAGTCGTAAAGGATATTTTTAGTCAAACAGCTGGCATAGTTACTGTTACGCAAAAGAATGACATCCTTAGAGAAATTATTGTTAGGAGCGGAGAATTTCACCTTTGTACTGATTCCAAGGCACTAGAACGCTTTGATAATGAAGGTCAAATAGTAAACCCTGGCGAGGCAATTGCTAAAGGATTAAAAGCAGATTCAATTGTATTTGTTCAGACAGTCGAGACTAGTGAAGGTAAAGGACTTTTATTGAGACCAGTTGAAGAATATACAATCCCTGATGAGGCACAGTTGCCAGAGCTCTCTCATGTGAATCAATTAAAAGGACCTTCTTTAGGCTTAAAAGCTACCCAAAGACTTGGGTTTAAAGATGGTGAGCTAATCAAGTCTGTAGAAGGTGTTGAATTACTTAAGACGCAATTAATTCTAGAGACCTTTGAGACAACACCTCAAATGACTGTAGACGTTGAAGCTGTAACCGATAAATCATCAAAGACAATAAAGAGACTGCGACTGGTAATCCTTGAAAGTATTTTAGTTAGACGGGATACGATTTCAGATTCGAGCCATGGCTCTACCCATACCGAATTACAAGTTCATGATAAGCAAATTGTCGGAGCAGGAGATGTTGTTGCTACAACCCAAATCCTATGTAAAGAAAAAGGTATTGTTCAATTGCCTGATATGATTGAAGGAGAGCCTATTAGACGATTAATAGTAGAGCGTAAAGAAGATACAATTACACTAACTTCTTCATCTGCTCCAGTGGTTGAGGTTGGACAACGGGTTATTGATAGTGATCAATTGTCCAAAGATGAAATCATTAATTATTGTGGTGAGATTGAAGCCGTTAAAGGTAAGGAGGTAACTCTAAGATTAGGACGACCTTATATGGTCTCACCTGATTCGGTATTACATGTTAAAAATGGTGATCTTGTGCAAAGAGGTGATGGATTAGCTCTGTTGGTTTTTGAAAGACAAAAAACAGGCGATATTGTTCAGGGCCTTCCAAGAATTGAAGAATTGTTAGAAGCACGTAGACCAAGAGAATCTGCGATTTTATGTAAAAGGAGAGGAATCGTAGAAATAAAACAAGGTGACGATGATGATTCAGTAGTAGTAAAGATTATTGAAAGTGATGATTCTGTTGAAGAGTACCCAATCCTTCTAGGGAAAAATGTCATGGTTAGTGACTCTCAGGAAGTGAGTGCTGGTGAGCTTCTAACTGATGGTCCTGTAAATCCCCATGAATTATTAGATTGTTTCTTTGGCGATCTTCGTGATCGAAAACCTTTAATGGAAGCTGCACAAGAGTCGATTGCAAAACTTCAGCATAAATTAGTCAATGAGGTTCAAAATGTTTATAAGTCTCAAGGTGTGTCTATTGATGATAAACATATTGAGGTAATTGTTAGACAAATGACTAGTAAAGTGCGTATAGAAGATGCGGGAGATACAACTCTTCTACCTGGTGAGCTGATTGAGATCCGCCAAGTCGAAGATACTAATCAGGCTATTTCTATTACAGGCGGAGCACCTGCTGAGTTCACGCCTGTCTTATTAGGTATTACTAAGGCTTCCTTAAATACAGATAGCTTTATTTCAGCAGCTTCATTCCAAGAAACCACAAGGGTGCTTACTGAAGCTGCAATAGAAGGAAAATCTGATTGGTTAAGAGGGTTGAAAGAAAATGTTATTATTGGCCGCTTAATTCCTGCAGGTACAGGGTTTAGTGGTTTTGTAGAAGAACTTAGAGCAGAGGCAGGACCTCATCCAGATATTCTTGCGGAAGATCCTGCTGGTTATCGACGCATTCAAAACCTTCGCCCTGACTATACGGTAGATATGCCTGCTTCTCCAGCAGCGGCAAACTTAACATCAGTACTTGATGATCCTAGTGATGCTGATTTAGAAGCAACACGTAGCCGTCATGGAATTGATCCATCTACTAGTAACTTCGCAGCTTTTGTGCGTCCAAGTGGAGATGACCAATTCCAAGAAGATCAGATGCCTGACCCTGCTGCGTTAGAGGGCCTTCAAGAAGAAGGATTGCTTTCTGATGAGTAATCTAATCTTAGTACTTTCAATTTCTTTTATTCTTAGAGGAGGATTAAATGTTAGAGCCTAAAATTGTCCCAAAGCGTAAGTTGCCTAGCTATGGATTTCATAACCATATAGAAAACATAAATGGTCGTTGGGCAATGATTGGATTTATTGCTTTAGTGATCCTTGAATTTAAACTAGGTCATGGCATCCTTTTGAGGTGATTTCCTAAGATTGGAAAGTAACGTTAAAAATCTTGAGTTACTTGGACTTAACCTTAGTCAGCTAGAAAACTTAGCTGTAGACAATGGAGAGTCTAATTTTCGTGGTAGGCAGTTGTATAAATGGCTTTACGAAAGAGGAATATGTGATATTGATGATATAACAGTCTTACCTAAGTCATGGAGACGTTTATTAATTGAACGAGGCTTTTCTGTAGGATGCCTTAGTACAATTAATCGATTAGAGGCCAATGATAAAACAATTAAATTATTACTTTTAACTAAGGATGGCGAAACTATTGAGACTGTTGGAATCCCTTCTAGGGATCGCTTAACTATTTGCATCTCAAGTCAGATTGGATGCTCAATGGGTTGCCGATTTTGTGCAACTGGAAAAGATGGCCTACAACGCTCATTGAGAGTTAGTGAAATTGTTTCTCAATTTTTTGCAATTAAGGAAGCTTTTGATAGACGGCCTTCTCATGTTGTTTTTATGGGAATGGGAGAGCCTCTTTTAAATGTAGAATCAGTTTTATCTTCTATAGCTTGCTTAAATAAAGATCTTGGGATTGGCCAACGACGAATAACATTAAGTACAGTAGGTGTTAGAAATTCATTGCCTCAGTTGGCTGAGCTGGCTGTTAGATATCTTGGAAGTGTCCAATTTACTCTTGCTTTAAGCTTGCATGCACCAAATCAAAATCTACGTGAGGTTTTAATACCTTCCGCCAAGAATTACCCTTTAAATATTCTCTTGGAGGATTGCAGACATTATTTAGATATAACAGGGAGGAGAGTTAGCTTTGAGTATATCCTTTTAGGACATTTAAATGACCATAATGAACATGCCGAAGAATTAGCAGACCTTGTTAGTGGCTTCCAAAGCCATGTAAACCTAATTGCTTACAACCCTATTGATGGGGAAGACTTTCAGCGCCCTAGCTTTAAACGAGTGCAGAATTTTATGAATATTTTGGAGAAACGAGGAATTGCTGTTAGTTTACGATCTAGTAGAGGTTTGGATAAAAATGCTGCATGTGGACAATTGCGGCGTATCCATCTTTAATTAAGTACAAGAGATTTAAAGACACCGACTGTAAGAAAAATCAAACTAATGACACTTGTAGATTGGTTCATCCTTGCTATTTATTTATTGATCTCACTAGCCTTAGGTGTTTTCCTTGCGAGTAGAAATAAGGGGGAAGATGATTACTTTGTGGCTGGTCGGAAATTAACAGGATGGCTCGCAGGGTCTTCAATGGCAGCAACAACTTTCTCAATAGATACTCCTTTATACGTAGCTGGTTTAGTGGGGACTAGAGGTATTGCAGGCAATTGGGAATGGTGGAGTTTTGCTTTAGCTCATGTTGCTATGACAGTTGTTTTTGCACCTATGTGGAGACGTAGTGGCGTTTTGACTGATGCAGCATTTACTGAATTGCGTTATGGAGGGGCTGCTGCTGCTTGGTTAAGAGGAATAAAAGCTTTTCTGCTTGCAGTTCCTATTAACTGTATTGGGATTGGGTATGCTTTCTTAGCTCTTAGAAAAGTTGCAGAAGCTTTTGGGATGGTAGATGGCCATATGATATATGGACTTGTTAGTGACTCATTGCTCCTGCTTATTGTCGTTGCTTTTTTTATGCTTGTTTATACGGTTTTAGGTGGTTTGTGGGCAGTTGTTGTTAATGACTTGGTTCAGTTGCTATTAGCCCTGTTTGGTGCACTGACGCTTGCGTTTGTTGTTATTCATGAATCTGGTGGAATGTCGCAAATGATATCTAGTTTAGAAGATCTTAATAGGCCAGAGTTATTCTCAATTTTTCCATGGGTGTGGACAAAAAATGGTTTTGAATGGATTGAAAATGCAGGAATAAGTATAACTACTTTCACCGCATTCCTTTCTCTTCAATGGTGGAGTTTCAGAAGGAGTGATGGTGGTGGAGAATTTATTCAACGTATACTTGCTACTAGAAATGAACAACAAGCAGAATTAGCAGGCTGGTTTTTTTTAGTGATCAATTATCTTTTACGTAGTTGGTTATGGATTGTTGTTGGCTTGTCTGCGCTCGTTTTAATCCCATCTCAACAAGATTGGGAACTTAGTTACCCACTGCTAGCTGTTAAGTATCTTCCTCCAGTAGCACTTGGGGTCGTAGTAGTTTCTTTAGTTGCTGCATTTATGAGCACTGTAAGTACATCATTGAATTGGGGGTCTAGTTATTTAACACATGACCTTTATAAGAGATTTTTAAGACCACAAGCTGGACAGAAAGAATTAATTTTAGTTGGCCAAAGTACTTGTGTTTTACTGCTTAGCATTGGAATAATTACTGCATTTTTGAGTGATAGTATTGGATCTATATTTCGTCTTGTGATAGCTATAGGAACTGGACCTGGAGTTGTTCTTGTATTGAGATGGTTTTGGTGGAGGGTTAATGCAACAGCAGAGCTGGCAGCTATGTTATGTGGTTTCTTGGTTGGCTTTACAACATCAATAGTCCCTGTCTTTCGAATTGAAGACTATGGACTCAAGCTTATTTGTACAACGCTTTTAACTGCAATAGTTTGGCTAATTGCTTTAGTCGCAACTCCACCTGAGTCTGACGATGTGTTAGAGAAATTTGTACGTCTTGTAAAACCTCCCGGTCCCGGTTGGAAGCTTTTAAGAAAACGTGTGGGAGTGAGGCCAGTTGAATCTTTTAAAGACTTGATTTTGCGTTTTTTGTTGAGCTCTGGCTTGCTTTTGGGGTTGCTTTGCTCTAGTGGCAGTTTTCTATTACACCAGGAACGTGGAGGCTGGTTAGGTTTGATTTTTGCTGTTTTTTGTGTTTTAGGGATGAAGAGGAATGTCTTAAATAGAGCTTTTTCATTGCATTAAGGTTGTATCTTTTAGAATTAGGAGCAAAATGATTCAAACAGATTTTTTCATTGGGCTTTCTTCGAACAACAATTTTACCTTTAGTCATTGTCTCCCTTTTTGGTCTGGCTTTGTTAGCAGTGACTGCTCGAATTTGGCTGCCAGGAGATATGCTTGCTCCTGCTCCTCTTGGCTAAATCAGATCTTTCTAATCATGGTTAATATTTCCATATGAAAGAAGAAAGTTTTAAATCACTTGACGAGGGTTTGAGAAATCTCGCTATTGACCCAGATGTTCTTGAAAAGGAACTTGCCGCGGAACTTCAAGGTGACCCTCTTGATGATATTGATTTTGAAGTATTTAATTCAGATGACAATAAAGTTTTGAATGAGTGTCAATTAGGTTTGCAGTGGTTGCAGCAAGGCCATGAGGAGCGTTTACAGGGACTTCGAGTTTTTTGTGAGCATAGAGACCCAAGAGCACTCCCTTTATTAATCCCTTTGCTTTCAGAACCTTGCCCTGTAGAGAGAATGAGTGCTGTATATGCATTAGGCAGGAATCCTTCTCCTAAAGCTGTTGATACTCTCCTTGAATTATTACAATCAGATAGCAATGCTTATGTCAGGAAGGCCGCAGCTTGGAGCTTAGGTAATTATTCTGCCTCCCCTGTTATGGAACCATTAATTAGAGCTTTGCATAATGATGTTGCTGCAGTCCGCTTGTGGGCTGCTAGTTCTTTGGCCGACGTGGGATCTACTGCTATCGAAAAAGCAGAAACTGTTGTGTCAGAACTTCTCATTGGTTTGCGAATTGACCAAGAACCGTTGGTTAGAAGTAATTGCATTTGGTCACTTGGGCGTCTTTACGAGAAGGTTCTTGAATCGATGAAATCAGAATTAGCTGAAGGCCTTTTTTGCATTTTGTTGAATGATTTAGAGCCTTCAGTGAGATATGAGGCAAGAGTTGCCTTAGAACAAATTCAAAGTCCTGAGGTTGTTACTCGTTTAAAAGAGCTTGTGGAAGATGGATTTTTACTTTGAGAAATTAACTTTAATGTTTACATGTATCAATTGAACCGACATTTTTGCTTGCTTTTCTATATCATTTAAATCATTTATTTACTTGAATGCCTCAGCGCACGCTCCGATTTAGAATTCGCCAAGATGGTGCGGTTGAGGAGACTGTTGAGGGAATCCCTGGTCAGTCATGTTTAAAACTGACCGAAAAGCTTGAATCTGCCTTAGGTAGCGTTGAGCAGAGGGAATTGACTTCTGAGGCTTACATATGCCCAGAAGATCAATCTCAGTTAAATCAAGAACACATTGAAATTATCTAATGTCTCATTTCAGCACTGTTAAAACTCAACTAAAGAAGAGAAAGCCTCTTTTAAATGCTTTGGTTCAATTGGGCTATGTTCCTCAAGAAGGGCAACAACAAGTTCGCGGTTATCGTGGGCAAACAGTTCAAGCAGAAATGGCAGTTCAAATGACCAAGGGTGGTGATATAGGTTTCAGATGGAATAACAATTCAGGTGCTTATGAGTTGGTTACAGATCTGGACCTTTGGGCACAAGACATCCCTGTTGATAGATTTTTATCGAAGCTAACTCAACAATATGCTCTTTCTACTGTACTTTCAGCAACTGAGGAGGAAGGATTTGAAGTTTCTGAAAGAAAGAATCTTGTTGATGGGTCGATTGAGCTTGTAGTTACCCGCTGGGATAACTGATTTATTAGTTTTTTGATTCATAATCCTGAGTTAGCTTTTCAAGTAAAAGCTCAAGAAAACATTAAAAGGAATGGGAAAGAGCCTGTTCTTGGTGGCCAGCTTCGACCCAAAGCAGTATGGGTAGATGAGTCACTGTGTATTGGTTGTACTTATTGTAGTTGCGTAGCAACTAACACTTTTACAATGGAGCCAATTAATGGGCGCGCAAGAGCATTTCGTCAGGATGGAGATAGCTCAAAATTAATTCAAGAGGCTATTGATACTTGTCCCGTAAATTGTATTGATTGGGTCAAATTTGAAGATCTCGATGATTTACGCAAAGGACTTGAAGCGAAGGCAATTAGACCCCTTGGGTTGCCACCTTTGAGATAGAGAAACTTGTTCAAAGATAGTTTTCATGCAACAAAAGATCAATTCTTTCCCAAGTCGACGCTTTGGTAGGACTGAGCTAAATATTCCTGTTCTGTCATTGGGTGGAATGAGGTTTCAACAGAGTTGGAATGATATGGATATGGAAAATATCCCCGCAGATAATCAAAAAAATTTAGAGGAAATTTTGAAATTCACAGTTGATAATGGTATTCACCATGTAGAAACTGCAAGGCACTATGGCTCGTCAGAGTTGCAACTCGGTTGTGGGATGCAACAATTTCCCGATCAAAAGCGTATTCTTCAAACAAAAGTTCCACCAAGAGAGGATCCTTCTCAATTTGAATCTGAGCTTGAGCGAAGTTTCTATAATCTGCGATGTGAAAAACTTGATTTGCTTTCTATTCATGGTTTAAATCTCCCTGAACATTTGGACCAAACTATTCGCCCAGGGGGATGTTTAGAAGTTGCACGTCGGTGGCAGGACAGAGGGTTTGTTGGTCATATTGGTTTTTCAACTCATGGCTCTACGGATTTAATTGTCGAAGCTATTGAGTCAGATGAGTTTGATTATGTAAATCTTCATTGGTATTTTATTTTTCAAAACAATGAGCCTGCATTGGCTGCTGCAGCAAAATTTGATTTAGGAGTTTTTATTATTAGCCCTACTGATAAAGGAGGTCATTTGCATACGCCTTCAGAAAAACTTGTTAAATTGTGCTCTCCCCTTCATCCAATTGTTTTTAATGATCTCTTTTGCTTAAGTGATCAAAGAGTGCATACTTTGAGTGTTGGAGCATCAAAAATTGAAGACTTTGCTTTGCATTTTCATGCAGTGAGTTTGCTTGATAAAGCAGATGAATTATTACCAAAAGTTCAATATCGTCTTCTTAATGCCGCCAAGAAAGAACTTGGAGAAGAGTGGATCTCTACATGGAATGAAGGTTTACCAAGATGGGAGCAAACACCAGGTAATATCAATATCCCAATTTTGATGTGGCTGTATAACTTGGATAAGGCTTGGGGAATGGAATCATATGCTAAAGCTAGATATCGTTTGCTTGGCAATGGGAGTCATTGGTTCCCAGGTACTAACTCAGATTGTTTAGATACTGAAGTAAGTGAAGATATGCTTAAAAAGACGCTTAGATTGAGTCCTTGGAGTAATGAAATTATTCAAAGGCTTCGTGAACTAAAAATTAAATTTCATGGGGAATCCACTAATAGACTTTCCACTAGTTAACTGATTAATGGGTTCTTAACTGGCACGCCGATTGATCTTGGATATTGATCAGGGCATTTTTCAGAGGCACTAACGAAAATTACATTCCTTAGCCCTCTACTTTTAGGTAATTGAAACTTTCGAATTTCTTCAATTTGGCCTTTAAGTGGAATAAGTGCTTTGGTTAATTCATTATGCTCTTCTTTACACCACTTACCTTTATAAAGGACGGCCTTTCCAGTTGAATTTAAAAGAGGTATTAAGTACTCAGCCAAGGTAGGGGCCTTAGCAACAGCTCTTGCTAAGGCGATATCATACTTGTGCCTAAATTGCCGGTTTTGCCCAGTGAGTTCTATTCGTTCTGTTCGAATATGAACTCTCGACATTAGATTCAGCTTTTCGATGATTTCTTTTAAGACTGTTGTTTTTTTGGAAGTTGAATCTACTAGTGTTGTTGATGAGTTAGGCATTGCTATGGCAAGGGCTAAACCTGGGAATCCACAACCAGTCCCAACATCAATTATGTTTAATGACTTGTTTTGATTGTTGAGGTCATTTTTAAATGGCCAAAGACTGTCAAGGATTTGAGACACCCAAAAATCATTACCTTCAATAAGTCGAGTTAAGTTAACTTGCTTATTCGACTCTTTTAGTAAGAATTGAAGACTTTTTAGTTGTTCAACCTGTTGCATTGATGGATACCACTTTAGATATTCCCAAATGCGATCTTCTTGCTTTTCAAAATTAGATTTTTGATCCATAGTCTTCAGGTTTCTTTATAGAATTCGTTTGTATCAATTTTTGAGATTTTCTTCTTTTCAAAGGATTTTGTTGTCATTGTGTCACGAAGCTACTATCAACATCTCGAAGTTTCTGAAACTGCTGATTTGCAGACCATTAAGAAAGCATTTCACCGGTTAAGTAAAGTCTTGCATCCGGACACAACTTTGCTCCCTGTAAATGAGGCGGCGAAGGAATTCCATCAGGTTTGTGAGGCTTATGAAATATTATCTGATCCAACTAGTAGGGAAAAATATGACAAGACTCTTAAAGAGTCAAGGCGGTTCAAAGATTGCTATAGCACTAAATTAACGATGAACGGGGATTTTTCTGCAAGAGAAGTACTTGATCATGGGAATAGAAGGCCGTTGTCTGGAGGGGAACTTCTTTCCTTGTTTCTTTTGGGCATTGCAGTTGGCATTAGTTTATTGTTAGGAATTATATTTGCTTTGTTAGATGATCGGGATCTTTATGTAGCTCCAAGTTGGTTTAATCCAAATCATCCACTTGTTAATGAAAGCCTTTACCAAAATACAAATGCAGACTCTGCCTTCAGCCAAGACTCCATTGAATCAACATTCCTTAAAGGCTCTTGAACATTGGTTGGCTACCCTTGGGGCGAAAAAGAGTCAAGATAATCCTTGTATTTGGGAGTGGGTTATGCCTCAGTGGGCTGCTCAAGTAATTATCAAACAAGATGAGTTAATTGTGATTTGGAATGAAGGTGATGTGAGAAGTCAGTTTAGTTTTCCTTATGGATTGCCTCGCCAGGATGTAGAGGCTGCATTAAAGCATGGCCCGTGAACTATTAATTTCATCCAAGCCATCATGAAGAGTTTTGTAGCAATGCTTTAATTGCTTATCGGTAATACATAGTGGTGGTAAGAGATATATCACATTCCCGAGTGGCCGGATGAAAACATTGTGATCTAATGCATATGTTTTCATAGCTTTGCCAGTGGTATTTAGATAACCATCTTTTTCATTTGTGTCTAATTCAAAGGCAGCGATGGTACCAGCTAGTCTTACTTTTTTAACTTTTGGGTGGATGGCAAGTTGTTTAAGATGAGTGAGATGTCTGGATTCAAAGTTGAGGTATGAATTTGGATTTTTTTCCAATAAATCTAAGCTTGCATTGGCTGCAGCGCAACCTAGTGGATTGGCTGTAAAGCTATGGCCATGCCAAAAAGTTTTTTCGGGGTTTGAATCAAGAAAAGCATCAAATATTTTCTGACTTGCCATAGTAATACCCATTGGCAGGAAACCACCAGTCAGTCCTTTTGAAAGGCACATAAGGTCTGGTGAGAGTTTCGCGCGCTGAGATGCAAAAAGAGAGCCGGTTCGCCCAAAGCCCACCATGACTTCATCAGCAATAAGTAATGTTTTTGATTGATGAACAATCTTCTCAACTTTTTCTAAGAACTCTGGCCTCACCATTGCCATGCCACCAGCTCCTTGCACGAGTGGTTCAAGAATTACTGCTGCCGTTGGAACCTCAAGGAGGAATTCAAGCTCTTTAATTGCTTGCTTTTCACGCTCATCTATGTTGGGATCATTCCACCATGTTGATGGCCAGGGGACTCTGCTTACTGGAAAAAGTAACTTTTCAAATGGCTTGTTAAAAAGGTTTCTCTCCCCTACTGACATCGCTCCAAAAGTATCTCCATGGTAGGCACCATCAAATGCAATGATGTGTTGTCTTTCTTCTCCTTGGTTATGCCACCATTGGAGAGCAAGCTTTATAGCTACTTCTACAGCAGTTGAACCATTATCCGAAAAAAATAGTCGTTCTAGGCCAGTTGCCTTACTCAGTCTGTGAGCTAATTGCTCTGCTTGTGGATGTGTGAAATCAGCGAAGATTACTTGCTCTAATTCTAGGGCTTGATGATAAATGGCCTCTGCAATGTATCTATCCCCATGACCATGAAGAGTTACCCACCAGCTACTTATTGCATCAATAATAGATGTGCCATCATCCCTGATAAGCATAGCTCCGTTACCACTTAGGACTCTTTTGGGTGGCTTGGAGGATGTTATTTGAGTAAATGGAGGCCAGAGGTTTGGATGCCACTGTCCAGCGAATGAATTCGTTATTGTTCTTGGACTGGATTGGTTCATGTTAAGGAGAAAGCAATTAACCTTTGATATCTAAATAAAAGATTTTAATTGGTTCGATTTTTAAAGTGATTTATTAAATTCTATTCATCCTTTTAACTTTATGACTAGATTAATTGTTTATGGCAACTAAAAAGTGCTTCAACCTTGCTGACAGTATTAACTAAGCTCTAACAAATATACGTTTAATGAAATACTTTTTCAAATGATTGGGTGTTGATAAATTATAAAGATTCTTTGATTTGCTTTGTTATCCTTTCGCAAACTTTTTGCTTTTTCCATTGTTTAGCGAGGACCTCAGAAGAAACTTGCTTTAATAGAGGTAATTGAGCTAGTACAGCTATCCCTCCTATTTCTTCGAGGGTTTTGGGGTTGTCTGGATGTAATGGACCATTCAATATGATTCCTATTATTGGAATGTTTCTTTTTTTTAAAGCTTCAATAGTTAGAAGTGTATGGTTAAGAGTACCTAATCCACTTCTTGCTACCAGGATAATAGGTAACATCCATTTTTTTAATTGATCAATCTGCAGATATTGTCTCGTCAAGGGAACCATTACACCCCCAGCTGTCTCAATTATCAGAGGTTGCTTGCCAATAGGCAGTTTGAGATTCTGAGAATTAATCAATTGATCTTCCTGCTCAGCTGCCCAGTGTGGCGATACAGCTGCCTTGAATTTGTATCGCTCAGGAAGGATTCTCGCTTTGGGGAGATTGATAAGTTTCTGGACTGTATGTGCATCCCCACCATCTTCAAAACCGCTTTGAATAGGCTTCCAATAAAATGCTTCTAATCCTTGTACTAGCAAAGCACTGATAATAGTCTTACCAACATCGGTATCTGTTCCACATACAATTAACTTTAAAGATTGCAAATTCATTTTTGAACTATAAGTATTTGAATAAACCAAGTCATTTTATACAAATTACTTTTATGAGAAATTTCCCATGCTTTTTCTAGTTTTCTCCATTCAGTAAGTGTAAGTGATGGTCTAGGACTACTGTGGCCACCTATCTGAACGAATGTTTTTAAAAGAGAAGTAACACTGTGACTTTCTTGCGTAAAAATTTCAATTTTTTGGAATTGTATATTTTCGCCTTTGATTACCCCCAGTATCGAATCTTTAGAGGGAAATGACATGGCAGTACATGGTGCATCTGCTTTGTTTGCCGCTTTATGCCATTCAGGGAAACTTCCCTCTACTGGAATTGCTATAGCAAGCCACCCTCCAGGTGCTAATGCTGTAAACCATTCTTTTAGTCTTTCCTCAGGTTTATTTAACCAATGGAGTACAAAGCTAGAGGCAATCAATTGGGGAGGGGCTATCCATTCAGGTAGACCTGAGTTCAAATCAAAAAGGATTGTTTCACTATCAGATGGATGGTGTTCAAGCATCTTTGCAGAGCTGTCTATTCTGGTAACAGTTTGATTTTGGTTAAGTCTTTCAAGTTCATTGGCAAGGAACCCTGTCCCGGAACCTAGATCAACCCAAAGTCCATTAGGGATATTTCTGCGTGAGCACTCTAATGCAAGCAATTTTGCAATTGGTATTTGCAAGGTTGCTCCCTTGTTGTATCTAAAGGAAGCCTCGTCAAAGTTTTTTATTATAAGATTTTGCCAGTTTGTTTTCATTTAGTTAATTCTAACCATTCGCTAACTTTTTGAATGATGTCTGGTTTGAAGATGATATGACCTTCACCTTGAAGGCACCATTGAGTTGGTGGGTGATCCAGGTGAATTCTTAGATCTGAGATGAGCTGGTGATTTGTTAAAGAACTAACTATTTTATCTTCCTTACCTTGTATTACGAGAACTCGTGCTTTATGGGATAGCGAATTAGGTAATTTATGACTATTGATTAGAAGATTAAGGTCTTCCATCAGTCGCTTTCTGCCTATATCTGAAATCCCTTGAGACAGAGGTCCTTGCATACAATCAGTAATCTTATAAGGTGCATTTGCTTTTTGTAAAAACTTGGAAAGCATTGTGAACTCTGTTGATCTTCCTAAATGTTTTTTCATGCCGATTAAACCTGTTCTTATGGCTCTACTACTTCGATCATTTGGAATAAAACGACTAAAACAGTTTAGTAAAATAATATCTGATGCTTCTTTAAGAATTCTACAAGGGACTAAATGTATCCCAAGTGAATGACAAAAAATAACTTTTTTGTGGCTCACACTTTGCTCCTTACTATTTCTCCATATAGGGTTTGAAGCTTCGAAATTTCCATAACCTCTCTCAACATTTTCCCAGAGCCAACCATAGCTTTTAAAGTAATTTTCCCAGGTTTTCCAAAAGGTGCTATCGCAACACCATCCATGCATTGAGATTGCTTGTTTCATTGCTTTTCTCCAAGGTGAAACAAGAGTTTTTTTAAGGTGTTTGTAGGTAAATTGCTTCTGACGATAACTCTCAGACGAGAAGTTCCCTCTGGAACAGTAGGTGGACGTATTGCAATAGTTAAAAGACCATGTTCTTCAAGTTCATATTGCTTCTTCAAGGACCCTTCATCAGTACCAATCTCAAGAGAAATAATTGGACCAATCCCCTTTGGGCAATTCCATCCTTGATTGGCAAGCTCTGATCTCCAAACCATGGCTTCTTCTTGAAGCCTTTTACCCTTGTTAGGGTTCGCTTTTAACAGCCTTAATGCTTCCAAAGCTGCTGAGGCTAATGGTGGCGCCAGAGCAGTTGTATACCGAAAAGCACCACTTGTTTGAAGAAGATGTTCGCCAACAGTGTTATTAGTCGCTAAGAATGCACCGCCGCTGCCAAATGCTTTCCCAAAGGTTCCACTGATCATGGTTATCCCTTTTGAAATTCCGTGGCACAAGCCGCGCCCTTGATTTCCCAGAACACCTAAAGAATGCGCTTCGTCAACTAGAAGTCTTGCTTGATAGTTTTCACATAGAAGAGCTATTTCCCTGATGTCTGGACTAGTTCCTTCCATGCTAAAAAGACTTTCAGTTATAACGAGGGGAGGCTGAGTTTGCTTGTTAAGTTCACACTTTTGGAGAAGTTTTTCAAGATCATCCATGTTGTTGTGCGCAAAACGCTTAACCTTTGCACCACTTGCTTTAATTCCCATTAAGAGAGAATGATGTATGAATTTGTCAGCGATAACAAGTGTTTTGCGATTTGCTAAAGCAGAAACTGCAGCCAAGTTTGCTTGAAACCCACTTGGGAAAAGGAGAACCCTTTCTAGACCAAGCCATTTACTGAGTTCTTCTTCTAGTTTTATATGTATGGGCCTAGTTCCTGTGACAAGCCTGGATCCTCCAGCTCCTAATCCTTCAGAGATCATTGTTTTATGTGCTGCTTCAATGAGCCTGGGGTCTTGACTAAGACCAAGGTAATCATTACTAGCAAGATCAATTAATGAGATTGACTCATTATTTTTTCCGGAACCAATTAATTGAAAAGTTTTTTCACCTGGTTCCCAGGTCCTGATTTTTCGTAGTCTTGAGTTTGGAAGTTTTTTCATGTATCTAGTTTGATGCGGCCAGTAGTGGTAAATGAGATTCTTTGATATTTTGAATTTGCATAACTTTCTTGAGATGGAATTATTAGATGGGGGAAGTAGATTCTCTGATTAGGATTAGTGTGATGAACTGGAGATGAGCAAAACTGCTTCTGACTTTGTGGAAGGGAACTTAGACCTAGGGAATATTTTCCCATTTCGGCTGGACACTTTTCAGCTTGAAGCTATAGATGCTCTTAATCAGGGACATTCAGTTGTGGTTAGTGCCCCCACGGGGTCTGGGAAGACGATGATTGGTGAATATGCGATTTATAGGGCGATCTCACATGGACAAAAGGTTTTGTATACAACTCCTCTTAAAGCGCTTTCGAATCAAAAACTCCGTGATTTTCGCAATCAATTTGGATATAAAAATGTAGGCCTTCTTACAGGGGATTTGAGTGTGAATAGAGGAGCTCCGATAACTGTTATGACTACAGAAATCTTCCGAAATATGCTTTATACTGAAGTAGATGACCATGATGATCCCCTTTCTGATGTAGAAGCGGTTGTCTTAGACGAGTGTCATTATATGAATGATTCTCAACGTGGTACGGTTTGGGAAGAGTCGATAATCCATTGCCCTTCAACTGTACAACTAGTAGCACTTTCAGCAACTATTGCTAATGCAGGTCAATTAACAGATTGGATTCAGAAAGTTCATGGCCCCACAGAATTAATTTTTAGTGATTTTAGACCTGTACCTTTGAATTTTTCCTTTTGTAGTGCGAAGGGATTGCATCCACTGCTCAATAATTCTAGAACAGGCTTGCATTCAAATTGCAAAGTTTGGAGACCTCCTAAGGGACAGAAGAGAAAGCGGCATTCTTCTAAGCCATTGCAACCTGAATCTCCTTCAATTAGTTTTGTAATTAAATCAATGGCAGATAGGGAGATGCTGCCTGCTATTTATTTTATCTTTAGTCGACGTGGTTGTGATAGGGCTGTGAAAGACCTTTTAGGCTCCTTACGCTTAGTTTCTAATGCAGAGCAAGCTAAAATTGAAGCTCGCTTAAGTTTGTTTATTAAGGAGAACTCCGAAGGTGTGCGTAGTGGAATACATCTTGATGCTTTGAGGTGTGGTATTGCATCTCATCATGCTGGAGTCCTACCCGCATGGAAGGAACTAATAGAGGAGTTATTTCAGCAGGGCTTGGTGAAGGTCGTTTTTGCTACAGAGACTTTGGCTGCAGGTATAAATATGCCTGCTCGAAGCACAGTTATTTCAGCTTTGTCTAAGAGAACTGAAAGTGGACATCGGCAACTAATGGGTAGTGAATTTTTACAAATGGCTGGTAGAGCAGGTCGGCGAGGATTAGATTCACAAGGTCATGTTGTAACTGTACAAAGTCGTTTTGAAGGTGTTAGGGAAGCTGGACAGTTAGCTACTTGTAATGCGAACCCTTTAGTCAGTCAATTTACTCCAAGTTATGGCATGGTTCTGAATCTTTTGCAGCGCTATGACTTGGAAAAATCAAGGGAATTAGTTCAGAGGAGTTTCGGTTGTTATTTGGCGAGTTTAGACTTCTTTGACGAAGAAGAAAAGCTTGATCAATTGCGCGCCCAGCTTTCTGAGCTTCAAGCTGTAGCTGGTGATATCCCATGGAATGATTTTGAAGATTATGAGAAGCGCAGGAATCGTTTAAAAGAAGAGAGACGTTTGCTTCGTATTCTCAAGAAACAAGCAGCAGATACCCTTGTCAATGAACTTACGTCAGCACTGCAATTTGCAAGTATTGGAACATTGATTAGTTTTAAAACTCCTTGCTTTAAAGGTCTTGTTACTCCTGCTGTGATTGTCGCGAAATATCAGCAACATGGTCATTCATCACGCCTTCTATGTTTGACTGATTCTAATACCTGGACCTTAATAGCTTGCCAATCAGTTGTAAGTCTCCATGCAGAATTAAGTTGCCTAGATGTTAGATCTGTAAGTGCTCCAGAAATGAGTCGTCTAGGTGAGATTATTCATGGTGACACTAATAGTTCTTTACTTGCTTCTTCTATTAAAGAGGTCTCGCAAGCTCATGATATGCTTACTCCTCAGTATGACCTCGCTTCAGAAGTACTTTCTCAATCTAAATTTGTAAATTCATTAGAAGAAGAATTGGCATGTTTGCCAGCACATCAATGGGGTGATCGCAAAAAACTTAAGAAACATCGTAGGCGAATGGAAGATCTAGAAATTGAGATTGGAGAGCGTCAGAATTTGATTCATCACCGTGCTAACCGTCATTGGGATACTTTCTTAGCTTTACTAGAGATTCTTCAATATTTTGGATGCCTTGACGAACTTAATTCTACTGAGATAGGTAAAACAGTTGGTGTGTTGCGGGGGGATAATGAGCTTTGGTTAGGCCTTGTCTTAATGAGCGGCCATTTAGATGAATTACAACCTTCTCAGCTTGCGGCTGTTTTGCAGGCTGTTAGTACTGAAGTAAATCGCCCTGATTTATGGTCTGGATTTTTATCATCTCCTCAATCTTTGGAAGCTTTAAATGATCTATCAAGTATTCGTCGAGAACTATTACGAATTCAGGAGAGATATAATTTAAATATCCCTGCTTGGTGTGAACCTGAATTGATCGGATTGGTAGAGGAATGGGCTAATGGCTCATCTTGGGATCAATTAATGGCGAATACGTCGTTAGATGAGGGAGATGTTGTGCGAGTTATACGCCGTACTATAGACCTTTTGGCTCAAATCCCTTATTGCATGGCAATCAGTAAGCAACTTAAGTTTAATGCAACAAAAGCATTGCATGCTTTGAATCGTTTCCCAGTTAGAGAATTAGAAGATGTATACAAAGAACAACATGAAGATAAAAAGGTGTGTAATCCCGCTACTGAGCGTTCATTTAACTCAGATTTATGAATACAGTCACTACCTAGTTAATCTGAGCCAGTCATCAGTTGCGGATTGACAATGCGATCAAAATCATTCTCAGTAACATAGCCTAATACTTTAGCTGCTTCTTTTAGGGTGATGTTTTTCTTATGAGCATATTGAGCAATCTGACTTGCTTTCTCATAGCCAATCTCAGGAGTTAAACTTGTTACAAGCATAAGAGACTGTTGAAGATTATTCTCAATTTTCATAAGGTTAGGTTGTATCCCTTCAATCATCGATACACGTGAGCATCTACAGGCATCAGTAAGTAGGCTAATGCTTTGTAGAAGGTTGAACCCTATCAATGGTTTGTAGACATTCATTTGTAAATGTCCTCCGCTGCCCGCCATTGTGACGGCACTATCAAGTGCCATTACTTGAGTGCAAACCATTGCCATTGCTTCACATTGTGTAGGGTTGACTTTACCAGGCATTATCGAACTACCAGGTTCATTAGCGGGAAGACATAACTCTCCAAAGCCTGCTCTTGGACCACAAGATAATAAGCGTAGATCATTAACTACTTTTAATAGTGATACAGATAATAATTTCAATTCGGACATTGCATGTACTAAACCATCATGGCTGGCCATTATTGCGAATTTATTTTGAGCTGATCTAAAAGGAAGCTTGCTTGAAGTGGCAATCAATTTAGCAATCTCTTCACTGAATCCTTTTGGTGCATTAATTCCAGTTCCTATAGCAGTTCCACCTAAAGGAAGAGGGAAAAGCTCTTCCATGCTTTTTTGTATTCTGTTGCTAGCAGTTGCTAATTGCTCTTTCCATGCCGATACTTCTTGCCCGAGAGTAAGTGGAACAGCATCTTGGAGGTGTGTCCTTCCTGTTTTAGTTATTCCATTCCATTCAGTTATTTTTCTTTCCAGTGTGATAATGAGCCGATTAAGTTCAGGTAAAAGATGGTTGGTAATTTCTTGAGCAGCAGCTATTTGTATGGCTGCTGGGAAAACATCATTTGTAGACTGTGATTGATTAACATCATCATTTGGATGCAATGGCTTATGGCTCCCTAACGGATCATTATTTGCTAATGATGCAATATTACAAATCACTTCGTTTATATTCATATTTGTTTGAGTACCACTCCCTGTTTGCCAAACACTCAATGGGAATTGTTTATCATGAAGACCGGAAAGAATTTCTAAACAAGCATTAATGATGAAATCTTTTTTTTTCTTTGAAAGTAAACCTAGTTGATTATTAACTATTGCGGCAGATCTTTTAATTGTAACTAGAGCATAAATAAGTTTGATAGGGATTTTGTCGTCTCCAATTGCAAAATTTAGGAGAGATCGTTGAGTTTGAGCCCCCCAGAGTGCCATGTTAGAAACCTCTACTGAACCCATGCTGTCAGTTTCTAGGCGAGATAAATTAGTCATTTTTTTAGATGTTATAGCAGTTATCGTTGCTTCATACTAAACCGTTTGTTTGCAGAGTATATTTTAGATGTCTAGGCGCTTCCAAATGACATCTAAATTTGCTTGATGTATTTTTGTACTAAAGCAATTTTTTAGTTGCTCTGCAGATAGAACTGAGGTGATTGACTTGTCTGAATTCAGGTTGGCTTGGAAGTTTCCTGATTCGGTATTCCATGCTTCATGAGCATGCTTCTGCACCAATTGATAAGCTTTTTCACGTTGCATACCATTCTCTACAAGAGCTAAGAGTACGCGTTGGCTAAAAACGACACCTCCATAGATGTTCATGTTTTTGGTCATATTATTTTTATAAATTCCTAGCCCTTGAATTACTTCGCTCATTTCTCTTAACATAAAGTGAAGGGTAATGGATATATCTGGAAGCATCATTCTTTCTGTAGAGCTATGACTTATATCTCTCTCATGCCAAAGAGAAACATTTTCTAATGCAGCTACCACATAACTTCGTAGAACTCTTGCAAGACCACTAATGCGTTCACTTCTAATGGGATTTCTTTTGTGAGGCATAGCAGAGCTTCCTTTTTGACCTTTTGCAAACCCCTCTTCAACTTCTAGTACGTCAGTCCTCTGAAGGTTTCTTATTTCAGTAGCAAAACGGTCTAGTGAGGAACCTACTAAAGCAAGTGTTTGAACATAAGTTGCATGACGATCTCTTGAAATGACTTGTGTACTTGCTGTATCAGGGGTTAAACCCAGAGAAGCACATGTAATCCTTTCAATCTCAGGGTCTGTGTTTGCATAAGTTCCCATTGCACCACTGATTTGCCCAACAGAAATTTCTTTTTCGAGGAGCTCAAGTCTTTTCTTATTGCGATTAGTTTCTGCTAACCATCCAGCTAGTTTGAAGCCAAAGGTAATTGGTTCTCCATGGATTGCATGTGACCTCCCTATCATTACCGTAGCTTTATGCTCACGTGCTTTTTCACGAATTATATTTTGAAGGTTGCTTATTTCGTCGATTAATAATTTTGCGGAGGCTTTTAACTGCAAAGCAAGTCCAGTATCTAGAACATCACTGCTAGTCATCCCAACGTGAATAAAACGACCAGAATCTCCAATGTTTTCATTTAAATTTGTTAGAAAAGCAATAACGTCATGACGAACTTCAGATTCAATTTCCAAAATCCGTTTTGAGTTAAATGTTGCTTTTTCACGAATCTCTTGCATTGCATTTTGAGGGATCTTGCCAAGTTTGAGATTTGCCTCGCAAGCAGCAAGCTCTACTTCAAGCCAGCTTTGGAATTTGGCATTCTCAGTCCAAATTGTTCCCATTTCAGGGAGTGTGTAACGATCAATCAAAGGAGTTTAGATTTTTCAAGAAAACAGAACTTAGTTCTTGTTGTTTACGCTGATTTTAGTCTGTGGTGTTCAACTTCCCAATGAATATATTGTCCCCATGTCTGTTGCCGAACAAAGCAACGACCTCCTTTACATGAAATTAATTGGAATGGTGGTAAATCATTAGGTTGATTCTTTAACCTAACAAAACTTCCTGGTTGAAGGAGCTCTAAGAGATTGGAACCTTGCTTCATTGCAATTAAATGAAGTCGCCCTTTTCTTGGACTGTTTCTTTTTGGGGATGATTTAGAGGGTTTACCCTTCACGTCCTTTAAGGAAGTTCTATAGATCCTCTATTAGATTTTCTAAATTCATCAACTTCTGCGGTTTTTATTCGGTTTCTTGTTTGCTTTTATGACGATATGACCAAAAAACATCGACTTGATGTTCACTTGCTAACCAAAGGGCTTGCTGAATCAAGAGAAAAGGCTCAAAAATTAATAAGAGCTGGCAAAGTAAGAGATCTGGCTGGAAATATTTTTGATAAACCTGGTCAACAAGTTTTTAAAGAACTAGAACTCAAAGTTGAATGCGATCCAAGGTTTGTATCTCGTGGGGGCGAGAAGTTAGAAGCCGCTTTGGAGCAATTCCCCATAAGAATCTCAGGCAGAGTCTGTCTAGATGCAGGAATTTCTACTGGGGGGTTTACGGATTGTCTTTTGAAAAGAGGTGCATCTCTTGTATATGGTGTTGATGTTGGCTATGGGCAGACTGCGTGGTCTCTTCGTAATGACTCAAGAGTAATTTTAAGAGAGCGTACTAACATTCGATACCTTCAAAGTGACCAACTATATGAGCCCCATGAACGTCGAGCGAGCCTTGCTGTAGCTGATTTGTCTTTTATTTCATTAAGACTTGTTTTGCCAGCAATTAAATCTCTTTTAGATGAAAGATCTAAAGAGGCAGTGCTTTTGGTTAAACCTCAGTTTGAAGTTGGTCGCGAAAGAGTCGGGAAGGGGGGTGTTGTTAAAGAGGCGAAGTTTCATTTAGAGGCCTTAAATACAGTTATTGATTTTGCAAGGTTACAAAATTGGATGATAAAAGGAGTTACTGCTTCCCCCTTAAAAGGTCCTGCAGGAAACCATGAATATCTTCTTTGGATTGGGACTAATAGCGTTGATCAGAAAATTGATCTTGAGAGGCTTGTTAAAAATACCTGTGACTAAAGTGCTGAGTCGTCTGTTTCACCTGTTCTAATTCTTAGAACTGATTCAATTGGTGAGATGAAAATCTTTCCATCGCCAATTTCCCCTGTTTTTGCAGCTTCTGCTAATGCTTTTAAAACCCCCTCAACACTTTCATCATTCACAACAACTTCTATTTTGAGCTTCTGAAGAAATTCAACAGTAAACTCTGAACCTCGATAGCGTTCAACTTGCCCTTTTTGGCGGCCAAAACCTCTTACTTCGCTTACGGTCATTCCAACAATCCCTAGATTGACCAATGCTATTTTTACGTCTTCTAGCTTAAAAGGCCTGATGATAGCTTCTATTTTTTTCATGGAAATAAAATTAGATTTTTATTTATTTTAATGACTTTTTTAAGATTAGATGGAATATGCAATCTCTGGAACTGCATTTATTATTAATCCAGCTTCATTTGCATCATTTGCAAGCAGCATTGCATTGCTCTTGTTCAGAGTTACTTGTTCTGATGCAATTGCTTCCCAATGGTCGCTTTCAAAATGAGTTTGAAGCCAAAGCATTCCATGGACACTAGCTGCCCTTACATGTACTCGGTCATTGGAATTAATAAACCAGATGTCCATTAAATGAGAATCAATTAACTCTTTCTATTACCGGTCCTCATGGAAATATTGTTTGTAATTGATTATACATATTTGTATTTTCCCTGAGATTTCTATCCTTTTTGTAGATTTGGGATAGGAAAAATAGATGGTTTTAGCGAAAGACTTGTAATTAATTAAGAAAGAATTAGCTTTTGTAAAGCCTTTACTTTTATGAGAGATTCAAGTGAAAACTAATGGTCCTAAATTCTACGGTGAAAGATTAATTTCGGAGTCTGAGATTGAATGTTTCCCTAATCCAAGTCCTGGAAGGGACTATGAGATTTCCATAGAATTACCTGAATTTACTTGCCAATGTCCCTTCTCTGGGTATCCAGACTTTGCAGTTATTAGATTGCTTTATCAGCCATGTGAAAAAGTATTGGAGCTGAAATCAATAAAACTTTATATAAATAGTTTCCGTAGTATAAAGATTTCTCATGAAGAAGTAGCAAATAAAATTTTAGATGATCTTGTTTTGGCCGCTAAACCAACTTGGATGAAATTAGAAGCAGATTTTAATCCGCGTGGAAATGTACATACTGTTATTCGAGTTTCTCATGGTTTAAAATAGGCTTTTAAACTATTGAGGCTGATTTCACAATTAATGGGAATTGTTTAGCAAAGCCTATTGAATTCCTATTAGCAAAACCTCCTATATGTAATAACTTAGCCTCCTTTTCTGCAATTATCCAAAGCTGTTTTGTAGATACAATACTTAAAATGCTGCCTATTAAACTTATGGCAAAACCTATGTAAACAAAGGGTACACCAGGGTCATATTTCATTAAAATCCCGCTACTTGGAAGAATATCAATAACATTTATTTGAGACTCTCCACTTTGAATAGATTCCCCAAGTGGCCTTACTATTCCAATAGGAACTCCTGATTCACTATAAAACCTTACTGGCCCTTTTTCACTGGAAACAGTTAATAGCATTGCTTCACTTTTATTATTGAATTTAGGAATTAAAACGCCCCAAACTTGATTTCCTAAAGCTTCAATCCTTTTGAGAGGAAGTTGTAATTTCTGCTGTTTGTCTATTTGAATAGTAATCGCTGCAAGAGACCAGTCAGCCTGATAAACAGTCATACCTTTAAAACGTAAAGGATGATTCACGCTAATTTGCTTAGTGATTATTTTCTTGAAATCTTTATTACTTAATTCAATACTGGATCTAAATTGCTCGGGTTGTCCATTGGGACCTCTTTCAATTTGGAAATCTGTTAACTTCAAATTTATCTGATTTATTCCATTGGGGCTCAATAGATTCAACGATCTTTCTGGGGCAAGAAACCTTTCTACTCTCACACCTTTTAAGGCACCAAAGGTTGCTCCAATAATTAATATTATCAGCCCAAAGTGGACTAATGGAGGCCCTACTCTGCCAATTAAGCCTTGCCTAGCAGATAATCGGAAAGAATTCTTTTGCACTTTCCAACCTGAATTTATCAAATAATGCTCTAATTTTTCTATACTTTTAAATGGCTTATCTATTTTAAATGTTTGAGAAATTGCGAGTCTTTGAATTTGTTTAGGGTCTCTATAATCTATCCAAGCCATTGCCTTTTTTAGAGTTGGCCATTGCCTTCTCCAGCTACAAACAATAAGAGAAATAGATAACCATGCAAGAAGAGCTAAGAACCAAATGCTTGAATAAACTTTGTTTAATTGCATTCGAATTATCATTTCTCCATTTAGTAAGCCAAGAAATTTTTGGACTTGGTATTTAGAGATATAAGTTTCAGGGAGCTCTCCTTGGGGAAGTGCAGTACCTATAGCACTTGCAATTGCGATCAGAATTAAGAGGGAAATGGCAACTTTTAAACTTGAAAAAGCAAGGAGAATCCTACGTAAATATTTCATTTACTTAGAACCATTGTGAAAATAGGGTTAGCAAACCAGTTGTTAAGAAAATTACTCCGCTTAAAGATGGTATCCATTGACTAATTCCACGCATTGATAAAAGTTTTGGAATTGCGGCAGCAGTTGTTCCTGCTAATAAAAGAGGTATCACTTGGCCAAAACCGAAGCATGCTAAAAGAATTACACCACTGGCTGGATTCCCATTTTCAGCGATCCAAGCTAGAAGAACAGCTAAGACTGGAGTTGTACAAGGTGAAGATGCTAGCCCAAATGTTACTCCCGCAGCAATTGGCAAAAGAGGAGCAGGTATATTTTTTTTCCAGACATCAATTTCAGGTCCATTGGGGAACCTTATCTTTAGGATTCCCAGGAGATTAAATCCCATTAGAATCATTATGATAGGGGCTAGTAAGCCTATTGCGGAAGGTATTTGACCGTAAACCTTTCCTAATAGGCCGCTAATGCTTCCCAATATGATTAGAGATAGGACAATCCCACAACAGAAGATTAGGCTTTTCAAAAAAGGATTTTGCTCTTTATTAAATCCGCCAAGGTAAGCAACAGTTACAGGTAAAAGTGATAATGAGCAAGGTCCAAGACTAGTTAATAAACCACCTATAAAAACAATTATTAGTGTTAATGAGCTCGGTGATTCCAAGCTATATCTAATAATTTGCTCACTTCTTTGAGCTAAGTCAGATATCACAAGATTGAGAGATGAAATGATAAAAATGAAAGTTGCTCTACCAAATCTAAACTTTAAAATCTCTAATTGAGTTTCTTCTTAATTTTTAATTTTCCTATTAGGCCACTAGATTCAAGTGAGCACCTTAGTAATAGCCCGCCAATAAGAAAACTTGAGAGTAATGAGTTACCTCCATAACTTATGAAAGGGAGAGGCAAGCCAGTTGTTGGCATAGATCCAGATGTAACGGCTAAATGCATAATGGATTGTCCAATTAGCATTGTGCTACAACCAATTGAGATAAGCTTTGAATAATTATTCTGGCTTCGTAAGGATACTCTTAATCCAAGAAATGCAATTAATATAAAAAATATTATGAGCATGAATGAACCCATGAAACCAAATTCTTCAGCATAAACAGAAAAAATAAAATCTGTATTTAGAAAAGGTAAGTACAAAAGTTTTTGCGTTGATAGTCCATAGCCTTCTCCAAACCAGCCACCAGAACCTATTGCAAGAAGGCTTTGTATTAGTTGGTATCCATTCCCATGAGGGTCTTCCCATGGATTTAGGAATGAAGTAACTCTTAAAAGCTGATATTCATGTCTTGTAATGCTAAAGACCCCAAGCCCTACACCTGATAATGCGGCTAAAGAAAGATTTTTAAAACTTATTCCTGCAGAAAGTGCAATCATCCAAATTAGGATTCCTATAAGAGCAGCTGTACTAAGATTTGGTTGTTTGAGAATTAAAAGAATTAATGTTCCAAAAATGCTTAATTCTAATAGCTTTTGACCATTTTTTATACGTTCCCACTGTGCAAAAAGATTCGCTGCTTGAAGAATTAAAAAGGGTTTAACTAATTCGGAAGGCTGGATTCTAATTGGACCAAGAATTAACCATCTTGAAGCTCCATTAATATTACTACCAAAAATAAGAGTGGCTCCAACTAATACTAGGCAAATAAGTAAACAAATCTTTGAAAGTCTAAGCCATCTTCTAAGGTTGATTGATATGGCTAACCAAGCAATTGTCCAACTTGTTGCTAGCCACATCAGTTGCCGCTTGAGGAAATAACTTCCTTCTCCCATTTCTCTAGTTGCTACCCACCAGCTAGCAGACCCAAGGATACAAAGACCAGCAATACTCCAAAAAACCATAAGGGCTAATAATAATCTTGCTTCTGCAGGCCAAAGTTGCCAAGGAAGTGGAATAAGCTTTCCCCATAATGGATTTCTGCCTATATTTCTTGCAAGATATTTCTGCGATATTTTTGTGGAAAGAGATCCCCCATCAATTCTTTTTATTGTTGGAGTTCTCAAAGCCTTTAATGAATATGACTTTTCCTATTGAGCCGCTTAATAAGCAATTTGCCAAGAGCAGTTCAATATTTATTTGAAATAAACTTTGGACTATCAATTTGAATAAGCCAGTAATATTTTCAATCTGAATATTTTATAAAAGTTTCCAAACAACAACATACATATTCTTTAATTACATGGTGATCCTAGAAGAACGGTAAATTACTCTTTGATTAGCTTAAATTGATAAATTGTGATTCTCTTCTTGTAATAATGACTCTTTTTTTAGAAAATCTGGGCTCATTGAACCCTTGTTTGTGCTCGATCGTAAAAAGAAATAATATTTTTAAGGGACTTTCAAGGTCGAACACAGTTTTTTTACCTACTGCATGGTAGATTCCGCGGGCCTTTGGAGCATTGGAGCCTTTGTTGGCATCCTCACCTGTTACACCTGCTAATCACTCCCGAAAAGGAGACAGTGTCTTGTGTGCAAGTAATGAAGCCAGCGAAAGACTAAAGCTTTCAGGGGACCTTGAATCTCCAGAAATTAGTTCTGTGGATCAGTGTTCCGAATATGTGTCGCTTCAGCTACGCATTTTCAGGATTAACTTGGCTATAACAGCTTTTGCAGTTTTAGCTTCCATCCTTTTTGTTGATATTAACGCTGCTATTAGTCTCCTTTTAGGGGCATGCTCAGGAATCATTTATTTTCGGCTACTTGCCAAGAGTATTGGTTCTATTGGTAAATCTTCATCTTCGGTTGGCAAGGTCCAATTGATTATCCCGGCTGCATTAGTTCTGGTAGTTGCAAAAGTACCCGAACTTCATCTGTTGCCAGCTTTAGTCGGCTTTTTGCTGTATAAGCCATCTTTAATTATCCAGTTTTTACTTGAGCCTTCTGCTCAAAAAAAATCTGCTTAATTTATTTCGAGATGCTTGTTTAAGGTTTAACTAAGACACAATGTCGCATTTGCGACTTTTCATTTCTTTAAAAATGGGTACCTCTCCATTTCTTTTACCGTTTGCTGCACTTGAGGTTGGTCAACACCTTTATTGGCAGTTTGGAAAATTAAGGATTCATGGTCAGGTTTTTATGACCTCATGGATTCTTATTGGTGCTTTGCTGACTCTTGTTGTAGTTGGCACCAAAAAGATGGAACGTGACCCTAAGGGCGTTCAAAATTTACTTGAGTTCCTTTGGGATTACATCCGTGATTTGGCTCGCACACAGATTGGAGAAAAAGTCTATAGAGACTGGATGCCATTTATAGGCACTCTTTTCTTGTTCATTTTTGTGAGCAATTGGGGCGGAGCCTTAATCCCATGGAAGTTAATTGAACTCCCTAGTGGAGAACTAGGAGCTCCAACGGCTGATATCAATACAACCGTTGCACTAGCTCTTTTGGTTTCACTTTCTTACTTTTATGCGGGCTTGAGCAATAAAGGATTGCGTTACTTCGAGTACTACGTTCATCCGACACCAATCATGCTCCCATTCAAGATTGTGGAAGATTTCACTAAGCCACTTTCTCTTTCCTTCCGTTTATTTGGAAACATATTGGCTGACGAACTTGTTGTAGCAGTACTTGTTTTTCTAGTACCACTTGTTCTTCCTGTACCAGTTATGTTTCTTGGTTTGTTTACTAGTGCTATTCAGGCCTTGATTTTTGCAACTCTTGCTGCTTACTACATCGGTGAAGCAGTAGAAGAGCATCATTAATCAAAACTTTTGTTGCTAGAAATTATTTATTTTTCTGGCAAACCCCTTGCGATTAGGTCCAATTTTTTTTGGACTCATCTTATTAACTATGAGATGGACCCCTCGCAGGTATAAACTCCCGGTTTCTCTTAATACGCGCTTAAAAGGCGCTTCACATCCTTAGCTCAATTATGGATTCCATTACCACCGCCGCTTCTGTTATTGCCGCTGGTTTAGCTGTAGGCCTTGGCGCTATCGGCCCTGGTATAGGTCAGGGTAGCGCTGCTCAAGGAGCAGTAGAAGGCATTGCACGCCAGCCTGAAGCAGAAGGCAAGATCAGAGGTACTTTGCTTCTTTCTTTTGCTTTCATGGAATCGCTAACCATCTATGGCCTTGTGGTTGCTTTGGTTCTGCTATTCGCTAACCCATTTGCTGGTTAATTAACTTCAAATCGGGAGGTTGATCTTTAATCAAATTTTACCTTTGGTTTAAGATCTTCCTCAAACTTGATTTGAAGACTTTTCCCTAAGCTCTTAATACTTGATTAAGAGTCTTTTTAAACTAACGCTCGCCTGCTAAATGACCAGCTTGCTTCTGTTTGGTGCTAGTGAGGGAGGTCTATTTGACTTTGATGCAACTTTGCCTCTTATGGCAGCGCAGGTTGTACTCCTCACCTACATCCTCAACGCTCTTTTTTTCAAACCTGTCGGTAAGGTTGTTGAAGATAGAGAAGACTATGTTTTGACAAGTCGAACCGAGGCGAAAAAGAAGCTCGCTGAGGTTGAAAAGCTTGAGAGTGATTTAAAAAATCAGCTAAAAGGAGCCCGCCAGGCTGCTCAAAAAGTTATTACTGAAGCTGAAGATGACTCTGACAAGCTTTATAAAGAAGCACTTGCTTTAGCTAATTCTGAAGCTAATGCTTCTAGAGAAAAAGTAAGAAGAGAGATAGATTCTCAACGAGAATCTGCTCTTAACCAGCTCAAGTTAGATGCTGAAAAGCTTGGTGATTTAATTGTTCAAAGGTTATTGGCAGCTAAATGAACTATTCACTGATTTTTGCAACTGAAGGATTTGGTTTAAATCTCAATTTATTTGAGACAAATTTACTCAATCTTGCAGTTGTCGCATTTGGTCTTTATAAATTCCTTCCAAGTTTCTTAGGCAGTATGCTTGAGAAACGACGAACTTCGATTTTACAGGATCTCAAAGATGCTGAAGATCGTTTACTTGATGCATCCAATGCTCTAAAACAAGCGAAATTAGATCTTGCATCTGCTGAAAAGAAAGCTGACAAGATTAGAAACGATTGTCAGACAAGAGCAGAATCAATTCGCTTGGAGAGTGAAAAACGTACTGTCTTAGAAATGGCTCGAATCAAGCAAGGAGCAGCTTCAGATCTCAACGTAGAAGCTGCAAGAGTTAGTAGTCAACTTCGAAGAGAGGCTGCTGAGTTAGCAATTAAGAAAGCTTTATCTAGTCTTTCCGGAAAACTTGATGAAGAAGCTCAAGACAAATTCTTGAGACAGTCCATTAAGAATATTGGAGATGTCTAATGCCTTTACTTAATAACATCACCACTCCTTACGCAGAAGCCTTTCTTCAAGTTGCAGAAAGCCGTAATGAAGTTGATCAGATAGTTGATCAGTCAAAATCAGTATTAGAGCTGTGGGATCAATCTCCAGAGTTTAGTGATGCCATGTCATCACCTGTTCTTGAAATTGAAAGTAAGAAAGTGGTTCTTGAGAAGATCTTCTCTGACGAAGTTTCCCCTTCTTTAATGAACCTCTTGAAATTACTCGCTGATAGGCAGCGGATAGGCTATTTAAACTCCGTCCTTGAGAGGCTTCTTGAGCTTTATCGTGAACAACGTAATATTGCTCTGGCAACAGTAACTTCTGCAACTTCATTAACTGAAGACCAGCAGGAGCAAATTCTTAAGACAGTTCAATCAGTAGCTGGCACTGACAATTTAGAATTAGATTTAAAAGTCGACCCTAACTTGATTGGTGGTTTTGTTATCAATGTTGGCTCCAAGGTCATCGATGCAAGCCTTTCTGGACAGGTACGCCGACTGGGTCTTGCGCTTGCAAAGGTAAGCTAGCTCAATCAACTTTTCCTTTTTCATTTTTTCCCCTTCACCACTTTCCAACCTTTAATTAAATTCTCCTCCCATGGTTTCTATACGTCCCGACGAAATTAGCTCAATTCTGAAGAAACAGATTGCTGATTACGACAAGTCTGTTTCAGTCAGTAATGTAGGTACCGTTCTACAAATTGGTGATGGAATAGCAAGAGTTTATGGCTTGCAGAAAGCTATGGCTGGAGAATTAGTTGAATTTGAGGATGGAACTGAAGGAATTGCTCTGAACTTAGAGGATGACAATGTTGGGGTTGTTCTAATGGGTGAAGCCCTTGGAGTTCAAGAGGGAAGTACTGTTAAGGCAACTGGAAAGATTGCGTCTGTTCCTGTTGGTGATTCAATGTTAGGAAGGGTTGTTAATTCTCTCGGACAGCCAGTAGATGGTAGTGGAGAAATTGCTACCAGCGATTCTCGCTTAATTGAGTCAATAGCCCCTGGGATTATTAAAAGGAAATCGGTTCATGAGCCGATGCAAACTGGCATTACCTCTATCGACGCAATGATCCCTATCGGAAGAGGACAGAGAGAGTTGATTATTGGCGACCGTCAAACAGGAAAGACAGCTATTGCGATTGATACGATCATCAATCAAAAAGGACAGGATGTTGTTTGTGTATATGTAGCAGTTGGTCAGAAATCAGCTTCTGTTGCTCAAGTTGTTGAGGTTTTACGAGAAAAAGGCGCTTTGGATTACACAATTGTTGTAAATGCTAGTGCTTCGGAAGCAGCAGCTTTGCAATACTTAGCACCTTATACGGGAGCAGCGATTGCTGAGCATTTTATGTATAAAGGTAAGGCGACATTGGTTATTTATGATGATTTAACTAAACAGGCTCAGGCTTATCGCCAAATGTCTCTATTACTTCGTCGTCCACCAGGACGTGAGGCTTACCCTGGGGATGTTTTTTATTGTCACAGTCGTTTGCTTGAAAGAGCTGCAAAACTTTCTGATGCAATGGGTAGTGGCTCAATGACTGCGCTACCAATAATTGAAACTCAGGCTGGGGATGTATCTGCCTATATCCCTACCAATGTTATTTCAATTACTGATGGTCAAATCTTCTTAAGTGCAGACCTCTTTAACTCTGGTTTAAGGCCAGCCATTAATGTTGGTATTTCTGTGAGTCGGGTTGGTGGAGCAGCCCAAACTAAAGCTATTAAAAAAATAGCAGGTACTTTGAAACTTGAACTGGCTCAATTCGATGAGCTTGCTGCATTCTCACAATTTGCCTCAGATTTGGATGAAGCTACTCAGCAACAGCTTGAAAGAGGCAAACGTTTAAGAGAGCTTCTAAAACAAGCACAGTTTGCACCTTTGAATCTTGCTGAGCAGGTTGCTGTAGTTTATGCAGGTGTCAAAGGTTTGATCGACGAGGTGCCAGTAGATGATGTTACAAAATTTGCAGCTGAACTTCGTGAATACCTCAAAACTAGTAAGCCTGATTATATATCTAAGGTCCTTTCTGAGAAAAAGCTCAGTGAAGAACTTGAATCAGTCCTGAAAGAGTCAATAAACGAGGTTAAATCCTCGATGTTGGCATCTGCTTAACCCTAAGGCTATCCAGGAGATTTTTATTAAATGGCAAACCTAAAGGATATTCGAGACAGAATTGTTTCTGTTAAGAACACTCGTAAGATTACTGAGGCAATGCGATTGGTTGCAGCAGCCAAGGTAAGACGTGCCCAGGAGCAAGTGCTGCGAAGTCGTCCTTTTGCTGATCGCTTGGCAAGAGTTCTTGAAAACATACAGTCACGTATGAAGTTTGAATCGGCTGACTCTCCACTTCTTAAAAAACGTGATGTTAAGAAAGTAACTTTGCTTGCAGTTACTGGGGATAGAGGACTTTGCGGTGGTTATAACACTAATGTGATTAAGCAAACTGAGCAGCGCTATCAAGAACTTCAAAGACAAGGATTTGAAATGAACTTGGTATTAATTGGTCGAAAAGCTATTACTTATTTTCAGAATAGAAGTAGTCAGTACAAGATTACAGCTTCCTTTCAAGGGCTTGAGCAAGTGCCAACATCTATAGATGCTGAGGAGGCTACTAGTGAAATCTTGTCAGAGTTTCTTTCAGAAAGCACTGATCGAGTAGAGGTTATTTATACAAAGTTTATTAGTCTTGTAAGTTGCAATCCAGTTGTCCAGACTCTTCTTCCGCTAGATCCTCAAGGAATTGCTCAAGAAGATGATGAGATTTTTAGAATTACAACAAAAGATAGTCGTCTAGTTATTGAAAAGGATTCAGCACCGGCAAATGAAGAACCTAAGTTGCCTTCTGATGTTGTCTTTGAACAAAGTCCCGATGATTTATTGAATTCTCTTCTTCCCTTATATTTGCAGAACCAACTTCTTAGAGCTTTGCAAGAAGCAGCAGCTTCAGAGTTAGCAAGTCGAATGACTGCAATGAATAACGCTAGTGACAATGCAAAAGAATTAGCAAAAACCTTAAGTCTCACATATAACAAAGCACGCCAAGCTGCAATTACTCAGGAGATTCTTGAGGTTGTTGGTGGAGCAACTGCATAGTTGATGTGAGACTGAAGTCTCTTGACTTGTACCTTGAATGGCCAGAGACTCTGCTAATTCAAGATCTACGTGCTTATGTGTTAGAGAAATTAAGAAAATTTGGTGAACCTGTGAGATGGGCTATTACAAGTATTTCTTTTTCTGCTGAACCTGGGTCTACTCGGCAGTTAAATATTGAAGCAGTTGTCATAATTATCTGAACAAGTGAATCCTTTTACGCCATTGCCAACTATTTTGCTAATCCCTACAGGGATTGGATGTCAAGTTGGAGGTTATGCAGGTGATGCGATTCCATCTGCTCGCTTGCTGGCAGCAGCAAGTGGATGTTTGATTACCCATCCGAATGTAATGAATGGAGCCTCTCTTTATTGGAATGATGAGCGAATTCAATATGTTGAAGGCTTTTCTATTGATCGATTTGTGTGCGGTGATCTTTTATTGCGGCCTTCTCGTAGTCAGAAAGTAGGTGTGTTATTAGACGCAGGACTAGAACGAGAAATTCTTCAAAGACATTTACAAGTAGTTGATGCTTGCCGTGCAACATTGGGTATTGATATTGGCCCAGTGATTATTACAGAAACTCCTCTTGAGATATCTACTAAGAAATCAATTAGTGGAGCTAGTTGGGGTGAGCTGACTAATTTAGAACCCTTGTTAAAGGCAGGAGAGAAACTTAAAAAGGAGGGTGCAACAGCTATAGCTATTGTTACTAGATTCCCTGATGACATAGCGCAGAAAGACTTAGATGCTTACCGACAAGGGCAAGGAGTAGATTTGCTTTCAGGTTGTGAGGCTGTAATTAGCCATGTACTGGTTCGTCATTTATGTATTCCGTGTGCTCATGCCCCTGCATTGGCACCAGTAGAGATTGAAGACTGTTTAGACCCTCGTGCTGCTGGAGAAGAGTTGGGGCACACATTTTTGCCCTGTGTTTTAGTTGGATTGAGCCGCGCACCTGACCTGGTCAAGCTTGATTCTTTAACACAAAATGGCATGTTAGATAGCTCAGGTTTGATAAGTATTGAACAGGTAGGAGCTGTAATAGCACCTCAGGGC
The DNA here is from genome assembly GCA_003278425.1 of Prochlorococcus sp. AG-363-B11. Lineage (GTDB taxonomy): Bacteria > Cyanobacteriota > Cyanobacteriia > PCC-6307 > Cyanobiaceae > Prochlorococcus_E. The sequence continues at coordinate 59,469 of QCFE01000004.1, read as the reverse complement.
GCATTGGGTGGGGAAGCTGTTTTAGGTTGTATTGAGAGAGGCGTCCCCTTAATTGTTGTCTCTAATCCAGGTATAACAAACGTTAATCTAGAAGCTTTAGGGATAAAAATCGGAGTAGATACTCATGGCGGTATGCGTGTGTTTAAGGCATCTAATTATTTGGAGGCGGCAGGTTTAGTGCTTGCATTGAAAGAAGGTATTTCTCTTTCATCTTTAAATCGTCCAATTCAAAGAGTTTCTGTGATTTCTAATTTTTAATTTAGGCATGCCATTGGGTGCCTTGGTTTGATTCCAAGAGCTTTTGCTACACCCGGATGGCACACTGAACCCCCTATTGTATTAAGACCAGAGACAATTTCTGGACGTTCAGTAAGCGCACCTTCAAGTCCTCGACCAGCAATGCCAAGAATATATGGCAAGGTAACACTTACTAATGCTTCAGTTGATGTAAATGGCACGGCACCAGGCATATTGCTTACCGCATAATGTTGAATGCCTCTAATATTTACAGTGGGTTTAGTGTGAGTTGTCTCAACACTGGTAGCAATGCACCCCCCTTGATCAATTGATACATCAACAATTACTGAATTGCATTTCATCTGGGCTACCATACTCTCATCTACAAGTGTTGGTGCTCTATCGCCTGGAGTGAGTACAGCTCCAATAACTAGATCAGCTGATGGTATGAGCCTTTCTATAAGCCCTCTGCTGCTGACTATACTTTCTAATCGCCCTCGTCTATAAGCTTCAAGCTTACGCAGTCTGTCTGGAGAACGATCTAGAAGCATTACTTCTGCATCCATAGCGGCTGCTAATCTGGCTGCATTCCATCCTACTGTCCCTGCTCCTAGAACAATAACCCTTGCAGGTCTAACTCCAGTACACCCTCCAATAAGTAGTCCCCTACCTCCATGAGGCTTTTCAAGTAAATGTGCACCAACTTGAGCTGCTAGCCTCCCAGCGATTTCACTCATGGGAGCAAGTAAGGGTAAAGTCCCATCTTCCATCTGCACTGTCTCATAACCTATGCTGGTTGTACCTGCTTCTAACAAAGCTTCCCCAACTTTTGGGTAAGCCGCCAAATGTAGATATGTCAATAGGACCATATCTTCTCTAAGTAACTTATATTCTTCTTCCTGGGGTTCTTTGACTTTAACAACGAGATGTGCTGACCAGGCTTCATCTCGATCAACGATAGTTGCACCTGCTTCAGCAAATGAATTGTCAGAAATTCCTACACCCTTACCTGCCTCTGATTGCACTCTTACTTCGAGGCCTTGTGTCACAAGTTCCTTTACACCATCAGGTGTTATGGCAACTCTAAGCTCATCTGATTTAATTTCTTTAGGAATACCAATACTTGAAATTGGTGCGGATAGGACTGATGAAGGCATTTAACTTTAGTGTTTTTTGAGAGAGTTCTTTTTTGGGTTTAGATTTTTTTATTTTAGTTCCTATTATGTTGATGCAATAGGTTTCCTCCAACCACTCCCAAATGCTTGATCACTTACTTTTAACACTGGAGGTGCTTGACGCCTTTTAAATTCAGCTTTTTTGAGTAACTTCTGAATGTTTATTATTAAATCTGTACCATATTTTTGGTTGAGAACTGTTGTTTTATTGTCCTGCCTTTCAATTATCGCTTTTAGAATTGGGTCAAGAATTTTATAGTCAGGTAGAGAGTCACTGTCGAATTGATTTGGACTAAGTTCTGCACTAGGAGGTTTAGTACGAATAGATTTACCTACTAGAATTCCATTTGCTGGAAGCATCAAGGATCTTTTGCATTGAAAAGCTTTGTCGCTATCAAGCCAGTTACATAGATTAAAGACGCTTGTCTTATATAGGTCCCCTATTACAGAAAGACCACCATTCATATCACCATAGAGTGTGCAGTATCCGACAGCGTATTCTGACTTGTTCCCGGTCGATAAAAGTAGACACCTCTTCTTATTTGCTATTGCCATCAGAAGAGTTCCTCTAATACGAGCCTGAAGATTCTCAGCAGTCAAGCCTTGAGGCACTTCGCCTAATACCTCCTTAAGACTGCCATCATAGCTATGCATTAGGGGGGTAATAGGGATGGTCTCTGTTTGAATACCTAGCCTTTTAGCAAGATCTTTGGCATCCTTCACAGAGCTTTCTGAACTCCATGGTGATGGCATTAGTATTGCTAAGACATTGTCTGCCCCCAGTGCAGCACAGGCAATAATTGCCACTAATGCGGAGTCAATCCCACCACTTAAACCTAGGACGACGTTCTTGAATCCACATTTCGCAACGTAATCACGTAATCCTAGTACTAATACCTGGAGAAGAATTTCTTCTGTATCTGGGTAAGCAAGAGAGGTAAATGTTTTTGTAGAGCTTTGGTCCCAAATAGCAATTGACTCTTCACACAAAGGAAGAGAAAGTGTCGTTTGCCCTTCGCGATTCGTTACAAAACTAGACCCATCAAAGATCAGCTCATCGTTTCCACCAACTTGATTGAGATATACAACTGGACAGCCAAGACGTTTAGCGGCTTTCTTTGCTATTTCTTGACGCAATAATCTTTTGTTATAAGTAAAAGGAGAAGCAGAGAGGTTTAGCAGGATATCTATTTTCTTCTTAGCAAGATCAGCGATTGGGTCAGGCCCTAGGACACGTTGCCCTTGAAGCTTTTCTTCTACCCATAGATCTTCACAAATGGTTAATCCAATTTGCCATTTCTTACCTTCAATTTCCAAACCTATGCAACTTGAACTATCTGAAGGTCTAAAATATCTCTTCTCATCAAATACGTCATACGTAGGTAGCAATTGTTTCCTAGCTATAACTTCCCATCCACTTTTACTGACAAGTGAAATTGAGTTAAAGAGGCGTGGTATTTGTTGATCGGATGTTGGTTCTGCTATCCCAATTAAAACAGCTATATTAGGAGTATGATTATTAATGTGGGCTGTAATTTCTTCTATAAATGTCCATTGACTATCTATAAGATGTCGATTAAATAATAAGTCTCTTGGTGGATAGCCTAATAGTGAGAGCTCAGGAGTAATCACAAGGTTTACTTTGTTCTTAGCAGCCTCATTGCAAGCTTTGATGATCTTTGCACAGTTACCTTTTAGATCACCAATTAAAGGGTTTAGTTGTGCTAGACAAAGTCTCATTATTGTTTTTGGGAAATACCATAGAGATTCTTTTGTTTCAGAATAGGCAAAATTGCTTGCGGTATATAAGAGATGTCTGGATTAGAATGAATAGATGAACTAGCTGTAGCTGGAATATCTAATGGTAATACAGTAGCGTCTCCACCCATCCTTTTTATTATGTTTAGTTCAGCGTTATTTAACGGCCAACCTTGACGGGGAACAACCCCAATTCGTGCTTCTTTAAGCACCTTCTTGGCTTCAAACCAAGTTGGGAGAGACTTTACTAGATCGCTTCCTATAACTAACATAAGACTTTTATCTGGCCAAAAATCTTTTGCTTGCTCTAAAGTAATTAGTGCCCATTTACTACTTAACTCTTGTTTTAGCTCTAGATTTGGGAGGTCAATGGTTTTAACTAAGGCATTCAGGAGCTCATGACGTTGAGTAAGTGTCGTTATGTGTTCCTTCCCAGGGTTATTGCTTGCCCAAGTTACAACTTTTGGGAAAAGCTTGCTTAGACCTACTAAGAGAGCTTTATGCCCAATTGTAGGAGGATCTGCACTTGTTCCTAGTAAAGCTATAGAATTATAGATTATCTTTTTCATGGTAAGAGAGTTTGATTATAGTTTTTTTGCTGCCTATTCATGTCCCAATTGATGAGACATGTATTCAGATAAGAATTTCTTCTACTAAGTTGTCTTAAAATTGATGTTGGGTTAGCACCAGGTATAGAACTATTATGTAGTAGTTCTTCTGCTGCTAATCGTCCCATGATCTTTGTGGTATGAACTGCAACAGCTGCTTGAACTAAGGCAATTGGTCCAGTAGATACAAGACTTAGCCCCCCTGTGAAAGGAGATGCCAGAAATAAAAGGTGTTGTAGTGCTGATAAAGTAAATTGAATTCCAATTTGCACTCCACCGAGTAAGCCATTGTGTACAGAGAGCCTTTGCAATAACTTCCTTGCGGAAGTTCCTTTTAATTCAAGTCCATATATTTTACTTAGTTGAATAACCAGAGCAGTATCTAAAGCTAAGCCTGCTGCGAGATCAAACATTAGGAGTGGATTTACAGCAACTCCAGATGCTTTTAAAGCTGCAAATTTTCCAATAAGACCTTGTGCTTCTAATTTCCTTCTTTTGAGACGCCCACTCTTAAGACAATGATAAAAAGATTCTGCTTGTCTCAAAGTATTTAGTGTAAGAAGTGTAGTTCCTTGTTTATCTAAAACATTTAGCAATGTCTTTTTAAGCGAATATACATCTGCTTCATATTCTTGGCTGCGTACCACTCCATTTGAGGATAGCTTTGCTTTTCGTGGTGCTGCCGAGACAGTCTCTATAGATAAGTGGTTAGCCGAATTGGGTAGACGGTTCTTAATGCTTTGGACAAGTTTTTGGATCTCTTTGCTTTCCCATTGATCACATCTATTTAGAATTAATAAAACTGGCTTACCATTGTTGATAAGTACTTGCAATGCATTAAGTTCAACACTGCTTATATCACTGTCTAGAACTAGTAAAACCAGGTCAGAGCTAATAGCAACTTCTAAAGCTAGGCAATCTCTATTTTCCCCTGCAATTTCATTTATTCCAGGTGTGTCGATTAATTCAATTGTTTCTACATTTGCAATTGCTTGATTCCATTGGATTCCTTTTGCTTTACGAGTGAAGCCATGTGCAATATCTGTAGCAAAGACTTTGTCGCCAATAAGTGCATTGAGTAGGCTTGATTTCCCAACACCTACTCGACCAAAGACAGCTACCCGTGTATGGCTATAATCTAATCGATGAATTTGCTCGCTTAGTGATTGAATCTGTTCCCCAAGTTCTATTTTCTCAAGAGGGCTTAAATCTAGACACGCTTTCCATTCTTTGAGTAAAACACTATAGTTTTTCCCTTTAGTTTGAGAATGTATCATTTCTTGGGTTTTCTCCACCAACCAGCTAAAACAGCTAACACTGCCTCAGCTCCAATTAAACCTACAAATCCCCCAAATTCATCCACAACTACTCTTACCCCTTTTTTGTCTTTGTTGAAAGAAGTCAGTAATCGATCAGCACGAATCATTTCAGGTACAAATTTCACTGCTTCACAGAGATCTATAGGGGTTAGTTGTGTTTGGCCTTGCACTAATGCTGTTAGAAGGCGCTCTCGCTTTGCTATCCCTAAAACTTTGTCTACTTCTTTCCCAAGTACAACCCAGGATTGAGAATTATTGGTTAATAGTAGAGGTTTTAACTTCCCTAATGTAGTAGTGCCATCAAGAGAGGGGGCTACTACTCTTGGAGTCATAAGATCTCTAGCAGTTAAATCATTGAGTTGGAAAACTTTGCCTATCATGGCGGCCTCATCCGCTTCGATTTGCCCTTTTTGTAAGCCTAGTCTTGTCATTTGTCTAATTTCTTCTTCATCAGTCGTGATTTCATTCTCCGCTGTTATCACTGGTAACAAGTGCTCTAGTGGAAGAATTAATGGACGCATGAGGATGCTCAAAAGATGAAGCATTGGTGCTCCAATCAATGAAATCTGCAAAGAAAGTTTTGCACCTAATGATTTTGGAAGTATTTCACCAACCAGAAGAACCAAAATGGTCAAACTTATTGAAAACAATGCTCGATCGATCCTTGCAGAAAATACAAAAGTTGCGTATATCCCCAACATTAAACTTCCAAAAATATTAAAACTGTTATTCGCAATAGTTAAAACAGTGAGTGTCCTGCCAAGTCGATGCCTTAATTTTGCTAATTTCTTTGCTCCCCTCACTTTTGGATTCCCTACAGCCAGTTCATGGACCCGTAATGGATTTACAGTTAAGAGAGCAGCTTCTAATCCTGAGCACAATGCAGAACCAATTAAGACAACAACAACAAGAATTGTTAGGAATAGAATGTCAGTATTCATACCTTGAGGACTTTCATTGATTTTGAAGAACCATTAGAACTTCATTTTCCATGATGTTTGAGTTCATGCCATCCTTAAGGATTTAATTGATTATGAAGTTACAGTGAAAAATCAGCGCATTTATCAGCATCGGCGTGACCGCTTCTTGCAAGAATTGGGAAGTAGTGCGGCAATTATTCCTGCTGCACAATTGGTGACGCATCATGCAGATTGTGAATACCCTTTTCGGCAGAATAGCGATTTTTGGTATTTAACTGGTTTTGATGAACCTGAAGCAATTGCATTGTTCCTACCCCATCGACCAGAAGGAGAGAAATATATTTTATTTGTTTTGCAGAAAGAGGCATCTGCTGAAATTTGGAATGGTTTTCGGTGGGGTGTACAAGCGGCTGTTGATCACTTTCATGCTGATATTTCTTTCCCTTTATGCGATTTCCCTAAGAAGTTGGCAGATTATCTATATGGAGCTGAAAATATTGTTTTTCGTATAGGTAAACATCGGAAAGTTGAACCTTTAGTTCTAAAAGTTTGGTCCGAACTATTAGAAAAATCTTCAAGAGGAGATTCGGTCCCACTAGCATTAACTGATCCAGCTGTCTTCCTTCATAAACTGAGGTTGAAAAAGGATTCTTGGGAAATTCAACGCTTGCGAGAAGCTGCTCTAATCTCTTCAAATGCTCATGAACTAGCCCGAGATATAACTCGAGCAGGAATGAATGAACGTCAAATTCAGGGAGTTATAGAAAAATCGTTTTTGGATCAAGGAGGAAGAGGACCTGCTTACGGCTCAATAGTAGCTGGTGGAAAAAATGCTTGTATTCTTCACTACACTGCTAATAATGCTCTTTTAAAAGATCGAGAGTTACTGCTAATCGATGCTGGTTGTTCAACTAATGATTATTACAATGGAGATATAACAAGAACATTTCCCATTAATGGGAAGTTTACTTCTGAGCAAAGGGCAATTTATGAAATTGTTTTGGCTGCTCAAAATGCTGCTATTAAGTATGTATTACCTGGGCAAAATGCTGAAGAAATACATTTACAAGCAGTGAGAATTTTAGTTGAAGGGTTGATAGACCTTGGATTGTTAAAAGGTTCTATTGATTCATTGGTTGAACAAGGGTTGTATAGACATCTTTATATGCATCGCACAGGCCACTGGCTTGGTTTAGATGTACATGATGTAGGTGCCTACCGTTTGGGGGAGTACCCAATTCCACTTGAAGAAGGGATGGTCCTAACTGTTGAGCCTGGGATATATATCAGTGATCTGACACCTGTTCCTGAGGGTCAGCCAAGTATTGAAGAGCGCTGGAAAAATATCGGTATTCGTATTGAGGATGATGTTTTAGTTACCTGTGATCAACCTGATGTCCTTTCCTCAAATGCACTGAAATCAATAGATGATATGGAGCGATAAAGTGGTTAGATCTGAGAAATTTACCAATTGGAAATATGCTTAAGAATGTCTTTTGTTGATAAAAGGATTTCATCTGCTCCTGCTTTTCTTAGCTGATTTTCATAAACTGAGCGTTCATGAAGATTTTCTTTTTTGTGCAAGTGTGGAGGCGCTACCGCAAAACTGGAAAATAGTTGATTTGGGCATTTTTCGCGAGCTTTGACAATAGTTAGAACGTCTGAAACAGTGTCTCCAATGAATGCAACGGGAGGCATTCCTTGACCTAGAGGCTTAGAGAAGATGTGTTCACCTAAATTAATTAAGCCTGTAGGGTCTGGTTTGTCTGGAGCATCACCCATTGCTATTAGAGGAGGGTTGATTAGGCCAATACGATGCTCGAGAACATACTTTGCTGAAGGAGTTTCTGCTCCACTAACGAAACCCCAGCCAATTTCTTTCTCAGTCAACTTATCAAAGAAATCTTTATTTACCAGAAGCTTTTCATTTTTGATAAAGCCGTCCCATTGATTGTGGTCTTCATTGTTAAAGGCCCCACCAAAATAAAAATTACTGAATTTTTCTATTAGATGATCTCTAGAAGGTAATTTAAGCGAGAGTTTTTTAAACTCTTTTCTTCTTCTTATTAGTTCAAAACTTGCATCCCAATCATTATTCCAATTTCCTTCAGATTTGAGAGAATCAACAACTTGATTGCTAGGCCTCCAGTTAGAGAAATGGTTTACTGTTTCTTGAAGTGCCAAACGGTAGCTGTACTCAACATCACGAACAACTCCATCAATGTCCAATAGTACTAATCCTTTGAGATCCAAATTTACCTGATGCAGCTAATCCTGTTAAGTTAGTTGATTGTTAGTTGTCTAAGGCTTAGAAATGAGCGTTTCCGATAGTTCCTCTGCAATTCAAGAGGAACAGGCAAAATCAAATCCTGAAGTAGCTGGAGAGGAAAAGACTAAGGGAGGTCGCCCAGGCATGCTTGGTGCTGCAGAAGTTCTCGCTTCCGCAACTTTTGATGCTGATGGTGTTCCTTCTGGTCATACCCCTAAAGCAGATGAGGGAAGATTTCTTTTAAAGATTCTTTGGCTGCCAGATAATGTAGCTTTAGCAGTGGATCAAATAGTAGGAGGAGGAACTAGTCCCCTTACAGCTTACTTCTTTTGGCCTAGGGAAGATGCCTGGGAAACTCTCAAGACAGAATTGGAAGAAAAAGCATGGATTACAGATAATGAGAGAGTTGAAATCTTAAATAAAGCAACTGAAGTTATTAATTATTGGCAGGAGGAAGGAAAAGGAAAAACTTTAGAAGAGGCTAAATTAAAATTCCCAGAAGTTACATTTTGTGGGACAGCCTAATTTTTAATTTAAGTTTTTACTTGAGTAATACGGCTTGAGCTCTTGCACGAGCTTTGTTAAGAGTTTCTTGTGCTTTGATTTTTTCTGGCGAGTTTCCCTCCCCATCAAGTTTACTTAATTCATTTTTTGCAGTCTCTAATTTTTTTTCTGCTTCTGTGGAGTCAATATTTTTTCCTAGTTCAGCAGAATTTACTAACACAGTTACATCATCAGATTCAACTTCTGCAAACCCCCCCATAAGAGCAATAGCGTCCCACTTTCCATTACTGCTACGAACTTTCAGAACACCTATATCTATTGCTGTAACCATTGAAATATGCCCTGGAAGAATTCCTAGTAGGCCTGTAGTACTAGGAAGAATAACTTCTTCTACTGTGTCGTCAAACACACTCTTGTCTGGAGCAAGTACTCTGAGGGTGATGGACATTTTTGTTGTTAGGTTGGATGATTGAAATTAGGATTGATTAATAACTGAAATCAAAGGGAATCTCTAGTTCCCTTTGATTTAGTTTTTGCTTTCTGCGTTGATCTTTTGAGCTTTTGCTTTTACTTCATTAATGTCACCTACAAGATAGAAAGCCTGCTCTGGAAGATCATCTAATTCACCAGAAAGAATCATATTAAAACCGGCAATTGTATCTTCTAATTTGACGTATTTCCCAGACATCCCAGTAAAGATTTCTGCAACAAAGAAGGGTTGAGATAAGAACTTCTCAATTTTCCTTGCTCTGTCAACAGTTCTTCTGTCTTCTTCGGAAAGTTCATCAAGACCTAAGATTGCAATAATGTCCTGAAGCTCTTTATATCTTTGGAGAGTTGATTGTACTGCTCTTGCAGTTTTATAGTGCTCGTCTCCAACAATTGAAGGCTGGAGCATTGTACTTGTTGAATCTAAAGGGTCTACTGCTGGATAAATTCCTTTAGCAGCCAATGCTCTAGCAAGAACCGTTGTTGCATCTAAATGAGCAAATGTAGTAGCAGGTGCAGGGTCGGTTAAATCGTCTGCAGGTACATAAACTGCTTGAATTGAAGTAATAGATCCTTCTAAGGTCGAGGTAATTCGTTCTTGAAGTTCTCCAACGTCAGTGCCTAATGTTGGTTGATATCCAACAGCAGAAGGCATACGACCTAGTAATGCGGATACTTCTGAGCCAGCTTGAACAAAGCGGAAAATATTATCTACAAAAAGTAATACATCTTGCTTGTTTACATCACGAAAATGCTCTGCCATCGTTAGAGCTGATAGACCAACCCTCATTCTTGCACCTGGCGGCTCGTTCATTTGACCAAAGCAAAGAGCTACTTTTGATTTGGTTAGATCATCGGCATTAATAACGCCTGATTCTTTGAATTCTTCATAAAGATCATTGCCTTCCCGAGTTCTTTCTCCAACACCACCAAAGACTGAAACTCCACCATGCTCCTTCGCAATATTGTTAATTAGTTCTTGAATTAGAACTGTTTTTCCTACGCCAGCACCTCCAAATAGTCCTACCTTCCCTCCTTGTCTGTAAGGGGCTAATAAATCAATAACTTTAATACCAGTCTCAAATACTTTAGGTTTAGTTTCTAGGTCAGTAAGCTTAGGGGCTGCTCTATGGATTGGAGAAGTCTCAGAGGTCTTTACAGGGCCTTGTTCGTCAACTGGTTCTCCAAGAACATTAAAGATTCTTCCAAGTGTTGCTTCGCCTACAGGGACAGATATAGCAGCACCTGTATCTATTGCTTCCATTCCTCTTACCAGGCCATCAGTACCACTCATGGCGACAGCTCTAACACGATGGTCCCCAAGAAGCTGTTGAACTTCTGCCGTAAGAGCTACATCTTGTCCTGCAGGGTTCTTCCCTTCTATTCGAAGTGCATTAAGGATTTTAGGGAGCTTCCCAGCTGGAAACTCAACATCCAGAACTGGTCCAATCACTTGTCGGACAACACCCTTGGTTCCGGTAGACGCAGTAGCAGCAGCAGCCATAAGAGAATCAAAAATCTTTTAAAGATTTACTTTTAAGCAAATCACATTAAACCGCGCAAGACTACCACTATGCAGGGATGGTATGTGGTGCGGTTCGGTCAACCGCACAGAACAGTTGTAGTCGCGGGGCTGCTTTGGTGAATATCTTGTTGTTCATATGGATTCGAGTATTCCTCGTTTCTTTAGGCGAAAATCTCGCAAAACTATTGATCCTGCATTAATTCATGGCGGCTGTCTCTCTCAGCGTCTCCACTGTTAAGCCACTTGGAGATCGTGTTTTTATTAAAGTCTCTGAATCAGAAGAGAAAACGGCTGGTGGGATTTTACTCCCAGATACTGCTAAAGAAAAACCTCAGGTTGGTGAGGTTGCTCAAGTTGGCCCAGGGAAACGAAACGAAGATGGTTCCCGACAAGCTCCAGAAGTTGGAGTTGGTGACAAAGTCCTCTATAGCAAGTATGCAGGCACTGACATCAAGCTTGGTGGCGATGAATATGTCCTTTTGTCAGAAAAGGATATTCTCGCAGTAGTCAACTGAATACGATTGCATAGCCCAAAGCAAAACTTTAATTTTTTAACCTTTTTTTTTAAGCACATCGCCTCCTATGGCTAAGAGAATTATTTACAACGAACAAGCCCGCCGAGCACTCGAGCGAGGAATCGACATTTTGGCTGAATCTGTGGCTGTTACCCTTGGCCCAAAAGGACGAAATGTAGTTTTAGAAAAGAAGTTCGGAGCTCCTCAAATAATTAACGATGGAGTAACCATCGCTAAAGAAATTGAACTTGAGGACCATATTGAGAATACTGGCGTTGCTCTTATTCGTCAGGCTGCTTCGAAGACAAACGATGCAGCAGGTGATGGAACAACCACAGCCACTGTTTTAGCTCATGCAATGGTTAAGGCTGGTTTAAGGAACGTTGCAGCTGGTGCAAATGCAATCACTTTGAAGAAAGGGATTGATAAGGCAACTGATTTCCTTGTGACCAAGATTCAAGAACAGGCTAAGCCTATAAGTGATAGCAATGCTATTGCTCAATGTGGAACTATTGCTGCAGGTAATGATGAAGAAGTTGGACAGATGATTGCAAATGCAATGGATAAAGTTGGCAAAGAAGGGGTTATTTCCCTTGAAGAAGGCAAGTCAATGACAACTGAATTAGAAGTCACTGAAGGAATGCGGTTTGATAAAGGTTATATTTCTCCTTATTTCGCAACTGATACTGAGAGAATGGAGGCTGTTTTAGATGAGCCTTATATTTTGTTGACAGATAAAAAAATAGGATTAGTTCAGGACCTTGTTCCTGTATTAGAACAAATTGCCAAAACTGGTAAGCCACTTCTCATTATTGCTGAGGATATCGAGAAAGAAGCACTAGCCACTTTGGTGGTAAATCGTTTGCGTGGTGTTTTGAATGTTGCAGCTGTTAAAGCCCCCGGATTTGGTGATAGACGTAAAGCAATGCTTGAAGATATGGCGGTTTTGACTAATGGTCAATTAATTACTGAGGATGCAGGTCTTAAGTTAGAGAATGCAACATTGGAGATGCTTGGTACTTCTCGTAGAGTGACCATAAATAAAGACACAACAACAATTGTGGCTGAAGGCAACGAGTTAGCTGTTCAAGCAAGATGTGAGCAGATTAAGAAACAGATGGATGAAACAGATTCTACTTATGACAAAGAGAAGCTTCAAGAAAGGTTAGCTAAGCTTGCAGGTGGAGTTGCTGTTGTCAAAGTTGGGGCGGCAACTGAAACTGAAATGAAAGATAAAAAACTACGCTTAGAAGATGCTATCAATGCCACAAAAGCTGCAGTTGAGGAGGGAATTGTTCCTGGCGGCGGAACTACTCTTGCTCACTTGGCTTCTGATATTGAATCATGGGCATCACAAAATTTAACTGGTGAAGAGTTAATAGGAGCAAATATTGTTGAGGCCGCTTTGACTGCTCCATTGATGCGCATAGCTGAAAATGCAGGGGCTAATGGTGCAGTTATTGCAGAACATGTAAAAAGCAAGCCATTAAATGATGGCTATAATGCTGCTTCAGGTGAATACGTAGATATGCTTGATGCAGGCATTGTTGATCCTGCAAAGGTTACTCGTTCTGGGCTCCAAAACGCTTCTTCTATTGCTGGCATGGTCCTTACTACTGAATGTATTGTGGCTGATTTACCTGAGAAGAAAGAATCTGCACCTTCAGGCTCAGGAATGGGCGGTGACTTTGATTATTGATGAATGATCAATAGTTGAAAATTATTAGATAAAAAAGGGGCAGGGTTATAACTCTGTCCCTTTTTTATTTAGCCATGAAAAAGTTTCAAGAAAGCGTTTATAGTTTTTTCAGCTATCCAGGCAAGAAGCTATATAAATCAGCCTAATAAGAAGCAGATTCTAATTACTTACAAAGAACTAATTTAAATAGTCCTAAGATTATTTAAATTAGTTCTTTGTTAATTAAGTCCACTTGGACTAATCTTTTTGATTTTTAAAAACTAGTTGAGTTTTTGTTACTCCTACGAATATCATTGCAAGATTATGTTAGTAACTTCTTTCTATTCTTGGCAGCATGCATAAATAGGTTTTGAGCTAATTGGTTTTTGATTAGTGTCATGTTCAAGACCTATTTGATAACAATAGAATTCGGATTTCCCTGGAAAATGTTTATACCGTTTTTGAAGATTTACTTTATTTTCAAGTTCTTTTACTCCTTCTTTCACATTGAACTTAATATCACAGATTTTTTTTCTAGTATATCCATTTGGGATATAAAAGAGATTGAGAAGTATAAATAAAACTAGGATTCTATTTTTATTTAAAATCATTTTTTAGAAGCTAAAAAGTATTTATTTAAAAGAATTTTGCGAAAAACTCAAATAAGGAATCTTCAAACTTTACTTTAACCATCCAGCACTAAGAATTACAGCAAGTCCTAGGAAAATTGCCAAGGAGAACCATGTGGCTTTATTTAACGTTGCTTCGGCACTGCTCGCACTAGAGAACATAGAACTGCCACTTGCGGCAAGCCCTCCCATCCCATCTCCTTTTGGACTATGTAAGAGGACAAGGAATATGAGCAATAATCCACTGGAAACCCAGATCCAGGAAAGGACAGAAATTAGCATTTGAAGATTGTTTTAGGCAGGTTGAGGAACAAAGGAAGTCTTAGACGAAGTATCAATGGTTTTAATCAAAGATGAACCTGTCATTGCTTTAGGTTTCTCTAATGATAGTAATTGAAGAAGTGTAGGAGCTATATCTGCGAGCCCCCCATCCTCTCTTAATCGGAGAGAATTCCCTTCACCGGCTATTTTTCTTCCTTCCCCTTCTATTAGAATTACAGGTACTGGGTTTGTTGTGTGTGCAGTCCAGGGTTCTCCATCTGGGCCTTTCATTAATTCAGCATTCCCATGGTCTGCTGTTATTAAAAGGGTGCCATGCATTTTACCTGTCGAGTTTAGAATTCTGCCAATACAATTATCAACAGTATTAATAGCTTTTTTAGTTGCCTCATGAATACCTGTATGACCAACCATATCTGGATTTGCATAGTTAATAACTATTAGAGAATAAATACCACTTTCAATTGCTTCTTGACAACTTCTTGTTAGTTTTTCAGCTGACATCTCTGGTGAGATATCATAAGTAGCTACTCTTGGGGAAGGAACCAGATGGCGATGTTCTCCAGGTAAAGGCTTCTCAATTCCACCATTAAAGAAGTACGTAACATGTGGATACTTTTCAGTTTCCGCAGTCCTGTATTGAAGTAGTTGATTTTCTGAAATCACTTGACCCAATAGATTGTCAAGAGACTCTGGTGGGAAAGCTACTGAAACTGGCAAACCAGCTTCATATTGTGTAAAAGTAACGGTTTTTACTTTTGGATGATGCTTACGTTGGAAATCATCAAAATTTTTAATCGTTATTGATTTAATCAACTGGCGAGCTCTATCAGGACGAAAATTGAACATTATTAACCCATCTCCTTCTTGAAGATAAGAAGGGGTAAGGCGTACAGGTTCTAGAAACTCATCAGTGATATTTTCTTCATAGCTATTAGATATAATTTCATTACTAGTGCAGTTGCTTATAGGGAATTCAGGATTGGTTAATAAGTCATATGCCTTTTCGATTCTTTCCCATCTATTGTCTCGATCCATGGACCAATATCTTCCACATAAACTTGCAAGTTCTCCAATTCCTAGTGATTCAATCTTCTCATTAATCAACTTTAAATATTGCAACGAGCTTTTTGCAGGGGTATCTCTACCATCGGTGAAAGCATGGATGGCAACTTTTTTTATTCCTTTGTCTTTAGCCCACTCTAAAAGGCCACATAAGTGACTTATATGACTATGTACTCCACCATCTGAACATAGCCCTATTAAATGCAGTGTTTTACTGTTTTTTATTAAATCTTCTGCACAACTTGCCAAATTAGGAATTTGGTCAAGTTTTTTAAGTTTTATTGTATTGCTAATTCTTACCAGCTCTTGTTGGATTATCCGCCCTGCTCCAATTGTTAGATGACCTACTTCGGAATTACCCATTTGATTATCAGGTAAACCTACATCTGCACCACTTGCTTGTATAAGTGTATGCGGGTATGCCTTCCATAAGGAATCCATAACAGGTGTATAAGCTTCACGAATTGCATTATTATTAGTCTCTTCACTATGACCCCAACCATCAAGGATGGTTAAAACAACAGGGGCTACATGACCTGATTTGGTTGAATGGGCGGAACGAATGTTCGGCATGTGTAGGATAGAAGCCCTGTTTTTTGTAAGCTTTGTCCTCAAATTACTTCTTTGTTGGTCATGGGCATTATTTGTATTAACTTCCGTTAGCTTTTCCAAATTGAATCAAATCTCCAAAACTGCATAAAATGACGCTCAAATCAATTGCCAATGACTGATCCGGCTATTCCTCAACGATTGGAAATACTTTCTAAGGAAGAGTTGGCTAGAACTCTAACAAGACTTTCTTCGCAAATTCTTGAAAGTATTTCACATACCAAGGACTTATTGCTTTTAGGTATACCAACTAGGGGTATTCAACTTGCAGAAGTTTTGGCCAGTCAACTAATGGAGAAAACAGGTCATCAAATTGAACAAGGTATAATTGATCCTACCTTTTATAGAGATGATCTTGTTCGATTAGGTACAAGGATGGCTCCTCCCACTTCCTTGCCATCAAACTTGGACGGTCGACAAGTGCTTTTGGTTGATGATGTGATATTTACTGGAAGAACAGTTCGTGCAGCGATTGAATCACTTCAAGCATGGGGGAGACCTCAGAAAGTAATGCTTTTGGTAATGGTTGATAGAAGCGGACATAGAGAGCTACCTATACAGCCTGACTTCTTTGGTAGGAAGGTCCCTACTAAGAGAACAGAAACTATTGAGTTGAGACTAAATCAAATTGATGGGGAAGAAGGGGTTTACCTTGGGGATGCAAAATAAGATGAAAAGGTATCTTATCTAAGTGATCCAATTGTTTTTTGTATTACCTTATTCTTACTTCTGAGGTCAAAAGCTTCTAAATAGAGTTGGCAAGATTCATTGATAGAAAATTGTACTTTTAAACAATCTGAACCTATCTCTCCAGGTTGATCTAATTTGACCATTATTGGATCAATTTCCCAAGGCAATATATTTGTTAATTGAGTTGTTTGGTTATCTTTGATAACAGGTATTCCATTCTCATAAATAATTTCTTGAATTTGATTCATTTCATTGTCAGCAATTATCAATTCAACTTCTAATTGGCTTTTTGTATTTGCACTGATAATAATTTCTAGAGGTTTAATTGTTGGCCATGGTTGCCCAGAAAAGAAGAGAGGATGCCAATTATGCTGATTTGTCTTTAGATCCCAATATCGTAATGAAACCCCTCTGTTTAAAACATCCCTAACCATTACTCCTGGAGTTAATTTTAGTGCGCCAATTGCTACAGCTTCTATAGGTGGTGGAACAAGTAACTTGTCTTTCCCAACTTTCTCGACAAGGCAGTTTTTAATGGATGGTATCTGAGAACCACCTCCAACAATTACTACCCCTGTAAGATCTTCGATTTCACACCCATTTGCTCTCCCTCTTGCAAGAGTTTGTTCTAATAATTTGGAAATACTTTTGAATAACCCTTTTTCTTTAAGTAGATCTTCTAATTCAATTCTCCTTAAACCAAATTTGATTGGTTCTTCTTGAGATTCAATAGAAATCTCTTCAGTAAGTTTTTGGTTTTTATTGATTTTGATATCGCTGAGCCTGCATTTTAATGTCTCTGCAGTATTAAGGAGCAATTCAGATTGTGGCGAATCTGGATGAAGATAATCAAGTATCCATCTGTCAAAATCTCTCCCCCCTAAGCGAAGGCCTGCTTTCCCAAGAACTTTTGCACCACGAATAATCTGCTTACTTTTCCCTTCTAGGTCTTCACCACCAAAGCGAATTAATTGTGCAATTGGTTCAGCTTCTCCTTCGCCCCCTTCAAGGAGGACCATTGACATATCTATTGTGCTTCCTCCTATATCAACTACTAATAATTTTGAACCTCCTGGGAGCCCTGCACCAAATGCTGCCGCAGTAGGTTCATCCACTAAGGCTATTTCTTTAACGTTTAAATCACTACAAACAGAATGCAGCCATTCTCTATACTTTTTATAGCTTTCAACTGGAGCGGATAAAACAAGTTTCTTGACTTCCAATTCGGGCGGTATCCTCTTCCAGATTTCTTTGATTAAAAGTTCACCAGCTTCTTCTGGTGGTAAGACAAAATTTTCAGGAACTAGATTTTTTGGAGCACCTATCCAGCGTTTAAAATCAGAAATCAGAGCTTTTTCTTTATTGTCGTCAAGAGCAAGATTCTTTACTTCCTGGCCGAACAAAAAAGATGGTTCTCCTGCAACTGATGATTTCCATATAAGGCTTGGTACTTCCCCAGGAGCTCTGCAAATGGAGGGCAATTCAAGTAACTCAACATTTAGTTGATTTTCTCCTTGGAAAGCAACAACAGTTGTTGTGCTCCCAAGGTCAATAGCAAGAGTACCGGCTAGCGTTTTGACATTGTTGTCAATTGAGAGGTCCAATTAATTTTTCATTGTTTTCTATTTCTTTTATTTTGACTTCTTTGGGAGCTTATCTATTAAACTAAATAAACTATTTGAAGATTTGTGTGATTAAGACTGGATTTGACTCTCAAGATCTTGCAAAGCGTGGCGAAAGTCTTATTCGTCAAGCTAGCAATAGATATTTAACTACTGTTCGGATTGCTTTTAGAGCAAAGCAGAGGCGCTTTGATGACTTTGATGGATTATTAGAAGAATCATCTGTAAAGCCTGTACAAAGATCAATTATTGAACTTAGTGATGAGCAGGACCAGCCTGATTTGTTGCCAGGGTGATTCGATATGAGGGGATTGGATGGAGACTTGAAAGGGATATTTCTAAGAAGAAATTTTCGGTTTTAATAGGGGCAAACCATTGTGCAGTAGAACTTTTGCATACCGAATGGGAGTCGTTGTGCGCTATTGTTTTTGATCTAATTGATGAGCATGGGAAGGCGAAAAAACAGTTAATGCCTGAAGAGGAAATATGTCTAGAAATGGAACGCAATCAATGGTGGGCTTGTATAGAAGGAACGAGGGAGCATTGGAGCTTAAAGGTCATTCTTTCAGAAGCAGATGAAAACATTAGAGGATTAGAACTTTTTTGGCCTGTCTCAAGTGCTAAAGCTTTAACTGCCGCAATGAGAACAATGTGGGATTCCAAGTAAAAAAATGTGATTGTATTCTTAAATATTTCCAGTATTTAGATAAATCTATAGACTCATTGCACATTCTTTCCACAAGATTCACTTCTCTAAAGGCCTAAACATAAGAAGCTGTGGAAAAGCGTGAAAAGTTAATATTTAGCGACCTTGTTAATAAATTTGCTATAAGTCCACCC
The DNA here is from genome assembly GCA_003278425.1 of Prochlorococcus sp. AG-363-B11. Taxonomy (GTDB): domain Bacteria; phylum Cyanobacteriota; class Cyanobacteriia; order PCC-6307; family Cyanobiaceae; genus Prochlorococcus_E. Next base: position 40,738 of record QCFE01000004.1, on the reverse strand, counting down.
TGTTGAAATGTGAAGAAGGCTTTTCTAGCAGTTTGTCTTGTTTTAAGAATCGACGAGACTGGTTTTTTATGGCTCCCTTGACGTTGCTCTTTTGATATGAGGAACTGGTTGTAAAGAAAAATTTTTAAATCATGCAAGGCTACCAATTCAACAAGCAATCTGAAGAAGAAGATTTGACTAATGTTATTCAGTCAGAAGATTCTATAATTAGTTTTCAAGCTCACTTGCCGCTTTCTTTGAGTAAGGCAATGAATGATTTTATAGAACGTTATCCCAATTGGGATCAGTATAGATTAGTCCAGGCTGCTTTAGCAGGCTTCCTGATGCAGAATGGAGTTGAATCAAGGTCAATTTCTAGATTATATATAGGTAATATGTTTGGATTATCTTCATTAATTGAAGTGGAATAAGTTGATTAAGTTGATAAAAGCATAGACAATCTTATTCATTTAATAAAACTATTTATTTTTTAGGAGTTATCTAGAGTTTTCAAAAGTTGTAGCGCTATATTTGACATTATTGGCATTATAGATAATCGATTGCCTTTTCTAATTAGAATCAATTCACTTTCATCAAAGATTTGACTGATTTCTTTTAGGCTAAGGAACTTACTGAATTTTCTTACATATTTAAGCTTTGCACAATCCCAACGTGGGTTTTCTTTTTTTGATTTTTGGTCAAAATAGTTTGACTTATTATCAAATTGGGTCGGATCAATTAGATTAGTTTCTATGACTTCCATTAGTCCAGTTATCCCAGGTGGCTTGCAGTTTGAATGATAAAAGAAAACTTGGTCCCCTATTTGCATTTCTCTCATGAAATTTCTCGCTTGATAGTTCCTAATTCCATCCCAAAGGGTTGTGCCTTCATTTCTTAGGTCGTCTATGCTATAAACATTGGGCTCACTCTTCATTAGCCACCACTGAACGTTAGTCATACCAAGGGATCTCAGCGAAAATTGTTGCTAGAATTAGGCTTTTTTGGGTACTCAAACCCACCAAATACCTATAATTTCTTCTCTATTCTTGCTCAAAATGAAGCGACTTTCAGAAATAGATAGAAAGGGAATATTAAAGGCTGATTAGTTCTTCTCTGATGGCAAAGAATTACCTGAGCAATCAGGAAGAGTAACGTTTCTACCTTTAGTAGTCATTTCCAGTACGTCTGTTTCACCTGTCTGAGAGTTGTAGCAACCAGAAACACCTAAACCTTTTTTTGAATATTTACCACTTGGCTTGGCGATAAATATATTTCCTTTTTCTTTGGCTTGCATCGTTATTTCGTAATAGCCGCTAGGTGTATACCAAGTAGTGCTGTTGGAATTCGAGTAGTTGACTGTACGTGCTGTTTTGCAGAAATTATGGTTGTTTTTCTTGCATCCAGTAACAGTCATGTATTGCCCTAGATCTTTAGATGATTTTGCAATGGTTCCATATTCTGTGTAATAAGCCTGAGAAGCTTTTATATAAGAAGCTATAAGAGTTGATGGTTCTTTTTGCTTAGCTTTGTCAGTATCACATCTACTATTGCCAAAACACGGACTCAATAAGACTAGGATGACCACTGAGAAAGGAATGATGATGCACCACCAAGTAGCAGAGTAAAAAATGAATTTTCTATAGTTCCATTTTTTTTCAATATTTCTCCATGTCATGCGAGGTAATTTCCAGGAGAAAAGATATAACCAAACAGCTAAAGAAAATAATAAAATAAAACTTTCGGCCCAGCTAACAGCAAAGGCTAATGAAAAGACAGCTAGAAATGGAGCTATAATAAATAGGATCCGTGCGAGTATTTTTTGATATTTAGATCTTTTCATTGTGTCTTAAATGAATCAAAGGATCGATTAAAAATTGTTGACCAAAAGTAAAGAGAAATAAGTAAGAGAAAGTTTGGGTAAATCTCGACGGTTCGCTGAGAACGTAGTTCTAGCTTGCTAGAATTTTGCTAGAATAGATTTTTGCGAATCCCTGAGATCCCTTGGTATCACTTATGGCTCACTTTTCATTAGCCAGTACTTAATATCTTTTTCAGCCATTGCGAGAGAGGAAGTTAGAGAGATTTTATACGTTTTTAGGCTTGCTAGTATTTTACTGGGATTAGAGCCTAGTTTCCCGATCTCAAATATTGCCTTTGCGATGGGGCATTCGGTCGAAGTTCACCTAGAAAGTATTTCCGCATTGTTCTTGATGGAGAGATGAAGAAAGGTTGGATGGATATTCCCAGTGGTGATCCAAATACTGCCTTTGTCCTTAGTGCCTATTGTCCAGTAATTTCTATTCTTCCAAAGGGATCAACTAATGAAGCCAAGCTCTACCGCCTAACACTCCCATGCTGATTTTCTAGTCCTTATATCTTTTTAGATGATCCATTCAATTCAGACAATTTTTCATAATTGCTTATTGTTAACATTGAAGTCTTGGGACATCTGAATCAATACCAATCCTAACCCTACGTTTTCCTGAGCGGTAAAAAGAAGGGTTTGGTTTAAATGAACGTATCTCTATAGAACCAGTTTTTGAGTTATAGCATCCGGAAGTTCCAGATGTGTTGCTGAAATAGGGAATAGCTCTGATAAGTAATCTTGGCCAACTTACATTCATAGTGATATTAAAAAGACCACTTGGGCTATTCCACTGACGGGTGTTCGGATTGTTTCTCCCCAGTTTTAATGGCTCCCATTCTTTACATATTTGTGTTCCTTTAATATGGGCAGCCCATTGACATGCAGGGATTGAGACGCATTGTGATAATTCCCCGGCATTCCTAGGCAAATTGTTGTTATATAAATGACACCTTTTACCAGCTTTTATAAATGTGTTAACTGCTGCAGCTCCTTCTAATTCTCTTGTTTTGTTCATCAAATTTAAGAAACTAGGAGTTGCTATTTTTAAAGATAAACCAATAGTCACTATCACAATCATAGATCCTGAGATAGTGACTAAGTAATCATTGAGAGCACTTACTTCTTTATCTTTTTTTTTGGTTGTCATATTTATCAGGCACCTGTCCCGGCGAAAACAATACCTAAGAGGAATTTGACGTTAGACCAGTTTGATAAGACTCATTTTATATTTAGCCTAGTTTTTGTAGATTGTCTAGTTGTCCTGTTTAGGGTTCGTAGCTGTCATTTTGTCCTTCAAATTAACAAGTAATTAAAAGAATGCTTTATGAGTTTAGATGGTAGATGCATGCCAAATATCTGTCCCTTCCGATCTGTCTTAAGTAAAGAGAAATAAGTAAGAGAAAGTTTGGGTAAAGTTTGGGTAAAACGAAACGAATCACTGAGAACGTAGTCCTAGCTTCAAAGGCCAGTGTTCATTAGCCAGTAGCGAATGTCAGTCATACCAAGGGATCTCAGCGAAAATTTTTGCTAGAATGAGGCTTTTAAGGGTTTTAAAACCTACAAAATGCCTAAGATTTCTTCTCTATTCTTGCTCAAAATGAAGTAACTTTCAAAAACTGCTAGAAAGGGGATATGAAATACATTTGGATATTGTTTTCCTTTTTTATTATCTCTTAAATGGGATCAGGTGATTGTAAACTTCAGAAGAAGCACTAGGCGTTATAAAAGCCAGTCTCTAATTTACTATATTTTATTAGGATACAAGTAGCTTTCAGTTTTTGTAAATGGAGTCTTTTTATTAAGTATTGAATTCTTATTTTTGTTATTAGAAGTTACTTCTGAGGATTCTTTACTATTAATTAAATTATCTATCTTTTTTATTTCATCAACAGACCTTTGTTCACCCATTTTTAGTCCAGTTACTATACTTAACTCTTGAATTATTTTAGAGGCTGGTCTTTCATTAATAAAATTAAAAGTTTGTAGGATCTTTTCACCTTTTTGGTTATATCCCAGAACAGTGAAGTAAAGGTCTGCAGAATTTCCTAATGTAGAACCACTTATTCCGCCTGCAGATCCTCCAGCAATTATTCCTGGTACACAAGCAACGACTGTCCAGCAAGTTGCTAAGCCGCCAACAACAGCGCCGCCTATTGCCCCAGCTCCAGCTCCAGCAGCAGCAGTTGATTTATTTATCTCTGCTCCGCCTCCTTGGTACCACTGAACTATGCGATGAGCAGGCATAAACCCTTCCGGACCGGAGAACCCTTTTGCACTAAGCTTTATTTTGCAATTCGATTCATCACATAAGGCTTCATAAATACCAGCAACACTAGATTGCATGGAAGTAAAAATGAAGGAGATGGCTATTGAGATTTTAATTAACCTTGCAGAGACTTTAGTCATAGAAACATTTACCTCTGAGGATATAGATGTAGTGGTTTTGTCTGAAAAATATCATTAAAGTAACAGCTTCCTTAGAACATATTCTCACATGTATTTAAAGTGAGATCCACTATCCCAGCAAAATCAATCGCGACTTTATGGTTTTTATATCGAACTATTAATGTATCTCTTCTAGAAGTGCCTGGTTTTGGTACAGCAAAAAGGAAATCATGGTCTATTCCTCTTTCTTTGCTGGCAATTTCTTCAAGACTCTTATTTTCACTAGAGATTCTTTTATAAGGAGATGATGGATTTGATCTATATCCAATCCGAGCTTTTTCATGGCATAAGTCCAGTTCCCTCGCACCATCAATTGAGATGGAGTTTATTTTTTTGCTTTCTATATATACAGAGCATCCATCGAACCCACCTGATGAAGCACATAACGCATCATATTTTCCATAATCTCTTATCTTCGGCTCAAAGACTTTGAATGCAAGGGCATAATCGCAGAAACATGTGCATGCAGCAATAATGCCAAATGGTAGGATTCCTCTCAAACTTCTAGCCACTATAGATTTTCTTCAATGAATATGAAAACATTAGCATTAGGTTTATCTGCTGCCATTACTGGGGCATGTTTTTCCCCAGTTGCTTTAGCAGAAGCAGATTCAGATCAAGATAAAATTAGAAACGTAACCTTTGCGACTTCTTCAGCTGTTGTATTAATGCCTTGCTTAGATAAAAGTGGGAATGCAGTAATGGGTGTTCCAACGCAAAATGAATTTTGTACGGAAGTTTTTAATCAATTGATCAGAGATGGCGGAGCTAAGACAGTTTCCTGGTTTAAAGTAAATAAAGAGCTTCAAAAGGTTGTTAATTCATCTTGGTTGAATCCATTTGGTTTAGGAGGTGGAAGTAAGGAAAAGAAAGACTTAAGTGGAGATTTATATCTGAATGAATTAATCATTGCTTCTAAAAGATTAAAGGCAAAATATATTGTTAGAGCTGTTGTTTTGAATAAAGATTCTGTTACAAGTAAGAATACTAAGGGTCCTGGAGGTGCAGCTTATATTCCTTATGTCGGACTTTTTGCTAATAAAAGTGGTAGGAGTGAAACGACTAAATCATCTAATGTAACAATTAAATTTGATGTGATAAGTATCCCTGAAGAGGACATAGTCGCAACTAGAACATTTACTGGAGATGTCAATACAACTAAAAAGGAAAGAGGGTATAGTTACGACATGAGCAATCCATCTTTTAATATGGGAGGAATGGATGCTGGAACTAGAGCAGCAATGACAGATGCACTTTATAAAGGTGTTGAATATTTAGCTGACAGGATAAACTAGAATTTAATCAGACATTGGACCAACTTCCTCTAAAAAGAATTGAAATGGCTGAACATATTGACTATCATTAAAGGCTATTGCCATCTGCTCATTGTCACCATCGATATTCTTATAAGATATACCAAAGATATGTCTATGTTTAACCCAAGTGAATATAAATCCTTTTAATTTACTTTGATTTGTATATCCCCACTTTCCTATTTTATGCAACTTAACGATATGGGTTCTCCCTGTTGGGAACTTAAAAATCATTGCTCTTTTATGTATGGCAACATTACATAACTGTTCTGTCTTAAGCCCGACTATACATGTAAGATTATTGAACTCTTCAGCTGCATAACTGGGATTATTTGTTACTACTGCCAGACATGTAATACCGGCTGACAATACTCGCTTGGAAATAAATGAATTCATTAAATTCTGTATTTATTCAAAATCTATAATTCTCATTATACTTTCTATCTTTTATTTCTTTGCAGTATTGATCCAATTGTTATTATAATTGCCTAGGTTTATTAATATTATAGACTAAATTAGAGTCACTTAATTTGTAGTGACGATCCCGTATTGCTGAAGAGATGATAATTTCATTTGTTTGGTGACTATGACCTTTAACCTTTATGTTTCCCAATCTGAGCCATCATCATCATCTTCGCACTCATAGTTCAATAGAGATTCCACAGCTTTCTCCTTAGAGTCTTCTTTCTTTGGCTGAGTTTTTTCTTCTTGTTGAGGCATTAAAAAGTTTGGGTAAATCTTCTCGGTTCGCTGAAAACCTAGTCGAGAGCTGTAAGCTCACTTTTCATTAGCCAGTAGTTAATTTCAGTCATATTTCAGTTGTGGTAAGGGGTTTGGAGGTTGTTAGGCTTGCTAGTATTTTGCTAGAATGAGATTTCTTTTGGATTCTCATACAGTCAGCATTCAACCTTGCTTTTATTCTCCCTCAAATAGTGGATGCTTTCAAAAACAGCGAGAAAGGGGATATGGATGAAAAAACGACAAAAGAAGAATTATTCAACAGGGCGTTAGAAATAGCTGTAAGTAAAGGTCAGATAAAAGACAATAAGGATGTTGATCCTCTTCGCAGTGGACAGCAAGGAGGGGTTTATCGGCTGCTCTCTTTAGATGGAAAGGTCTTAACTCGGATAGGGATGGGATTGCTGAGGCGCAATTCATCGAAGAATGCTGTGAAGTCTTTACCCCTCCTACGACGTATTCAAAAAGTTGTCTTTTTCAGTTGTGGAATAGTAATACCTGGATATTTCATAGGATTTTCTCATGACCATTACTTTGGTGACCTTGTTACACGAATCTGTATTAGGCCTCCTGGAATAGTTCAGTGGCTGTTGTTTTTTGGTTTCACCTCTGCAACGTTATTACTTCTTCATAGGATTGCTATTTATTTATCTAAGGGACTTTTCTCTACAAAACAACTTAGAAACATTCGTAAGAATGCTATTACATGGTGGATTACAGTGTTCATTTCGATGGAAATAAGTATTCCCAGCAGTTTTAATTGTCCATAGTTTTTCTACTATAAGCTGCTAACGACTACTAGTTCTTCTCTGGTGGCAAAGAATTACCTGAACATTCAGCAAGAGTAACGTCTCTACCTTTAGTAGTCATATCCAGCAGCTTAGTTTCGTCTAAAGAGTCATCTATTGAGATATGGAATGGATTTATCTGGGGGACTTCGCTTTTTGAATATGAATTTCTCTTCGCAGTAATTCATTTGAATTCTTTTAAGACTTCGATTTGTTGTTCCTTCTGCTTTCTCAATACAATTAATAAAATCTTTTTGATGACTAGGTAAATATTCAAGCCGCTTTTGTGGATCTTCTTTCACAATCTCTTGCTTTTTAAGTTTGCAACTTTCAGCTTTGAATTTAGTCCCTTTTTCTGTCATTTCCATGACTTTTGTCATGCCAGTAGATGAATTAAAACAGCCTGAGACTCCATATCCTTTTTTTGCATATCTACCAGTTGGTTTAGCAATAAAAATATTTTCTTTTTCTTGGGCTTGCATCGTTATTTCGTAATAGCCGCTAGGTGAATACCAAGTAGTGCTGTTGGAATTCGAGTAGTTGACTGGACGTGCTGTTTTACAGAAATTATTGTTATTTTTCTTGCATCCAGTAACAGTAATGTATTGCCCCAGGTCTTTAGATGATTTTGCAATGGTTCCATATTCTGTGTAATGAGCCTGGGAAGCTTTTGTATAAGAAGCTATAAGAGTGGATGCTTCTTTTTGCACTCCTTTCCTACTTGATTCTTGCATAGACATATGGCAGCTATTTATAACACCTGAGCAAATTATTAAGACTAATATAAATGGAATAAGAGCTCTAATATCCTCTTTGTTTTTTATTATTTTAATGCATTTATAAATAGCATATATCCCGATAAAAGGTGCACTTGCTACTACAAGAATTATTAAAATAATAGGAATTAGTGGACCCATATTTTTATTAATTATTCTGTTAATTTTATTATATACATATTATATGAAAGTACAAATTTTTGCTTGAAGAAGACTATTTAGGGTGTTTAAACCCATCAAATACTTATGGTTTCTTCTCTATTATTAGAACTTTTTCTGCTTAAAGACCAATAGATCATTCCCGATAGGGAGATTCTTAATTCTAAACAAACCATGAGATCGACAGAGGGAAGAACTAGATTATTTAGATGGACGAAGAGCTGCAGCTGGAAAGGAGCAAGACACTTAATTCCTCAGAGAAGGAAGTAGATGCTTTTACTTTAGTAAAATTAATTGTTGAAAATTAATTGTAAAAGTAAAGAGAAATAAGTAAGAGAAAGCTTGGGTAAATCTAGACGGTTCGCTGAGAACGTAGTCCTAGCTTGCTAGAATTTTGCTAGAATAGAATTTAGCGAGTTCCTTAGATCCCTTGGTATAACTACTGGCTCACTTTTCATTAGCCAGTAGTTAATACTCTTATTCATGGCAAGGGATCTCAGCGAAAGTTGATGGTTTGAACAAAGTTTGAATAAACCTTCGATCTCGGTTTTTTCTTGCTTCTATTATCTCTTAAATCGAGAAAAGAATGATCTTTGCTTTAGATAAGGACAAAACGCACACACACTTGGTCTGAGGTTGAACTAGAAAGAAATCGATGGGGTATGGGGGGCAAATTATTCCTAGCTGATCTTGAGGATGACTTAATAGATCTCTAATTAATTATTAGAAATCAGGAAGTTTCTCATCGTTGAGAAGAGATTGGAAATGTTGAAGAAAGACTTTGCTGTTTTTTGGGCGCTTTGATTTGCGAGTGCAATCTTTTCCAGTTTTTCTATTTGTTCACAATTTCTACTTTCTATGAATCATCATCATCAATACATTTTGTATCGTTAACTCATCTGCAATCTATTTAACAGCAGTTTTAAGTTAAACGGTCCGCAATGCTTATTTATTAATTTAACAGTATCAAGAGATGATTTTTTTTTGACAGTATCAAGACCAAAAGATGATGCTTTTCTCCAATCAGAACAAGCACCTTTCATTTCTCCTTGTATTTTTCTTATACTTCCTCGAGCTTTAAATGCCATCCCAAACTTTGGATCAATTTCTATTGCTTTGTTGAAATCAGCAATTGCACCTTGATAATCCTTTAATTCGAGCTTAGAGCTCCCTCGGTTGAGATAAGCAACTGAAAACTTTGAATCAATTTCGATTGCCTTACTGAAATCAGCGATCGCTCCAGAATGATCTTTAGTCAAACTCTTGCAAATTCCACGTCGGTTATATGTAGTTGGCGTAGATGAAAAAGACTTTGGATCGATTTCTATTGCTTTGTTGTAATCGGCAATTGCTCCGGAACAATCGCCTTTATAGACTCCGCGATTGAATTTGTCATTAGCACGCTTGTAATAGAAATATGCATTTTCTGCATTTACTCTCTGAGGAACAGAAAGTATTACAGCAGTAGACGTAACAGCAGCAAGAGTGCTGTTCACTAAAGGTTGTCCGAGAGGTATTAACGAAAGTGCAGCAGCAATTGAAGTGTTTTGAATTTTCATTGATGACTCATTGATATTTTGAAGATAGATACTTGCCTAAATAATAGCCAGAGACTAGTTACAGTATTTAAGTAGAAATTTTTGAAGTTAATTTCACTCATAAAAATTGATCTTAAGAAATTTTAGGGTTTGAATAAACATTTGATCTCGGTTTTTTCTTGCTTCTATTATCTCTTAAATCAAGGAAAGAATGTTTTTTAGAAAATTAATCCTTTCTCGATATTCCTAGATTTCTTTTTTCTCTATCTGCCTTCATCTCTTTCTTGACTTGCTTGTAATAGGAAACTTCTTCTGGATCGTTTGAACCCAGACCATATTCCATAGTTGCTGCGATATAAATTTTGTGTTGCCTATGAGGACTAAGAGTCATTTAACTATTATTCCAGTACTTTAGAATTGATAGAACAGTGATCGCAATAACTCCGTAGGTCCATATAGTTCCACTGTTATCAGATAGTCGTTTCATCCATGGAGGAAGCCCTTTGTTGTCGATGATCAGTATGTAAACGAATCCAAGAATTAATATAGGAACGATCAACGCTAGAAAAATATTCATTTGCAATGCTTCTGCTTGCTACTATTCTTGCTCAAAATGAAGTAACTTTCAAAAACTGCTAGAAAGGGGTATGAAACGATTACTACTTAACCTAAGTATTTGCTAGTGCAATTCTTTTAAAAATCGGAGCAATCTTCAGCAGATCCTAATTCTTACTATTCATGGTATGAAGTTCTCTAATCAGGTTGTTATTCGATATATATTACTATCCTTTTTTGGTATATATATTTCATACTTATTTGAATTACTTTTGCCGAATATCATTTGCTGCTTAATACTTGGATATTGGATTTATAGATTAAAGATAAATAGGTTTGAATAAAGTTTGAATAGAAATTCCTAATTCGCTGAGATCGGTTGCTATCAACTAAAGGGAACTTTTCATTAGCCAGTAGTTTGGTTCTTGTGATGCTATGGGATCTCAGCGATATTGCGATGTGTGGATGGTGTGTGGATGGATTAACATTCTCACCCTCATTTCTTTATTCTATTTCAATCAAGTTTTGATTACTAATAACTAACAGATCGCAATTGACAGTTATTATCTTTTCTTGATCAGTAGTTTTTGATAGCTATAGCAATAGATCCCAGGGTAATTATCTTAATAAAAAGACCTTTGTGAATGGCAACGAGCTTAATGCTTGAGCATTAAGACCTATTGCTATTTGGTAGCCATTGCTACAAAACTAGCCAACCTTCTAGTAATGGAGAGTGAGCAATGACCATTCAAAAGCCTTTTCATACAACTCCTCATGGTGGCTCAATTGTTTGCTTGCAAGGTCTGACTGGCAGAATGTTTAGAGCTTGTTCTTTAAATAAATGTACTTACACAGCAGATCTTCATGCTGCTAAATCCTATTTAGATTGTCTTGAAAATAAAAAGGTTAAATTTCTTCCCTCACCAAGAAATAAAGAATGCATTCCAGTTCAGCGAAAAACAACTCTTAAATGGAATGCTGATGGAAGTCTCTCATCAGTTGATATGGCTAGAATTTTAAGTCGTCTTGAGAATGAAAGTCTCACTGAGTGTGAATTATCTTGCGAGTGGGGAAGTAGCAACTGATGAAGAGATGATCGTTTTAATCAGAACTTGTAGATTGAATTCCATCGCCCTTTTATTCTTTTGATCTATCTTGACCTCAATTTTTTATGCGAGTAAAGATCAAAAGAGGTGTTTATACTCTTTGCGAGTTGTTTTTAGTTGATTAGAAATTAGATAGGAGTCCGAGCTCGTTGGTATTAAAATAAGAGCTGGACTCAAAGGGGGACATCGAAATACGTCCCCCTTCTTCATGTCTAAAAATTTCTTTACGTGTTTCCTTTTTTGGTTGTCATTGAGGAAATTCATATGAACTTTTAAAAATAAAGGGGCCTGATAAGGCCCCTTTATACCTATTTAGTGATCCCCATCACTCGGCTAGTTAAAAGGCTTAAGCCTTAACAGCGCACTTTTCAGTTTCTTCAGCAGCAGGCTTGGTTTTTTTTTCTGCTGCTGGTGCTAGCGCGTTGAGTTCTTCGTGAAGTTCATGCTTACGTTCATCAATGATTTTGATACGTGACTGATAGTTCTCCTCAAGTCTTTTGCGTGAAGCTTCAAGATTGTCGAGCTCCTCTTGGCTTTGCTTACGTTTTATCTCCTCTAGTTGACTATCAGAGACAACATAAACAGTCCTAATAGGAGAAAAGAATGAGTCGAAGAGAACTGTGTCAAATAAGGATGTGTACATGATGTTCCGTGCGGGAATAGTATCATTTTGCCTCTAGTTTTAGAAATCACTAATCATGTAAACCGTAGAAATATATACGGTAAATATCACTTAATACGGTTAATAACACTTTGATTAGTAAGGACCGTACAGTCTAAATACTTTCGTAAAAGCCCTATATATAATTTACAAGAATGTGTTAAAAATGAATTAACTGAACAGGAGGATTATGAAACTCAGAACTCCTTTTACAGTATTTCCAAATCCATTGAGAGATCTTGATTATATTCACGGCTTCTCTTATGAATTACCACAACAAAAACAAGATTTATTTTGGGAAGAGGAATGCAAACTTCATCCTGCTAAATCTACTTGTAAACTCTACGAAGTGTAGACAGAATTTTTTGTCGTTATTTAGGGGATTTGCATACAGAAGCTCAGCATGTGCATTCTGGGCAAACACTTAGAACTGATGCACCTGTTGATCATGCGGGAAAAGGGGAAAATTTTGCTCCTACTGATTTATTGGCGACAGCAGTAGGCACTTGTTTCCTTACAGTGATGGGAATTACATCAAAAGAAAAAGGTTGGGAATTAGGTGAGATAATAGTTGAAATTGAAAAGAAGATGACAACTCATGGTCCACGCAAGATTGAATCTTTATTACTAAAAATTGAGATGCCAAGTGATTTAGAGTCTGGTCAATTAAAGGTTCTTCAAAAGGCCACGAAGGACTGTCCTGTTTTGAGAAATCTAGATGACTCAATACAAATTAACGTTCAGTGGAATCAATCGAAAAGTACAAAAAAGACTTCTCTAAACTTTGTTCCCACGAATGTGTTTAGGGAAACACCTCAAGTCACTTTCTTTGATGCAGGAGTCAAGGGCTCTAATGGATCTGATGTAGTCATTCATCATGGAAGGACAATGTCTCCTCCAAATGACAATGAAATTGAGCAGTATTATGTGCATCATCACCAGGTTGACCACAATTTGGTCTTAGCGGGGAATCGTACTTTTACTTTGCTCAACCCCGAATGGGAAGAGCCTCATCATGTGATATATCTCAACCAAAAAATGGGTGCTCTCCAGATACCTATTGGTACTTATCACCGATCTGTTTCGGGGCCAGAAGGCAGTATTGTATTGAATCAGGCAGTTAGAGATAGCGATTTCGATCCAACTAAGGAATTTCAGCCTGTTAGTTTGAGGCATCAAAGGGACTTGCAGAAAGCAAAAGCAGCTGACCCTGTTTTTTGGATTTGGGAAGATGGAAAAATCAGAAGGTTGAAAGTTGGTTATATTTCAAGTGGCAAGAAAAAGATCACGGCTTAATTGCAATTTTTTGGAGGGCATGTATGGGGGCTACGTGTCCCTGGTTGCCACGTTAATAGGCTTCAGAAATTTCTATTGTTTTTTATTTACCTACAACGCAATGAAATCTTCTCAATTTACTGTGCGAACCTTGAGTTGGGCTATTTTCCCACCTTCTCCCTTCCTTTTCACATGCTTCTGAACTAGCCATTTCTATTTTTTCTACACCTCCTGCCCCATTAACATCAGCCTTTCCATAAGTTAATATCAACCAATAACTTTGTGCATTAGCAGTTGTTGGTATCGCTAAAGCAGCGATTAAAGGAAGTAGTAAGCGTTTCATTGACCTCTTTAACATTGAAGCTCTGGGACATCATTATTAGTTCCTATGCCTACATGACGTTTGCCGGAAGTGTAATAAGACGGGTTTGTTTGAAATAAACCTATAGAGGTAGATCCAGTTTCCGCGTTAAAACATGCCGACGCCCCAGATGCGTTACTGAAATAGGGAATAGATCTAATGTGTAATCTTGGCCAACTTTGGCTCATCCTTATATTAAAAAAACCACTTGGGCTATTCCATTGGGGCGTGCTTGGATTATCTCTTCCCATTTCTAATGGTTTCCATGTTTTGCAGATTTGTTTTCCTTTGAGATGGGCAGCCCATTGGCATGCAGGTACTGGAATACATTGAGATAATTCTCCAGCATTTTTAGGCAAAGTGCCTTGATCTAAATAACACATTTGACCTGCTTTTATAAAAGAATTGACCGCTGTAGATCCCTCTAGCTCTGTAGCTTTGTTGGCAAAATTTAAAAAGCTAGGTATTGCTATAGCTGACAGTACGCCAATGATCACTACTACTACAATTAGCTCTACAAGTGTGAATGCTTCACTATTTGAGCTAGGGGTAGTAAGTAAATATGATTTACAAATATAAGGATGATTGAATTTATAGAGATTTCTTCTTTGAATGATTATTTTCATAATCGAAGAGACTTATGCAAACTCTTGCTTCCCTTATACTTCAACTAGGCAAAGTTTTTACGCGATGGAAATTAAATGTAGCTAACGTTGCCCTAGAACAATTGACAGGATGGCGTTCAAAGAATCTTCAGAAAGAGAACTAAAATGAATACTCGGTTACGAAGAAAAACCACTTGTCTCTATTGATTATGTCAATGACTCCAGGAGTTCAATCATTGATGCTCTCTCAACCATGGTGGTCAACAAAACTCAACTTGAAGTCTATATTTGGTATGACAATGAATGGGGATATAGTTGTCGGATGGCTGATCTCGTAAATATTGTCGCCTCAACTGACTCAGGAGAATCAAAATCTCTGAGGCACCTATAAACACAGCTGTGTCAGTACATTCGAAAGCAATGTCTCAGGTCTCAAAGCTTTCTAGTAACTATTCAAAATTACTGACAAAAAAGGACTGACCTTAGTCAGCCCAATTCATTATTTGATTTGAGATCGCAAGTTTGATTAACCTGCACCTGAGCAAGAGAAAGCACTGGCAAGGAAATTCTTGAAGATCGGTGCTTGCCCCAATCCGTAAAGGAAAATAGTTGAGGAGGTCAACGTAAGAGTGATCTTGGAGAATCTGTTTAACTTGATATTTGAGGCTTTGGTAAGAGCTGAATTCATATGATTTAAATAACTCAAATAAATCTAATAGCTCAATAAAACTCTGCAGTATTAAAAAATATGTTGATACATAAAAAGGACTGACTTTTGTCAGTCCTTTTTATGCAATTAACCATCAGGTGTAATGGATTTGTTTTGGGTTTAACTGTAGATTTTTGCGCATATTGGAACCGCTTCTTTATCGGTAAATACTGGAGTGGTTTCCAACTCTAGGTATTCAGCCCATTCAGCTGCATGCTCATAAAGTGTTTTAATTGTTTATGAGGTTCTAATGGTGTTCAGCTATTGGAAGTAATGGGGAAAAGTGGTGCGAATCCGCTGCTGTCCCGCAACTGTGATGTATCGAGAATCTTCGATACCAGTCAGAATGCCCGCCTTCTTTACAATTCGACGAGGATCGACTTATGACGTTTCACTCTTTGGTGCGCAAGTACTCTCTTGCAGTTTTAACGCCATTATTTTTATTACTTACTTTCTTATCAAACTCAGCTTTAGCTCATCATCCTTTTGGAATGGGAGAGAGTACTGATCTTTCAGTATGGCAAGCTCTTCTTAGTGGTATCGGTCATCCATTGCTTGGACCTGATCATTTACTTTTTATGTTAGGAATTGCACTGGTTGGATTAAAGAGATCCATGAAATGGATTTTTCCACTTTTAGCTGTTGGATTTGCAGGAAGTGCATTAGTACAATTGCAGCCCTTGCCTGATTTAGTAGCTCCTTGGGCGGAAGCACTTGTTTCTCTAACTTTGGCTGTAGAAGGCTTAATTGTTCTGAATCTTGTGAGCTCAAAATGGCTTTTGCCGATGTTTTCCCTACATGGCTACTTGCTTGGAAGCACCATTGTTGGAGCAGAACCTACACCTCTGATTGGATACTTTTTAGGTCTTCTTCTTGCACAACTATTTTTACTATTACTTGTCACACAATCCACTCAAACAGTTTTTGATAAATTTGGATTGAATGGTCGCAATTTATTTGCTGGAATTTGGATAGGGATAGGACTTGCTTTCTCTTGGGTTGCTGTAATCCCTTAAGTCTTGGGGATGACTGTTACGTATAAACTGAAAGCTCGGTTGACAGTCGATTTACCTTGTGGACATCGCCCCCATTTTTATGGATCAAGAAACTACTTCAACTACTACAGTCTTAGATCCAAAGGCAACAAAAAGAAAATATCCAGAAGCAAGGATAATAGTTCTTGATGATAATTTTAATACGTTTGAACATGTGGCAAATTGTCTTGTGACAATCATCCCAGGAATGAGTGAAAAAAGATCATGGCTACTTGCCATCGAAGTAGATAGGGAAGGTTCGGCGGAAGTTTGGAGAGGCCCGCTTGAACAGGCAGAGCTATATCATCAGCAACTGATTAGCAAAGGATTAACAATGGCACCAATTGAAAAAATATAAATTTTCTCATTTAATAGAAATTCTCAGAAAAACAATGAAAAACTCTTTTCTTTTCCACTTCAATAAATCGAATTCAATCTTTTGTCCAAATTCTAAGATTTAAATTTAAATCTTCTATTATTCCAATCGCTAATTCCATGTCATCGAAATGACCGTCAATGTCTTCTTTTGTGATGACCCTAGATAATTTTGGCTCAAACAGTGCCCCGCTATGAATTGCTATATATACAAATTGATCAAAAAATGATATACGCACTTTTCTTTGATTATTATGTTTACTGCTAAATGAAATTATTCTTTCCATCATATCAGGAGTCAAGATATATCTTGCTTCATTCTCATCGTCACTATAAACAGCAAATAACTTTTCAAATTCTTGATTTTCAAGTGTTACTAGAGGAAGATCATTATGTTTTTTTATTTTCTGAATAGATTTACCTAAGCCTCCTAAAAGACGTTCATTAACATCAGGAACAACGACTGTTGCACCATTGAGATGTTTATTAAAGTCGGCTATGCAGAATAAGCCATGGAAAATTGTATAAAGACGACTACTCTTCCTATTATTACTTGATTGTTGATGATGGACTTCGCCCAACAAAACCTTAGTCTTACCTATGATTCCTGTAATACAATCATCTCCATGATATCTAGAAACAGAGTTTTCAAATAATCTACTATCCTTATAAATCTCTAGCGGGATAGTTTCATTAGGCTCATAATCTAATTCATGGCCAAAAGAATGAACAAGAGGTCTAATGATCTTATCTTTAAAAGAAGTAATATATGACTCAGCTATCCATTTATCTAATTTAAAAGCACAGCCTATAATAAAAGGGTAAACGTATATAGAGCCTAGCCACTTCCCGAAAAAGGAATATGCCACTATAGGGACAAATAAAAGAACTAAAATCGTTAAGATTAAAAGTACATTTCTTGCAGGTTGGAGGCTTTTTCGTAGCTCCTCAAGCTCATCTATATTTGGAACAACATGTTTTTTATAAAAAGACGATTTACCTGTTATGGAATGATTTGAATTAGGCATAATTAATGCTCTATTAGTTTTTTTGTATGAGTTATTTCTCTTGGTATTCTTAATATAAAATAAATTTAGAGTTTGCTTGGAATTGTAAACCTTTTATATAACTAGCTTTCATAAGGGTGGGTTTAAAATTTCTGCGTTTATTTCTTTGATTTAGTGAGTTTTCTTTTGCAGGTTTTATTCAACGAATCAGTAGTGTTTGCGGGTTTAAGAAAAAGTTCGAATCGACTTTGATCAAAAGCTGAGATCACTTGATATAAATGTATGTTCATTAGCCAGTAGCGAGGTTCCTTTTTTGCTATGGGATCTCAGCGAAATTGGATGGTTTGAATAAAGTTTGAATAAACCTTCGATTTCGGTTTTTTCTTACTTCTATTATCTCTTAAATCAAGAAAAGCATGACCTTTGCTTTAGACGACGATAAAACGAACACATATATGGAGAGATTTAACTGTATTTTCCTTGGAACAACAGAACCTATATATTCTTTTGTAATGCGCTTGATTATTAGACGGGGTTCAGACTAGTTAGAAGAAGAACCATTGATATTCACATTTGAAGGGATATCTTCTTCAATATCAAAGGAAATTGAACCTCGCTCTAAAGAGATTTCTTCATTGGCAGATGGTCCTCCCTCCTCATTAGTAGTTGTAGTTGTAGTAGTGGAGCCAGAACGCTCATCAGGTGTTGAATCTCTAGTAGTAGTAGTTCTTGTTGTATTTTCACTATTGCTTCCAGGAGAGGAATTTTCACCGCCTTGTGTATTAATAAAACGATCTGCAGGAGTATCTCCGTTATCGCTATTTCCACTGCTGGTCTGTGACCCCTCTGAAGTTGTTGTAGTCGTCTCTACTACAGTTGTTGTACCATCTGAATTGACGATAGTTGTAGTTTTAGTTGTTGATGAGCGATCATGATAGTCTTCATCAGACGGATTCCTATCATCAGAAGAAGACTCACTAATATTTACATCCGAGGGTACATCATCAATAGCCATTCCTGACTCATAATTAACACCTATATCTATGGAAATTGAGCTTGGAGTCACTGCTCCCCCATACATCGCATTAATAGTTGGTGCCATTGATGCTATTGAATCTTCATTAGCTTGCTCATATCGGTGTGATGTGTCTAAGTCATTGAAATCCCAATCTGCATTGCTGTCGCCAGCGTTACCAGAACCACCAAAGTCAATAAGACCATTGTTTGATTTGGTAATGCTTTCTTCAGTTATTTTCACTCCACCAGCGATATTTTTGAGATCATTAAAGGATAATTCATCGTTTATTTCCTCAGAAGAGTATTTATTGATCTTCTTTTCTGACATTGCACTAATAATGATCTTTCTTACTCATAGCTAGTTTATTGATTATTTGCACAAATATTAAAAAGCCCCACCTAAGTAGGGCTTCTAGAGGGATTGCTTTAACGTATCTTATTGAGCAAGTTATTCTTTGTAGAATAATTTGTTGGGACTGGAGTTCATGTGCAACTTGGAAGACACATCAATTTACTTCCTTTATCAAAATTGAGACCAGCAACTGGAGTAATTTTTAAACCAACTGATTGAAACTTAGAATTCATAACTGCTTTAAAGTCTGCTCCGTCAACTGTCCACCAACCTTTTTCTCTTACTGTTGTTGAAACTTTGAATCCGCTTCCACCAAAATCGACAATTCCACCATTGATTTCAGCTAGTTGATCAAGAGTTAGTTCAGAGTTGTTCATTGTCTTAAAAAGTTGTGAGGGGTAAGTCCCTGCGATGTATTAACTATCTCTTGGATTAATTAAAGGTGCATTGATTTACTTCAATGGCGGTTGTGAGATTAGTCACATCTAGATTGTTACCTGATATAGATCTGATATTTAGACCAACCTCTTTAGCTACATGGTTTCTCGATTGAGTGGGGATGTGTGAATTTTGTGTGAATGGATTTCTCGGATTCCTTCTAATCCCTGTCTATACTTATAGGTGCATTGTTCATTAGCCAGTAGTTAGATTCCTGTGATGTCATGGGATCTCAGCGATATCCCGATGTGTGGATGGATTAAGATCCTCAGCCTCATTCCTTTATCCTATTTTATCTATATTGCTGAGATAGCTGTTTTATAGCCATTTCTTTTTTTTGACCATTTTTTAATGATTGGCTTAGTTGTAATAAGACTTTAATGCTATTTGTATTTGCAATAGACCCTAAGGCTATTAGAGCTGCATTGGAGGTTGTTTCATGGTTATGCTTCACTATCTTTGCAAGTTCATTACAGACCATTATCCCATCTCTTCTTTGAAGAATACGAATGGCTTTTAACACTACTGCTTCACGAAAGTCGCTAATTGGTTCTTTTAGAATCTCAATGAGTAATTCATCATTGATTTGATGAGATTTAAATTTTAATATCTCCAACCCTGCTAATCGAATAGCCTGAGACTCATCAGATAAGATATTTTTTAATAGTTTAATTGAAAAATCCCCTCCCCAACAACTGAGTGCTTGAAGAGTTTCCAATTGAAATTTACTTTTGCAATTGAGTTGACTAAATAGCCAATCTCTGGCTTCATTCTGATGGCACAAGCCAGATGCATAAATGAATTCAGGTTGAACACCTTCCTGATCAATAAGTCTTTTTAGCTGTTGCCACCCTTCTGCGCCTAACCAGCCTAGGCGTTCTGAGATTGAATAGCGAAGATCTTCTGCAAGACTAGTGGAGTAAACATCAGCTAACCATGAAGGATCAAGAGATGAGCTCTTTCTCGTTAGATAAATTTTCTCTCGTAGAACTTCTTCTTTGCAAATCAGGGAACTTTTAATCACCTTGCACCAAGCTCGGCAGCTAATTCTCTTTCTAATTTCTCATCATGAACTGTTGGTAAAACATTAGACATTTTTGTGCGATGAGTGCTGTAGAACAACATTCCAATGAATACCATTCCACCAATAACATTTCCCAAAGTCACAGGTAAAAAGTTCCAGAAAATAACTTTGTAGAATGGAACTCCAGACCCCATTAATGGCCCAGCTGTATGTAAAAACATATTGACTACTATGTGCTCCATTCCCATTGTTTGGAATGCTGTAATGGGCAACCAACAAGCCAGAAGTTTACCTGGGACACTTTTGCTCACAAGAGCCATTGTTACTCCAAGGCATACAAGCCAGTTTGCAATTACGCCTCTTAAGAATGCGAGGAAAAACCCTGTAGACCCTAGAGCCTCATATTTAGTAAGAACATTTGATTTATTAAGAGCAATAATCTTTGCAGCTACAACAGCCCATCCCTTGCCCCCTTCAGCTGCTGCTAGAGGATCTACATTTCCTGCACTTGTCAGACTAATTGATAGTAAAACTGCTACTAAAAATGTTCCCAGAAAATTCCCTATCCAAACCCAAGTCCAATTTCTAAATGTATTTCTCCATGAGGACCTTCCTGCCCAGGTTGCCATAGGTAATAATGCAAAATTACCAGTTACTAACTCCATCCCAAATAGCACAATACTGGCAAATCCAAATGGGAAAATAACTGAACCTAAGAAAGGCATGCCAGATTGGATCCCAACTGTAATTGCTAAACAAGTTGCTAAACCCAGTATTGCTCCTGAATAAAAACCTCTGACCATTAGATTTTTAATGCTTACAGTAGATTTCTTACCTCCAGCAGCAATCATTCCATCTACCAATTCATTAGGTAGCACATAGTCCATTTGGGAAGAATTAGATTCCATTTCTTGCATTAGTTTCTGAATTTTTGGGGATAATAAATCTATTAATTGCTAATACGATTCATTATTTTAGAGAAAAAATCTTGACCTCCTTTTTCTCTATTAATCTCTGGAAGTTCATCACCGATCCTCATGAGCCAGCTGATAAATTTAGAGAAGTGACCTTTAGATTTTTGTTTCATAGGTTTGTAATGATAATTAGTTTTGGTGAGAAGCAGACTAAGGCGCTTGACTGCTTTTTATTAACTTTCCTATTAGCTCTTTAGGGTATTTCAGAAAACTAATAGGCTCTTGAGATCTTTCTTTTCTAGGCTTTGCTGAGTAGCTTTCAATCAAAATATATTTTAATTTATCTTTTAAATCATCAATCATCACACCTTTATACTTCAATTCCCCAATTTTATTATTTGCACCTTGCGCTCCCCCTATAGTTATGTTGAAGGCATCAACCATTTTCCCTAAATTATTCTTCGCTTTTGTTCCAGTCAATCCAATTGCACCCATATAGGCTTGCCCACAGCTGTTTGGGCAACCTGTCCAATGAATTTTTATCTCTTCAGGCAATTCAATTTCTGCTTCGAGTTCTTTCGCTATTTTGGTAGCGTTTTCTTTAGTACTTGTTTGAGCAAAACTACAATATGTTTTCCCAGTACAAGCAATAGTTCCAGCAGAAATTGGATTAGGATTTAAACTAAATTTTTTAAATAAATTATCATTTTTAAAATCACTTAACTTTCCTTTTTCAATATCAATAATAATTATATTTTGATCTTCAGTAAGGCGTACTTCTCCGCTCCCAAAAGTTATGCTTGTGGTTGCTATGTCTTGAAGATCTTCTGAGCTTAACCTCCCTACAGGAACATGAATACCTGCGTAGTGTAGATCCCTCTGCTTTTGAGGGTGAATTCCAAATATGGAACGTGGTTTTTCTGAAAATGATGAGCCTGGGTCATTTTCTAATGGCCCAAATCTCTGTTCAACTAAGTTTCTAAATTCTGATATACCTATTTCATTTAAATAATATCTAAACCTTCCTTTATGTCTTTTTTCTCTCTCACCATTGTCTCTCCATATAGAAATAATTATACCAGTTAAATTACATATATCATTTTTCTTTATCCAAATATTTAATGGTACAGCATAGTCATTTAATTGTGAAGAAAGTATGCCTCCAACCCATACTCCAAAGCCTAGTTGACTTCCTTTTTTTATAGGATGAAAAATAATATCATTATGAAGAAGAAAATTATCTGCTGACCCTGCAACTGCTGTGTTCCATTTTCTAGGTAGATTAGAAAATTCAGAATTACCCTTTCCTTCATTAGTAAGAAATTTATCTAGTTTTAATGTGTAAGGTCTAGTATCTATAATTTCATAAGGATCTATCCCTGCTAAAGGATTACCAGTTACATTTCTAGGATTATCAAAGCCAGATTGAATTGTTTCAAGACCTGACTCTTTTATTCTTTTAAGTATCTCCGGAAGATCATTAATTAATATGCCTCTTAGCTGTAAATTTTGTCTTGTTGTTATATCGCAACTTCCATTTTCGTCATACCTGGCAACTATAGAAGCAATTATTCTTAATTGCTTAGCAGTTAAGATTCCATTGGGTATTCTAAGGCGCAGCATAAATTTACCTGGTGTTTTGGGGCGCCAAAAAAAACCATACCATTTCAATCTAAGTTCTAAATCAGTTTTATCCATTTTTTCCCAACCAATTTTTGCAAACTCTTCTATTTGCTTGCCAACTAATAGGCCATCTTTCTCGGCTTTGTTTCTTTCAACCTTATTTAATTTTTTATTTTCTAAGTAACTTTTCATTTGCTTATTTTAGCTATTTTGGTTAATAGCTAAAAATTAGAGTTGTTGTATTGGTGTATTACTATTAATATTTTCTTTGGGGTTTCTTGTTGTATCGATTTACACAGATTTGATAAATGATAGATGATTTCTATTAGTGTATTAATTGATACTTTGCTTTTACCTTTGATCAATTAGTTAAGACTCATTCCCTAAACCTGTGTTCTGGTTTAATATTTGCTACTCCCTAATTCTCCAATCCAGGTAAAAAAACCTTCTTGGAGCATTTTCAATACCTTTTTCATTGCATAAATATCTCGAGCAAGTGTATTTTTAAAAACATTTCTCTCCCTATGACCCTTGATTCCTTTGTTAAGCATGGCTAATTATAACTTTTCAGAATAAAACATTTTTTAAGATTTAGGTTTGTACTAGATGATACAAAAAAGATATCTTCTCATTTTAAGCTTTTTAAATTGCTTAGTTCATTTTAAAAGAACTTTGTAAGGATTTAGAGTCTTTATCAACCATGGCCGTAAAATCATCATGTGAATCGCATTTATACATCAGATTGATTATACGTTCAGGATCAATATTGAGATTGACTATTTCCTCCCAAAGCCTATTGGTTAATTCATCATCACAAAGTTGAAATTGAGCATTTATCAATTCACGAGTTAATGAGTAAACTTTTTCGTCATCTTTTGTTGCTTTAAAAACTCTAGGCTGGTAGCTCAGTTCAATGAGGCCTTCTTTTTTTCTATTAAAGAACTCAATCGCTTTTTTAACAAGTGAAGTCATGCTATAGATACCTCGAAAATAGGCGTTGTTTTTTAGTTAGGGAATAAAACCCTTATTCTGTAAAGAAAAAGTGAATGCTAAAAATCCATGTCTTGTTTATTAATAGCAACAAGAAGTGGAAAAGAGAATAAATTGATGAAAGACAGTTAAAAAGTTCGTATAGGGGCCTTCTGTTGTTTCATCACACTTCATTGCCAGTAGTTAATTTCTTGAGAAGGAATGGTATGAATTGGATCTTTGGCTAAAAGTGGCAGTTTGAACAGAAGCTGTTCAGCAGATCTTTTAATTGCTTCTCTTATCTCTTAAATCGAGAAAAGAATAATCTTTGCTTTAGATAAGGACAAAACGCACACAGACTTGTTCTGAGGTTTGAACTAGAAATAAATCGATGGGGTATGGAGAAAAATTAGTCCTAACTGATTTTGAGAATGGCAGAATAGATTTCTAATTAATTACTAGAAATCAGGAGGCTTCTAAGTGTTGAGAAGAAGGTTGAGATGATGGGGAAGGAGTGGGCTGTTTTCTGCTGGCTTTGTTAGGCAAGTGCAATACGGTTTAGCTGCTCTAAACGCTCATTTTGTTTAGCGACTAGATCTCTTGGTTCTTGGTTTGATTAAATTCTCTACTGGGTTCATCTATTATTAGCATAAGAAATGAAAAAGCTCTGCTTAAGCAGAGCTTTTTCATTTCTAAGTAATTCTTAATCTAACGAGCTTGTTGCAACCAGATTCCAGCTCTAAGAATTTGTTGCTGCTTTTGCAACCAAACCCCAGCCTTCAAGTTCCTTGTCCCATATGGACTTAATTGCAAAGTAGGAGAAGGGTGAGGGGTTGGATTAGAAGAAATAGGTCTCATCGAATCAGGATTTAAACCACTACCAGATATTTGACGCAGTTGATCAAGGGTTAGTTCAGAATTGTTCATTGTTTTGAGAAGGTTATGAGGGATGTATCCCTGCGATGGATTAACTATCGCTTGGATTCATCAAAGGTGTATTGATTTACTTCAATGGTGATTGTGAGATTAGTCACATCTAGATTGTTTCCTGATATAGATCTGATATTGAGACGAATCTCTTTAGCTTTTTCTATTCTTGCTCAAGATGAAGAGAGTTTAAAAACTGCTAGAAAGAGAAGATGAAACGTTTATTTCTTCCTCAATAGATTCAACTCATGCCTCTCAACAAAATTATCCCTGATTCTGTGATTAATTACTGGAAAAATGAATTCAAAGAGTTGCAGTCGAAATTGATTGAACTTAGAAAAGCTAACTAGCTATGGACCCAATACAAGTCTTAGGTCAAAAGGAAGTCAGAGAGCTTCAAGTCAAAGACGAAAATACTGCAGGTCAGTTGCTAGTTAAAAACCCACTTGCTAGAGAACGGTATTTAAGAGGAATGTCTAAAACTGCTAAAAAGCACTTTATTAATAGGAAAGATTGTCCAGTAAAGAATCACTTTATAGGACTACCAAAGTGGAGCAGAGAAGATGCTATAAAAGCGTTTGATACTTATCTATGGCAACAGCACCAGAAAGATGCAATAGAGAAACCTGCTAAAGATTGGTTTAATGCCAGAGTAAAGGAGCTAATGGCAGGACATAACATAGACCTTGTTGATGATATTGATTATGTAAAAGATAAGAATGATTCTCATGGTTTTACTTTGAAAAATTATATTGAATATTTAGCTAAAGAAATCTAGGCCAGACTCCAGCACTTGATAAAGAAGATAAGTTGAAAAGAAATAACAGAGTAGGGATACAGTAGACTAGCCAGATGACAGAAGACTCAGCTAGAGATCCAACACAACCTAGATATTCTTTTGTAATTCTCTTAGTTGTCTCAGGGATTGCATTATCTGTAGTACCTTTCTTACTTCTGAAGTAGTCGATCAGTTTTGGCTTGCTTCTATTATCTCTTAAATCGAGAAAAGAATAATCTTTGCTTAAGACAAGGACAAAACGCACACACACTTGGTCTGAGGTTGAACTAGGAAGCAATCGATGGCGTATGGGGGACAATTATTCCTAGTTAATCTTGAGAATGACAGAATAGATTTCTAATTAATTACTAGAAATCAGGAAGCTTCTCATCGTTGAAAAAAGATTGGAAAGATTCAAGAAAGAGGTTGCTGTTTTTTGCTCATTTTGATTGGTGAGCGCAATTCTTTCTAATTTTTCAAGTCGTTGATTCTGAGCATGGACTAGATCTTTTAGTTGCTGATTTGAACTTTTTATCTCTTGGTTTTCAACTTTTAGTGTCTTTATTTCTTCCTTTAGAGCTTTCTTATCATTCATGCTGATCAAACTTGGCTTATTTACTTTCCCTAGCTTGAACACAAAGCCAGCACGACCAGACCAAGAGCTATCAAAGTTGCCTTGATACTGCTGTCCTGGAACAAAAGAAGCAGCAACGTTAAATGCTAGTTTTTCATTTATTCGAGAGGCGCAACCGCCAGAGAATGCAAAGTTATTGCTATGTGTTCCAGTACCTATGCCGCAAGCCATTGGTGAATCTTGTGGAACAGTAGGTAATCCTGTTAAGGCAGCACTTAACGCACCAACATTATCTATAGCTTGTTCGACGTCCCTACCATTGATCAACAATTTTGTTCCATTTGTGTAATTTATAGGTATTGAATTGCCATTACTATCTTTGGCCCAAACCTTTTGCATTCCATCCTCTTCTTTCGTAATCCATGAGTTTTCACCAATATGTAACTCTCCATTAGCTTTCTTTTCAATCATTTTCTCACCATTGATTTCGATTTTATAACCGCCATCTTGATTCCCAGTAACAGTAGGCTTTTTCCAGTAATTCAAATAACCCGATGTCCAAGTTGAACCTTTATCGGACCAAGTATCTGTTGTTATGTTGTATCCAGTAAGAGAAGAGTCACTAAGTTCTACTATTAATTCACCTGTATTCTGGTCAACATAAGAGCTCGAAGTCACAGGATTTGCTGACCCGCTAAAGGTTCTTGTATTTCTTAAAGTGGAAGTACCTGTTTCCGAGTCAATTGTATAAATATAATATTCATAAGAACCTGCATTGGGATGTTTTTTGATCCCCCAATAATCCCAATCAGCCTTTACAGAGGTGGCTCCGAATAAAAGAATTGCTCCAGCAATTGCAGAAGAATAAAAACGGCGCATAAAAAAGAAGCTTCTGTGTCTTTTATAGCTAATCTAGACAAAGCAGGCTCTTTTAGTCTGGCTTCTTATATCAGATCATTTTTGTTCATTTTTGATTTTTAAATATTATCTAGACTTACTAAGCAAGTTAAACAGTACTAATGGTGATTAATTCTTATCTAAGATTTTGGACGCGTATACTTGATTTTGAAGGACTAACAAAAAGAGGAGACTTTTGGTCGGCATTTTTTGTTAGCTGGATTATTTTTGTTCTACTAAAAATATTCCTTGGGGATGGCATACCGGACCTTTATTGCTGGGTTTCATTGATTCCAAATGTCTCAATCGCCATGCGTCGAGTTCGAGATTCTGGTAAAAGTAGGAAATGGATTTTCATAAATTTAATTCCTATAATTGGTCAGATTTGGTTCTTTATTTTCTTAATCCAACCATCTAAGCGTGACTCTTGAAACTTAAACAACAAGAATTAGTCTTTTTGGGTTTAAGATTTCATTATATGAGTTAAAAACGTCCGGTAAATTAACAAAACTTGCTCTATATATCGCAATGAGATGTTGATCGGATAATTCACTTGGCTTTATCAAGTTGATTCTTTTCATAAGGAAAAAATATGATGATTGATTAATGGCATACTTAAGGTTTGAATAAAGTTTTTATAAAACTTCGATCTCGGTTTTTCTTCTTTCTATTATCTCTAAAATCAAGAAAAATTTTAGTCCGATCTAGCAATGCCTAGATTCCAATTAGCTCTCTCTTTCTTCATTTCTTTCATGATTTGTTCGTAGTAGGAAACTTCTTCTGGATCTTCTGGACCAAGACCATATCCCATAGTTGCTGCGATATAAATTTTGTGTTTTCTATGAGAACTGAGAGTCATTTAACTATTACTCCAGTACTTCAGAATTGATAGAACAGTGATCGTAATGAGCCCATAGGTCCATATAGTTCCCACTTTTATCAGATAGTCTTTCCATCCACGAAGGAAGACCTTTGTTGACGATGATCAGAATGTAGACGAATCCCATAAGAAATAGAGGAATGACCAGCACAAGAACTATATTCATTTGTAAAGAATCGGGTTACTTGTTTTGTATCTAATTAATTACTGGAAATTAGGAAGCTTCTCATAGTTGAGAAGAGATTTGAATTAGGCATAATTAATGATCTATTAGTTTCTTTGTATGAGGTATTTCTCTTGGTATTTTTAATATAAAATAAATTTAGATTTTGCTTGGAATCGTAAAACTTTTATATAACTAGCTTTCATTGGGGCTAGTTAAGCTTATTCTTGTTGTTATTCGATTAATTCATATTAAGAACATAATCCAATGCTAGATATTGATTTTTATTAGATTTATAGAAATGCTTGTGTCGATGGAGGGCATTGTACCCTTCGCTTACGACTTTCTAGTTCTATGAGAAACCTTCTAGTCAGTGAGAGATCTAAATGGATCTTTGTAATTGGAGTGATTGCAATCGGAGTAGGCTTTTCAGCGAAAAATGTGATTTCATATCCAACTGAGTGTGTACCTGAAAAGGGTTTAGAACTAACACAGTTGATCAGACCTCTCGTTTGAAATGCAAAAATTACTTATCACACTCGGACTTGGAATTGCTGCTATAGGTCTTCTCTACCCTTACTTAAAGCATATAGGTTTAGGACAATTGCCTGGAGATATAATTTTGAGAGGTGAGAATTCAACCTTTTATTTTCCAGTTGTTAGTTGCATTGCTATCAGTTTGATTGTTTCGATCCTGTTTAATTTATTTCGATCCTCCTAATGCTCGAATTAGTGCATCAACTATATCCAACTTGGCATATATCGTAGTTGATCCTGCTCTTCTAATAGGAGGTCGTTTCTTATTTCATTTTCGTCAGAAGGAAGAAGTCATTACTGACTAAAATTAATGAGAAATTAAGTGAGAGTAAGTTTGGATAAATCTTTTCGATTCTCTGAAAACCTAGTCCATTGCCAAAATGGAAGTTTTCATTAGCCAGTAGCGTGGTTCCTGTGATGCCATGGGTTCTCAGCGATATTGCGATGTGTGGATGGCCTGACATTCTCACCCTCATATCTTTATTCTATTTCAATCAGGCTTCTATTACTAATACAAACAGGTCATATCTGCCTTACCTCTGTGACTTCTTAGTGTAATTAAAGTTCGTTTAAACGAGTGAATATTATCTACCTATATACCTACTTTCTTGAGGGGTATATTTGATGAATATCTTTCGATGGGTACTCGTATTATTCAACTGAAACTCTTACGCTGAGTAACTTTGCAAGGCTGGAACCATCTTCCCTCCATCTTGATCATCATCATCGTCAATACTTCTTGCAAGAAGCTCTAAAGCTACAAGCATAGCCATTGGATAGTAACACCAAAGAATAGCTTGCCATATTGAAAAGCTATTTAATGAAGTCTGAAGTTCGTCCATATTCATAGAAAAAGCATTTTTAGCATATTCAATAATTTTTAAAAGTGCGACCAAATCCAGAATTATTTTCTGTACCTTGAAGTCAATTAATAATTAAAACTATAGCTAATTAAGCCTAACTTGCTAGTAAAAATAAATTTTACTGATCTATTTACTATGATTTAATAGTATTTAAATTTAAAATAAGACTTTTATAGACTTTTATTTAATACTAAAATCAAAGCTTTAATAAGGGCTTATGGACCTAATTCTCTTATTATTAGGCTAAAATAGCGACCGAGCCTTCACACTTCGTAATAATATCTGTTATAGTTCTTAACAAGTTGGCCGTATTGGCCTTCTCTCTCTTAAGTAAATTTCTTTCCAATGAAAAAAGTATCACAAAAGCCACAAGTTGAGCCAGAAAAGCTTCTTGCAGAACGCATTAATGGATGGGCTGCGATGATGGGTTTTTGGGCCGCTATCGGTGCATATCTAACAACAGGTCAAATTGTTCCTGGTCTTGTATAGAAAATGGAATTCAATCCTTTCAAGCCTTTGCATCAATTGCTTCAGGCTGCTTACAAAAAGATCTCTACAAATTAGTTTTTAGAGAGGTATTAAATGGGAATAGGTAAATTATTCCTTACATCTATTACATCTGGAATTATCACGTTAGATGAACTGCAATGGATCACTAACAATCAATTAAGTTTTTCTAGATGTGAGCAAGCTGCAGCCATAAGACTGGGCTATCTATTGGACTCTGGTCAATTAAACCTAGGCTGTAGGCTTTGATTTTTCACTAACTCTGAATCATTCATTCACTATCACTATTTACATCATGACACCTGACGCAGAAAAATTTAATGGCTGGGCTGCAATGATTGGTTTTGTTGCGGCCTTTGGTTCTTACGCCACAACAGGTCAAATTATTCCTGGAATCTTTTAAGAAATGATAACTTCAACTCCTTCACTTACTGCTAAGAAAAGCTTAGTAGTCACTGAATATGGCAAGCAAAATATGTTTGCTTATGAAGCTCCAATGCAACTTGAAGAAAATTACACCAGCTATCCAGAAGAAGCTGAAAAAGCTAATGGAAGGTGGGCAATGATTGGATTTGTGGCATTGATGATGAGCTATGTAGCTACAGGTCAGGTGATACCAGGAGTTTTTTAATGCATAATAACTACTGGTCAATAGCTGAAAGAACCAATGGTCGACTAGCGATGATTGGTTTATTTGCCCTAATCATTAATTATGGATTTTTCGGTTGGATTATCCCTGGTATTTACTAACCCACTATCACCAATTTTAAATGAAAATAATTAATGACAATCATGAAAAACCTACAATTACTCCTCACAACTTTCCTTGCTGGTTCAATTCTTGTGGCTTTCTCAATAGGCATATTTGAAAGAGTTTAATGAAGTACTACTTGACTTCACTAAGAATTGAACTTCCTAATCTTTTACAAACTTTGCATATGACTCAAACAATTTATAATGCAATAAACACGCCATTTCGCGATCTTGTTGAATTTGGCTTCTTTTGTTTGATCGGCTTGACTGCTGGATTTATGGGAATTTTATGAATTTCTCTTCCTTACTTTTTATTATCTCATTGTCTGGCTTGTTTTATATCGGGAGCTTACTTTGGAGAGGTTTAACTAGAGATGCTGCCTATCTTAACTGATCAGATCCTTCAAAGTTTAGTACAATTTATTCCTAATTACTCTGAGAATGTCTTTAAAAATTGGTGATAAACTACCTGATTTTTGCTTGTTTGACCAAGATGGGATAAATAGAACTAGTAAAGAATCTAAAGGGAAAAAACTTGTTTTATTCTTCTATCCTAAAGATGATACGCCTGGATGCACGGCTGAAGCGTGTGGTTTTAGGGATAAGTATGATTTATTTAAATTATTTGGAGCTGTTGTTTGGGGAGTTTGTAATGATAATCAGTTAAGCCATAAGAAATTTGCAGAGAAGAATAAACTTCCTTTCCCTCTCTTATGCGATGAAAATAATTCATTGAGAAAGAAGTTGGGTGTCCCTAAAGTTCTTGGGTTATTAGATGGACGAATAACTTATTTGGTTGATTCTACTGGAGTAATTCGCCATATTTTCAATGATCTCTTAAATAGTACCAAGCATGTAACTACTGCCTTGCAGATAATAGAAGAAATTCAGTGATCAAAAAATAAGCAGGTATTTTCTCGACCCTGCCTGAAGATAGAAATCTTTGCTTGAGGAGAGGATTGACTATGTAGTCGAAATTTGTCCCATACTTCCTTAGCCAGTAAAGATCAAAAAGAAGTGTTTATACTATTTGATCTTTGCTTTAGGTTGGCTAGAAATTAAACATGAGTCCGAGCTCGTTGATTAGAAAAATAAGAGCTGGACTCAAAGGGGGGCATTTAAGTACGTTTCCCTTCTTCATGTCTAAAAATATATTTACGTGATTCCCTTTTGCGTTGAAGAAGAAGGAGGAGGAGTTGGCAAAGGTTTAAGAGAAGAAATATTGATTGATGTTTGTTATGCGAAACCTTTCCCTTTTGTATTGTATTGACCACCAACGCTCAGAAAGTGTGTTTTATCACTACCAACGTCATAGATGGTGTAATACTCCCCTGCTCCAATTCCAATGATGCTTTGTTTAGATACTTTCTGCTGATATTGACTTTCGCCATTTAAGTCTTTTACATGTGAATTGAGCCCTCCCCCAGTGAGCTCAAGATGAAATTGTTCAGTGCTGTGTGCTGTAAATAATCTGTTTACATCAAGTCGAGTGAGGCGATCAATAAGAATTAGAGGAGAGGTCTCTGATGTAAGGTTATCTCCTATATCAGCTGAGCTTCCGTGGATTAGACCGCAATCCAATTCAATGAAACCAAACTGAAGTGATGCTAGCCACTTGAGATGAGTGCTGTTAACAGCATTCAATAAGGCCGTTACTGCTTCTTCTCCTTGATTTAGTCGCAAAGCATCGGCCTTTTGCTCACCACGTAACCCCTGTTCAGCAAGTAGTTGCTCTTCCCACCAGCCATAAATGCATTGAGGTTGTAAATCTCCACGTCGGGGATTTTGTAGCCGATTTAATAATGCATCACAGTTGCGTTCTGGCCCGATCATATCTCCTAGGATAAATAAGGTCTTAACTCCGCGAGTCTTCTTTAAATCGCTTTGAATCATCTCGTAGGTTTCCAGGTCACCTTTTAGACCACTCACTAGTGCCCAGCGCTCAATCATCGTTCACAAACATGACTAGCATCTTCGGCTTGTTCAGCAAATTCAAAGCCATGACTCAGCCTCCATGCGAAAATTCGTGGTAGCCCGGCATCAATAATGGCTTGGCATGTTAGTTCAATGTCATAGGCAACCTCTTTGATCTCAACTTCTCCAGTAACATCATCATGGATTACATAGGTGGCATTAGTACTGCCATGACGAGGTTCGCCGACTGATCCTGCATTGACGATTTTTCGCATCGGTAAGTTTATTTCTTTTTCTTCTGCATTGTTATTAGACGTGTTTTGTAGCCGTACTCGAATTGATCCATTTTTTAGTTCACGTACATAAGGTTGATGAGTATGTCCGCAAAACAAAGTATCAGCTCCGGCTTTGTCAACTCTTTCAAGTGCTGCAAATGCATTCATATCAGGTAGAAGATACTCATGTTGGCTATTGGGACTGCCATGAACAAACAGGATGCGATCTCTACGTATTGATGTTGGCAAACTTGCTAGAAAATCTTTGTTGATATCTGTTAATTGTTCTGCTGTCCACTCATGAGCTAGATGTCCACGCTTTTCCGCTAGTTGAGATGGGTAGCTGCATTCGCATGCATTAAGACCCTCAATAATATCTTCATCCCAGCACCCTTGACAGCTAGCAATAGCACGTTCTCGTATTAGATCTACTACTTCATTCGGTTGTGGTCCATACCCTACTAGATCACCAAGACAGGTAATATCGCTAATTCCTTTTTGATCAATGTCTTTAAGTACTGCTTTTACAGCAGCTAGATTGGCATGTAGACATGAGATAACTGCATGTTTCATGATGATTAGTTTGTGCGAAGGGCTTCTGATTGTCGATCTCTTAGAGTCATTTGATGCATTTCGAGTAAGGCATCATTTAGCAGGCAGAGATTGATCGTTGACTGAATGTTTTTGCAATCAAGTCCTTTTCCTTGAATAACAAGCCCTGATGGTCGTTTGGGTCTACCATGAGGGGGAGAAACCGTTTTTAGTGGAAGAAACTGTGACCCTTTTTGGCTCATAATCCAGTTAAAGAAAATAGACTTCCCATCGGGCAAGTTCATGAGACCCTTTGCTCTATAGACATCTCCATAGGCTCCATTCACGAGCTCAAACCAAAAGGTATTCAGACTTTGTGGATCCCAGACACTTTTGGCAAGATTGAGGCTCCAAGATGCAAGCTCTTTGAAAACCAATGTGTCATTATTTGGTAATTCTGAGTCTCGACCAAAGTGTAGGTGCCTATCAAGCTGCAGATTTAAGGCCTCGAGTTGACTATTGACGTATGGATTTTTCCCGACTGCTTCTAATTCTTCAGGCGATTGGGATTGTGAAAGCTCAATTAAAATTAGTAAGTCTTTGTACTTTGAAATTGAGGTATCTGGACAATCAGACAAGTCTTGTAGGTGAGGAGCCTGATCTTTTAAGAATGTGTAATCAATTAGAGATTCAGGTAACTTTTCTTGACCGTTATTAGACTTCTCAGTGAGACGTAAATATCCATAAGCTCCTTGATTCTCTTTGATTGTGTTAAGGATCCAGGTGGTCTTCCCACACCCTGGTGAACCTGAAATTAACCATTTTTGCCCCATCTTTTGGACAATGGTAAACATTTCATGAGATTAGCAGCGGAGTGGAATGATAATCATTGTCATTCTGTTATCAGGATAAAACTAAGAGGCTGAGCAGGGTTTGTTTTAAATGAACCTATAGAGGTAGAATCAGTTCCCGCGTTAAAGCATGCTGAAGTCCCAGATGCATTGCTGAAATTGGGAATAGATCTAATGTGTAATCTTGGCCAGCTTTGACTCATTCTGATATTAAAAAAACACCTGGTCTATTATTAGAGCTAATTAATTACTAGAAATCAGGAGGCTTCTCATCGTTGAGAAGAGATTGGAAAGATTCAAGAAAGAGGTTACCGTTTGTTGGTCACTTTGATTGGCGAGTGCAATCCTTTCCAGTTTCTCTAAACGTGCGTTCTGCATAGCTATCTGCTCATTTTGCATAGCTATTTGCTTGCTCTGCTTTTGTACAATTTCTTTCAACTCTTTGTTAGATGACTTAATTGCTTTCTTGTCATTCATGCTGATCAAACTTGGCTTATTTACTTTCCCTAGCTTGAACACAAAGCCAGCACGACCAGACCAAGAGCTATCAAAGTTGCCTTGATACTGCTGACCTGGAACGAAAGAAGCAGCAACGTTAAATGCTAGTTTTTCATTTATTCGAGAGGCGCAACCACCAGAGAATGCAAAGTTATTGCTATGTGTTCCAGTACCTATGCCGCAAGCCATTGGTGAATCTTGTGGAACAGTAGGTAATCCTGTTAAGGCAGCACTTAACGCACCAACATTATCTATAGCTTGTTCGACGTCTCTACCATTGATCAATAATTTTGTTCCATTTGTGTAGTCAATAGGGATTGGATTGCCTACAGCATCTTTTGCGTAGACTTTCTGGACCCCATCCTCTTCTTTCGTAATCCAAGAGTTTTCACCAATATGTAGCTCACCATTTGATTTTTGCTTGATAAGGTTTTTACCATCTTGAGAGATCCCTTCTGAATCAAGAGTAATTGTCGAATTCCCTTTTCCAAGATTTACTGAACCATCATTATTTTCCCCCAGATATGATCCCGCTTGTTTATTACATGCAGTTGTAAGTGCATCGCCAGCCTCACTAGATGTTGTTGAAAAAGTAGTAATATCTGCGCAATTAACCGCTTTAGTAAATGTAAAAATATTTGTTGATTGATTTACCGAGATTCCAAAACCTGGGTTGTCAACATCACCAGTATCTACACCTTGTATTGTTGTTCCAGCAGGTATGATGATATCTGCTTTTACAAAGGTTCCACCTATTAATAAAACTGCACTAGTGAGAATAGAAGAAAAATGTCGCATTGAAATTATGTGTTTTATATAGAGAGTAGGCAGCTTTTTTATTGTTACTAGATCGTCTAGGTAAATATTGAGGAGAATGGCATATTTCTTACGTTGTTTAGGACCTTTTTACATTTATAAGAATCCTTACTTTTAAAAATGATTACTTATAGAGGCATCATTGCAATGTAAGGAATCTTTTGTTGCCAAAGGGTTTGTCAATGCTATCAACAGAAAAAATTAATTATCAAACAGCTCCTGTGCATTGGGAACTTGTCTCTCAGTATTTGCGATCTCAAAAAGTGGCCTTTGTTTATAATTCATAAAATTAGCTAATATATTGGTAGGGAACATTTCTATGGCATCATTATATTCTGTTGTTGAAGCATTAAAAGTTCTTCTTGCTGCTGATAATTGGGCCTCTATTTCATTGAAAGATCTTTGAAGTTGTAAAAAATTCTCGCTAGCTTTGAGCTCTGGGTAATTTTCTACGGATGCCATAATTGAACCCATAGCTTGTGAAACCTCATTCTCAATTTCTATTCGAGCTCTACTCCCTATCCTGTTGCTCTGAGCCTCAACCCTTAAAGATGTTAACTGATTAAGTGTTTCAGATTCATACTTCATATACTGCTTAACAGTAGAAACAAGATTTGGTATCAGGTCAAAGCGCTTCTTAAACTGCACATCTATACCGGCATAAGCATTTAGAACTTGATTTTTTTTAGCAACCAATTGATTATATAAGCTTAAAAATATAAAAAATAAGACAGTTAAGGTGATTAGGAAGAAAAGCATGTTTAAAAATGCGAATTAGGGTAATAGGTGAAAGGCTAAAAAAACTAATAACATTTCCAATCTAAAATAAAGATAAATTCTTTTTGAAATAGTTAAATTTTTACATAATTAGCTTTAATTGGAATGGTATTGAAATCTTTGCGGTTATTTCTTTAATTTAGTGATCTTACCTTGGACATTTTATTCAACGCATCAGTAAGGTTTGCGGGTTTAGGGTAAAGTTTGAACAGGATTTTCGACTTCCTTCTAATCCCTTGCTATGACTTTATACTTATCGTTCATTAGCCATTGTGAGGCAGAAGTGAGGTAGGTCTCTAGCAATTTCTTTGAGATAGATATTGAGCTTGCCCCTTTCGATCTGAATTTATTGATTGACTCTCAAATTCGTCTCCCTCAATATCAAAGGTGTTGCTTTTACAGTGAATGACCATTTTCTGCTTTTTGAACCAACCTTCAGGCTTGGCTTTGCCCTGAATAAGTAGTGATTGGGCACAGTCTTCTTTATTGCCTTGTGAACAGCTCAGCACACCAATGACACCTGCAAAAATATTTCCAGTGATTTGCCTACTCCTGTCGATTTCAAATCTATAAACATCAAAATATAATTTCTCAGTATTAAGTCTGTAGCTTTTATGAACTCTTCTGGAAAAGGTCTCATTAGTATCTTGCAGCCATTCTCCAGCAAAACTACCTATACCCATAGATTCATCATTGAAGCCTTTCATAAAAGCTTTAAACCTACCCTTTGGGTTTCCATGCTTTGATTGTAAATGGAAATCTCCAACACTAAAAAAAAGGTTTGCACCAGTAGTTAAGCCTTCTAAAGGCATTAGCTTGTTAGAGATTACATATGCTAAGTACTTGCCAGCTTTCCAATCAGCTTCATCTTCTTCATTCCCAAGATACTTTTCTCTACCAATATGTTGATTAACATGATGTCCAAACTCATGAGATAAAATTGCTACACTTAGATAATTCAGATTAAGGTTTGATCTATCGCTAAAACCCTTAATTAATGGTCGTGCATCAAGAGTGATTTCATTAGACTCAGGACAATAAATGTTAGGGGATTTAGAAACTGGCCTTTTACCACATCCCAAAAGATATCCATCGTCTAAGCGTAAGATCGGGATAGGTAAATTGGATCCTCGCTTTTGCGCATGCTTAACCCAGTAAGCATACATTAATTTGAAATGAAGTCTTAAAAAGTTTTCATCGGCAATAGCACTACTTGGCTCTCCATACTCCTGGAGATTTCCTATTAAAGATTGTTGTTTAGAACTAGAAGGAACAGGATTGCTCTCTCTTATTGGGTAAACCCGAGAATAATAACGGTAGCAGTCTTTGTAATCATTCCCACTTCTAAATTTGCATTTCCTATGCGCTACTTGGTTGATTTCTTCGGCACTTAAAGCATCCAAGCTAATTATCAAATATAGGAGTAGCAGCAGGCATTTCATAATTCACCTAGTTTATCTGACTAGTCTCTTGAAGACTTTTGGTGTAATAGTGAGCTCCCGCTTGCTGGAATCAGAGCCTAGTTTTCCTGTCTCATGTTTTGCCATCAGCAATTATGAATTATATTGTGTAATTAAACAGAGGCAAGGGATTATAAAGAAATTAGTCGAGGCTCTTCTCTTTATTACTTCTACTCCTATTACTTTTACGGCAGGTCGCATTTCAGGATCTTTACTACTTATTGCTGTAATTTTTGTTTTAGGGAGCAGCTGCTAAATTGTTCTAAATCAACTTCTAAAACACTCAAGATGAAGAATATTAAAAGGAATTCTTTTACAGTGATTTTTATACTTCTTTCTACTCTAACTATTGCAGGTTGTTCTGGTGACAAGTCGAGTGAAGTAGTAGAAGTAATCCCTAATTTAAAAATCAAAAAAGAGGTAGTAAAGCCTCAACCAAAGCCAGAACCTCAACCAAAGTCAGAACCTCAACCAAAGTCAGAACCTCAACCAAAGTCAGAACCTCAACCAAAGTTAGAACCTCAACCAAAGTCAGAACCTCAGCTTCAATCAAAGCCAGGACTTATTAGTGTAAGAATGAATTGTCTACCAATAAGTTTACGAAGCTGCTGGATCTGGAACAGTTCCAAATAGTTTTCTTACCTTGAAATAGTTGCTTTAGGTTGAACTATTGGTAATGCTTCTTCAAGAGTTTAGTAACTTCAAGTATAAAAGATAATGCTTTTCTCCAATCAGAACAAGCACCTTTCAGATCTCCTTGTCTAAGTTGAGACTTTAGCGATGTTTAATGGAGCTAGATCAGCTATAACTTGCTGGTACTTATAAAGCTTTATGCCCCGTTTTTTACTTTTTTTACTAACAGCTGGTATTTCTATACCAATAGTTGCTTGTAGTAGTTCAAAGAAGCAAACATTCCTTAAACCTGTGGTAGTAGAAACTCTTATTTCTGCAACTAAATCTTGGAATGGAGATTCTTTTAAGTATCCAATAGGGCAAGCAGAAATGAAACTCGAAAAAATAACTGCTCAACCTGGTTTTAAAACACCTCTTCACTTACATCCTCAGCCTGGAATTATTTATGTACAAAAAGGAACCCTTTATTGTGAGACTAGTGACGGAAAATCTTTGACAGTAGGGACTGGTGAAAGCTTCGCTTCATCCCAGGACACTGTTCATTACTGTCAAAATAATGGTGATGAAGATATGGTGGTTTTTGTTTCCTCAGCAGGTGTTAAAGGCAGAGAAACAACTGTTCTTACAGAATAATCAATGTTTCTTGCTTAAATAAAGAAGGTTGAGAGAGGATCTTTTAGGGGGGCAATCAGCCTTCTTTTGTCTCTATTGCTTTCCTTCTGTAATGCGAAAATTCCAATTAGTATAAGGAGCTCGAATTGCTTTTATCCTTTGATATTGATCAGATTCATAGCATTTAATTACTGCATCCTTACCTTTTGGATGTCTAGCAATAACAGTTAGAGGACCACCATCGCCTTTTTTATTGCCTTCCCGTATATCTGTATTTCTATCTAGAACTAAGGTTGTCAAACCACATTCTTTAGTGACTTGATTGATGTTTTGAAAATATTCTTTAGCTGCTTCTCTATTTTTTGTGGTGCCAGTAATCACTACATATCCTGCAGTGCCAGTTTTAGGAAGTTGTGAACCTACAACAAATCCTATGGCCGCTGCTGCAATTCCCACAATCGCAGTTTTTTTCATTTGAATTTTGAAAATCTTTGTGAGATTATCTGATTTCTAATTAACTGCCTAACTAATAATTGATCTTGCTGACACATGGCCTTCCGGTACAGAAACTTTAAAAGAAATAAGTAATGTTTGTTTTAACTGAAATAAATTAATGTTATTCGGAGCTGAGACACCCTTCATCCTTCTTGCTCGTATTCAAGTTAAGCCAGATAAAGTACAGGAATATTTATTACTCGCCTCTAAAACTGATAAAGCAGTCGAGGATTCAGAACCAGGAATGTTGCACCATACTTTTGATCAAGATCCTGAGAACCATCTATGTTTTGTTTGGTCTGAAGTTTATAAAAATGACGAGGCTTTTCTTACTCATTTAGCAAACCCACCTGTAGGAGAATATTTACAAGGTCATTCAGAACTTGGAGATAATTTCACTGTGGAGGTTTATGGAACTGTTGGAGATAAGTGTAAAGCTGCTATGGAAGCAACTGGATTGCCATTGAAAATCTTTGAAAGTAAACTTGGTTACAGTAGGGTTTAATAACTATTAAATAATTGTCTATTCCTTTAATTGATGCCAGATAAAAAGAAGAAATGTAAAAAGAACAAATGTTCAGCTTGGAAGGGTGGTAAATGTATTTGTCATGGTTAAAAGGTTATTTATATATGGCTTTAACGTTCTTGTTTTTCCCATATCTCTTAAATTAAGACAAGAATGATTCTTAGATTCACGAAGAAGATTACGAAATAAATTAATGATAGTGCAACTAAAAGTCAATGATATTTGTGTCTAGTGTAATTAGGTTCTCTAGGTGTTTTAGTTCATCATTGATGATGGTTTTAAAAATTCGAAATTTAATGAAGAGAAAGAGGCGAATCCTTACATTAAGCTCATTGCTTGCTTTATCAGGTTTTTCTACCGTACAGGCTGAACCTTTAATGAGTAATGGAGTTGCAGCAACATCATTAAAGGGATCTGATGGTAATACAGAGATCCATATCGAAAAGCCAAGCAATATCAATCATCCAACAGCTTGCAATGTTTTTGAAGATCCAAATTCAATTGCTTGTATTGGCCCTAGTGACCAGGTTTATCAACCAAAGGATCGTTTAGATCGAGTGGTGATTAAATCAGCTGAATTTGCTGGACGTTTTGTTCCTCTTTTAAACAGCAGCGCAGATGGGAGTGTTTATTCAGATTTAATTATCAATGATGGCAAAAGCATTGTTGCAGATGCTGGCTATGGAGCAATCAATAGCTATAGCAACGAGCAGATTCAAAAGATTCCATTCTTTGCGCAGACTTCAGTCTCAATTACTGGAACAACTGATGCAGCAACAAGCTTCTCGATTGATAGCTTGATGAAGCTTAAAGAGATGGCAAATGATGATGAAGGCGATCTCA
>QCFE01000003.1 GCA_003278425.1 Prochlorococcus sp. AG-363-B11 | reverse complement strand
GATTGCCTTAATAGGAATAGCTTATTTTTTAAATCGAGATGTATTTCTTTAGGGTAGATTAACCAAGCTGTCTTAGATGGACTTATTAATCTATCTATTAATAGTGAGCCTTTCTCAATAGCTTGCATTTCTGATCCATCCCATATTCTTAGACCACTTTTATAAGGTTGATAACCAACGAATTTGTTATGACGAAGACCGCAACAGAAAGAAGGGTCTTTACCTAATTTCTCAGCAAGATTTCTTGAGATAACTAGTGCTTCTAATTGAATTTCTGATTCTAGATCATCAATATTTGTAGCCTTAAGAAGTTTTCTGTTCAGAAAATTTGTACATAAGCTTCTTAATGGCTCGGGTGAATCATCCCTCCATCTTGAGACATGATAGAGAGTTCTTATATCATCATTAGCGAGAAATAAACCAATGTCCATTGCTTCTGATTCCCATATCCACTGAGATAAGCAATTGTCAACCCACAATTTTTTTGGACCTAGTTGCCTGGCTGTTTCAATTATTTTCTCTAGTAGCCAGTTCGAGACCTCATTTAATCTATGATTATAAATGGTTCTATACATGAGATTACGAACTACTAAATAGTGCTCAACAGCCATTAAACCTTTTGGATCTATAGCAAGATCACCGTCTGGAGCCAATGTTAATGCTGAAAGGATCCGCTCTAAATCTATTTGTCCATAACTAGTACCGATACTATTGCTATCTCTCATTAGATAATCAAGACGATCACAATCTAACTGGCTACTAACTAATGTTTTAATGAGTTTATTAACTGGTAATTTACCTTCTATTAAATTCGAAACTTCTATGCTTAAGCCATTATCTAATTGATCAATCTCTTTTGAAATAATAGGGTGCTCTCTAATTATCTTTGATGACCATTCTTCATGCTTGATACCAAACATTCCCTCACTAGTATGACTTAATGGACCATGTCCAATATCATGTAATAAGGCCGATGCATATAATAAACCCTGATATCTCTTTAACTTGGAATTTAATTTTAGAAGCTTGTTAAAAGCTCTACGCGCAATATGTAATACCCCAATAGAGTGACTGAATCTACTAGACTCTGCTCCATGAAAAGTTAGAGATGCTGGCCCTAGCTGTTTAATTCTTCTTAGTCTTTGAAAGGGAGATGAGTCGATTAAATTTATGACCATTTTTTCTTCAGGTAAATTGTCATCTAGAGCAATCCCTTGATGGAGAGGGTCATAATAGGTTCGGATTGCCATTAGTTATTTTCTGCGCTTTTTTCACCATTTACGTCTTTTTGAGTAAGAGCCTGCTCTTCATCTTCTTCTTCAATACTTTGAAGATCTAAATTGGCTTCCATCAGAAGCTCTGCATCTTGGAGCCAGCGATCCTCAGGTCCCCCTGGGTTTAGAGGCTCAGGTAGTTCTAGATTTCGGTCAGGCTCTATTCCTAGATTCTGAATATCTCTCCCGGATGGTGTCAGGTAGCTTGCTACTGTGACTGCAAGTCCACTGCCGTCGCTTAGGTTTGTGAGAGATTGAATTAAGCCTTTCCCAAAAGTACGTGTGCCTAATAAGAGTGATCTTTGATTGTCCTGGAGAGCACCTGCAAGAATTTCACTTGCACTTGCCGTTCCACCATTAACTAATGTCACTAAAGGACCGTCGTAAAGAGTTTCTTTATTTGAAGGAATAGGGTCATTGATTTGATCTCTGTTTTTAGTTTCAACAATTGGTCCCTCACTTAGGAAGGCATCTGCAACGGCAAGACCTGAGCTAACAAGTCCCCCAGAATTATTTCTTAAATCCAATACAATCCCTTCAACATCCTTTTCGGAAAGTTCTTTTATAGCTTCTTTAACCTTTTCTGGTACCCCTTCACTAAATTGTGTTATTCGCAGATATCCAAGGGTGTGATTTTCATTTCTTATTCGTCTTGTTCTGACTGGTCTCAAATCAACACTTCTTCTCTCTAGTGTGATTTCTTTAGATTGATCATCTGGGGTTTTAAGAGTAAGCAATACCTTTGAACCTGTCTCTCCGCGAAGTTTTGAGGCTGTTGCTTCTAATCCAAGTCTTTTGGGAGAATCATTATCTACTTTTAAGAGGATAGAACCGCTAACTATTTCTGCGTCTGCAGCTGGGGATCCTTCAAGCGGAGCTATTACAACAATTTCACCATCTTCATTCCTTGCTCCTAATTGAAGGCCTACTCCATTTATTTCGCTGCCTATGTTGCTTCCTTTTAAAGCTGCAAAATCATCAGGTCTTAAAAGTCTTGTATATGGATCCCCTAAGGGCAAAAGCATTGTTTCAATAGCGGAATATGCTTCATCTGAAGTTGTAATTGATTTTTCCAATGCTTGTTGCCTGAGTTTTTTCCATTGGACCTCGTTAAATTTGTCAGGATTTAAAAATCCTTCGTTTACGATATTCCAAGTTTCTAGAATCAGTTGCTGTCCGTCATTTAGAGCTAAAAGAGGCTCTGTACCTATTAAAAAAATAAGCGCAAAACTGATTATTCCGGCAATGAATCGCCGGAAATTTTTTGAACAGGTTTTTACAGTTGAGAGCATTGGATTAACTAATTGCACGAACCATGGGGCACATTCAGTAGACTGTTTTTATTAATTATCAAGTCATCTGATTAAATGGCGAACTCCTCACCTGTCTACGACTGGTTCCAGGAACGGCTTGAAATACAAGACATCGCAGATGATGTCACTTCAAAATACGTACCTCCACATGTAAACA
Source organism: Prochlorococcus sp. AG-363-B11 (assembly GCA_003278425.1). Lineage (GTDB taxonomy): Bacteria > Cyanobacteriota > Cyanobacteriia > PCC-6307 > Cyanobiaceae > Prochlorococcus_E. The sequence continues at coordinate 122,632 of QCFE01000003.1, read as the reverse complement.
TCTTTTATTGTCTTGGAGGCATCACACTTGTCTGCTTCTTGATTCAATTTGCAACGGGCTTTGCAATGACTTTTTATTACAAGCCTACTGTGACTGAGGCCTACAACTCTGTCAGTTACTTAATGACTGATGTGAGCTTCGGTTGGTTAATTAGATCAGTTCATCGATGGAGTGCCTCGATGATGGTACTTATGTTGATTTTGCATGTTTTTAGGGTTTATTTGACTGGAGGTTTTAAAAGACCAAGAGAACTTACTTGGGTTACTGGAGTAGTAATGGCTGTAATTACAGTTGCTTTTGGTGTTACTGGTTACTCTTTACCATGGGATCAAGTTGGTTATTGGGCGGTAAAAATTGTTTCAGGTGTTCCCGCTGCTATCCCAGTAGTAGGAGACTTTATGGTTGAGCTTTTAAGAGGAGGCGAAAGTGTAGGTCAGACTACCCTCACTCGCTTTTATAGCTTGCATACTTTTGTGCTCCCTTGGTCTCTTGCGGTGTTTATGCTTATGCATTTTCTTATGATTAGGAAGCAAGGTATATCAGGACCTTTGTGATTGAATTTTCAAAAACAAATGAAAAATTGACTTGTTTTTGTAATTAATGATTTCCATCCAACTTTAATCTTCTCTTATGTCGACTCTTAAAAAGCCTGATTTATCTGATCCCAAGCTAAGAGCTAAACTTTCAAAAGGCATGGGCCATAACTATTATGGTGAGCCTGCGTGGCCAAATGATCTTCTTTATATTTTCCCAGTTGTAATTCTTGGGACTATTGCATGTGTTGTAGGTCTTGCAGTTTTAGATCCTGCATTCCTTGGTGATAAAGCGAACCCTTTCGCAACCCCATTGGAAATTCTTCCAGAATGGTATTTATACCCAGTTTTTCAAATTCTTCGCGTTGTCCCCAATAAGCTTCTTGGGATAGCTTTGCAAACACTTATACCACTTGGCTTAATGTTGATTCCATTTATAGAGAACGTAAATAAATTTAATAACCCTTTCCGGAGACCTATCGCTATGGGCTTTTTCTTGTTTGGAACTGCCTTGACAATTTATTTAGGGATAGGTGCTTGTCTACCTATAGACAAGTCTTTGACTTTAGGTCTTTTCTGAAGATTTCTATTTTTGATGCAAGTCCATCATTGATACATCTTTAGGATTAACTTTCAAAAAATGGTGCATTAGAAGAAATCCAACAATCGTCCATGTTTGGTAAGTTCTTGATTGTTGTCCTACCCAGGTTCCTGTGGGACCATCAAAGTACTCAGCCCATTTCTGTCTAGGAAGTTGATTTAGTTGACTCCAATAACACTCTTCCAATAGAGATCTCATTTGGCCCATCAATAAGACATCAGCTTTAGGATATCTTTGTTCATGAAGAATAATAGATGCACCAAAAAACCAAAGAATACTTGGCCAATGCCCTCCATTATGGTAGCTCCAAGGCCAGTTTTTTGGATCTGAACCGGTTTTGTTTTGCCATTCATCTACTTCCATTGGAGGATGACAAATTCTCATTGGCATTTGTGCCATCAAATGTGTTCGGTTATGAAGCACTAACCGAAAAAGAGCTCTTTGCTGAGGAGCTGTTAAGACTCCAAACATGCATGCCAGTGAGTTCCCTAGGCTGTAAAAACGGAAATCGGGTCTCCCAGTTCGAATGTTCCCAATAAGATATCCACCTCGATTCTCAAGCCAATCTTGAAGCCAGGGAGGAACTATTTGAGGTTGGACGTTAAATTCATTTTGGTGTTGATCTTCACCATATTGTTCTGTAGGGCGCCTTCTAAGCACTTGCATGGTTTTACTCGTTACCCAGTAATGCTTTAAGAGAAATTGCCGTAGGTCATGAACCCATTGTCTAGTAAGCAGAAGCCTTTGATCTAGTAGACGACTTACCTGATGTTTACTGCTTAAATCCATTAGCTCAATGCAACTACTGAGAGATGCATAAAGCAGTACTTCTACTTCTAAAGGTGCTCCCCATACATCCATAGGACGATCAATCATGAAGGAGCAGTCCGGAACAAAAAGTACTGGGGTCCCTTCAAAAGTAGGGTGCAAAACTAAATCCAACAGGAGTTGGAGTCCCCTTTGAACTTTTTGGCTAATGCCAAATGTTGTATCTTTACTTTTTCTTACGTAGAGCCAGCATAGTATCGGCCACCATAAGCTTGCATCAGCTGAAGTTATTCTTCCTATAGACCTTTGACCATAATCAGCTATAAGTTCATTGTTTTCTTCAACAAAACTTGTGGGGAAGACTCCCCTAGTCTGGTAACTTGTACTTTGAAGGTCCAGGCATACAGTTAAGAATTTTTTGACAATGTCATAGCGTTTTTGTGTAAGGAGGTAAATCATTACTGGGACATTGTCTCTTAAGAAAATTTCTCCATAGTTGAGCGCATCATTATTAGCAGGATGTTCTAGAGCTGCAACACTCCCAGCTAACTGGCCATCAATTTTAATTAAAGAACGTTCAAAATGCTCTTGAGCTCTTTTGATGACGGCCTGTTCATTGGAATTTGGGCGCACTCTTTGACGCTCTTGGCTAAATCGTTCTGCCATTTATGTGTTTTTTGATGCAATTCTAAAAGGCTTGTTGGGGCAAGCTGTTTTTATAATAGATAGGAAAAAGAAGATCATCTAGAAGAAGTTTTCTATGTTTGCCTGTTGCGCATAAATAGCTTTGTGGTCTAAAATTGAGGACTGGATGTGATTCGGGATCAAACCGTTTCATAGTTCTCTAATAAAGCGATTGTTTTCAAACGTTATGTTAGTGAGCCCTTACATCAACAAAGGAGAAATCCATTCGCTGGTGTAGGTTTCTAGGGTGATCTTTTGATCACAATGCTGAAGCTCTTTAATGAAAGTTAGAGAGTCTAAGCAGAACCTGGACAACTTAAAGTTTAGGAACTGACGCTTTTGTCGCGTTCATGGTGCTTTTTGCTTCTGTGAATGTAAATGCGATAGAAGTGTGAGGTCCCGTCAAAAATTAATTGCTAAGCCATGTTCATTTCATTCAGACTTGGAGTTCACGTCCAGCTCTTTATGAATTTTGATACTGGTAATGGCAATAACCGGATCTGAGATCTCGGAAAGTCACAAGGAAATATTTCTTTAGTGCACTCTTTGAACCCTTAATAAATTAAGGAGGCTAAAACTACTTTTTAGTGCGCCAGTGCTAGATGAGTGGATTATGCAAGTCAGACTGAGTAGAAAGCTTTTAAAAAGCTTTTTGCAATAGGGCCTGATCTACAACGGAGAGTTTGATCCTGGCTCAGGATGAACGCTGGCGGCGTGCTTAACACATGCAAGTCGAACGAACCTTCGGGTTAGTGGCGGACGGGTGAGTAACGCGTGGGAATCTGCCCTCAGGAGGGGGATAACGGTTGGAAACGACCGCTAATACCCCATATGCCGAGAGGTGAAATGAATTTCGCCTGAGGATGAGCCCGCGTCTGATTAGCTTGTTGGTGTGGTAATGGCTCACCAAGGCTTCGATCAGTAGCTGGTCTGAGAGGATGATCAGCCACACTGGGACTGAGACACGGCCCAGACTCCTACGGGAGGCAGCAGTGGGGAATTTTCCGCAATGGGCGAAAGCCTGACGGAGCAACGCCGCGTGAGGGATGAAGGCCTCTGGGCTGTAAACCTCTTTTCTCAAGGAAGAAGATATGACGGTACTTGAGGAATAAGCCACGGCTAATTCCGTGCCAGCAGCCGCGGTAATACGGGAGTGGCAAGCGTTATCCGGAATTATTGGGCGTAAAGCGTCCGCAGGCGGCCCTTCAAGTCTGCTGTAAAAACGTGGAGCTTAACTCCATCATCGCAGTGGAAACTGTAGGGCTTGAGTGTGGTAGGGGCAGAGGGAATTCCCGGTGTAGCGGTGAAATGCGTAGATATCGGGAAGAACACCAGTGGCGAAGGCGCTCTGCTGGGCCATAACTGACGCTCATGGACGAAAGCCAGGGGAGCGAAAGGGATTAGATACCCCTGTAGTCCTGGCCGTAAACGATGAACACTAGGTGTCGGGGGAATCGACCCCCTCGGTGTCGTAGCCAACGCGTTAAGTGTTCCGCCTGGGGAGTACGCACGCAAGTGTGAAACTCAAAGGAATTGACGGGGGCCCGCACAAGCGGTGGAGTATGTGGTTTAATTCGATGCAACGCGAAGAACCTTACCAGGATTTGACATCCTGCGAACCTCTTAGAAATTTGAGGGTGCCTTCGGGAACGCAGTGACAGGTGGTGCATGGCTGTCGTCAGCTCGTGTCGTGAGATGTTGGGTTAAGTCCCGCAACGAGCGCAACCCACGTTTTTAGTTGCCAGCATTTAGTTGGGCACTCTAGAAAGACCGCCGGTGATAAACCGGAGGAAGGTGTGGATGACGTCAAGTCATCATGCCCCTTACATCCTGGGCTACACACGTACTACAATGCTACGGACAAAGGGCAGCAAACTCGCGAGGGCAAGCAAATCCCATAAACCGTGGCTCAGTTCAGATCGTAGGCTGCAACTCGCCTACGTGAAGCAGGAATCGCTAGTAATCGCAGGTCAGCATACTGCGGTGAATACGTTCCCGGGCCTTGTACACACCGCCCGTCACACCATGGAAGTTGGCCACGCCCGAAGTCGTTACTCCAACCCTTGTGGAGGAGGACGCCGAAGGTGGGGCTGATGACTGGGGTGAAGTCGTAACAAGGTAGCCGTACCGGAAGGTGCGGCTGGATCACCTCCTAACAGGGAGACATAAACTGATTATGATGTCTGATTTATAAATTTAGGCCGTAATCCTGTCACCTTAGGTCGATCGGTACCTCAGATTATTAACTTAGAAATTGAGAGATCAATTTTCACTAGTCTTTAATTTCAGTTCCTAAACTTGTCTAGGTCACACCCAATTAACTTTCTCCTGGGCTATTAGCTCAGGCGGTTAGAGCGCACCCCTGATAAGGGTGAGGTCCCTGGTTCAAGTCCAGGATGGCCCATTCGTTGTTGGGGGTATAGCTCAGTTGGTAGAGCGCCTGCTTTGCAAGCAGGATGTCAGCGGTTCGAGTCCGCTTACCTCCACTGATCAACTACCTGATAACTCAGTTTGGAGATTGTGATTTGTTTAATGTGATTTAGATGTTGTTCAACTGAATGAACCTAGCTTCCTGTCACCCCTGAATTAATTTTAGGCTGATAAGACGCTGGGCTCACTGAATGTTCTTTTTTGGAATATTCAGTTTTTCAGCAGAACCTTGACAACTGCATAGGAAAATCTAGAAAAATAAAGCATCTCATAGATGCATAGAAGTGTTTTTCATTTTTAATGATTATATTTCTATGTTCAATTCTTGAGTTAGAGCAAATTTTCCATTACTTAAATTCTCTTAGAAGTAAGTGATTTGCTAATTAATTTTAGTTAAGTTAATGGATTAATGGTCAAGCTACAAAGGGCTCACGGTGGATACCTTGGCACACAGAGGCGATGAAGGACGTGGTTACCTGCGATAAGTCTCGGGGAGCTGGAAGCACGCTTTGATCCGGGAATTTCCGAATGGGGCAACCCTTAATACGACCAGCTGAATATATAGGCTGGAACGAGCTAACCCAGCGAACTGAAACATCTTAGTAGCTGGAGGAAAGGAAAGTAAAAACGACTCCCTAAGTAGCGGCGAGCGAACGGGGAAAAGCCCAAACCGACGGTTTCGATCGTCGGGGTTGTGGGACAGCAATGTGGACCAATGAACCTAGAAGAAGCGTTTGAATGGCGCGCCATAGAGGGTGAAAGCCCCGTAATCGAAAGGAGAGTTGGCCTAGCTGTATCCCGAGTAGCACGGAGCACGTGGAATTCCGTGTGAATCTACGAGGACCACCTCGTAAGGCTAAGTACTCCTGTGTGACCGATAGCGAAACAGTACCGCGAGGGAAAGGTGAAAAGAACCCCGGGAGGGGAGTGAAATAGAACATGAAACCGTGAGCTTACAAGCAATGGGAGCCCGACTAATCGGGTGACCGTGTGCCTGTTGAAGAATGAGCCGGCGACTTATAGGCACTGGCGGGTTAAACCGGGAATGGTGGAGCCATAGCGAAAGCGAGTCTTAATAGGGCGTTTGTCAGTGTTTATAGACCCGAACCCTGGTGATCTAACCATGGCCAGGATGAAGCTTGGGTGATACCAAGTGGAGGTCCGAACCGACTGATGTTGAAAAATCAGCGGATGAGCTGTGGTTAGGGGTGAAATGCCAATCGAACCAGGAGCTAGCTGGTTCTCCCCGAAATACGTTGAGGCGTAGCGTCTAGTGCTCCAGCAGGGGGGTAAAGCCACCATTTCGGTGCGGGCTGCGAAAGCGGTACCAAATCGATATGAACTCTGAATACCCTGTGTGTAACTAGGCAGTCAGACTGTGGGGGATAAGCTCCACACTCGAAAGGGAAACAGCCCAGACCGCCAGCTAAGGTCCCAAAATCAACACTAAGTGATAAAGGAGGTGGGATTGCTTAGACAACCAGGAGGTTTGCTTAGAAGCAGCCATCCTCAAAGGAGTGCGTAATAGCTCACTGGTCGAGCGATCCTGCGCCGAAAATGAACGGGGCTAAGTGTTGTACCGAAGCTGCGGATTTACTTGTAAATGGTAGGGGAGCGTTCTATGTGGGGTGAAGCGTTAGCGTAAGCGGGCGTGGACTGCATTGAAGTGAGAATGTCGGCTTGAGTAGCGAAAACATGGGTGAGAATCCCATGCCCCGAAACCCTAAGGGTTCCTCCGGCAGGCTCGTCCGCGGAGGGTTAGTCTGGACCTAAGGCGAGGCCGAAAGGCGTAGTCGATGGATAACAGGTCAACATTCCTGTACCAGTTATGTTTTGGGAAGGGGGACGGAGAAGGCTAGCCAATCCAGATGTTGGTTACTGGTTCAAGCGTTCAAGGCTGTGAGGAATGGAGAAAACGTTCCGAGCTGAGGCGTTAGTACGAGTTGCTACGGCAACGAAGTTGGTGATGTCATGCTTCCAAGAAAAGCCCTATACCCGTTAAGGCATAACTGCCTGTACCCGAAACCGACACAGGTGGGGTGGTAGAGAATACTAAGGGGCGCGAGATAACTCTCTCTAAGGAACTCGGCAAAATGGCCCCGTAACTTCGGGAGAAGGGGTGCCAGCGAGAGCTGGCCGCAGTGAAGAGGCCCAAGCGACTGTTTACCAAAAACACAGGTCTCCGCTAAGTCGCAAGACGATGTATGGGGGCTGACGCCTGCCCAGTGCCGGAAGGTTAAGGAAGCTGGTTAGCGTAAGCAAAGCTAGCGACTGAAGCCCCGGTGAACGGCGGCCGTAACTATAACGGTCCTAAGGTAGCGAAATTCCTTGTCGGGTAAGTTCCGACCCGCACGAAAGGCGTAACGATTTGGGCGCTGTCTCGGAGAGAGGCTCGGCGAAATAGAATTGTCTGTGAAGATGCGGACTACGTACACCCGGACAGAAAGACCCTATGAAGCTTTACTGTAGGTTGATATTGGTCTCGGGCTCTGAATGCGCAGGATAGGTGGGAGACTATGAAGTAGTGCTTGTGGGTGCTATTGAGTCAATGGTGAGATACCACTCTTTCAGAGCTAGGGTTCTAACGCTTACCCGTTATCCGGGAAGCGGACAGTATCTGCTGGGCAGTTTGACTGGGGCGGTCGCCTCCTAAAAGGTAACGGAGGCGTACAAAGGTTCCCTCAGGCTGGTTGGAAATCAGTCGCTGAGTGCAAAAGCAGAAGGGAGCTTGACTGTGAGACCTACAAGTCGAACAGGGACGAAAGTCGGTTTTAGTGATCCGACGGTTCTGAGTGGAAGGGCCGTCGCTCAACGGATAAAAGTTACTCTAGGGATAACAGGCTGATCTCCCCCAAGAGTTCACATCGACGGGGAGGTTTGGCACCTCGATGTCGGCTCATCGCAACCTGGGGCTGAAGTCGGTCCCAAGGGTTGGGCTGTTCGCCCATTAAAGCGGTACGCGAGCTGGGTTCAGAACGTCGTGAGACAGTTCGGTCCATATCCGGTGTACGCGCAGGAATATTGAGAGGATTTCTCCCTAGTACGAGAGGACCGGGAGGAACGCACCTCTGGTGTACCAGTTATCGTGCCAACGGTAAACGCTGGGTAGCCATGTGCGGAGTGGATAACCGCTGAAAGCATCTAAGTGGGAAGCCCACCTCAAGATGAGTATTCCCATGGCATAAGCCAGTAAGATCACGGGAAGAACACCCGTTGATAGGCTCTACGTGGAAGCCTGGTAACAGGTGCAGCGGAGGAGTACTAATAGATCGAGGGCTTGACCTTCTTCTTCATCTAACAAATTAATTGTCTTTGTTTTTTTAGAGCTTTCTTAGGAATTTCCTATGCAGTTCTCAAGGTTCAACCCTTGAACATGAAAATGTTTTCCTGGTGTTCATCGCGATGTGGCCCCACTCCGATCCATCCCGAACTCGGTTGTGAAACGCATCAGCGGCGACGATATTTGGGGGGAAGCCCCCTGAGAAAATAGCTCAATGCCAGGTAAAACATTTTTATAAATTTTTTATTAGAAATATATTGCTTTAAACCCTTCCTTCTTTAAGGAAGGGTTTTATTTTTGGCAGATCGGACAATAGTGAGTTCCTCTGCCTGAGACTTTTGTTTTTATAATTTTAGAACCGCATTTTTTACATGATTTATTCCCTCTTCCATAAACCCAAGCTTGACCGCCATAGTTTCCATTAATTCCCTCTAAATCTCTAAAGTCTTTGAAGGTTGTTCCTCCTTTCCCAATACTGATTTTTAATATTCTTGTAAGTGAAGAATATAATTTGCTTATTTCAACCTCACTTAAATTTCTTGATTCCTTTGTTGGAATAATTCCTGCATCAAAAAGACTTTCATCAGCATATATATTCCCAGCTCCAGCAACCACAGTTTGATCTAATAAGGATGCTTTGATTGACCTTTTCCTATTTCTAAGTGAGTTTTTAAGGTAAACAGGGTTGAAATCAGTACTAAAAGGTTCTGGACCAAGTTTATTTAAACCATTGATTTGTTCTCTTGGAAGATGCTTAGGAGAGATCCACCACATTTGACCAAAATTTCTAGTATCAACAAAACGAATCTCACGCCCTTCGTTATTCCAAAAACGAACACGAGTATGACTACAAGGAATTTGTGTAGAGGGTAACCATTGAAACTGACCAGTCATTCTTAAATGAACTACTAACCATCCAGAGTGTTTGGAATCATATTGAGATTGAAGATAGCAAATTAGATATTTGCCTCTTCGCTCCCAATTGCCCAAAATTAGGCCTTTTATGTTTTTGATGAAAACATCTACACCACCTTCACTGGATATAGTCCTAGCTGAAAGTATTTCTATATCTTGTATAAGGAAATATTTTAATTTATCCTCTAGTCCTCTTCGGACAGTCTCTACTTCTGGGAGCTCTGGCAATCGAGTTACACTGCCTCAAGCTCATTTTCAGCAAAGTTATTAGTGTTGTTGCCACCATCTACACCACTGAAAGCAGCATAATTAACTTTTTCAAAACGAACTACTACTGGGTATTTGATCCCAGAAGTGTCAACTGATGCTACTTTCCCAACTTCGTTGAACCAATAGGATTCAGGCCTTTTGACTCTAACCTTGTCTCCTCTTGAAATAGCCATTTTTTTTAATCCGTTATTTCAATTATAAGATTATCGTGGGATAAGTAAATTTTCGCCTTAGCGTCACAGAATGTCGTCCCTTTCTGCTTGGATTGGTAATATTTTTAGATTTGATTTTTTGTGGACAAGTTAGTTAGCCCAGATCTTTCGAACTTTAAGTTAGATTTACCTGATCCGGAGCAGGATGATATTAGTTCAATTGAGTTCTCAGACCGACTGCAAAAGGCTTGGACGATTTGCGAAAGATTTGATCTACATACTGATATATGGAGAGGAAGAATATTACGTGCAATTCGAGATAGGGAGAAACGAGGAGGAGAAGCTAGAGGTGCTGGTTTTTTGCAATGGTTGAGAGAGATGGATATTAGTAAAACAAGAGGGTATGCATTAATTCAACTAGCAGAATCAGCTGACGAGCTGGTTGTAGAAGGTATCCTTGATGAAAAAAGTGTAAATAATTTTTCAAGAAGATCTTTTATAGAAACTGCTCAGTCTTCTCCTGAAGTACAGCAAATGATTGCTGAAGCTGCCAATAAAGGGAATGAGATAACTCGTAAAGAAGTCAGAAGATTATCTGATGAATTCACATCAGCGACTAGTCCTCTTTTACCTGACGAAATTCGACAACGTACACAGGAGAATCTCCTTCCTCCTAAAATTGTGGCTCCTTTAGCAAAAGAATTATCGAAACTTCCTGATAATTTGCAACAGGATTTACGTAGTATTTTAAAGGAATCGCCTGATGTTGAGTCTATTAAGGAGGTCACTGCTGCAGCAAGATTTATAGGAAAATCAAATGATGCATCATTGTCTTTGAGAGTTCTACAGCGTGATGACTTGGATTTAGATAAGGCAACTCAAGAAGCTCAACGAATTGATGCTTTAGGGTATTTGGCAGATGCCTTAACACAGGCAAAAAATATTGAAGCGTCTGTCCTAAGGTTGCATTCTTCTTGGCGGAGGCTGGGAGATATGAATGATAGATTGTGGGTAGAAAGTGGCAGTAGTACTCCTTATCTAAGGGATGTACTTAATGCACTTCAGACTCTTAGCGGAGCAACAATGAGAGTTTCCTTGGGGGAAATTTATGGGGGGAAAAAAATTAGATTACAAATAGTAGAAGAACAAGCTGATCATATAGAACCACCTGAGATTAGAAAGCTAAGCTAGGTTTTTAAAAGTGTTAAATCTCACTAGAATTTTCACATAGGTCATCTAGTAAATTAAATTCAAAATCATTTTTAGGTGCAAACCATTGATTCCATTGCCCATTGACTTTTTTCCAATTGAGCTTAGTTGAATAACAATTTACTGCTAAATATAAGGGCTTGCCTTTTTTATTCAAACTCAAAGCAATTGAATTACTTTCAACTTTCTTCCATGAAGTCCAGTTTATTTTTAGATCACCATACTCACGCCAATCAGCTTCTTTATTTGAAACTACTAACTTGATTGGTTCTTCAACAATATTGCGCGCTAAAAGAATTTTTAAACCTGCCCTGAGATTATTTGGGTCCTCGATTTGGTTTAACTCAATAATACTATTAACAGGCACATTGTATTTCCTTGAAACTCCATAAAGAGTTTCTCCTGATCGCAGAAAATGGTACTTTTCTTTACTATCTTGTTCAACAGCTTGAGCACTTGGTATTAAAATTGATTGACCTTCTAAAATTAGACTTGGGTTTTGAAGGTTATTTGCTTTGATAATATCTCTTTTACTTATCTTATATAAGACAGATATTGATTGAATAGTTTCACCTTTTTTAATGGTATGCTTTACGCTCATAGGCTTCTTATCTTTTGACACTTTATTTGTTATAATTAGTTTTTGACCTATTCTTAAGTTATCTGGATTGTCAAGATTATTGGCATTAATTAATGACTCTATGCTGACATTATAATAATTTGCTAAACTTGAAAGTGTTTCACCAGGTTTAACTATTATCTCATTTGCCAATGAAGATACCTGCGCTAGAAAGGATATGGTGACAAGCATTGATAAAGTATATTTATTCATTCTTTATTATCAATTTTGATGGTATTTCTTTGTTGAAATGCTAGCTTGTTTGCTGAATTATTTCAATATGAGCTTGTCAATTTATTAGCTTATTAATAAACGATATATCTACTTTATAAGGTGGGTACCTGAATTTTATATCTAACCAAAAGGGCCTTTTTAATACGGACTTTATGTGTGAAAAAGTTTCAAAACCTGCCTTGCCGTGATAGCGTCCTGTGCCACTTAGCCCTACTCCTCCGAAAGGGAGTTCAGGTATCCCTGCCTGGATTATTACATCATTAAAGCAGACCCCCCCAGAGCTTGATGCATTAATTACTTTCTGCTTCTCTTGTCCTTTACCCCCGAACATATAAATAGCAAGAGGCTTTGCTCCATTATTCACTATATTCAATGCTGAATCAAGGTTTTTTATAGTTAGGATAGGTAAAATAGGGCCGAAAATCTCATCTGACATTATTGAATCATTAATACTGTCTATTCTTATTAATGTTGGCGAAACTTTCTGATCTGAATAATTTATTGAGCCACCAAATATAATTTGATTTGCTTCATTGGCTTTTTTGATTATACTAACAATCTTGTTGAACTGCCTGTCATTTATCTTTGCGAGATCATTCGAAAACTCTGGCTTATCCCCATAGAAATTGTTTATACTTAACTTCAGTTTAGAAATTAATTCATCATGTAATCCCTCCTGCACTAAAAGATGGTTAGGCGCTAAACAAGTTTGTCCGGAGTTTATACTTTTGCCCCATATAATTCGTTTGGCAGTTATATCTAAATTGGCTCCTTCTATAACTAAGGCAGGATTTTTACCACCAAGTTCCAGGGTTACAGGTGTTAAATAGTTTGATGCAGACCTCATAACCTTTTTTGCAATTTCGCTACCACCTGTAAAAAAAATATGGTCAAACCGGTGCTCTAATAGACTTGCTGCAAATTTTGAATCTCCTTGTAAAACCTGAACAACGTCATTTGGAAAGAAATCTTTAATCAGTTTTGCTATTAACCCTGATGTGGAGGGAGCAAATTCTGAGGGCTTAAGGATAGCTGTATTGCCTGCTGCTAGTGCAGAGATAAGGGGCTGCAAGGTTAACATGAAAGGATAGTTCCATGGACCAATAATCAGAACACAGCCTAATGGCTCTGCTACTACACTGGCTGTTCCTGGCTTTAGCCATAAAGGAACTTTTATTCCCCTTGGTTGCATCCAGTTTGACAGGTTTTTATAAGCAATCTGGAGCTCTTGTTTTAAAGCAAGGATCTCAAAGAAGGCTTCTGCAGAAGGCTTCTGTAAGTCATCAGCTAATGCTTGGATAATTTTTTGTTCATTTTCTTCAAGTAGCTTTTTTATCCTGTTGAGTTGAATTCTGCGCCAGGTTTCAGGTCTTGTGTGACCTTCGAGTACCTTGTTTCGCAGACCGTCGATTTTAAATGCTTCCAATTGAGACTATTTGAGACAAGGCTTTAGATAAGGGAACGATATTGAAATCCCTAACGTCTACGACTTCTTCTTCTTTGTTGAAGCTTCCTTTTGTATTTTTCTACAGGGGTCTCGTGATGGCGAAGACGCTTTAGTTCTCCGAAAATTCCAGCTTTTGAAACTTGGCGTTTAAAACGCCTAAGAGCTGATTCAATTCCTTCGTTCTCGCCAACAGTTACTTGTGTCAAAAGAAAATTCTTAAACTAAAGACGGTTATTCTATCAGTAGGAATGTAAGGGGGATTTTTTTCCGAAAGGTTTTTCTAGGTTACTTTAGAAAAATGCATTCCATTTTCTCTATTGAAGATTACACTCCAAATATCATTGCAAATGACTTGAAGGTCACCAAGAAGTTTTTTGCTATCTCCTGAATTGATCCATTGGGATTTAATTAAGGGGATTTTTTCTTGCATTGATTCCATCGGCAACTGAATTATAAGAAGACTTTGATCTCCATTGCCTCTTCTTACTGATCCCGATTCACTTTTTTGAAAGACTCTGAGGAGTAATTCTGCAACAAGACTTTTAGCAGTTAAGTCTTTGTTGCTACTTAGATCGATAGATTTGCCAATTGACTTTCCACCTAAAGGCATGAATCTTTTGCCTTCTTGATCAATTAATGCAAGAGCAATAAGATATTGGTGCTCGCTCATTAGGAATCTTTCTTAGATTAAGTTCATTTAGAAGAATACTTTAAATTAATCTCTTGCACTACTTCTTGCATTAGTGGTTGATATTCGTTGCTTAAAATTAATTTAATGTCATTAAGGAAGCTATCCTTGATTGGGTTTCTCGCTATGAGCAATTGCTCTCCCTGCAATCCAGCCACTTGTCCAACAGTTTTGGAAATTAAACCCACCAGTGACACCATCAATGTCCAATATTTCCCCTGCGAAATAAAGTCCTTTACAAATACGACTCTCCATTGACTTAAAATCGATTTCCTTGAGATTTATACCTCCAGCGGTTACAAATTCTTCGCCAAAGGGACCTTTGCCTATTATTAAGTGATGGTTTTTGGTTAAGACTCTGCTCAAGTACTCTTTCTTTGAGTTCGATAAGCTTGACCACTTTGAGTCAGGCTCTATATCAACATTATCTAAAAAAGAAATCCATAACCGTCTAGGAAGACTATTAAAAGGATAGTGCTTTTTTATACTATTATTTGGAAAATTAGATCTATAATACTCTAAGATATTTTTGACATTTTCAAATTCATTGTTAACCCAATTAAGAAATAAATTAGACTTGTAATTGTCTAGATTTAAATCGCGTGCAGCAAATGCAGATAGCTTTAATATAGCAGGACCACTTAGACCCCAATGTGTAATTAAAATACGACCAAATTGCTTAAACTGTTTATTATTAGCAATTAATTTTAGATTTACTCTGTCAACTGAAATACCAGAACATGATGTCAACCATGGTGCATTTATCTTAAAAGTGAACAAAGATGGAACTGCCTTGATTAATTGATGACCAAGATCATGGGCAATTGTTTTTCCAGCTAGGCTTCCACCTGTAGCGATTAAAACTCTCTTAGCAAGAAAAACTTTGTTATTTTGACACTCTAGTTTAAAAGTTTCATTGTTAAGCTTTTTAATCGTTTTGACCTTTAATGCTTTTAAGCATTGAACTCCTAAAGAATTAGCAGTTTCTTCTAGGCATTTGATGACTTCGTTGGAAGAATTTGATTTAGGAAAAATTCTTCCATCTTCTTCAATCTTTAACTCTAACCCTCTTTTTTGAAACCAATCCATTGCGTCTCCAGTAGAGAAACGACTAAATGCGCCTAATAAAGCTTTGCTCCCTCGAGGGTAGTTTGATGCAAGCTCTCGTGTTTCCCAGCATGCATTTGTAACATTGCACCTTCCTCCACCACTGATGCGAACTTTCTCAAGCATTTTTGTCGTTTGCTCTAGTACAGCAATTGAAGTACTACCTTCTTCAGCAGCTGTAATTGCAGCCATAAAACCTGAGGCACCACCCCCAACTACTATCAAATTAAATAATTCTTCCAATTGGATCTCGATCCTTATTGGCAACTTAAATGTAATTCGTTTTTTAAACTCATGTTGCTTTTAGAAAAAGAGACTTCACGTGCTTATACTATTAAAATTCTCATAAAATATGGGATTCGAAAAATTATTGAAAGAATGCTCACGCTTTGTCTTGCTTCCTTAATTTAGCCTAAATATAGGTCTGTAGTGATTAGCTTTCAGCCTGAAAATTAGTAGAATTGTTGAGCAGGTCTTAGAATGATAAAAGATACATCAAATCTCTTTGAATTTATAATAGGAAGCTCCATTTAAGTTTACAAAAACTTTTGATCATAAGCTTGACTACTGGAAAGAAAAGGTGCAAAATCAAAACTTGCTCCAATTTACTTATGAAAGTTGCTCGAGATATTAAAGCGGCTTCAAAATATCTATTAGCTGCTTGTTTAATTTTTTTTCTAGTTACTATCAATAAATTTTTTACTATTGATATGATTAATAACTTATTCGATGAGTCTAAAAGTATTATAGGAAGCAAAGCCTTTTCTGCAGCTTTTTTGATATTCATATTAAGAAGTATTAGCATCGTTATACCAGTTATACCAGGTACTTATTGCTCTGTAATTGCAGGTTACATTTATGGAGTTAAAACTGGATTGATCTTGATTTTCTTAGCTGACTTAATATCTTGCTCCTCTTCTTTTTTCTTATCAAGAAGATTTGGGAGGAAATTCGTTAAAAGACTTTTAGGGCCAAGGCAAATGCTAAGAGTTGAAAATATAAGTCAAAGGTATTTAGAGAGCAATATTTTTTTAATGACAGGCTTTTTGATGACACAATTCTTTGATTTTGTATGTTATGCAGTTGGCCTAACAAAGGTATCTTGGAAGAAATTTATACCAGCTTTGATAATAAGCATTGTAATCTCAGATATCCCGTTTGTGGCTGGTGGTTATACCCTAAGGGGACTTAAAGGAGTTACCATTAGCCAGTTATTAAATGGTGAAGTTCAGGCTCTTAAAGGGCATTATTTAATAATATTCATAGCAACTATTCTTGCAATATTTGGAATTGGAATATTAACTCAATTCCTTAAGAGAACTTATAGAGCTTAGTTCCTTGGAAAATATCATAATTATACCTAGATTAATTAAGAAAAAATAGTTTTCTAATTTTTAAGATATTGATGGGATCTTTGATAATTGATCTTTTAACTCTTTAACTTATCAACTTATAGGGGCTTGAATCTCTTTTTACTTGCTTTGCAAATTGGGCAAAGCCATGAGCTTGGCAAGTCTTCGAATAGTGTGCCAGGAGGGACACCTTGAGAAGGATCACCTTTTAATGGATCGTATGCGTATACACAGTCCTTACATTGATATTTTGACTTCGTGGATGTAGATGCCATTGACTTTTAATAAGCTACTTTGATACAAACCTATCTGATTAAGCTAGTCATAGCAAGGACTTGAAGCGATGAGGAAGGTGTGACCAAATACCCAAGTTCTTACAATTCAAATATGCACCTTGTGAAGATCCAAAGTATGACTTGATAATGGATTTGCATAATTAGCAGGAATAGTTTTAAAGAAATTTTGACTTGCAGTGATAATTTCTTGTTTAAAGACTTGTAATGACTAAGAAGATTGACGGATTAAGTATTCACTGCCAACTAGAAATATTCCAACCGGTGTCCATGCTGCAATAAAAGGGTGCAAAGTACCTGAGACTCCAAGCGAACTAAATAGAAATGAAACCGTATAGTAAGTAAGTATCAAAATAATACTCATGCCAAATGCTAATGATTGCCCACTCCCACTTGTTTTTGCTTTCCTAATAGCTAATGTACTTCCTATTATTGAGAAGACTAAGCAAGACAAAGGAACTGTAAATTTCTCCTGAATCCTTACCTTTAATCTATTCTCTTCTTTAAGGTTACCTGATAAATTGTAGAGCTTTAATGCATTGTAAGCTTGGGTTAAACTCATATTATTGGAATTACTTGGTATTTGTGCAACCATGAAAGGTCCATAGCTTAAATTATAAGAATATTCTGAGAAATTTTCTTTTGATGAAGTTTGGTCTTTGTTAAGAAGAAACATACTCCCATTAATCAATAGCCAACTTTCCTTTTCCTTAACCCATTTACCTTCTTTGGCTATAATCAATCTGTTTTGATTACCATTTTCATAATCAACTAATGTGAGGTCATGCATTGCATTGTCTTTATACTCTTTTGCATAAAATAGTGTCTCTAAATTCCTCTCACGATCGAACTGACTGTAAATTATATCTTTCTTGTAAGAAATATCTGACGATCTACCGAGCCCTCTTCTAAAGGCTGACTCAGATTTTAAATTTGAGTTTGGTGCAATATAATTACTGAAGCTAAATGTAATTAAAGACATTAGTAGACCAATAGATATAGCCGATAAAAGTATTCTTCTATAACTAATACCTAAACTTGTTAGTGCTTTCACCTCGCTATTATGATTAAGCTTAGAGAATGCAAGTAGACATCCAAGTAATGTGGCCATAGGTAAAGCTATGGTTAGATACCCAGGAAGCTTTAACAATAAAACTTCAATAGCTATTGTCCATGGTAAAGGGGAGCTTATGACCATATGAATTAAATATAGTAATTCACCAAAAGATAAGCAAAGTACTATGAATGAGGATGCTGCAAATATTAGTGGAGGCAAAATCTCAGAGATTAACCATCTGTCCAGTAATGGTATAATTTTAATTATTTTCTTTAGAAGCTTATTAACTAAAGAAAATATTTTTAATTTATTATTAATCATTCCTTGATTAGCTCATTTGAAAACGGTTTAAATAAATAAATACATGGATCAATTGCTGATCTTTTAATAACTATATTTAATGCTACGATGATTGAGGGAGTAATACTTAATGATGTATTCCAATGTTTTCTTTGACCTCTCAGGTTCCTCTCAACGTTGTTGGCTAAGTCTAGAAAAGTTTTCATTAATGTAAAATAGCTTTTTAAGTCTACACTTAGGCCTTGTTTATTTTCTTTTTAGGTTGATTGGTTTAATTTTTGAATTATCTTAATCAGGTGTCTTATTGGAATATTTTTTAATTTATTTTATACTTCAGATCAGATGCGTCATAATATATTGAACGAGTGATTCAGTAAAGGCAGACGTAACTGTATAGATACCCATTATTCAGATGTCAATAACTTCTATTGTCTGAGACTAGTCCTTTTGAAGATGCTCACAAAAACTTATTAGGACACTGGCTTAAAGCTCACTCACTGATCTCTTGAAAGAGAGTGCTATAGCATTCAGATACTTCGATTTGAAGAAGGTTGTTTGAATTGGATTGCTAAAAAGTCTTTGCAAGTCAGCTAGCTGCTTAATACTCAGGAAATATAGGCCAAGTTAGTTAGAGATAATCAATCTCTTTTAGGGAGTGCTGGAATCTGATTTCAACTAAACTTTTAGAACTTTTGCCCCAATTTTATTGAGTCGGCTTTTTTTTTTTGAAGCTTATATCCAAATTCTATTAATTGATGGTAAGTCATTCGAGCTTGTTCTTCTTGGAGTGAAAGGACTCTTTCGTCATCCTTTTTTAAATGGAAATTACTGCGATCGTGCTTGTCTTTTTGAATAATTATTTGGGATTTACCTTTTTTTAATTTCCAAGGTTGCTCTTGGAAGTTTTTATCCTCTGTTGTGAGCTCCCATGGAACTTTCTTTGAGCTTTTATTTTTTAATGGCAATTTACAAAGCCTTTCAAACTAAACTCAATTTACTTAATCGAGTTCGTAAGAGAGTTAATAATTACCTCAACTGATTTTTCTCAACATATATTGAATGATCTATCTGATAAGAAAAGGGATCAGATAAATTTTTATTTGACTTCCAGGTCTTGCAATTTCGTTCTAAGGATTTTGTTAGAGCTGAGCTAAGAAGACTGGATTGATCCCAGGTTGTGTTGGACAAAATAAATTCTCTCATTTCCTGGAAAAGAATCTCAGGCACTTCTGTTCCTAAACTCATAGGCTTTTCCCAAACCCTTTTTTAGAAAACATATTTTGAAAGTAAAGACGGTTGATTGGTCTGGAGTCGACACCATTTTGGATCAGAAAGCCTGATAGAGCGGCTTGAATTAAACGGTATTGATCCCAGTTAGGATGATCATCAATAAAAGTTTCCATAGCCTCCTTGATAGAAGGAGGAACTTCTGCAAGGAAACTTATTAGAGAAACGTCATTAGTTGCATTTGGAGTCTTCTCACTCTTAAGAGTTTCCATCATTTCTTTTGCCAGGTTTTGCATTCAATCCTCTCTACGAATTACTAGTAGCTCATATTTTTGGTATGCAGTCAAACTTTTAGGAACCACGTATCTTAACCGATCTCAATATGAGACTCTTTGGCTTGTAACGATGTCAAGAGGGATTAGACTTTGTTGTATAAAAAGTGACTTTTTAATTGCAACGTGAGCCTTTAGCCTGTCTTCTCCACATGCCCTAGTGATGAAGACAAAAAAAATATGGCAACTGTGGAGAACTTGTGGAAAAGGCTTTAGCTTGTTAGGGAAAAATTGGCTGAAATTGAGTGATTAAAATTTCTGATCATATATATAAGAATCTCTATTTGTCTCATCAAATTCTATAAGAAGGCGAAATTAAGCAGATTGACTTTAATTTTGAAAATTTCAAATTAGCAATACCTATGTACTGAGCCTGCTGCTTCTGCGGAGTCATTATTTCTCTAGAGCCATTGAAGTGAGGCTATCTCAAGATTTAGGCAACCTTTTGTTCTTGTAGTTTTGAACTGAGGAAGATGTACTAAAAACTATTTGAGAGGGTTTCTTCTGACTAGGCATGTAGCTGTCTTGATTCAAATTAATTAGCAGGTTTTCATTCTTCTTCTTCTAGGGAATCTAATCAAACTGATATGATCAGTCCTTGTGGAAAAGTAGCCTGATATACAGAATTGCTCATTGAAATATTAAGCGAGGAGTAGAATTTTTAGGATGTCCTGCGATTTATTTTTAGTCCATTTTTCATGTTTTTCTTTACTCCCTGGCACTTCTTCTTTCTAATCAGTTCTTAGTTTTTTAGATGGGTAGCGCTAGCTTTGTGCTTGTATTCTGAGTAATCGCAATTGTTTAGCAAGAGAGGCAATAAAACTTGCTAGTTCTGTTAGGTTGCTAATCTCTTAGATAGATGGAGAAAACCTCCAAGCCATTCTTTTCTAGATTTGCAAGAGTTGCCATCCCTTGCGGATAGTCGCAATTGGGTGAAAGGCTAAAGGCCTTATTTTTCAGTCAAATGAAGGCTTGAAGACTAAAAGCGGACATGAAAATGGATTTCAACTTTCAGACATCAACAACTTCTATTGGCTGGGGTTATTCATCCTCGAATGACTTGGCCTGGTGACTGTACTTGAACTTGAAAGCACATCCTTTTGGAAGTGAATCTGGCATCTTTCTATCTCTTAGTTCACTTTGCAATTGATTTAATCCATATTCGCTTATGCTTGCTTTGATTTCAGTTGAGAAATAAATATTTATTATGTACCTATTATTTACCTCCATGAGTATGAGCAATCCATAAGTCATGCATACGTGCATGCTCATTAATTGAATCCTTTAAACCATTAGCACCTGGGCCAAATGAATTGTACATTCCATAAGCCACTTAGCCAAATAGGAACATTAGGGTCATTCCTATTAAAATGAATGGTGCAGGGTTGGAACTTGATACTTCCATTTTTATAAGTTAAATATGCCATTTATTATCTCAATTAATCTTAAGCTTTAAATTAAAGATTTTTCTATTTAATAGATAATTTAGTGCAATTAAACGTAGCCTTATGTTCAGAAATAGGTAATAATATTATTTTGAATTCCTTCTAAACTTAGCCTCAAATCTATAAGTCTATGATGTGTCACTTGTATAGATAGAACCCTGTTAGGTTAACTGATATCCACAAAAATGAAGAAATAGATATAAGAAAGAAAATGACATTATCAATTGCTTTTATTGATTGATAATTTTCTTTATCATGCATTAAAGAAGCCTCTTCTGATGAATTGCATGGCAAATATTGCTCCTAGAAAGAATACAGTTGGAATGCCTAATGCATTTACAGCCAGAGTCCTAACCGTAAAAACTGGGTACCCTCCCTTTGGCCTGTTGTCAGGAACTATTCCACTATCTTCCCAGTCTTGATAATTTTCTAGAAATGGGACACCAGGTAGAGCACCTTCGTTCCAATTAAGTACTCCCCAAAAAGATAGCCAAAAGATTGTAGATGTTGCTGCAATGAGAATGGGAGCTAATACAATTAACGTCTTTAAAAGCATTTTTCAGATTAAAAGCTGTAAATAATTATTTTCTATCTTTATACCCATCTGCTTTTACTAGGTGACTTTTTTTTGACTAATTAGTGATAAATGCGACAAGTTTAAGTTAATTACATTTTATCGTGATTACTCTTACCTGCCTTTAGTAAGTAATTAGCCATTGTGATGTATAAAAGTTTGCTGAGCTTTTCGAAACTTAAAGTTATATTAATAAAATTAGACTATATTTGCAGCGATCAAATTAGATTTAAGCGAATCTAAAATTATCTAGAGTCTATTTGTATTAGGACTATTTAATGCCTTCCAAGGGAAAGAAATTTATTTCTTTTGACTTTGGCTTTATATTAAATCTGATATCATAATTATACCTAATTGGGTTCAAAGTTCTTTGTAATGCATCTGGATCTAAAGTTATACAGTCCTTACCCATAACATCATCACTATAATTGTCAGTAATTAATTTAGTTAAAGGGTCATTAAATTCGGACATTTTTATACTATTTTTTTGGCCACGTAATACAAGATGTGCCTTAAGTATAAATTCAAGATTAGCATCTTTTAAAGAAGAACCTGGTAGTTTACGTTGGCATTCTAACCCCTTTCTGAATGCAGAAGTTCCTATTGCACGGTCGAAATTTGTCAGTGATGATTGAATAATTGGTCTATTTTCTACAACTTTAAACTTGATATCGTAAGTACTCTTGATTGCTAAAAGAGATTTTTCTGTTTCTTCTTTATTAACTCCTTGACAGTCCTCACTGACAACTTCATCACTATATTCATCTTCAATTATTTTGGTTAAAGGGTCGTTATATGCGTACTTTGGGACACCCCAAGATTCAGTAAAGATTAATTCGACCTCATCATCGCTATCAGGAGGAGTTCTTAATTTGGCTTCGCATTTAATCAACTTTTTGATTTCTGCAGCGTTTGCAGCAAGTTCAAAACTTGGTAGATTTGATTGAATAATTGGTTTTTCATCTGCTAGGACAGGAGCTGAACCTAGAAGAAATGAAAATGTTAAGAGCTTCTCTAGAAAATTGTTTTTCATATTATCAATTATAAATGAATCTAATTAAGGCTTGCCAGCCTTTGCCGCTCCTTCTAATGGTTGCCATGTCTTGAATTGCATCAGGTCAGATGCATCAAGCAAGAATGATCAGGAGAGCAAAAGTGGACTAAAAAGTGGACGTCCACTTTCTGTCTTTTAGAACCTCTGGTGCCTGAGAGGCTTTCTCTTGGAAGAGGTTGAGGACAGTGCCCTCGTCGGGACTTGAACCCGAGACCTCTCCCTTACCAAGGGAGTGCTCTACCGCTGAGCTACAAGGGCTTGTGGAAGGTGGGCCGGGTTGGATTTGAACCAACGTAGGCAGAGCCAGCGGATTTACAGTCCGCCCCCATTAACCACTCGGGCACCGACCCTAACCACCTAAGGACATTAACAGTTAAAGCGACGAAATTTCTCAAAAATGTTGGGCGTTTTATTCTGAGGTGTATACGATTTGTGGAGCACTCGACTTTTAAGCATTGATTAATTTATTGCTAATTAATGGTCCTAACCTTAATCTCCTTGGGCAAAGAGAGCCTTCTATTTATGGAGTTCAAACTTTAGAAGCAATTGAAGCTGAGCTTCATAAGAAAGCTGAGAAGCAAGGAATTAAACTTGAAACTTTTCAGAGTAATTCTGAAGGAGCTTTGGTAGATCGTCTTCAGAAGGCAATATCTAAAGTAGATGCGATCATGATCAATGCAGGAGCTTATACGCACACTTCTGTAGCTTTAAGGGATGCATTGCTTAGTTCAGAGATTCCTTATGTGGAATTACATCTCAGCAATACTTTTGCACGGGAATCTTTTCGACATAAGTCTTTATTGGCAGACCGAGCAGTTGGTGTGATTAGTGGCTTTGGACCAATGAGCTATCAATTGGCTTTTGATGGAATTATTGCATTTTTAATGCATCAAGAAAGGAAGTAATGGAAGTAGTGTCCGAAAATCCAAAGGCTCCTATAAAGATTAAATGGCTAAACAGTTCATCAAGCGTAAGCTGGTTAGAACAGGCAATTAGTCACCCTTTCGAAATACTTATAGATCACGCTAATTGTGAAAGAAAAGCAGCTGGTGTTGCGATTCAAATGATGTTTAGATATTTATGTGAACCAGGTTTAGCAGAGGTTCTGAGTCCTCTTGCAAGAGAGGAGTTAGAACACTTTGAACGTGTGTTAAAGATTCTTGAATCAAGAGGTCGTTATCTTGAACCATTACAGGCGCCACCTTATGGGTCTTTATTAGCTAAAAGTATTCGGAAAGAAGAACCATTACGTATGCTGGATAGCTTTTTAGTGGCTGGTTTAATCGAAGCGAGAAGTCATGAACGTATGGCTTTGCTTTCATTACATAGTCCAGATGAAGAATTAAGGGATTTATATGCTGATTTGCTTCATAGTGAAGGACGCCATTTTTCTATTTATTTGACCTTAGCGGAAGAACGTTTTGATAAACCTGTAATTCTTATGCGATTAAAACAGCTTGCAGAAGTTGAAGCAAAGATTCTTTCAAAACTCCACCCTGAACCGAGAATGCATAGCTAGATATGGCTCTCTTTAAGTCTTTAAAGAAATTTTTTTCTTTTCCAAGTTTAATTAAGAATAATTTGCCTGAAGCAGGTTTGACTCTCGTAGGAGTTGGACCTGGAGATCCTTCGCTTTTAACTATTGCAGCAGTTAAAGCTATTGAGAATGCCAGTTTAGTTGCATACCCAGTATCTAAGATAGGCTCTGAAGGTATAGCAAAACAAATAGTTTCTAAATTTATTAAAGGGAAGAAGTGTTTGCCAATATTATTCCCAATGATTGTTGAAATTGATGCATTAAAGGATGCATGGGAAGCTGCAAGTATTCAGTTGATAAAAGCAGTTAGGGGTGGGGAAAAAGTTGTTTTACTTTGCCAAGGTGATCCTTCTTTATATGCAACAAGCTCATATATTTTGTTGCATATAAAATTGAATTACCCTATGTGTCCTTTAAAAGTTATCCCAGGAATCTCTTCGTTCAACGCTGTAGCTGCAATTGCACAATTGCCATTGTCTTTACAAAAAGAGGATCTTCTAGTCTCATGTGTGCCTGATGATCCTGAGGCTTTCAAATTGATGTTAGAAGATTTTAGGAGTTCAAGAAAAGTTTTGGTATTGCTGAAATTAGGAAAGAGGTGGGAATGGGTTCGAAATATTTTGGAAGATAAAAATTTGTTGAATGATACATTATTTGCACAAAGAGTTGGATTCTCTGATCAAATAATTGTTAAGGCAAGTGATATGAAGGAGCTAATTGCGCCTTATTTTTCGTTGTTAATTATTAGGAGGAGAGTTGAATTTTTTGACTAGTTTGGTAGACGCTTACCTTAATTGCTAAAAGATTTTCCTATTGCTAATCGTAGCCTAAACTTTTAGTTTAATTAAGGAAAATATATTAACCTATTATAAAGGACTGGGCAGTAAATATTTTATTCTCATGAAGACTCCTTGGCTACTTAGTAGAGAGTTACTTAAAGAAATCCTTGCTGATAGGACAAGTGATGCTTTCGTTTGCAACCTTATTTGGGAAAGGCTTGATTACAAGTCTATGGAAAATGAATCGGCTATTCTTTTGGCTGGACCAAATACACCTGAATATTGGAGAGAGAAGTTCCCTGAAGCACCTCAAGTAATTTCTAAGAGATCAGCTTCTGTGCACCTAACTAGGTCTATACCAAAGAAATACAAACAAGCTCTTAAAAGCTCCTTAAATTTTAAGGGATATGGCATTAATGAACTTTATCCTAGAAGAACACGTAGGGCTACTGCCGTTAATTGGCTTCTAGCCTGGTCGTTAAGCAGAGGGGAAGTTATTCCTGCTAGAGGACCTTTGCCGATATTGTTGAACCCCCCTGATAATCCTGTGCTTGGTCATCCTGGAGACCAAGCTATTGAATGAATTCTGATTTGAGATAAGGTTACCCTTGCTTCCTTTGCGAAATAAAAGTTGGTTTATTGCTCTTTAACTAAGTATTCTCAATAAAGAAGTATGTCAGGAGAAAATGGCGCGACCTATCGTCGCCATAATTGGCCGACCTAACGTTGGGAAGTCGACTCTAGTCAATAGATTATGCCTTAGTAAGGATGCGATAGTTTATGACCAGCCTGGCGTTACAAGGGATCGTAGTTATCAAGATGGGTTTTGGGGAGATCGGGAATTTAAATTAGTTGATACTGGTGGTCTTGTTTTTGATGATGAGAGTGAATTTCTTCCGGAGATACGAGAACAGGTAAACCTTGCTTTGTCAGAGGCAGCAATAGCTTTAGTGATTGTTGATGGGCAGCAAGGTATTACTGCTTCAGACCAGGCTATTGCCGAATGGCTTAGAAATTACAAATGCTCGATCCTTTTAGCAGTTAATAAGTGTGAATCTCCTGAACTTGGACTTGCGATGGCAGCAGAATTTTGGCGATTAGGCCTAGGTGAGCCCTATCCAGTTTCTGCTATTCACGGCGCTGGAACCGGAGATTTGCTTGACCGGTTGATTTCCTTACTTCCTCCTAAGGATATACATGAAAATGAAGATGAGCCCATTCAGCTCGCAATTATTGGGAGGCCAAATGTAGGAAAGTCAAGTCTTCTAAATGCAATATGTGGTGAGAATCGGGCAATAGTTAGTTCCATTAGAGGAACTACACGTGACACTATTGATACTTCGCTAAGAAGAGAAGATAAGGCTTGGAAACTAGTTGATACCGCAGGTATTCGTAGACGTAAAAGTGTAGATTATGGACCTGAGTTTTTTGGGATTAACCGTAGCTTCAAAGCTATTCAACGTAGTGATGTATGTGTTTTGGTTATAGATGCATTGGATGGTGTAACAGAACAAGATCAACGCCTTGCAGGGAGAATCGAACAGGAAGGGCGAGCTTGCTTAGTTGTTGTTAATAAGTGGGATGCAGTTGAAAAAGATACCTATACGATGCCAATGATGGAAAAGGAACTCAGATCAAAATTATATTTTTTAAACTGGGCTGAGATGTTATTCGTTTCTGCACTTATGAGGCAAAGAATACATCCAATTTTCCGCGTCGCTTCATTAGCTGTAGAACAGCATCGGAGACGAGTCCCTACATCAGTAGTCAATGAAGTTATTACTGAGGCCTTAAGTTGGAGAAGTCCGCCAACTAGTAGAGGAGGCAGGCAGGGGCGGCTTTATTATGCAACTCAAGTGGCGAGTTCTCCCCCTAGCTTTACTCTTTTTGTAAATGACCCAAAGCTTTTTGGTGATTCATATAGAAGATATTTAGAGCGCCAATTAAGAGATGGTCTTGGTTTTAAAGGAACTCCTATAAAGCTTTTTTGGAGAGGGAAACAACAACGAGAGGTAGAAAGAGATTTGAGACGTCAACAAATTAACTCTTCAACTTTTTAAATGGAGTTTTTGAGAAATGTCCCTATTGGCCAGTATGTAGCTGGAAGGACAGGTTGGCTAAGAAATTTGGACCCAAGGTTGAAATTTGCATGGGTGCTAATGTTTCTGGTCTCGCCCGTGCTTGCAGGTCCGCTTTGGAGAGTAAGTGTGACGCTAGCCCTTTTGTTAATTACTCTGCTTGGATCTTTGCCATTAAGGATTATTTGGCGCCCTCTTTTGTTGTTAATACTACTTTCGACTTTATTTGGTTTATTAGCAACTTTATTGCCAACAAGTGAAATTACTTCAGCCTTAACAGTTCGTTCGCCCCAAGAACTTCCTGGTTTGACTGTCTCAGGTATTAGTTGGGAAATAATCAGGATCGGTCCATTTGCTATAGATAGGCGATCAGCAGAATTAGGTATTAATACCTCGACGTTAATTTTTACTGTTGTTCATAGTGTGAACTTAATGCTTTGTACAACGTCTCCAGAGGATTTGATGTGGACATTGAGATGGTATTTGCAACCGATTGCATTATTAGGTTTCCCATTAGATAGGATGAGCTTTCAGTTGCTTTTGGCATTGCGGTTTATTCCTTTGGTCCAAGAAGAATTTCAGAACCTTCTAAGGTCAGTAATTAATAGAGCCGTAAACTTTAAAGAACTCGGGTTTAAAAAATCTCTAGGTCTAATACTTTCTGTAGGGGAAAGGTTGTTGTCAAATGTTTTACTTAGAGCTGAACAAGGCGCAGATGCCCTGCTAATTCGTAATGATGGGTTGATATTGCACCCAGGTTCTCTCAAGCCTAAAGGTCTTATTAAGAGAAGGACTGCGTATCTTAATTCAATTGCTATCGCGATACTTCTTGTTACTCTAATTCTGCGAAAAGAATATGGAGCATTCTGATTAGTAATGATCTAATAGATTTCAATTATATCTTTAAAATTAATTAATTTTGCTAAGGCTCAATATCAGGATTAATATCATAAAGTAATATTTTGATCAGTTCGAAGTATTCTATTTATAAATTTATTATCATTGGTTTAACATTGCTTTCAAACTCTGAGTCTTATCTTAATCACCCTACTTTTGGGATGCTTTACTTGGTAACTCCTGCGGACAAAGGGAGAGATATTTATGCAACATTATATGCTCAAAAGATGTTCTTCTTAGTTACTCTTGAGTCTTATGGAGCTGAATTTGAGGTTATCCCTTATATGGATGCACGTTATTATGCGGAGAATAATATTTCAAGATGTAGGAAAAATAGATCTCAAGACCTAGAGGTTTGGCAAAAATTGTTCAAGCAGACCTTTATTTAATAGGTTTTTGCAATTATTATGAATCTGGAAGAATTACGTAATTTGCTGCCAAGTAAAGTAAAAGTTTTAGCAGTTAGTAAGGGCCAGGAAATCAGCGCAATTCGTTTACTTGCTTCTAGTGGTCAAGTTGATTTTGGGGAAAGTAGAGTCCAAGAGGCATTGCCAAAGTTGGATTCATTAAAAGATCTACAAGATATTCGATGGCATTTTATTGGGAGCTTGCAGGCAAATAAGGTCAGACAAGTTGTGCGAAATTTTGATGTAATTCATTCAGTAGACTCTTTGAAACTAGCTAAAAGAATTTCAAGAATTGCTGTTGAAGAATTAAAGAGTCCACGTGTGATGGCACAAGTTAAGTTTCGAAATGACCCAACTAAAGGTGGATTCAACTGTGAGGAGCTTATAGATTCTTGGAATGAACTTACAGAATTGCCAAGTATGGATTTTGTGGGTCTTATGACTATCTCTCCTCTTTCATTTGATTTAACTCAAAGAAAAGCTTTATTTAAAGAATGCAGATTATTTGCAGATAATTTGGGATTAGAGGATTGTTCAATGGGAATGAGCGCAGACTGGAAGGAGGCTGTAGAGAGTGGGGCTACATGGATTAGGTTGGGCACTTCTTTATTTGGCTCGAGATAAATCCAATTGCGGAGAGATATCAATAAACCCAATTGAAAACCTTGCCCCTATCTTTAAATAACGCTATTTAGGTAAATAAGGAATATATTTTTCTTCTTCCAAGGGGGAAACTCCTGAATTCGGTGTTAACCGAAACAGCTCAAAATTATTCAGAGAGGATTTAACTGGTGTCGCTTATTTCACGTCTTAGAGCCGTTGTCGCTGGTGATGATTATTTAGATGGCGATTTCGATGAGCTCGACTACGAAATGGCAGATGATTTTGATAATAATGGTAATGAAACTGGGAGGGATTACTCTAGTGGGCTTGCTTCTCGCTCAGCTTCTAATCCTTTTGATAACAGAGGAGCTTCTTCTAACGTGATAGGGATGCCTGGAATTACAACTGCAACAGCAGAGGTAAGTTTAATGGAGCCAAGGAGTTTCGATGAAATGCCTAAAGCAATTCAGGCTTTGAGAGAGAGAAAAACTGTGATTTTAAATTTGACAATGATGGAACCTGATCAAGCTCAAAGAGCAGTTGATTTTGTTGCTGGTGGTACTTTTGCAATTGATGGTCATCAAGAACGTGTTGGAGAAAGCATTTTCCTTTTTGCACCTAGTTGTGTAACGGTTACAAATTCATTCCAAGAGGAGCCTTCTCCTTCAAACGTTATGAACAAAGATCCTGAAAGTAGTACTTCGGAAAACGTTAGTGCGCCGGAGCCAGCTTGGGGTGCTACTAGTAATTCTGTGGCTTCAGTGCTTTAAGTCTTTTAAGTGACCTTGTCTCTTGGTGTAATTGGTTTAGGAAGAATGGCACAGGTTATTCTTCACAGTTTGCTTGAGGCAGATCAATTTAAGTCTGACGAAGTGTTAGGAGTTGTTGGGCGACCTGGGAGTATTAAAAGAGCAGCAGAATATTTTTCAACAGATTTTTCTATTGTCGATGCCCAGGATCCTATGTCAGATAGGGTTTGGGATTTGCCGGTAAAACTTTTAGCAGTCAAGCCACAGCAGTTAAGTCAGATTAAAGAAAACTGCACCTCTTCAACTAACCCAGAATTTGCTCAAAAGCCTTTATTGATTTCTATTCTTGCTGGGGTGAGGTTGGACAGATTGCAATCGTTATTCCCTTCTCATGCCTGTGTTAGAGCTGTGCCCAATACACCTGCTCTTGTAAGTGCAGGTGTAACAGGTCTTTCTTGGGGTGATGAGGTTTCTGTAGATCAGCAAAGATTAGTATTGGAACTTTTTCGGCCAATTAGCAAGGTATATGAATTACCTGAAGAGCAATTAGATGCTTTCTTAGCCTTAACTTCTTCTGGCCCAGCGTATTTAGCACTGGTTTCAGAAGCATTGGCTGATGGTGCTGTAGCAGCAGGTTTACCACGATATTTAGCTAATACACTAACGCACGCAACTATCGAGGGAACTGTGCAATTGCTGAAGGAAAAAGAATTGCATCCAGGGCAGCTTAAAGATATGGTTGCATCTCCTGCTGGAACTACGATTAGGGCTTTACGTCATCTCGAAAAAGAAGGCGTTCGTTCCGCATTGATCGAGGCTGTTGTTTTAGCTGCTACTAGGAGTAAGGAACTCTCGTAGAATTAAAGAACTTTAAGGAGTTTCTTGTAAAGACTTTCAAGCGAATCAATATTGTCCTTCAGGGTATATTGTTCAAGTACTCTTTTACGGGCCCTTTTTCCTAGTTCTGAAGTTAGGAACCGATGCTCTCGTAGGACAGGTAAAAGAGTCTTAAGTTGAGATGTTACACTTTCGGTGCTTAGAGTAATTCCTGCTCCATTCTTAAGAACTTCTCCATCAGCACCAGCATCAGTAGCTATACATGCTGTTCCTGTAGCCATTGCTTCAAGTAAGGCTATTGATAGTCCTTCGACTAAGCTTGGGAGAATGAAGACTTCCGTACATTTGAGAAGAGCTACTCTGGTTTTTAAATTTGCTTCATAACCCCACCAGAGGATCTCACAATCATCAGTTGATAAGAAATTGTTTTCTAGTGTTGGTCTTAAAGGGCCATCTCCTACAATCACAAGTTGGCATCCATGTGTATTGATAGATTTCCAAGCTTTTAGCAGGGCTTCTACATTTTTCTCTGCAGCAATCCTTCCCATGTAGAGAAAAGTTCTTTTTTTACCTAGTTTTTTTTGAACTTTTGTTTCCTCTGAATCGATGCAATTTTCAGTCTGAGGTGTCCAGAGACTTGCCTCAACTCCATTAGGAATAACTTCAATTCTTTTCTCTTTAACCCCTAACTTGTGCAGTACTTCAGCTTGTATTTCTGAAAAAACTACTACTTTGTCGAAGCGAGCAAGAGATGGTGCATATAATTGATAAGTTAGCTGTTGAGTACTAGCAGAAAGGCTTCTGATTTTTGCATCAAACGGTGGATGAAATGTTGCTAAAAGGGGTACCCTGATTTGTTGGCACAGATCAGGGAGCCTAAAGTCAAGAGGAGAAAGAGTAAGGCTTGCATGAACAAGATCTGGTTTTAATCTTTCTAAAGATTCCCTTAGTTCACGTTGGGCTCTTGGAGAAGGAATTGTATAAACCTGAGATTTGATGAGATATGGAAGACTGACTTCAGGATCATTTGCTAAAAGGGATGTTTTTGAAATATCAGAGTCACTTGGGTTGTCGAAATGAATAAAACTTACTTGATGCCCTCTCTCTTTAAGTGCTCTAGTAGTGCTTAAGCCATAACTAACATTGCCACAAAATGGTGATTTTTTGCCAAGCCAGGCTATATGTGCCACCTAAAGATTATTTTTGAACTTCTAGAAAGTTAGCAGGTGATAAGTCGATCAATTAATAGTTATTCCATCCCTAAAGAATTGTTGCTTAAGTAGGATTTTCTCAGTATAGCAATGGAGTTGATATTTTTTTTGAGATTTGTCTTGATCCAAACTTCTACTAATTCAAGTAATTTAATCCAGACGGCCAGGGGGCCGAGAATTTGTCCTGATTCTTTTTTACGTGGGAGATTAGGCTTCAGCAGACGTTGAAGAAGAGCTAGTTCTGAAGCATTGAAAGTAAGTTTTGAATCATCGATTTTATCAATTTCAAATCCTTCATCCTCTATAAGACTGCATCTCCAGTTCCAGTTCCCAATAGGAGGTTCTAGTTCTTTTCCGCTTCTACAGCATTTGTGAAGAGGTAAACCATAGCCACCAAGAGCAAGTAAATGCAAACATGCTTGGACACAAGTAGCCAGAATTTCTAATGCTTCTATTTTGGGTTCTTGTAGGCGCTCAAGGTGGATCAAAATGACTTCTAGTATCTCAGGTTGAGGATCATTGCTTCCTACCAGTAACATGGATAGCTCAACTAATGATTGTGCTGTTGCTAGTGTTTCCAGCTTTTCACCTAATTTGCTAAAACTTTTCAAAACCTTAATTTGTCTTGCTCTGGGGAAATTGCTTTTCCCTCCAAGTTGAATTTCTAGAAAAGTTAGTGCAGAGGTGGCAGCAAGTTTACTTTTTGGGCGTCTAGCTCCGGGTATTGCTAGACGAATGATGCCTTCTTCATAGCTCAAAATAGTTAATAGTCGATCATTTTCTCCCAGGGGTCCTATTTTTAAAGCAAGACCTCGAATTCTCCTCTGAATACTCACTGTTGATTAGGTGACAATCTGATCTCTTTCATTAGCGTTGCTCCTCTTGATGTACCAATTGAAGATACTCCAGCATTTATTAGGGCTAGCACTTGAGTAATCTCTTTTATTCCCCCTGCAGCTTTAATAGAGCAACGATTTTTTGTTAGTGTAGCTAATTCTTTAATATGTTTAGGACAAATAGCCGTTCCAAAGCCATTGCCAGTTTGAATACCTCTTGCTCCAGAATCTATACATGCATCTATAGCTATCTGGAGTTTCTCTTTCGGAAGATTCATTGTGTCAAGTATCACCCTGAAAGGTATGCCTGTGGAATTTATTGTTGAGAGCTCTTCCGCAAAGTCTTCTATTGCACCTTCATGAAGTTTCAGAAAATTAGGTACTACATCAAGTTCATCAGCTCCATTATCAGCAGCCCATTCTGCTTCAGACATTTTGATTGAGCCAGGATTGTTCCCAAAGGGGAAATCTATAACAGCAATAAGTTTAGTAATTTTATTGCTCCCAAGACGTTCTCGCGCTGCTGGCAGGCGTATGAGATTTGTACACAAACCTGCAAAATTAAAATGCTTACATGCATCGCAGATTTGATTTAGTGAATCCAAGTTAAGATGGGGTTCTAATGCCGCCTGATGAATAAAGGAACAAATGTCATTTGGATTATCTTTGCTTGCTTCGTAAGGCATTAGTCCTTTGCCTGGATAAGACCATATCCACCATGCTTTCGTCTATAGATAACTTGTAATTGGTTGCTTGATGTTTCTTTAAAGAAATAAAAATCATGGTCTATGAGATCAAGTTGATGCCGCGCCTGATCAATGCTCATTGGTGGCATTGGAAAATATTTACGGCGGATTCCAGGATCAGGTAATTTGACTTCTTTCCCCTTTAATAAGGAATCATCAATAGATTTTTCTTCTAAGACTTCTTCTGTAGTAGGAGTTGATGAGGCACTATGTCCGTGACTGTGATGGTGGTCGCTATGTCTTTCCTTGTATCTTTTTAATTGTCTGCACAATTTATTTGCGACAAGGTCAATGCTTGCATAAAGATTCTGGCTACGTTCTTGTGCTCTAATGACTGTGCCATTAGCGAAAACAGTAACTTCAGCAGTTTGTTGTGGAACTCGTGGGTTTTTTGCTACGGATAGGTGCACGTCAGCTTCTTTTACCATGTCCCCAAAGTGATGAATTGCTTTTTCAAGTTTGGACGTAGTGTATTCACGTAACGCTGGAGTTAGCTCAAGGTTTCGTCCATGAATCAGCAATTTCATTTTTACCTATCAGTGTCTAGGAAGATATGCATAATTTAGCCAAAAATGATTTAGTGGAAGAAGGTTCATCAACGATTCTTTTTGAACCTAAGGAATTAATTAATTTTCAGGTTGCATGGGATTGGCAGAAAGAGTGGCAAAAGAAACTTTTTGCTGACCCAACTCAGAAGCAGGCTATTTGGATCTTAGAACATTCCTGTTGCTATACCCTTGGGAGAGGTGCTACTAAAAATAATTTGCATTTTGATATAGAGGACCCACCTTTTGAACTTTTTAGAATTGATCGAGGAGGTGAAGTCACACACCATGTGCCGGGTCAATTAGTTGTTTACTTAGTATTAGATCTTGGCCGTTATAAAAGAGATTTGGGCTGGTATTTAAGGCAACTAGAGAATGTTTTAATCGATGTCCTGGATGGATTAGGTCTCTATGGTTATCGGATTAATGGAATGACAGGTGTTTGGTGCAATAACGAAAAAGTAGGTTCTATTGGGATTAGTTGTCGCAGATGGATCACTCAACATGGAATGTCGTTAAATGTAAATTGTGACCTTTCTGGTTTTAATGACATTGTTCCTTGTGGGTTGAAAACTTATCCAATAGGGTGTCTGGAAAAATGGCTCCCTGGTTTAAGAACGGAAGAAGTTCGCTCTTTAATGAAGAAATGCTTGGCAAAGCATTTCGGATTGTTATGGACCTATTAAACAAAACTTCGATAAGCGATAAAAATTAGTCATCGGATAAGCAAATTTTTATTTTAAATTTTGGAAAATGGGCTTTAACATTGCAGGAAAAATAAACAAATCAAGCGATGATGCTAATGAAGCGTTGGCACATGCAATTTGGACTCCAACTGAAGAAGAGCAAAATGCTTTAAATGCTCATCAATGCGTAAAAGGAATTAATCGAGTAGATCAAATTTGGCCATGGTTAAAAAAAAATCATGGCCAAATTATGGCTGTCAAGGCGCCTCACCTAGATTCTCCCGAGAGTTATAACTATCAAGAGTTGGCAGATAAGATTGCTATTGCAGCGGCTGCCTTTAATTCTTTGGGGATTAGCAATGGTGAGGTTGTTGCAATGTTTTCAGAAAATAGTCCAAGATGGTTGATTGCTGATCAAGGTGTAATGCGCGCCGGGGCATCGAACGCAGTGAGAGGAAGTTCTGCTCCGGTCTCAGAACTTAGATACATATTGAGCGATTCTCAATCAGCTGCTTTGATAGTTCAATCAGCGAAACTATGGAAAGATCTTGATTTAAATGAGGAAGAAAAACAGAGATTTAAGTTTATTTTGCAGCTTGATGGTGAACCGTTGGACGGTCTTATTGGTTGGGATGAATTCCTTGCTAGAGGGAAAAATGCTGTCTTAGAAGACTCTGTAAAGGCTATGGATTCTTCTTCTTTAAACTCTTCAATAGCGACTATCCTTTATACGTCAGGAACTACAGGTAGGCCAAAAGGCGTACCCCTTACTCATGAGAATTTACTTCATCAAATGAGATCTTTGGCATGTGTCGCTAGACCAATGCCAGGGACAGCTTTGTTAAGTGTTTTGCCTATTTGGCATTCATATGAAAGAAGTGCAGAGTATTACTTCTTTTCCTGTGGTTGTACTCAGAATTACACTACTATTAAGCATTTAAAACAAGATTTACAAACTGTTAAACCTGTTGTTATGGCTACTGTTCCCAGGCTTTGGGAGGGGGTTAAGACTGGATTTGATGATGCATTGATGAAAATGCCTCATTCACGTCAAATCATTTTAAAAGTTGCTCTTAACAATAGTCGAGCATTCAAATTAGCACTAAGAAAATCCAAAGATCTTCTCCTGAGAAAAGTGAGAAAACGTATAAGACTTATATCCTTTGGAGAGGTGATAATTCGCTGGCCACTGCATAGACTTTCATCTTTTTTGCTTTGGCCAAAGGTTCTTAAACAGCTTTCTGGTGGAAAATTGATTTTTCCTATCAATGGTGGGGGCGCAATAGCTCCTCATGTTGATGAGTTCTTTGAGGCTTTAGGGGTTGAATTATTGGTGGGATATGGCCTTACTGAAACTAGCCCTGTTGTTAGCTGTAGAAGGACTTGGCGAAATATTCGTGGTACCTCAGGTTTACCTTTGCCTGAAACAGAGTTTCGAATTGTTGACCTTAAAGATGGCCAATCTATGAAGTTTGGTGAAAAAGGGAGAGTTTTGGTTAGAGGCCCTCAAGTGATGAATGGATATTTACGTAAGCCAAATGAGACTGCAAAAGTTCTTGACTCTAATGGTTGGTTTGATACTGGTGACATTGGGATGTTGCTAGAAGATGGCTCAATTGTGTTAACAGGGCGAGCTAAGGATACGATAGTTCTAAGTAGTGGTGAAAATATTGAACCAGCTCCATTAGAAGAAGAGTTACTAAGTAGTTCTCTTGTTGAACAGGCGATGATGGTTGGTCAAGATGAGAAACAACTTGGTGTGTTATTGGTTCCTAACATTGAGAATGTTTTGGCTTGGGCTGGCAATCGTAATCTTCGTTTAAATGAGAATCTTGGTGGTTGTTGGGGTGATGCTCAGTTGAGGATACTTTTACGTAGGGAAATTAATGATTTGCTTTCTCGTCGTTTAGGCTCACGCTCAAATGAAAGAGTAGTTGGTGTGGCTTTAGTGCAACCATTCTCTATTCAGAATGGTTTGTTGACTCAGACTCTTAAACAAAGAAGGGATAAAATTACAGAACGTGACCAAAAAGCCATAGAAGACATTTTTGGACGTTGATTATTCTTGGAATTTATTTGACCTATTACACATTCACTGAGAACCTTGCAGTAACATCTGTTTAAAAATGACTGTAGAAAGTTCAATCTCAATTAAGCGTTCCATCACAATTCGTGCTGTTGTTACACCTTCTTGGAAAGAAGAGGCTGAAAGAGAAATAAGTAGTGCCATCGCAACAAGTGATCAGCAATTAGCCCAATTGGAAAAAGAGGGACAGCAGGTTGTTGATGGCTTAAGGACACAAAGTGCAAATCCTTTAGATCCAAGAGTTCAAGAACAAGTTGCACAAGTGCAACAACAAGTTGGTGCAAAGCGTTCTGAACTAGAAGAACAGAAAAGGAACTTGCTACAACAGCAAGCGCAAGTTAGAGAATTAGAAATGGAGCAGATTGTTGAACAAGGTCAAATTGAAAGTTTCTGTGATCTTAAAGTTGGGGATAATCTAGTTAGTAAGATGCAGCTTTCATTGCTTGTTAGAGATGGTGTAGTTGAATCTATTAATCAAGACTAAAAATTTGTTTTTGGTTCTTTGCTCCATTGGTCTTTAAGATTGGAGAAAGACTTTAGGGAGAAGGTATTGGCAAGTCACGACATTTTTATGCCAGCTCTTAGTTCCACTATGACTGAGGGGAAGATTGTTGAATGGCTTAAGGAGCCAGGAGATAAGGTATCTAGAGGGGAATCAGTTCTTGTTGTTGAATCTGATAAGGCTGATATGGATGTTGAGTCTTTTCAAGATGGATATCTGGCGACAGTATTAATGCCCTCAGGAAGCACTGTTCCAGTCGGAGAAACGATTGGATTAATAGTTGAGACTGAAGAGGAAATTGCTTCTGTTCAAGCAGATAACCCTGTTAAGTCAGGCTTGATTTCATCAGAAGCATCTCCTTCTTTAGAAAACTCAGTTGGAACATCTGTTGATAACCAACCTTTATCATCAAAACCTGAGCCAGCTCCTCAAGCCAAGGTTCCCAATACTCCTGCTCCTGTTCAGGTTGTGAAAAACTATGGTCGAATTATTGCAACTCCAAGAGCTAAAAAACTTGCTTCTCAACTTGGGGTTGATCTTTCTACGGTTACGGGGAGTGGTCCACATGGAAGGATTCAGGCAGAAGATATTCAAAGAGCTCAAGGACAACCCATTACAGTCCCATGGATTGCGGAAAGTAATGCACCTGCACAGGGGGCTCAAAGTAAACAGTCTTCTTTAGGTTCATCTAACACAAACACTGTTTCTAGTTCCTTAAAGCCTGTTGAAGCCTTAGAGGGTAAGAGCTTTGGTTCCCCGGGTGAGACTGTTGCTTTTAATACGCTCCAACAAGCTGTGAATCGCAATATGGATGCTAGTACCTCTGTTCCATGTTTTAGGGTTGGTTATTCAATTACAACTGACAAGCTTGATTCCTTTTATAAGCAAGTAAAACCAAATGGAGTAACTATGACTGCCTTGTTGGTTAAGGCCGTAGGCAAAACACTCGCGCGGCATCCTCAGATTAATGCTGCTTTTACCTCTAAAGGCATGACATATCCTAAGGAAGTGAATGTAGCTGTAGCTGTGGCCATGGAAGAAGGAGGCCTCATTACACCTGTTTTAAAGAATGCAGATATTACTGATTTGTTTGAATTATCAAAACGATGGGCTGACTTAGTTAAACGTTCTAGATCCAAACAACTGCAGCCTGATGAATACAGTAGTGGAACTTTTACGCTGTCAAACTTGGGCATGTTTGGAGTAGATCGTTTCGATGCAATTCTTCCTCCAGGTACTGGAGCAATTCTTGCAGTAGCAGCATCTTTACCATCTGTTGTTGCAGGCAAGGACAGTTCTATTGCAGTTAAACGTCAAATGCAAGTAAACCTTACTGCTGACCATAGAGTTGTATATGGAGCTGATGGTGCGGCATTTTTAAAAGATCTTGCCAATTTAATTGAAAATGACCCTGAAAGTCTTGCTTCTTAAAGATTGCGTGCTCTTGTTAAAAGGTTTTGATTCTTCTCTCTAATTAATTAGGCATTCAAATTGCTTACTGATTCACAAGACTTTTTACTTAGCTCTTATAACTATGAGCTTGACCCATCTCTTATAGCTCAAAAGCCTTGTGAGCCAAGGCATGATGCAAGGATGATGGTTGTCCAACCTAAAAAAGGATTTTCATCTGATCTATTGCATCTCAAGGTTTGGGATCTGGCAGATCAATTGAAAGCAGGTGATTTGCTGGTAATGAATAACACCAGGGTTTTAAAGGCTCGATTAAGAGTCAGGTTAAAACATGGTGCTTTGGCAGAAATTTTATTATTGAAGCCTCAAGGGGGTGGACGTTGGTTATGTTTAGCAAGGCCTGCAAAAAAGATGCGACCTGGTGACTCTCTATTTATTGATGCTAGTGAGCCCGCACCTTTTCTATTGAAAGTACTTGATAGAGATCAGACAACTGGTGGCCGAATAATTCAGTTCCCTTCAGAGTTTAGCGATAGTGAGAAAATAGAGAGTCTTCTTAAGACATATGGAGAGATGCCATTGCCACCTTATATTCATAAACATAATGAAAGCGATATTGATCGATATCAAACAAGATATGCCTCTTGCCCTGGAGCTGTAGCTGCTCCTACTGCTGGCCTACATCTAAGTGACCAGTTGTTGGAGAAATTGTCTCTACAAGGTATTCGTCAGGAGTATGTCACGCTTCATGTTGGGCTTGGAACTTTTAGGCCATTAGATTACGAAAATTTAAATAATTTACGCTTACATAGTGAATGGGTTGAGGTGAAAGAAGAAGTTGTCTCTGCAATAGAACAATGCCGTTCTAGAGGCGGAAGAGTTATTGCTGTAGGTACAACAACGGTTAGATCGCTTGAAGCCGCTTTCCTTAGAGGACAAGGAGAGTTGAAACCATTTAAAGGTTCAGTTGATTTAGTTATAAAACCTGGCTTTAAATTTGGCGTTATTGATGGACTTTTGACCAATTTCCACCTTCCAAAGAGCTCATTGTTATTACTTGTCAGTGCTTTAATCGGAAGAGAGAATTTGCTGAAATTTTATAAAAAGGCTATGGAAAAGCAGTATAGATTTTTCTCGTATGGGGACGCAATGTTTATTTCTCCGGAAAGAATTATCCTTTAACTTGTTAGTTAGCTGTTAGAGGGTTGTTCGATAATCCCTGTTTGAACATTAGAGAACATCACTGATGAGAGATAACGCTCTGCGAGGTCAGGTAATACAACAACAATTGTTTTGCCTGCAAATTGATCTTGTTCTGCAAGTCTAATAGCAGCTGTTGCAGCAGCACCACATGAAATCCCCACAAGGAGCCCTTCTTCTTTTGCAAGGCGAAGGGCCATATCGATTGATTCGTCATTGCTTACTTGCTCAACTTGATCAACTAATGATAGATCTAGGTTCTTAGGAATAAACCCAGCTCCAATCCCTTGGATTTTGTGTGGCCCTGGTTTAAGTGCTTCGCCATTAAGCGTTTGTGAAATCACAGGGCTATGAGATGGTTCGACTGCAACCGAAAGTATTTGCTTGCTTTTTTCTTTTTTAAGATACCTCGAGACACCTGTAATGGTTCCTCCTGTTCCTACTCCTGCAACCAATACATCAATCTTTCCCCCACAATCATCCCATATTTCTGGACCTGTTGTTTTGAAATGAATTTCAGGATTGGCAGGATTATCAAACTGTCCAGGCATGAAATATTTCTTGGGATCACTCTCTGCAATTTCTTGTGCTTTTGCAATGGCACCAGGCATACCTTTGGCAGCTTCAGTCAGAATTAACTGTGCTCCTAGTACAGCCATGACTCTGCGCCTTTCTAAAGACATTGATTCCGGCATTGTTAGTATTAGTTTGTACCCTTTTGCTGCTGCGGTAAAAGCTAGCGCTATACCTGTATTGCCTGAAGTAGGTTCAATAATGGTTTTTTCTTTTGTGAGAAGGCCTTTTTTTTCAGCATCCCAAATCATATTTGCCCCAATTCGGCATTTAACGCTGTAGGCAGGATTGCGTCCTTCAATCTTTGCTAGGACAGTGGCCTTGCAGTTTTTAGTAACAGAATTAAGTCTTACTAGTGGTGTTTTGCCTATCGCGAGGCTGTTATCTTCGTATATTGGAGCCATTTTGAAAATATTTAATCAATTAATAATTAGCTAGGGAAATTGCTTTGTGCACAATTCTGATGTTGATCTAAAAACGATTGAGATATTTACTTCAGTTGTTTAAGGCTTTTTTAAAGCGTTCCCATAGATCTTCAGGTTCTTCCAGTCCTACTGAAACTCTTATTAATTCAGTTGGGATACCACATTTGGAGACCCAATTTAATTCTTGGTAGTGAGCTAAGAGCACATATGGACATGCCAAGGTGAAATTTGTACCAAAGCTTGGGCCTTTGCAAACTTTTAAAGAGTTGTAAAACGTTTTTGTTTTAGCTAATCCTCCGTTTAATTCAAAGGAGAGCAAGCATCCAAAACCTGATTTAGGTTTCATCAGGAATTTATAATTTGGACATAGCTCAGGATGTAGCACTCTTGCAATATTAGGGTGATTTTCTAAACGTAGCTTTAGCGAAAGACAGGCTTCGTTTAATTTATGTATACGATCAGTGACATCGTTACATGATTTTTTCAGTGCAATTGCATCTGCTCCAAATAAATCGGCAGTAGACACTGCTGGGATTAGTTCTTTTAATGATTCTTTCCATGGTGATGTTGGACTAATTACTAGAGATCCAGCAAGAATATCTCCACTACCAGCAAAGCTTTTTGTGAGTGAGGTGAAAACTAAATCTGCATAAGGAAGTGAATCAAGGTTTATAGCTGAGCCAATTGTGTCATCTGCAATGACAGGAATGCCGCGATCTCGAGCAAGTTTTGATATCAGAGGTAGGTCAAGGCATTGGAGCATTGGGTTGCTGGGCAGTTCAACAATTAAGGCGGCAGGTTTTTGTTTATTAAGTTGATTTATTAGTTCGGCAAGGTCAGGGTTTAGGAGTAATTGACTCCCTTCAAAAATGACTTGGGGAAGTTTTAAAACATCTACATAAGGGAAGCCCAATTGCAAAATTGATTTTTTTGGTTTCAATTGCTTTAAGGCTTCAAGCGCTGTTGTTAAAGCAGCCATCCCTGAGGGATGGAGTTGAATTAAATTTTTGTCACAACCATAAATCTTTGACAGTCGATTTCGGATAGCTTCTCTTGCTTCTTCTCCAGCATTAATAGAGGGAGGTTTCTCTTTATTTAGTGCTATAGCAGCTTGGCGAGAAGAAGCTCCCAACCCTGTATGTTGCCAAAAAGCCTTTGCTGAAGAGGTAGCTTGTGCATCAACAATTAAGCATTGCAGCCCTGAAACCTCATGAATAGTTGTATAGCTTTTTGTATGTACTCTTTGGCAAAACCTCTGAGCTTTTTGCGCTGTTTTGATGTTTGGGTAAGGCCAAGCACTATTTAGGATCTCACCATGAAGCTCAATTGCTTTTTCTGCAATCTCTTTGACAAGAGGGTTCAAACCAAAACGAGGGTAAATTGATTGAAGAGCATTTAAGCAAGCAGGATCTTTCTCTTCATAGGCGAGTACATCTTCCCAACGAGGCAAGGCGACTGATACTGCATGAGGACTTTGAGGTATTGCCTCACCCAGATCAGAGGCTTCCCAGAAAGGGTCTTTTATTAGATCTCGTTTGGTCACAGTAATTGACTTAATTGTTGATTGAGGTCTTTCTCTAGATCTGCAAAGTCCTCACAACCAACTGAAAGTCGAACTAGCGATTCGTCTATCCCTAACTTTTTTTTTGTTTCTGTACTTAAGGATGCATGAGTCATAGTCGCAGGGTGGCAAATAAGACTTTCTACGCCCCCTAAACTTTCGGCCATATTGAAATATCTAAGATTTTTGCAAAAGGTATATGTTCTCTTTTGATCAGCTTTTAGTCTAATTGTAATTATGGCTCCTCCACTTGCCATTTGTTTTTTTGCAAGTTCATATTGTGGATGATCTAACTTAAATGGATAACGGACCCATTCTACGGATGGATGTTTCCCTAATTCATTTGCAAGAGCCAATGCATTGTCAACTTGTTTAGATAGGCGAAGAGGAAGAGTTTTTATGCCTCTAGTAATAAGCCAACAATCAAAAGGAGATGGCTGTAGCCCAAGTGCCTTTTGTGCAAA
Source organism: Prochlorococcus sp. AG-363-B11 (assembly GCA_003278425.1). Classification (GTDB taxonomy): domain Bacteria; phylum Cyanobacteriota; class Cyanobacteriia; order PCC-6307; family Cyanobiaceae; genus Prochlorococcus_E. The sequence goes on along the minus strand of QCFE01000003.1, from coordinate 79,929 downwards.
GTCCATTCTATCTTTCCAATAAACATCTTGGGTGCACACTGCACCACCTAATGCATCAGAATGGCCGTTGATGTATTTAGTAGTACTTGTGAGCGATAAGGTTGCTCCTAGGTCAAGAGGCTTTTGTAATAAAGCTGTAGAAAAAGTATTGTCTACTACTACAGGGATTTGATTCTCGCTTGCTTTATCACAAATTCTTTTAATATCTATAATTTTTAAAAGAGGATTGGTGGGACTTTCCAGCCAGATCATAGATGGATTTAAACCATCAATTAGTGCGAGAGAGTTTGTATTTGAGAAATCTATCCATTTTGTTTGAAGCTTAAATTTACTAAAAACTTGCTCGAATAACCTTACGGTACATCCATAAAGGTTTTCTTCACATAAGATAAGATCTCCTGATTGAAGAGAACTAGCAATTGCTGTAATTGCACTTACACCCGAGGCAAAAACTGTTGAGTATTTGCATTCTTCTAATGAGGCTAAAACATCCTCTAATATTCGGAAGTTTGGATTACCAGAACGAGTGTAATCAAATCCTTCAGGGTTCCCATGGGTAAAAGTTGAGCTTGGGAAAATAGGAGGCATAACTGTGCCAGTATTATCTGCATAACTTTTGCCATGATGTATGGCCCTTGTTTGAATGCCTGGGTTAAAGCTCTTGTCTGGTTGCATTAATGCCACTTTGGTAAAGAGCAAGTTTGAATCTTCAGTTCAAATTGTATAAAAGTCTCCTTAGAAGACAAAGCTAAATTATTGGAAATGATTTTTAATCCCTAGGTCATATTTCTCATTGTATATAATTACAAGATTAATCACTCTCTAGTGACTTTTCTTGAGATCTTCATTATATTGATTTTCTGATTTTGATTTCATGTAGATTTCTTCAAATTTGATCCAATAAGGTTATCTTTTTCCATAGATAGGATCTTGCTGACAAGTTCTTTCTTTTTCAGCCTAGATATATTAACTTCACCTTTTAGTAGCGACTTAAGTTCAAGATTTGTTTTTTTCATCAACTCTTCTTCCCTCTCTTTGAAATTAAGTTTTTTTAATGTTGATGGAGTTGCAGCAATTAATTTGATCAACTGATCTCTACTAAGGCTATTAAGAAGTTGCTCCCCTGAAATATTTCCCCTAACTTCAATATTGTTAACTTTATTTAACTTTGGATTAGGCATAATATTGCTCGATTTATTAATATTTGTAGCTAATTCTCTTAACAAGCTTTTGGTGAAAAATTTAATCACCTTTATTGATAAATCATATATAACAATAAATGCTAATATAAAGATTTCTGCAGTTTTATCTAAGTCTATAGAGGTTTCACTTATAAGTTTTCTTAAGTTGCTATTTAGATTCCTTAGGGAGACATTCTTTATAGTTTTTGGAGCGATTTCTCTATTTTCTTTAAGAGGTACAATAGCTTTAACTAACTTTTTTATTTTGTCTCTATTGACTATAGGGACTGCAGTTAGTTGCTTTTCTACGCTGCTTATGCGTTTTAAAATAGATTTTTTTTCATTAGGAAGAAGCTTTTCATCTGAAAGATTATACTTAGGTTGAAGATTATTTGTATTTTTCTCAGTTACTGGCGGCTTCTTTTTCTTGTTTAAGTGTACTATTGTAGATATGGATATTACAAAAATTAGGAATAGTAAGGTTAATGTGAGAAGTAAGCCATATTGACTAGATGAAAACAAATTGAGCTTGTTATTCATGATTAAATCCGTATAATCATTGGCCCCTTTTTCTGACCAGCCAAGAAGCCTCAGCTCTTTTACCGTTTCTGTTAGTTCCTTTGACAAGATGTCTATAGCTTTTACTTAATCTTGCCGTTGATTTTATTTTTGGCAAAAAAAAATTCAATATCTCTTAAATACCAAAAGAGGGAGCTTCGCTATTAGTAATTATTGCTTAGGTACTTTATGTTCATTAATGAAACCAATAGAATCAAGCTGATTTGTGCTAAAGGTGTCATCCAATCGATTTAAAAAAATGACGAAAGGGATGAGCGAGTCATTACAAATAGATCAGACAGATGCGATTGATTCATATTTTGAATGCGTTACTGCATGCAGTCTCGAGAATGAAGGCGTTGAGTGCGTTACTCGATGTGTAGAAGTGCACCTAAAAAGTGAGGAGTAGATGATGAAGAAAAATACCACTCGACAAAGGAAAACCACTTTAAAATGGACCTCTGATGGAGAATTGTCTGCTATAGATAAGGCAAGAATCTTAGAAAGGCTTACTAATAAAGAATTAACCGAATGTGAGCTTTCTTGTAATATTTTAAGCACTACTCAAGAAAACTAAAGATAATTTGCTCATATATGTAAGTTCAGAAGTTAATAATCCATGGTTTTAAATCTATAGCCTTAGTGATTAAGTTCGGAGATATATTCTTGGAAACTTCTAATATAATTATGATCACGAGGATATTTAGGTGTGTTATTTAGTTAAACCTTTGCTTCCTAGCCGTAGCCAAAAAACTTCGTTTTAAGGTAATAAAATTCTCAGACTAAGAGGCAGCGGATCTTCTTCGAACAGTCCTCCTACCATCTTGAGAAGCTTCTGTTTGGGAATTGACCTTGCTTGTTGAGGCCTCACCCTTTTTAGGATTAGAGGGCTCATCTTCTTCTTCCATCTCCAGGCAAGTTCCTACTACCATTGCCGCTTCTATGGGGTTAGGAAGGTCTCCAATGGTAATAAGAGCTTTGAGGACAAGTTGCATACGAGGGTCCTTCCCTAGGTCAGGGCGAAGTTTTTTGACTGATTGCCAGAGCTCCTTTGTCACCTCTTTGAGTAGAGCTTTGTCAGTAACCACTGTTTTTTCTTATATATGAGTATTTAAATTAACAGTTCATCTGTAAAAGCGCAGAAATAGGAGAATCTTTGGATAGGAACAGCTGTAATGAAAAATTGGATTATGAAAATACGAGAGGTAATTTTACAGGTGTGCAAATATAATGATTTTTTTGATCTGAAGGAGATTTAGATCTAAAAGAATTTATTGCTCGTTAAGTCATATCAAGTTGTACTTTGCTTAAATATATTTTATTGGTTCAAGAATTAAGTTATATAATATTTAGAAGCCCTTTGAGAACAGCATTCTTTCTTGATCAATAATTATAAAGCCTTCCTCTTTCAAGGAAGGCTTTATATAATCCAACAATTCCTTTAAGTATTAATTGGCAAGATATCTTTAGATTTAATTAGACCTTACGTGAGTAGTACTCAACAACTAATAGTTCATTTATTTCAATAGCAACCCACTCTCGCTCACACTTGCCAGTAACCTTTGCAGTCATTTTTGATTTCTCTAGCTCTAAGTGAGGAGGGACATTTGCAAGGCCAGGGAATTCTAAATTCGCTTCCGCTAGTTTCTTGCTAGCTTTTCTTTCGCGTACTGCAATTTCATCACCAGGTTTGCATTGATAACTAGCTATATCAAGTGCTTTCCCATTGACGGTTATATGCCCATGATTAACAAGTTGTCGGGACCCTGGAATAGTGGGACCAAAACCAAGCCTAAAGCAAATGTTGTCTAGCCTGCTTTCTAATAATTTCAGGAGATTAGTTCCTGTAGAACCTTCCATTGCTCTTGCTTTCTTGACATATCGGACAAGTTGACGTTCTGAAATTCCGTAGTTAAATCTCAGTTTTTGTTTTTCTTCTAATCGGATCGCGTATTCAGAGCGCTTGCGACGGGCATTGCCGTGCTGACCTGGTGGATTTGACCGCTTTGCAGCCTTCCGGGTGAGACCTGGTAGATCTCCCAAGCGACGCGTGATCCTCAGTCGAGGCCCACGGTATCTAGACATAGAACAAATAATAATGGGACAATTTGTGATGAAAGCTTAAGGTAGGAATTTTAATCCTGCTTGTGCTTTTTCATTCACTAGCTATTTATTCTATCTTGAAACATGATTCAGAAGTTGAATAAAATTATTGGCAAACTCTTTTTAGTCTTAATTGCTTTTTATAGGAAGTATTTATCTCCTCTTTGGGGCCCAAGATGCCGCTTTATTCCAAGTTGTAGTGAGTATGGATTGGAAGCTGTTGCTAAGCATGGACCTTGGAAAGGAGGTTGGTTGACTTTTAAAAGACTCTGTCGATGCCACCCTTGGACTCCTTGCGGTTGTGACCCAGTACCTGACTAATGATTGAACATAAATTAATTCTTTTTACCAGGGCAGGCTGTTGTTTATGTGAAGGCCTAGAAGAACGATTAAGTAAACTTTCTTTAGACCAGCTTGAGACTCCTCTTAAGCTCTGTGTAAGGGATATTGATAGCAAAGATGTTACAAATGCTGAGATGGCCAGTTATTCATTGCAGGTACCTGTGTTATTGCTTGAATTAAGCTCTCCATTGAGAAAGTTTGAATTACCAAGAGTTTCTCCAAGACTTTCTGAAGAAGCTCTTTTGCTTTGGCTTCAGAAGATTATTGCAGGAAAGATTGGGAAGGATTAATAGGAGGTTATTCTGCTTTTTGATATGACTACCTCTCTTCACTTTCTTTTAAAGGCAATAGGAATAGATGCTTCAAATGCTTTTGGAAACGTTCTAGTTCAGAGCATTAGTTGTGATTCTCGTTTAGTCAAAAAAGGAGATTTATTTTTTGGTCTACCAGGAGAGAAAGTTGATGGAGGATTCTTCTGGCGTCAGGCAATCTCTAGTGGTGCAGTTGCTGCAATTATTAGTAAAGATGCTGCAACACTAGATCCTCCTAACAGCGAGGATATGGTCTTTATTGTTCCTGATCAAGTTGGTTATTGGATGGGTGAGATTGCCTCTGTCTTTTGGGATAAGCCTTCATTAAAAATGGAGTTGATAGGTGTTACAGGTACAAATGGTAAAACAACAATTACACATTTAATAGAGTACCTAAGTTCAAGGTGTGGCTTGCGCCCTGCATTGTTTGGAACTTTAGAGAACCGTTGGCCTGGTCATACTGAAACTGCTAGCCATACAACTCTTTTTGGAGATGTTCTGCAATCCAAGTTATCGGCGGCAGTTACTTCGGGGGCTTGTTTAGCGACTATGGAAGTTAGCTCACACGCATTGGCACAAAAACGTGTTGCTGGTTGTAGGTTCTCAGGAGCTATCTTTACTAATCTCACGCAGGATCATCTTGATTATCATAAGACTATGGAAGCATATTTTGAAGCTAAGTCGCGCTTGTTTCAGGCACCTCTATTAGAAAAAGGCGATTCTAGGGTTGTAGTTAATATTGACGACCGTTGGGGATGCAGACTATCGAAAGATTTAAAAGAGGTTTGTTGGCGTGCTTCGCTAAACAAGGATATTATCGAGTCGATTAAGCCTGAGCTTTTTATTTCTGAAATTAAGGTTGCGTCTAATAGTGTTGAGGGTATTTTGCATAGCCCTATGGGTAGAGGAAGATTCGAAACCCCTTTGATTGGAAGTTTTAATCTGATGAATTTGCTTGAGGCAGTTGGGGTATTGCTTCAAAGAGGTATCCCATTAGATAGAATTTTGCCTTGTATAAAAGATTTCCCAGGTATTCCAGGACGAATGGAACAGATACGTCTAGAAGGTAACTTGCCTAACGTAATAGTTGACTATGCTCATACTCCAGATGGACTAGAGAATGTCCTAAAGACGTTGCGCTCTTTTGGATTGGGAAATCTTTACTGTGTATTTGGTTGTGGAGGTGATAGAGATCGAGGCAAGAGATCAAAAATGGGAAAAATTGCAGAAAAATTTGCAGACATTATCATTCTTACTTCCGATAACCCTCGAACAGAAGATGAACAGCAAATTCTTCATGACATTATGGATGGAATAACTATTATGGAAGAGCTGATTGTTGAAAGTGATAGAGCTATTGCGATACAAAAGGCTATTTCTATGGCTCTTCCAGGAGATATTGTCTTAATTGCAGGTAAGGGACATGAGGATTATCAAATCCTAGGAGCAGAGAGAATCAAGTTTGATGATAGAGATATTGCAAGGAAAGCTTTGCTTCTAAAATTAAATGGTTGAAATTTGAGAGATAGACCGTTTAACTTGCCGCAATTTTTTTAAGTCCAGCTATAAGTCTTGCTATTTCGTTCTCAGTGCTTGTGATATGAACGCATGCTCGTAGCCATATGGGATCTTCGAGGACTCTTATAAAAATAGACTTCTGAGCAAGTAGTTTCACTATTTGATTAGGAGACTGCTTGGAGTTAAGAGTAAAACTTACAAGTCCGGCTGGAGGGGGACCTTGAAGGATAGGGTTTACAGAAGTGATATTGTTTAGCTCAAGCCATAGTCTTTTACTAAGTAATTTAATCTTATTAATCCTTTCTAAATCAGTTCCTTGCTCTTTAAGAAGGTTCAGTGAACATCGGAGACCGGCTAGTAAAGGTGTACATGAAGTTGCAATTTCAAACCGTCTGGCATCTTTATGGAAAGGACTGATTTCGTTAGCGTAAATACTAGATTCAGCAGTTAGACTTTTCCATCCAACTAGTGTTGGATTAGCTTCTTTGAGAATCCTCTCGGATAGAACTACAGCTCCAAGGCCTTCTGGGCCAAAAGCCCATTTGTGACCTGTGAAAGCATAGATATCTACTTTTGCAGCGCTATCTTTAATTGGGATTTGGCAGAAACTTTGTGCTGCGTCAACTAAGAAAAAAGGTTCATTTGGATGTTTAAGAAGTAGCTTTGCAATTAATTCTATCGGCATTATTTGCCCAGTATTCCAAAGAAGGTGAGATAAGACGACTAGCTTGGTACTTGCTTTTAAACTGTCTTCAATAGCTCTAATTACTTCATTTTGATTCACTCCCTCACCGTCTATTTCCCCGCGCATACTTAGAACATCTAATATATCTATCTGAAGTGCTTTTCGCCTTGCAATCTCTTTGCATGCTGAGACGACACCAGGATGTTCGCAGTTGCTGATTAAAATCCGGTCTCCTTTCGAAAATGGGAGACCCCAAAGAGGCAGAACACATCCACTCGTAACATTCTCGGTTAGGGCAATACGTCGTTTACTTACACCACAAAATTCTGCGATAAGGTCTTTTGTGCTTTTAATTTCATTAGTTATGAATGGCCAAACATCGTTCGTAAAAGGTCCTAACTCTTGTATGGTTTCCCAGCTATTTGTAATGGCATCTAGAGAGGTTTTAGGCAATGGCCCTTGCCCACCATAGTTGAAATAGTCTTTATTTTTTAATGCTGGGAGATCAGATCTAAAGCGGCACATTAAGAGTTCCCATCTAAAAGTCCTTCTCAATATTAATTTGAGGCTGAGTTTACTGAATGAAAAATCAATTATTAAGATGCTGAGGACATTTTAAAAGTGCTACAGCAACAGCAGAAAAGTTTAAAGCATCTGCTTCTTCTATAACTTTTTTGACTTCCGTTACACCATACTTCTCACTTGCATCGCTATATGCGAGAAGAAGTGATTTATAAGTATCACTACCTTCTAAACGGTATTTGCAAAATTGATCTCCTACATTGTTTAAAAGCATCATTAATGTTAGTTCAACCATTGAATAGTTTCTTTGCAATAAGACGAGCATAGTCCTTTTCTATATCAATCATTCATATATTTTTTTAAATATAAATCTTTTTTGCCTGGTTTTAAGAGGTTCTTTAAAGAGCTCATTCGAATGACTAAAAAAACTATCCCCTCTAGTTATTCCCTAGATTAAAAGTGCTTATTTAAATCAAAAACTTTATTACTTTTGATATGAAACGCCTCTATAAGTTAATTGAGAATGCTTGCTTGAGCTTTCAGTTTTCCTATTTGAATAAACATTTCTTCTATACGTTAGCTCTATGAACTGTTTCTCGGTTGCTTTTTTTTGTTGAATGTAGGATTTTCCGCGATAGGTAAGAGTTGGCATTTGCAGATTCAGATAGTTGTCAGGTCCCCGTTCCTTGGCCTGGCTGGTACTGCGCCCTGTTTTTCAAGGGTGAACGCTATGTAGCTGTTGCTACATAAACTATCATTGTGTCTCGTATTTCTTAGTGCAGTTCATAGTGATACAGACAACGTTAAAATATAGATTTAGTTAATATTTTTTACATTGGGATGGGATGCGAGTATTCTTATAGTTCCTGAATTGTTTTTAGGCTAATCACACTGAGTGAGTATTGTTATTTTAATTACCTCAGAAAGAACTCTTAGAAGATGAAAGCTTTTTTATTTTTTCTTGGATCAGCAATTCGATGGATGGGAAGCGAACCAAGCAGATTTCTTTATTTTCACCTATATCTTGCAAGTGTGTACTTGTTTACATATTTTGCCAGGTCAGGCTCTTCTGATTTATATCGCTTGATTTTTATAGTAGGAATCTTGAGCCCCTTCTTGATTGCGATTAATAGAGGGCTACCTTTAGATTGTTTGGATTTTGATTCAGCTATCAAAAAAGAATCTGGCAATTCTGGAGTTTGATTAACGCTTTGAATAATTAGAAATCAAAGTACTTGAATAACTTCGCTTACTTCAGGGATCATTTCTATTAGCTTTCTCTCTATACCCATTTTCAGTGTCATTGTGCTGCTAGGGCAGCTCCCACAAGCACCTTGTAATCGAACTTTTACTATTGGACCATCAATCTCTACAATCTCTACATTACCTCCATCTGCCATAAGAAAGGGTCTTAGTTCATCTAGAACTTTTTCAACATTTTCATGAGTAAGTGCCATGCTTTCATTTTCCATAAGGTTGTTTATTTCGTAGAATTGGGATTAGCCTAATCATATATTGACCTTATAGGAAAAATCTAGACTTTGGTTGTATCTGACGCTATAGGTTCTGAAGCTCGATTTGATGCAGTATTAGTTGGTGCTGGAATCATGAGTTCCACTTTGGCTTTATTGCTTCATGAACTAGAGCCAGAAATGCGAATCCTAATTATTGAGAGATTGGGAGCACCCGCATTAGAAAGCAGTGCTGCTATTAATAATTCGGGTACAGGACATGCTGCTAATTGTGAATTTAATTACACTCCTTTAAAACCAGATGGAAGCTTGGAAATCTCTCAGGCTTTGGCAATTAATTCTGCTTTTGAAAGAAGTTTGGAACTTTGGGCTTCATTGACAGAACTTGGGAAGATTTCACCAGCAAGCTTTTTACATAGTTTGCCTCATATGAGTTTTGTCTCTAGTGAAACAAATATTGCACTTCTAAGGCAAAGGTATATGAATCTAAGTGTGAGAAATGCTTTTCAGGACATGGAATGGAGCGAGGATGAGGAGGAGATCAAGGAATGGATGCCTTTAATAATGAATGCTCGAGATTCAGGCCAGAAAGTAGCAGCAACACGTGTTGCTCGAGGTACAGATATTGATTTTGGAGCTTTAACTATTGCATATTTAAATGAATTACAACTTTCGGGAGCCGTAGAACTCAGACTATCTACTGAAGTTATTAGTATAAGTAGGTCTAACGATAAGTCATGGCGACTTTCTTTAGCTGGTACAAAAGGTGAGTATTTTGTGGAGACACCATTTGTTTTCCTTGGAGCTGGCGGTGGAGCATTGTCTTTATTACAGAAATCTGGCATTCCTGAAAGTAAGTCTTATGGAGGGTTCCCTGTAAGCGGGCAATGGCTTGTTTGTAATGACCCAAGTCTGACAAAAATGCACAATGCAAAGGTTTACGGTAAAAGCGCAGTAGGTGCTCCTCCAATGTCTGTACCACATTTAGATACGCGATGGATAAAAGGTAAAAGGTCGCTGTTGTTTGGACCATTTGCCGGCTTTAACACTAAGTTTCTGAAAAACGGCTCAAGGTTTGATTTTTTTAGGACCATTAAACTTTCTAATGCCTTCCCTATGATTCAAGCTGGATTTAAGAATTTCGATTTGATTAATTACCTTCTTGGCCAGCTCCAGCTTGACCATTCTGCTCGAATGAATGCATTGAAAGAGTTCTTCCCCCAAGCAAACTCCGATGATTGGACATTGTCTATTGCAGGGCAGAGAGTACAGATTATTAAGATGACGAAAGATGGCGGAATGTTGAAATTGGGAACAGAAGTAGTTGCTTCTTCAGATGGCTCTTTAGCAGCTTTGTTGGGGGCCTCACCAGGTGCCAGCACTGCTGTATCAATTATGTTGGAAGTTTTGCAAAGTTGTTGGCTTGAGAAAATGTCTACTGATATTTGGCAAAAGAGATTAAAAAAACTGTTGCCAAGTTTTGGGAAGGACCTTATCTCTGATGAAAGCTTGTTGGATCAACTTCGACATCGGAGTGATTCTCTGCTTGGATTGAGATAAGTGATTAGTCAAGACTTATTTAAATGGGAAATTTATTCCTTCATCCCACAAATTGCTACAGCAACAATTTTAGTTAATTGAAATCACATGACTGATGTACCCGTTTCACGATTGAGAAATTTTTGCATAATTGCCCATATTGATCATGGTAAATCAACATTGGCAGACCGCCTTTTACAGGAAACAGGCACTGTTTCTTCTAGAGATATGCAGGAGCAGTTCTTAGACAATATGGATCTTGAAAGAGAGCGAGGAATTACAATTAAGCTTCAAGCAGCAAGAATGAATTACTCTGCCAATGATGGTGAAGATTATGTCCTGAACTTAATTGATACGCCAGGTCATGTTGATTTCTCTTATGAAGTAAGCCGATCTTTGCAAGCCTGTGAGGGAGCCTTATTAGTTGTTGATGCAAGCCAGGGTGTTGAAGCTCAAACTTTGGCAAATGTTTATTTAGCTTTAGAAAATGATTTAGAAATTATTCCTGTTTTAAACAAAGTTGACCTCCCAGGTTCTGACTCTGAACGGATTAAGCAGGAAATTGAATCAATTATTGGTTTAGATACATCTAATGCTATTGCATGTTCTGCAAAAACAGGACTAGGTGTTAGTGACATTCTGCAGGCTGTAGTCGATCGGATTCCACCTCCGCAAGACCGACTAAGTGAACCTACTAAAGCCTTGATCTTTGACTCTTATTACGATCCCTATAGAGGCGTAATTGTTTACTTTCGTGTACTTGCCGGAAGTATTGCATCTAGAGATAAAGTTCTTCTCATGGCTAGTAAAAAGAGCTATGAGCTTGATGAAATAGGAATAATGGCCCCAGATCAAGTTAAAGTAGGTGAATTACATGCAGGAGAAGTGGGTTACTTAGCAGCATCAATAAAGGCTGTCTCAGATGCTCGTGTTGGTGACACTATTACATTACTGAATCAGCCAGCAGAAGAGCCCTTGCCAGGATATACAGAAGCAAAACCTATGGTGTTTTGCGGCTTGTTCCCTACAGACGCAGATCAATATCCAGACTTAAGAGAAGCGTTAGATAAGCTGCAACTTTCAGATGCTGCTTTGAAGTATGAGCCTGAAACCAGTAGTGCAATGGGTTTTGGGTTCCGTTGTGGATTCCTTGGGTTGCTTCATATGGAAATAGTTCAAGAAAGATTGGAACGTGAATATGATCTTGATTTAATAGTTACTGCTCCATCTGTTATTTATCAGGTCAACATGATTGACGGAGAAATTCTTTTAATTGATAACCCAGCAACATTGCCTGACCCACAGAAACGTGAATCTATAGAAGAACCTTACGTTCGCATTGAGATTTATGCACCCAACGATTATAACGGTACCTTAATGGGGTTATGCCAGGATCGACGAGGAGATTTTGTTGATATGAAATTTATAACTACTGATCGAGTTACTCTTATTTACGAGATGCCCTTAGCGGAAGTTGTTACAGATTTCTTTGATCAAATGAAGAGTCGTACTAAGGGTTACGCTTCTATGGAATATCATTTAATTGGTTACCGTAAGAATGACCTCGTAAGGTTAGACGTTTTAATTAATGCGGAACGAGCAGATCCCTTAACAACAATTGTTCATAGGGAGAAGGCTTATGGTGTAGGTAGAGGCTTGGTAGAAAAATTAAAGGAACTCATACCAAAACAGCAGTTTAAGATCCCTTTACAGGCTTCTATTGGAAGCAGAGTTATAGCTAGTGAAAGTATTAGCGCTTTGCGTAAGGATGTTCTAGCAAAATGTTATGGAGGAGATATTTCACGTAAGAAAAAATTACTTAAGAAACAAGCGAAGGGTAAGAAAAGGATGAAATCTATGGGGAAAGTAGATGTACCACAAGAGGCCTTTATGGCAGTTCTGAAATTGAACCAACAAACATAAGACTCTTAAAATGTTATAAAATTCTAATTTTTTTGAGAATGAGAAAAGAAATAAGGCTGACTCTAATTAAGGCTGTTTAATAGGTAAATTGAAGGTTGCAAGAGAAGGAAGCTGGTTCTGGAACTTTCTTTTTCCCCTAGATTTGACCATATTAAACCTATAAGGATTAGTACAGCTACAGCTATAGTCAATTCTCCAACTGTTAGCCCTTGGTTCTTGTAAGTCATGCTGATTTTTAATTTATATATATATAAGCGCTAGCGGAAAATGCTTTCTACCTTTTATTATGATTTTTATAGTATGACTTTTTAATTTGAGATATTTGTCTGTATTTTGGAAACAAGGCTCTAAAAAACTTTCTGTCAAAATGGCGACTTGGGGGATCTGGTTGTTGGGAGCTTACTTGATGGTTGCTTTGCTTACACCACTTTTGATTAGCTTAGGTCTTTTAGATGATGGGCAGCTTGGTTTGGATAGTCCAATGTATGCGCCACCCTCATTGGAACATTGGTGTGGAACTGATCGCTTAGGTAGAGATGTATGTGCGAGAACATTACAGGGTACAGGTGTAGCTCTTCAGGTGGTTTTTTTAGCAGTCACACTTGCCGTCTTTATTGGCGTCCCTGTTGGAATTCTTAGCGGTTACGCAGGCGGCATTATAGATCGCACACTAGTCTTAATAATGGAAACTCTTTATACAGTCCCAGTCCTTTTGCTTTCAGTAGTTATTGCATTTGTATTGGGACGTGGAATCTTCAATGCAGCAATTGCATTATGCGTTGTTTATATCCCTCAGTATTTTCGTGTCGTTAGGAATCAAACTGGACAAGTAAAAACAGAGCTATATGTGGAAGCTGCTAGAGCAATGGGAGCAGGTTCTCTGTGGGTTATGAGAAGATACCTTTTCAAGAATGTCATTACTTCTGTTCCTGTCCTATTGACCTTAAATGCTGCTGATGCTGTTTTAGTGTTGGGTGGACTTGGCTTCCTTGGCTTGGGGTTGCCTGAAACTATTCCAGAATGGGGGAGTGATTTGAATATGGCTTTAGATGCTGTTCCGGTAGGCATTTGGTGGACAGCGCTTTATCCGGGGATAGCCATGTTTGGACTAGTACTTTCCTTGTCTTTATTAGGTGAAGCATTGGAAGATATAATTTGTGAGAGTTAGGAAATATTCAAGAAGATATTAAAATTCATGTGATTTTTAAAAATCTTAGCAATGAAATTTTTTTGTTCTAGGAAGATTTTCTATGATCTCTCCATCTGAACTTAAATTCGGATAATCACGACCATTGCTTTTGCACCAATCTGCCACCTCAGGGTAACACCATTCAAATAAGGTTTTTTTGTATAAATGTTCATTTATACTTTGCTTTGAATCTGTATGATTCCCACTTTCTTCACGTTGTCTTAATGCTTCAAAGAGCAATGCAGCTGAGGCTACGGATACATTGAGAGATTGAACCATGCCTCTCATCGGTATAAAAATCGACTCGTCTACTAAGGCTGATGCTGATTTGCTTAACCCCCATTTCTCAGCTCCCATTACAAATGCTGTTGCTCCTCTGTAATCAAACATACGATAATCCTTAGCATCATTATGAAGATTAGTTCCATATAGCTTGAACCCCATTTCTTTTAGAGATTTGATTGCAGCTTCAATGCTTTCGTGTTTGTTTAGTTTGACCCATTTCTGACTTCCTTGAGCAGTACTATTGAAAGTGGGGATTCTATTTTCTTTGAAAACTGCATGTGCCTCTAGAACGCCTACCGCATCACATGTTCTAAGAATTGCTGAAAGGTTGTGAGGCTTTTCTATCTCTTCAGTTAGGATTGTTAGGTTGGACATTCGACGCTTTAAAACTGATTTGATTTTTTCAAATCGCCGTGGTAGGAGAGGCATGAAATTAAAATTGTTTCTCAAAGAACATTCTTAGCTAGAGCAGCTTTGTAAGGGGTGGGGGGAGATCTCTTAAAATCTAGAAGGTATTTTAAGTAATAGCTTGCTGACAATTATTCATTCTCCAAGAAGAATCTATATCGAACTACTTTAATATTAACTTGGTAAATATAGATTTTCTTAAAGGAGCACAAGAATTATTTCTGAAGAGAAATTCACTAAAGGCTCATTATCTAGAACTGCAGCATGGAAAGCTCTTCAATTTGTTGCTAGTGGGACTTTCTCTGATGTGGCTATAGAACGTGTATTCAATAAATATAACTTGAGTGTACTTGATAGAGCATTGGTTACTGAATTGGTATGCGGCTCTATCCGTCAGCGCCAGCAATTGGATTCTTGGATTGATTATTTAGCAAAGATGCCATCAAATAAGCAGCCCCCGCTGCTTCGTTGGCTGTTGCATATAGGACTGTATCAAATTTTCTACATGGATCGAATTCCAGTCTCGGCTGCTGTTAATACCACAGTGCAAATTGCTAAAGAGAATCAATTGAAACGTCTTACTTCAGTTGTTAATGCTCTGTTAAGGAAAGCAGCTTTGGCTCATGTAAATGGTGAAATACTACCACTACCAGAATGCCATAAAGAGCAGTTGGCTCAAAAGTATTCGATTCCTCTCTGGCTTGCTGATGATTTGATTCGATGGAAAGGTGAGCAAGTTGCTATACAGATTGCAGCTGCTTCAAATAAGACACCTACACTTGATTTAAGGGTTAATTGCCGACGATCCAATGTTGATAATGTCCAGCAGAAATTAAAAGATAGTGGTATCGAGAGCAGTTTGATAGAAGGCTGTCCTTATGGGTTGAGAATTACATCTGGGACAGGTGATTTGTGCGAATGGCCTGGCTATAAAGAAGGAGAATGGTCTGTTCAAGATCGTTCCTCTCAATGGATCTCTCCGCTTCTATCAGTTAACCCAGGAGAATGTATCCTTGATGCGTGTGCAGCCCCAGGAGGGAAAACGAGTCATCTTTTGGAATTGATGAATGATGAAGGAGAAGTTTGGGCTGTCGATAACTCTCGTAAAAGATTAGAAAAAACTAATGTCAATATTACCCGTCTTGGATTAAAAGGCGCCGCTTTTCTTTTGGCGGACTCGTCAGCCCTGGTGTTTCATAAACCATTATGGAAAGGTTACTTTCACAAGATTTTGTTAGATGCACCATGTTCGGGGTTGGGAACATTGGCACGAAACCCTGATTTAAGGTGGCGGATGACACCTACTAAAATAGAGCAATTAATACGGCTCCAGAAAAAGCTTTTGGAAGGAATCTTGCCTTTGTTAAGACCTGGTGGAAAAATTGTATACTCGACCTGCACTATTAACCCTGACGAAAATTCAAAACAAATAGATAATTTTATTTCAAATCACGAGCATCTATTAGTTAGCTATCAGAAACAATTATGGCAAGGTGACGTGCATGGAGGGGATGGCTTTTATGCTGCAATTATCGATTCACTTATGTAGATAAGAAATTATTCATTGTCATTGGGTTTGAGAATTGATTGGGAAGGACTCTTTGGGAAATCTTTGATTTCCATATCAATAGTGATTTTTTCCATAAATTGCTTCCAGGTTAAAGCAGCATCACCACTAGTACCTTGTATTACTTCGTTGTTGTCATTCCCAAACCAAATCCCAGTTGTAATTTGAGGAATAGATCCAATGAACCAAAGATCGCGATTGCCTTCTGAAGTTCCTGTTTTCCCCGCGACTTCTCTATCTTCAAGTGAGGCGGCTATGCCAGAACCATATAAAATTACTTGTTGTAGCATCCAATTCATCTTGTCGGCTAGTTTTGTTGAAATAGCTCTTTTAGTATTGTTTTTATTTTTATTATGACTCCAAAGAATCTTATTACCAGGACCTCTTATTTCTTCAATCGCAGATGGTCTAATATATAACCCCCTATTTGTAATACCAGCATAAGCAGCAGTCATATTCAAAACGGTTTCTTCATATGCACCAATGGCTAAAGGGTAATAGTTTTCGAGCTCGCGCTCATTTCCTATCCCAAATTTGTTTGCAGTTGCTATTACCTTTTCAAAACCAACCTTTGCTAGGAGGTCAACTGCAATTGTATTTAATGAGTGTGTAAATGCTTCTGTTATGGAGACTTCCCCTAGGTATAAGTTCCCAAAGTTTTTAGGGCAATACCCATACCAACATCTTGGCGTATCATAGAGAAGATCTTCTGGTTCATAACCTTCGTTGATTGCAGCGAGATAAGGGAAAATCTTAAATGTTGAACCCGGTGACCTTAATGCCTGAGTGGCCCTGTTGAATTGATTTTTACCATAATCCTTGCCACCTACAAGTACTCTGATTAGTCCGCTACTAGGTTGAATAGAAACAATTGCTACCTCACTATTGATTGGTGTTTGCTTACTAATGACCTCTTTAGCTTTTTCTTGCCAATCAAGAAAAAGACTAGTTTTAATTTTCAATCCTCCAACTTCTATATCCTCTTTAGATAAAAGTTCAGGAAGCTTTTGTTCTATAAAATCTGTAAAGAAAGGTGCTTTGCTTCTAAGGTATTTCGGTGCTGCTGGTTGAAGCTTTAATGGCTTGTCTAAAGCCGCTGACAATTCTGACTTGGATATGAAGTTTTCTATTCTCATTTTATGAAGTACAATATACCTACGCTTGAGGGCTAGATCGCTATTTACTAAAGGGGAGTATAGAGATGGTGCTGGTGCTAATCCAGCAATTAGGGCAACTTCTTCAAGTGTTAGTAAATCAGGTGTTTTCTTGAAGTAAATCCATGCTGCATCTGAAATTCCATAGGCATTGGATCCCAGGTAGACATTATTTAGGTATTGCTCGATGATTTCTTCTTTAGTAAGATTCCTTTCAAGCTTGAATGCAAGAGCCATTTCTTTGACTTTCCTCTGAATAGTTTTGTCCTGATTCAAAAAGACCATTCTTGCCAATTGTTGTGTAATAGTGCTCCCACCCTCGACGATTGCCCGTTCTTTGATATTTGTAATCATTGCCCTGCTTATACTCCATAAGTCAATGCCTTTGTGTTTATAGAAACGTCTATCTTCTGAAGCTATAAAAGCATTCTTAATTATTTGAGGGATTGCACCTGAGCTCATCTTTTCACGGGTTACTGGCCCAAGCTTTTGAATAATTTCTCCTTTTGAAGCAAATAATTCGATCGTCCCTGGTCTATTAAATTTACTGATCTTGCTAGTAGGAGGAAGTGTCGAGTCTATTGACTTACTTACAAAATTCTCTGTTATAGCTATACATGAACCTAAAATTAACCCACTTGTTGCTAATAGGAAGCATGCTTTAATTTTTATGCGCACTAAAGATTGATAAGTGAGCTATGCCCTATGGCTATGGCTGTTACAAGCATTCCTAAAATAAGAAAAGGTTGCGCACTGGCTTGGTATTTTACATCAAATGCTAGAGGATCTCTTAGCAACCAGATGTCTTGAAAGGTGATTTGTGGAACAATTAATAAGACTAAAATGACGGAAGCTAGATGTTGTCCAATAATTATTAGGACCCCAACCATCGCCAATTGAAAAATATTAATCATTCCTGCACTGATAAAACTTGCGTTCCTGATACCAAAGACTACAGGGAGAGAGTTCAAGCCTAAGGCTCTGTCTCCTTCTACACTTTTAAAATCATTAATTACTGCGATACCTAAGCCAGATAGGCTGTAAGCCAAAGTTAAAAAAGCCGTTGTCCATGTGAGTTCTCCAAAAAGGGCTTGTCCTGCCCACCAAGGTAAAGCTATATAACTTGCGCCAAGGGCATAATTTCCTAACCAGCCATTTTGTTTGAGTTTTAATGGTGGTGCAGAATATATATAGCTTACAAAAGAACCACCAAGAGCTAGTAATAATACAGTTGGAGTAGAATGTCCTGCCCATTTATCAAGACCATATGCACAAGCAAGACCTGCTCCTAAAAGAGCCAAGATTTGTAATCGTACTTGGGTTAAAGAGATCGCACCTGAGGGTATGGGACGACTAGGCTCGTTGATAGCATCAATTTCCCTGTCATAGTAGTCGTTAATTGTTTGCGTGTAGCCCGTTAGGAGAGGACCACTCATGACCATACAAGCTAGCGACGCGAGGAAATTACTTATATTCCAATGATAATTACCACTTGCCGCAGCACCACAAACCACTCCCCAAAGCAAAGGTATCCATGTAATGGGCTTCATTAGCTGCAGACGCAGCTTCCAGATGTTGGTTGTTTCAGAACCTCCTTTGATTCCAAGGAGCTGACGAGTATCACTCACGTTTCTGCTCCTCACCCACGTCCAACTTCACTGTCAAAGAACCAATTCTTAGTTCCATCTGCCAGCTTTAAGACAACTCCTACTCCTCCGCCGTCTGTCATCTTGTAATCCATTACAGTAGCGCGAGGGTCGGAAGAAATTTGTTTGATCAAATTACCTGAAATTCTATCTCTAACTTTGTCAAGATCAATTTTGACCCTTGATCCTATTTTTGTAAGGTTTACTGACTGGGGCATGATCTGCAAGGCTTGAGTTGTTGGGCAACCCTAACAGTCGCTGTACATTAATTTGAAGTTTATGGTAGCTCTTCGCTTAATTCCTTGTCTTGATGTTGCAAATGGACGAGTTGTCAAAGGTGTTAACTTTGTTGGATTGAGAGATGCTGGAGACCCTGTAGAACTGGCATGTCGGTATAGCAAGGAAGGTGCAGATGAGTTGGTTTTTTTAGATATAGCAGCTAGTCATGAAGCAAGAGCAACATTAATTGATATTGTCAGAAGAACTGCAGAATCAGTAACTATTCCTTTTACTGTTGGTGGCGGTATCAGTTCTATTGAAGGGATTACAGAACTTTTAAGGGCAGGTGCTGACAAGATTAGTCTTAATTCATCTGCGGTTACAAATCCTGATCTTATAAGTAAGGGAGCAAGCCAATTTGGTTGTCAGTGCATTGTTGTAGCAATTGATGCAAAGCGCAGATCTCATACGACCTTTGGTTGGGATGTTTATGTTAATGGTGGTCGAAAGAATACAGGCTTAGATGCTCTAACTTGGGCAAAAGAAGTTTGTGCATTAGGTGCTGGGGAAATACTTTTAACGTCTATGGATGGGGATGGTACTCAAAAAGGTTACGACTTGGATTTAACGCGAACTATTGCAGAGTCAGTAACTATCCCCGTCATTGCATCAGGCGGAGCAGGATGTCTTGACCATGTTTACCAAGCTTTTCATGAAGGGAAGGCTTCAGCTGCTTTGCTGGCATCGCTTTTACATGATGAGGATCTGAGTATTGCACAAATAAAAAATTACCTTTTACAAAAGAATTTATTAATAAGACCTCTTGAATATTGAATGATTTTTAAAATTAGATCAATGGTGTATTTAAAACATTTGAGCTCAATTTTTTTAGCAATTCCTTAAGTGAAACCTCGAGATCCTAAATCAATTCAAAACTTATTTGAGTCTATTTCCCACAAATATGACTTCTTAAATGATCTATTTAGCTTTGGTCTCCATCGACTTTGGAAAAAGAACTTATTGTCCTTGCTAGAGCCTTCCTCCGGTGAAAATTGGATAGATCTTTGTTGTGGCACAGGTGATCTAAGTTTGGCTTTAGCAAAATTAGTTGACCCATCAGGGAGTGTTTTGGGTGTTGACTTCTCAAATTCGCAAATTGTTCAAGCAAGAAAACGCTCTCTTGCTAACTCTTCTTTAGCGATTTCCTGGTTAAAAGAGGATGTATTAAATACAGGGCTGCCATCTGGTTCTTTTGACGGTGTGGTCATGGCATATGGATTACGCAACCTTGCAAATCCTGAAGCTGGTTTAAAAGAAATTCATCGGCTTTTGAAACCGGGTGCTCAAGCAGGGATTTTAGATTTTAATCACCCAATAGAGGGTTCAAAAACTGCTCGTTTTCAGAAATTCTATTTGCGTAGTGTAGTAGTGCCTATCGCTTCATTGATAGGGCTTAGAGAGGAATATGCTTATCTTGAAGAAAGCTTGAAAAACTTCCCAGAAGGAAGTTCTCAAAAGGAAATGGCAATGAAACTAGGATTTGATAAGGCTCGCTATAAACTGATCGCAGGAGGTCAAATGGGTATTTTGTTATTAACAGCCTAACTCAAAGCAATAGGTTTCTTTGAGTTAATTTGAGAGATCTTTTCTGCGGCAAAGTCCACATTTTCTCCATAATGATATTTCGCCTGCAGGTGAAGGCGCATTACAAATTGGACATATAGTTTTTCCATGAATATCCCATCTACTTGGATGTTTAGCCCAGATAACATGTTCCTCTTTTTTTAGAATTTGTTTTTGTGGATGATATTGTTTCACTCTTAGATCTTTTATGGTATGACCTTGTGCTCTAAGTGCAGCTATTAACTGATTTCGATTAAAAATCAAGGCTTGTCTCCACTGTGGATGTTGAGCACCGACTGTTAGGACACCTCCTTGAAAAGTTAAAGGCTTGCAATGGGCTGAAAGTTTATGGCCAGCTATTTTGCCCCAGTCTTGCCACAATGCGGCAACTTTTTTATTTTTATTCCATTCAGTTTTCAACTCACTAAGGCAAGTTGATAAAGAAGAAGGTTTTTTCTTTGACTCTTCCTGTGAATCTTCCCAATTATCGGCTTTTTTGGTTTGATGGTTAGAGGCTTTCATGACTTTACTTTAAGTCTAAGTTTTATAGATTTCTATTTACTCTTTAGAGATCGTATGGATTTATTTTATTAAAGCCTGCTTATTAATCAATTAAGTAAGTTCTCTAAGAAAAGTGGAAAAAATATGCTTAAAGTAATGGTTCAAGAATTTGAAACTTTCTAAAAGTTTTAGAAGATGAGGAATTTTTCTTCATGGACTGGTGCAGCTCCAATTTCATTTCTCAATAAAAAAACTGGTGGATTGAAGGAATCGTGGCAATTAAGATGGAAACCTGTTTGTGGAAGCACTGAAGTAGAGCTTGCAAAATGGCTCAAATCTCCACGAAGCTCACTACATAACCCAAAAGCTTTTTTTGCTGGAAGACAATCTCATGGAAAAGGTCAAAGAGGACGTGTCTGGAATTCTCCTCGAGGAGGAGTTTGGCTTAGTGCGGCAATCCCTTGCAAAGACTTGAATCACTCTGCAGGCTTGTTTGGTCTTGGAGTAGCTGTAGCTCTGGCTAATAGATTAGAAAAAAGTAACATTCCAGCACGAATTAAGTGGCCTAATGATTTGTTGGTTTGTGGAAGAAAAGTGGCTGGATTATTGCCTCGTGTTACTTATCGAGGAAAAACGCCAGTATTGCTTTGTATTGGGATTGGTTTGAATGTATGTAATCCAGTTCCTAATCAAGGAGCTTCTTTGTCTGAGTTTTTTTCTTTAGGTAGGCCTTCTAGTTTGCAATGGTCCTTAGAAGTCCTTGTAGCTATTGAAAAAGCGTTAGGCCTGTTGATCAATCCTGCATATCTTTGTAAGGAGGGAGAAAGACTCCTTTGGGACAAACAAATCCAAAAAATTGACTCAGATGAAATTTGGTCTATCCAAGGACTGGACCTGTCTGGCCAGCTAAGGGTTGTTAATGGAATTAGAGAGGAAACTTGGAATCGTTGGGAGTAAGGAATTGAACTTCTTAGGAAATTTGGATAATTGTTCCGTCTTTGAAAAGAGCTCTTCTTTTGGCTCTCAATGCCACTTCGTCCTCATGCGTAACTAGTACCAAAGTTATCCCTTGATTATGTAAATCATCGAATAAATTAAGGACATCTTCAGTGGTATTTGAATCAAGAGCACCTGTAGGCTCATCTGCAAGAAGAAGAGAAGGCTTGTTAATGATTGCTCTAGCTATTGCAACACGTTGTTGCTGTCCACCGGAAAGCTGATTTGGACGATTGTTCATTCTTTCTTTTAGACCTACTCTTTCTAAAGCTGCTTCGGCTAACTCTTTCCTTTTATAAGGAGGTATGCAAGCGTAAAGCATTGGTAACATTACATTTTCCAAGGCTGTTGAGTCCTGCAGTAAATGAAATTGCTGAAATACAAAACCAAGTTCTTGATTACGAAGGTCAGCAAGCTCATCATCGGTGAGTTCCTCAACTGCATTTCCGTTGAGTTGGTAATGGCCATGAGTTGGTCTATCCAGGCAACCAAGAATATTCATAGCGGTACTCTTTCCAGAACCACTCGCCCCCATAACTGCCAGATAGTCCCCCCTAAGTACTTCTAAATTCAAATTATCAAGGGCTTTTACCTCTAAATCACCCTCTCCATAGAGCTTGCTTACATTAGAAAGTTTGGCAACAACATTCTCCAAAGTTATTTAACCTATCCCACCTTGATTTGCTGCGAAGGCCAAAGCTTCCTGGAAAATAGGAGTTCCTGCTACAGCAGTATTTGCCCATTTAAATAATGGATTTGAGAGCACTCCTCCAATTGCAGTGGCAAATAAACAAGTTAGAAGAGCAAACCTAAGAGGCGGCATCCCAGGTAAATTCCATTGAATTAATGGATAATCTTTTACAAGATCGGATGATTCTTGAGGTTCTTTTACTACCATCATTTTTATTACAGAAATATAGTAATAGATTGAGATTACAGAGGTTACAAGCCCTACTATTACTAATAAATACTGGCCATCTGCCCAGCCAGCAAAGAAAAGATATATTTTTCCAAAAAAACCAATCATAGGAGGTATACCACCCAAAGAAAGAAGGCAAAGACTTAAACCAAGTGTGATCAATGGGTCTTTTTGATATAAACCGGCATAATCCACAATTCTGTCGCTGCCTGTTCTCAGTGAGAAAAGAATAATGCATGCAAAAGCACCTAAATTCATAAATAGGTAAGCAGCCATATAAAGAATCATTGCTGCATAGCCTTGCTCAGTGCCACAAACAAGTCCAATCATTACGAAACCAGCTTGTCCAATTGAGCTATAGGCAAGCATTCTCTTCATTGAAGTTTGTGCAAGAGCAACAACATTTCCTAATGTCATGCTCAAAACTGCCAAGACAGTAAAAAGTAGTTTCCATTGAATATCAAAAGCACCAAAACACCCAACTAAAAGTCTTACTGCGAGAGCAAAACCTGCAGCTTTAGATCCGACTGAAAGAAATGCAACTACTGGAGTAGGAGAGCCTTCATAAACATCTGGAGTCCATTGATGAAAAGGTACGGCTGCTATTTTGAATGCAACTGTTGCAAGAATGAATACGAGAGCTAAAGCTGCTAATGGTTTTGGACTAGCTTGGAGCGCAATGCCAATGCTTTCAAGACTGGTTGACCCACTTAGCCCGTAAAGTAAAGATGCCCCATATAGGAAGACAGCTGCTGCCGCTGAACCAACAAGTAAATATTTGAGAGCTGCTTCAGAGCTTTTAGCATCGCGTTTTAGATAACCAGAAAGTAAGTAGCTAGCTACTGAAAGGGTTTCTAATGATATAAAAACACTTATTAAGTCTGTGGATCCACATAAAAGCATCGCCCCTAGAGTTGCTGCTAAAAGAATTGCTGCATATTCCCCTATAGGACTTCCACTCTGATCAGCGTATCTCCAACTTATAAGCAATGACATAAGAGTCGAAAGTGCAACAACTCCTCTAAAAGCGATTGAGAAATTGTCAACGATAAATGCACCTAGAAAGGCTGTTTCGGGAATTCCATCCCATTGAAACGTTAGAACTATTAGAGCAGAGCCTAGCCCTGCATAACAAATTGGAGGTGACCACTTTTTAGCGGGTTCTTCCCCAGCAAGATCAACCAATAATGTTCCTATAAGAGCCAAAAGAACAAAACCTTCTGGGAGAATTGCTTGTGCATTAAGCGAAAGGTTGAGTAAGTCTCCAGGAGCAGGCATTGATTGGTTAGTTAAAGATGAAAGATCACCCATGTTGGGCATAGTGGTTTTGCCAGAAAAAACCTGATTTTTTAACTCTAGCGATGTTATGAATTATGCCTTAGTTATTACTTTGGTCTATGCATTTTGGTGCTTGATGCGATAAAGATGAATATGTAAAATTATTTGTTCGCCTGTGGCGCACACCTTGGTCATCGTCGAAAGTCCTACAAAGGCAAGAACTATAAAAAGCTTTTTGCCTAAGGACTTTCAAGTCATTGCTTCAATGGGACACGTTAGAGATCTCCCTAAAGGAGCTAGTGAAATACCAGCTTCTTTGAAGAAAGAGAAATGGTCTAGGATTGGTGTAAATACATCAGCAGATTTTGAGCCTTTATATGTGGTTCCAAAAGATAAGAAGAAAGTCGTTAGAGAGCTTAAGTCTGCTTTAAAGGATGCAAAAGAACTTTTACTGGCAACTGATGAAGATCGGGAAGGCGAAAGTATTAGTTGGCATTTGTTGGAACTCTTGAAGCCGAAAATTCCCACTAAAAGAATGGTTTTTCATGAAATTACAAAACAAGCAATTACAAAAGCCCTTCAAAAGCCTAGAGATTTGGATATGGAATTGGTTCATGCCCAAGAAACAAGAAGGATCCTTGACCGATTAGTTGGTTATACACTTTCCCCTTTGTTATGGAAGAAAGTCGCATGGGGACTTTCTGCTGGCCGTGTTCAATCAGTATCTGTAAGACTTCTAGTAAAACGTGAAAGGGAAAGGAGGGCCTTTCATAGTGCTAGTTATTGGGACTTGAAAACTATTCTTGAAAAAGGAAGTGCTCCTATAGAAGCTCGTTTAGTTAGTTTTAAGGATAAGAAAGTTGCTAAAGGTAGTGATTTCGATGAGAAATCAGGGAAACTTAAAAAAACAAGTTCAGCGAATCTTCTTAAAGAAAATGAAGCAAAAGAGCTTGCTATTAAATTTGCAAAAGATAAATGGACAATAAAGTCTGTAGAGAAAAAACCAACGATTCGGAAGCCTGTCCCTCCCTTTACGACAAGTACCCTTCAGCAAGAATCTAATAGAAAGTTAAGGCTTTCTGCTAGAGAGACTATGCGATGTGCTCAGTCTTTGTATGAAAGAGGTTTTATTACATATATGAGAACAGATTCTGTAAATTTGTCTCAACAAGCGATCAGTGCTGCTCGGAAATGCGTTGAACTTAAATATGGCAAGGAATATTTAAGTGAATCTCCTAGAAAGTTCACTTCTAGCACTAGAAATGCGCAAGAGGCTCATGAAGCAATTAGGCCTGCAGGTGAAACATTCAAGACTCCTAAAGATACTGCTTTAAGTGGCAGGGACTTGGCTTTATATGAGTTGATTTGGAAACGTACTGTTGCCAGTCAAATGGCGGAGGCTCGTTTAACAATGCTTTCTGTAGATATAAGTGTTAGTGACGCTATTTTCAGAGCAACTGGAAAGAACATTGATTTTCCAGGCTTTTTCAGAGCATATGTTGAAGGTAGTGATGACCCTGAAGCTGCTTTGGAAGGTCAAGAGATCTTATTGCCTATCCTCTCTGTTGGAGATGAGCTTATTGCAAAGACAGTTGATGCTATTGGACATGAAACAAAGCCGCCTGCAAGGTATAGCGAAGCTTCGTTGGTTAAGACTCTTGAGAAGGAAGGAATTGGTAGACCTTCTACTTATGCAAGTATCATTGGAACGATTGTTGATAGGGGATATGCATCTTTAAATGCAAACTCTCTAGCTCCAACTTTTACAGCATTTGCTGTAACGTCTCTTTTAGAGGAACATTTCCCAGACCTAGTTGATACAACATTTACAGCTAGAATGGAATCTTCCCTAGATGAGATCTCTTCAGGATCTGTTGAATGGCTCCCATATTTAGAAACTTTTTATAAAGGTAAAAAAGGTTTAGCAGCTCAGGTTGACAAGAGAGAGGGAGATATTGATGGAAAGGCTTTTAGGAAGGTTGACCTTGTTGGGTTGCCTTGCACAGTTCGTATTGGATCTAATGGACCGTGGTTAGAAGGGAAGCGAATTAATGAAAATGGTGAAGAAGTTGATGCAAAGGGTAATTTACCCATGGATATAACACCAGGAGATCTTGATCTTGAGAAAGTTAAACGAATTCTTGATGGTCCCTCTGATCTAGGCTCTCATCCAGAGACTGGGGAGAAAATATATCTTCGCTTTGGACCATGGGGACCGTTTGTTCAGCTTGGGGAGGCACAAGATAAGAAGGATAAACCTCGTAGAGCATCGCTTCCTAAAGATGTTAAAACAGAGGAAATATCATTAACTGATGCTTTAAAGCTTCTAAGTTTGCCTCGATTACTAGGGCCCCACCCTGAAGGTGGAACAGTTGAAGCTCGAACTGGTCAGTTTGGCCCTTATGTAGTTTGGGATAAAGGTGATGGAGAAAAACCTGATAATCGGTCTTTAAAGAAAGAAGATGATGTGTATCAAATTGATTTGAAGAGAGCTCTTGAACTATTAGCAATTCCTAAGCTTGGGAGAGGAGGGAGATTGGCTCTTAGAGATTTAGGAAGACCTAAAGGAGAGAAAGAAAATATTCATGTTTATAATGGCCCATATGGACTTTATGTTAAACAAGGAAAAATCAATGCCTCTTTACCTAAAGATAAAGAGGCAGATGAGTTAACTCTTGAAGAGGCCCTCCAATTATTGGCAGTAAAGAAAACAAGTAAGAAAACTACGATTGCAAAGAAAAAGAAATCTAAAACATCTACTAAGAAGAAGAGTCCTGCAACAACAAAGTCAGGACGACTTCGTGCAAGTGCTGTAAAAGTTATTAAGCCTAAAGATAAAGACTAAATAATGGATATCTTGAAGCTAAAAGTTGTTGAGGAAATCTTTAAAATAATATATTTACTTATATGCTTTTCTCTGATTCAAGCATGTTCAGACTCGCAGTTTGAGAAGAGACTTGCCGATAGTTTTGATTCTCCTTTGAAGCCTGTTAATTCTACAAAAAAGTCAGAAAATATTAATACTGTATCCTTGCCTTCTTCTAAAGAGCTTAGGGAATCTAATGTTAAAAAGCCTTTAAAGATTAAATCTAAAAAGCAATTAAAACCTTCTTTTAAAAGAACTAATAAATTTATACCTCAGCCTTACCGAATCATTCTTCGATTATCAGAGGCAAACCCTTCTGCTCCAGCCGAAAAAGTTACATCAGTTTTAAGGGATGCTGGTGTTGTTTTTGAAATTGAGAAAATAGAACGTCTAGATGAAAAAGCGTTGTTTAATGATTCATCTAATAGGTAAATATTTTGCTGAATTCTAAAAAGCTACGCAATGTAAGAAAAACTAATTCCATGGAGCCTCTCACTGCTAGGCAATCTATTCAGTTAGTAGAAACATCTTATTTGACTGCCACCACAGCCTTAATCTGGATAGCTCTTTATTACTTGCCGATAGGGGCAGCTTTTTTTCGACTTGCTTTACCTCTACCTTTGGCGCTTTTGCAAGTAAGAAGAGGGCCTGCTTCTGGGTTGGAAGGGACAGCGCTCTTAGTAATGCTTCTAATAGCACTTATGGGACCTATTAGAGGCCCTTTGGTCTTATTTCCGTATGGTTTTCTTTCTCTGTGGCTTGGTTGGAGCTGGTTCAAAGGTTTTAGTTGGTGGTTGAGTTGGGGCGTTGGGGTGATGATTGGGACAATAGGTTTTCTTGTCAGAGTTCTTTTAGTCTCTTTGCTGGTTGGTGAGAATCTTTGGGTTGTTGTTACTAGAGCAGGTTTCTTATTCTTAGAGAGAATTATCAACATTTTTAATTTGCCTCTTATTCCAGATTTATTGTTTGTTCAGGCAATGTCTTTGTTTTTAGTTGTTTTTCAAGAATTGATATTTGTTCTTACTTTGCATGCGATTGCGTTTTGGATTTTTCCAAAACTTCGAGCTTCTATTCCACAACCACCACGACTTCTGCAGACTTTGATTTTGTGGGATCCTCTTTGAACCAAATTAATCAAAATAAGAAAAAACCTATTTCTCGAGAAATTTATGAGAAATGTAGAGTCTTTGGTTCAGGAGCATCATTGTTTAATTTAAATAGGTGGGAAAGAATATGGAAAACTCCTGCGAATAATATATTTAGCTTATTAGTTTTGGCAGGTTCAAAGACGGCTGAAATAGAAGGTATCTCAGCAGCTGGTTCAACTAAAGCTTCGAGGCGTTATACAGCCCTTGCTGATGCAGAACTTCTTTTAAAAGGACCATCGGGGATAAGAAAATGGCCATTGCCACCACTCCCTGCAGGAATCTCCCCAGCTTTAATTAGCCATGTCGCGTCTGGCTTCATTGGCTTGAAAACAGAAGTTCTTGGTTCTGGCTTGCTTGAGATTCCATCTTTCCCCTATCAAGCAATTGATTCTCCCTTTAATGGCCCGGCTGAATGTGTGACTACTGGGGTAGCTATGAAGCCTGAGAGAGTAGACACCTTGATGAGGAAGGGATTTGAACTCGGTTCAAATTTAGTCAAACCTCTTTTGATGTCAGAATGTGTCCCTGGAGGTACCACGACTGCTCTTGCAGTATTAACTGGATTAGGTATCTCAGTAGAAAGGTTTGTTAGTGGCAGTAATCGCAACCCTCCTATAGAACTAAAGAAAAAGTCTGTTGAGAAGGGATTGAGGGCTGCAGCATTAGGAAGCTCTCCGTCCACTAAAGAATTATTGGCTGCAGTTGGAGACCCGTTCCAGCCAATTGCTGTTGGCCTTTTATTAGGAGCAAGGCAAGTGAGGCAGCCAGTCATGTTAGGTGGAGGTAGTCAGATGGTAGCTGTTTTGGCATTAGCTTTGGCTACTCTTAGGCCTTCTTTAAGAAGTGATTTTGTAAAAGATGTCTCAATTGGAACGACATCCTGGCTTTTTGATGAGTCAATTACTGCATCATCAAAACAAAGTTCCTTCCATTCTTTGATTGAACAAGTTGAAACCTTTTTTGATGTCCCTCTTTTAGGATTATGTTCAGGCCTGCGCTTTCATGAAAGCTCTAAGCAAGTCTTAAGAGACTATGAACTTGGATTTGTAAAAGAAGGAGTAGGAGCTGGAGCATTTTCTCTGCTTGCACAAATAAATGGCTTTAGCTGTAAGACATTACTTGAAGGATGTGAGCTAGCAGTTGACCAATTAAACAAAAATTCTTAGCTATGTTAGGTACAGTTCTTGGGTTGTCATCATGAAAACCATGACACTCGGGAGGAGAGATTTTATTAGGTTGGGAGTCCTTACGGGACTTTTTAGTATATCTGGCTGTTCCTTCCCTTCTGGAAGAGCAGTTCTTGCATTACCTAAAGGTGTTTTACCCCGAGAAGCCTTACAAGCTCTACCTTCACAATGGAAATATCAGCTTTTAGAAGTGAAATCACAAAAAGATTTTTATAAATCTAATTTAGAAAAAAGAATTGATCTAATTGCTATTGGAGATGGATGGCTTGGAGAATGTCCATTTGAGGAATTTCAATCAATTGAAGCTGATGAAATATATCCTCTCCTTAATAGCAAAGCAAAGTCGTTCTTGAATAGCATCAACTCTGAAATCTCTTCTCGAGTTTTACCTATTGCAGTTTCACCTTGGGTTTTAATTTTTCGAGGAGAAGAGGGTCTATGGCGGCAAGCTCAAGAGTCATGGCAAGTTTTATTGGAGCCTAAACTGAAAGGACATGTAATTTTGCCTTCTAGCCCAAGGGTTGTTATGTCTTTAGCTGATCAAATGAAGGGAGATAATCCATTGAAACATTTGAGAGCGCAGGCGAAGAGTTTTGATGATAAGAATGGATTGAATTGGTTGATATCAGGTCAGGCAAAAGTTGCTGTCCTACCGCTTCAAATTTGCTTAAGAGCGCTGGCAAGTGACCCTCGCTTAAGAATTGCTTTCCCAAGAGAAGGAGCAGCATTAAACTGGTCTGTTTTGCTAAGCACACAGAAAAGTCCCCAGCCATTGCCATTAGATTGGATTAAGCAAACATGGACCTTGCCGTTGTTGGTTAAGTTACTTGCAAAAGGCTCAATGCCACCTATCGACTACTCACAGATAGTTGAGGCCAGTAATTTATTGCCGGAAAAATATCGCTTTATTTATCATTCTGAGGAGGCATTTGAGAATTCTTGGTCTTTTAGATCTTTAAATAACTTGGAGAGAAAAGCACTTGAGAGTCGCTGGAACAGTTCATCCCCATAATCTTCTTTTTGGTTTATCAACTAGTTTATGATGCGTTTCTTTAAGCAGTTCGGGAATATTTAAATTATGTGGACATCTTGGTAGGCAATCTCCACAGTTCTGACAGTCAGTGGCATTATTTTTTTCCCACCAATGCCCTGCTCTTCCTATTAAATTGTATCTTTCTTTAGTGAAGCTATGAAGATCCATGCCTATTGAAAGGTTTCGTAGGCGTAAGATTTCTGGAATCGGAATTTCATTAGGGCATGGCAAACAATCTCTACACTGACCACAAAAAGTATTGCCTAAGCGTTCTTTGCTTAGTTGATTAAGTTTTTCTATGACACTTTGCTCTGATTTGCTTAGTGGGAAATTGGAGTTAATTAGTTTTTTGGCAATCTGGAAGTCTTGAGCTTTACAAGCACCAAGTGTAAGAGTACTAATTCCTTGAGAAAGTAGAAATCTATAGGCAAGTTCTAGTGGTGAGATTGGGAAGCAATCGGAAATAAGAGTTTGACTTGGTGTATGTAAATGCCCCCCTTTGTCTGCAGGGGAAATAGCCATTACACCTAGTTGTTTCTCTAAGGCCATTTTTGCAAGAGGTATTCTTTCTTGATCTAATAAATGAAGGTGCAAGCTACAAAACTGAAATCGGCTACTTTCTATTGCTTTCTGTATTAATGAGAAAGTACCATGGGAACTAAAACCTACTTGTCCAATTAACCTTTCTTGTTTTGCCCATTTTATTAATTTAGCCCCTTCACCATTAAGTACCCATTCAAGGTGTTCATGGAGATTTAAACCATGGATTGCAAGATTGTGAATCTTTGATACCCCCAATTTGGAAAGAATTTCTTGAAGTTGCTTCTTCCCTTTGTTCAAATTTGTTCCTGGAAGAATTTTACTAGTTATTATCCAGTCACCCTCTGGTCGCACTCCTTCGGAGTTCAATCGTTTGATAGCAGCACCCAAAAGCTTTTCTGCTGGCCCATATGCAGGCGATGTTTCAAGATGGTTGATTCCTGTCAAGCATGCTTCTTTAACAACTGAATACATCTGAGCTTCTGATTCAGTTGACCTCATTGTCCCTAATGTGAAGAGGCTTACTTTTGGCCCGATCCCAAATTGGTTTCTTTTTAGGGCCATTATTTCTTATGAGATCTTAAGTAAATGAATCTTTAGCTTTATTATAAGAATCCTTTGTTTAAGTAAGATCTTGAAACGGATTATGACTAAGAGCTCTCTTTTTAGGATTCTCTAAATGTTTACAGGTCTAATAAAAGGAGTAGGAACTATCCATCTTCATGGAGGTGGGGTATTAGTTGAGGCACCGACTTCTTTTTTTCCTTTGACACTTGGGGAAAGCATTGCTGTTGATGGGGTGTGCTTAACAGTGTCTGCAATAAGGAAGAATGCATTCTTAGCTGATATCAGTGAAGAGACCTTAAGAAGAACTTCTCTTGGTGATAAGGCCTATGAAAAGGGATTTGTCAACTTAGAACCTGCTTTAAGACTCTCTGATCGTCTTGGGGGTCATCTGGTCAGTGGACATATTGATGGTTTGGGAAAAGTTGATTCTATTGAGACTTTAGATAACTCTTGGAATCTAAAAATTTCTTGGGAGGATATTGTATTTGCTAAATACACATGTGACAAAGCCAGTATTGCTCTAAATGGCATCAGTCTTACAATTGCAGAAAGTACTCAAGAAGGAGATGCCTTTTCAATAGCTGTTATACCTCATACATGGGTTAATACATCTTTAAGACATCTAAAGATAGGAGAAAGAATTAATTTAGAAGCTGACCTAATGGCTAAATATGCGGAGAACCTTTTGAAAAAAGCTACAAATAAACCTATGAACAATAAAGTTCAAGATCTCTCTTTAGACTGGTTGAGAAATAATGGCTTTTCTTAGGTATTTTAAATATAAAATAATTCCTAGCTTTAATTAAGTAGCCAAGGACTACTTTAATTCAAGACTTTTCCCACTTAAAGGAAGCAAGCATATTGCTCCAGAATCTTTCCTTACGTCGATTCTAAATTCTTGGCCAGGCTCGAGACCAAGTTTTTTCGTGTAAGCATGACCAATGAGAAGGTTGCCATTGCCATGAACCTTTGTCCTGAACTCTGCTTGGCGACCTCTTGAAGATCTGTTTCCAGGTCTCCCAGGACCATTAGAACGTAGCTTAATCCCTTTGGCTTGCACCAATGCTCTATAGAAGCTTTTACGTAAGACCCTCCCACTGGGCCCTACATATCCACATCCTTTAGCAATCTCATCCTCAGAGCATTTGCTTAATGATCTGGCTTTGTTGAGTAGTTCCTGGCCTACCAGCATTTAATAGATCTATTAATTTCTATTAATTCTGACGAATAACTGCAATTGTGGCAATAAACCCTTTAAGATTTTTTTTTTTGGTATCAAGAATTCAAGATTAAAGTAAATAAAGGATGATGAATAAAATCACCCAGATCCCGTCAACAAAATGCCAATAGAGCTCTGCTGCTTCTAGGGGAAACTTATTTAGATTTGTTATTCGACCACCCGGTGAACGAGCTTGCCACCAGACAATTAGTATCATAAACGTCCCTAAGGTTACATGAAGGCCATGAAAACCTGTTAAAGCATAAAATGTGCTGGCGTAAAGATTGTCAGTTAGTCCAAAGGGCAATGTGAAGTACTCAACCATTTGACTTGCTAGGAATGCAATACCAAGCCCGGCTGTGATAAGAAGCCAGTTTTGACATTTAATTGAGTTGTTTTTTTCTAATGCCTTGCCAGCTTTATGGAATGTTGCGCTGCTAACTAGGAGCAATATAGTGTTGAGCGTGGGGAGCGGTAGCTCTAGCTCATATATTGCATCAGGAAGAAGAGGATTTACTGCTTTGTAAGTGAGGTAAGCGGCAAAGAAACCAGCAAATGTCATGCCATCTGCTACTAAAAATGAAACCAAGCCAAACAATCTATGGTCAGCGTGCTCACTTTTTTCAGTGGCTAAATCATTAGGCTTTTCATCTGTAGGTATTACGCTAGTCATAGGCCTTCTTTTATCTCAATAGGTTTTTTAGAATCTGTTACGGGTGTTGATTTGCCATATCCATATGGCTCTACCACAAGTGGAGCTTCTCCTACCCAGTTTTCAACTGGTGGTGGTGAACTGGTTAGCCATTCAGGTGTCAAGGCTTGCCAAGGATTATCTCCAGATTGCTTGCCTTTAAAAGCACTGTAGAATACATTCCACAAGAAAGGTATTGTGCTTAGTGCCATAAGGAGAGCTCCTACGCTACTAAGTTGATTAACGAAAGTAAACTGAGGGTCGTATTCTGCTACACGACGTGGCATGCCATTTAGACCTAGCCAATGTTGTGGAGCAAAACATAGGTTAAAGCCTACAAAAGTTATGAGAAAATGCAATCTTCCTATATCCTCGTTCAGCAATCTACCTGTGAATTTTGGATACCAATGATATATGGAAGAGAATATTACAAAAACCGAGCCACCATAGACTATGTAGTGAAAATGAGCGACTACGAAATAGGTATCATGAACATGAACATCAAACGGTACTTGAGCTAATGCTACTCCTGTTATGCCACCTAGGACAAAATTAACAATAAATCCACAAGAAAAAAGTATTGCACTGTTTAAAGAAATTCGCCCACCCCATAGAGTCGCAACCCAGTTAAAAAACTTTATTCCAGTTGGAACGGCAATAAATGCAGTTGCAATAGTAAAGAATAATCTCATCCAAGGTGGGGTACCACTCGTAAACATATGGTGCGCCCAGACAACAAGGCCAAGAACTACTATACCCATGATCGAGTAGACCATAGTTACATAACCAAATAGCGGTTTCCGACTATGAACGGGCAATATTTCACTCACCAGGCCAAATGCTGGCAGGACCATAATGTAAACAGCGGGGTGAGAGTAAAACCAGAAAAGATGCTGATAAACAATTACATTGCCACCAAGAGAAGGATTGAAGAATCCTGTATGCGCAACAATATCAAAACTTAAGAGGATTAACGTACCAGCCAAGACAGGTGTAGAAAGGACTACTAATATGCTTGTTCCTAGCATTGCCCAGCAATACATTGGTAATTGCATTAGCTTTAAACCTGGTCTACGCAGTTTGAGAATAGTAGCGATAAAATTAATTCCACCAAATATCGAACTTCCCCCTAAAAGAAGAACAGAAATAATCCAGATGATTTGTCCACTTGCAGGGGTTGTGATACTTAATGGAGGGTAAGCAGTCCATCCTGATTGAGCAGCACCATTTATGAAGTAACTGCTAATTAGCATTAACCCAGCTGGAGGAATTAGCCAAAATGCAACGGCATTTAGCCTAGGGAAGGCCATGTCGCGAGCACCTACATAAAAAGGAATTAAGTAATTACCAAATGCTCCATTTACTACTGGAACAATCCATAAAAAGATCATTATGGTTCCATGAAGAGTTAATACTTGGTTGTAGACATCCCTTGGCATGAAATCAGAGATTGGACTAGTTAGCTCTATTCGTATTGCTCCTGCAAGTGCTCCTCCAATTAAATAAAAAATGAAACCACAAATTAGATATTGTAGGCCTATGACTTTATGGTCGAGACTAAAACTAAAATAACGCAACCAACCTTGCGGTTGAAGGCTCGCTGAGCGTTTATTTGTGGATGGGGGAACGGAAATGCTCATAGATCTATCTCAGCTTTTTTGGAATTCTTGTTGAACCACGCTTGATAATCCTCGGCTTCTTCTACTACTACAGTTGAACGCATTCCACCATGATAAGGACCGCAAAGTTCTGCGCAAATAATTGGATATCTCCCCGCTTTAGTAGGCGTGAAGTTCAATACGGTTGGCTGACCAGGTATTATATCTTGCTTTAGTCTGAATTCTGGAACCCAAAAAGCATGGATTACATCATTAGATTCCATTCTTAAACTAACAGGTTGATCGACTGGGACATGTAATTCTCCTGAAATTATGTCGGCTTCAGGATAGTTAAAAAGAAATGCAAACTGCATAGCAGTTACTTCAATATTTACCATAGGGCTTTTGTTTTCTACCCCCGCTTCCTTCACGGCTGATCCAATCCCACCCCAGATTTTTTCTTCTGTGTTCATTGAGTGGTGTTCATGAGAGTTTTGGCCAAGCGATTGCATTCCTCCCATTCGATCATATATGTCATAACTGTATAGCCCAACAAATAAAACAACTATTGCAGGAACAGCCGTCCAAAAAATCTCTAAAGGCAAGTTGCCTTCAATTGCTAAGCCATCACCTACCTGGCCTGGCTTTCGCCTAAATCTAATTAGGCTGTAAACCACTAAGGCAGTCATGCCAACAAAAAGTATTATGCCAATAAGAAAAAGGACTCTGAATAATTCGTCGTAGATAGGAGCATTAGAACTAGCGACAGCTGGAAGCAGGTTGAGATTATCGCTAGCCCAAATCCCTCCAATAATTAGAGCGATGCTAATTATTATCGTATATATAGCCGTAGTTGGCAGCAATACGAACTCCATAGATTTACTTCTAACTTATAGAGAATTCTGCTTTTACGCATGAAGCTTCTATTTGATCGCAAGTGATTCCTTATAATTTCTTTCTTTTGTGGCTCTTTTGATACCTAAGAGAGGATATTAATGGGACTTGTGTCAGGAATGAGAGATTTATATGTATGCATTTATGCGTACTCCTGAAAAATATCATGTCTTAACTTAAGGAATGGCTACCTTGCTTTATAACTATTCTCGTTGAAACCTGGCTGTTAGTTCTCCTAGTTTGCCTCCAAGCTTGATTAGGGATCATCTTGGCAAGTTGGCTGCACATATTGTTGTAGCGCTTGTCATTTTGGTTGTCATTGGTGGAGCCACACGTGTTATGGAAGCAGGTTTGGCTTGCCCTGACTGGCCATTGTGTTATGGCTCTCTATTGCCCATTAATAGAATGAACCTTCAGGTATTTCTTGAATGGTTTCATCGTTTAGATGCTTTTTTTGTTGGTATAACACTTTCGCTTCAATTGTTATTTTCTTGGATTTATAGGTCATCTTTGCCAAAATGGTTTCCATGGTTTAGTGCTCTAATTTTTTTAATGCTCCTTTTGCAAGGTGGTCTTGGTGCTTTAACTGTTATAGATCTTTTGCCTTCCTATGTAGTTGTGGGACATTTGTTTTTGGCTTTGACTCTTTTAGCGCTTATGAGTGGAGTGACTCAACTGTTGATCTCCCCTTCTGAAATGGAGTCACCTTTTTGGTGGAAGATGTTAGCTGGGGTATCCCTTTCGGGAATACTTGCTCAATGTTTAATAGGGAGTCGTATGGCTACAACTTGGTCTGTTCAGAAATGCATTGCTAATGGGAGTCATTGCTATTTACTTGATTTTCATAAGCTTTCAGTAATTCCCTCGGCTTTAGGTGTTTTCATCCTTCTAATAACTTCTATTTACTTAGGAGGATGGTTTCGAGCACAATGGCGATTTTTATTGTTTGTTTGTTCTCTTTTAATGATGCAAATCATAATTGGTTTCATATCTTTGAACTTAGGTCTAAGTGAGCCTTTGTTGAGAGTGTTGCATCAGCTTGTTGCTTCTTTATTAGTTGCTAGCTTGGCTGCGCTTATTTGTCGAAGACCAATTGATTTGCCTTCTTCTCAATCTGAACAATTAGAAGATTCTTCTTTGGAGGTTTGTCATGGTTAGTTCCGCTTCTTCTCAGATACTTTCTCCCTCTCCTAGTCGGGAGGAAGTTGTTCCTTCAAGGAAAAAAGTAAAGCTTCCTCCTTGGCTAGAAGTTGCTAAGCCTCGTCTTATTCCATTGCTTTTGGCAACAACTCTTGGAGGCATGGCCTTAAGTGAAGGATGGCCATTACCTTCTCCAAAGTTAGTATGCACTCTTGGCGGAGGAGCTTTAGCAGCAGCAGCAGCAGGTGCCCTGAATTGTCTTTGGGAGCAGGATCTTGATGGTCGAATGCAGCGAACAAGCTCAAGGGCCTTGCCTTCAGGAAGATTGTCCCCTTCTAGTGTTTTTGCTGGAGCAATTTCTTGTACATTGGCTGCTGCGGCTTTGTTGGTTAGTGGCGTTAATTGCTTAGCAGCAGGCCTTTCTTTACTTGGATTGTGTAGTTATGTACTTCTGTATACAGCATTTTTAAAGCCACGGACTTCTCAAAATATTGTTATCGGAGGAGTCGCTGGGGCAATCCCACCGTTAGTAGGAGCTGCAGCTGCAACAGGTCATGTCGGCCTAAGTGGTTGGTGGTTATTTGCTTTAGTGATGGTTTGGACTCCTGCACATTTTTGGGCTTTGGCGATTCTTCTTAAAGATGACTATCAATCTGTAGGAATACCTATGCTGCCGGTTGTGAAAGGCTCAGTGTTTACCGCGAAGGCAATTTATCAATATGGGTGGGCAACTATTCTGCTGAGTTGGTTGGGTATTTTTGCGCTTCCTGAAGGAGGAATCTTATATGGCGTTTTGTTGGTTCCCTTTAACGTCAGATTATTTCAAATGTTTCATAGATTGGCAATTGATCCAGAAGATTTAAATCGAGCTAAAGGATTGTTCCGATGGTCCATTCTTTATATGTTTGGTATTTGTCTTTTACTTGTTGTTAGTCGCTTTTCATTAGCTGATCAATTTCATCATCAAGCTATTTACCTTCTTTCAAATCTAACCAATCTTTCCAGATTGAGTTGAAAATCCTTTTTGATGGAAATTTATGCTCACCTAATTGCAATTTATTCTCTAGATTTCTATAAGGTACTTAACTGATCCATTCTTTAATGCTATTGGTTGAACTTCATAATCTAGAGAAGTCTTACGGATCTGTACTTGCTCTAAGGAAATTGACTTTAGAAATCCCTAAAGGGACGCTCTTTGGTCTTCTCGGACCAAACGGTTCGGGTAAAAGCACAACTCTAAGAATTCTTTGCACTCTCTTGGAGCCCGATTCTGGGACAGTTACTGTAGCAGGAGAAAATGTCTTGAAAAACCCTAGAAATATCAGAAGTAAGATTGGTTTTGTTGCTCAAGAAGTAGCAATAGATAAAATTCTCACCGGCAGGGAATTACTTCAGCTCCATGGTGATCTCTACCATTTAAGGAGAAATTATCGAGACAAGCGAATTCTAGAGATGATTGATCGACTTGATATGGCTGAATGGATTGATAGACGATCTGGGACTTATTCTGGAGGTATGAAGAGACGCCTTGACCTTGCCGCTGGCCTATTGCATGAACCTGAGTTGCTAGTTTTAGACGAGCCAACTGTTGGGTTAGATATAGAAAGCCGTTCAAAAGTTTGGTCGTTGTTAAGGGAGCTTCACACCGAAGGTACTACGATCTTGTTAAGTAGTCATTATCTTGAAGAAGTTGATGCACTTTCTGATCAGATGGCAATTATTGATTCTGGGAAAGTCATTGCACAGGGATCACCGAGCGAACTAAAAAAAGAGTTAGGGAATAATCGAGTGACTCTAAAGGTACGAGAATTTAGTAATCAAGTTGAAGGTGAAAAGGTTCGTCAATTAATTCTGGGGATTAGAGGGGTGCATGATGTTGTAGTTAATACATCTCAAGGCTTTTCTTTAAACTTTTTTGCTGATGATTCTGACTCTTTGTCAAAAATGCGTTCGGACTTAAATGAAGCTGGCTTTGGAATCTTTTCATTATCTGAAAGTCGACCAAGTTTGGATGATGTTTATTTAAAGGCAACTGGTAAAACACTTATGGATGCAGAACTTGAGGTCTCTAGTAAGAGGGACTTTAAAAAAGAGGCAAAACAATCAATGAGATAAAAAGTATTGATCCTTTGGAGGATCAATACTTTAAACCTTAGGTATTTTAAATCAATGAACACTACTTTCTCTACATCAAGCTCACTAAATAAAGAAGAGACACCATTAAATCAATTTCTTCAGGAAGTTTCTGCTTTAACTAAAAGGCTTTTCCTACAGTTAATTAGAAGACCTTCTACTTTGATTGCAGGGGTACTTCAACCTTTGATATGGCTTGTATTGTTTGGAGCTCTTTTTGCAAATGCACCTGTAGACTTTCTTCCTGGAGGAATGGAGTACGGCAGATTTCTTGGGGCAGGGATAATCGTATTTACAGCTTTTAGTGGAGCACTTAATGCTGGATTGCCAGTAATGTTTGATCGTGAATTTGGATTCCTAAATAGATTGTTAGTAGCTCCGTTGCGGAGTCGTAGTTCAATTGTGGTGTCTTCGGTTATTTATATATCTACTATTAGTCTTTTGCAATGTTTTGCAATTATGTCTGCTGCTTTCTTTTTAGGTTATGGCTGGCCAAGCGAAGGAGGTGTCTTCTTGGTTTTTTTAACCCTTTTAATACTGGTTTTTGCTGTTACAGCATTAAGTTTAGGCCTTGCCTTCATTTTGCCTGGTCACATTGAATTGATTGCTGTCATATTCGTCACCAACCTTCCACTGTTATTTGCAAGTACAGCTTTAGTTCCAATTTCTTTCATGCCAGCATGGTTGGGGTGGCTAGCAGCAATAAATCCCCTTACCTTTGCTATAGAACCTATTCGAGCTGCTTATAGCAGTTCGACTGGATTAGGTAGTGTTCTTATCCAGGCTCCATATGGAGATATAAACGGGTATGGATGCTTATTGATTTTATCCCTTCTAACAATTGGTTTATTCCTTGTCACTCGACCATTGTTAAATCGAAAACTTATCTAACTTTGTGCCCTCACTAATGCAGATGAAATTGATTCCTTTACGAAAAACTCAGCTTCGAAATAAGATTTCCGAAGCAATGCAATTGGGTGATCAAGATCATCTCATATCTCTTAGGTGTAAATTGGTACATCGTTTTGGTATTGAAGCTCTTTATGATTCCGACATTGAATATAAGGATGACTTGGAGCTAATCTCTAGTCAAATGTCTAATAGTCTGCCACCTGAAGAAATTGAGCAAAGCGAACTTTCTTCAGAAGCTTGCATTATTAATAACTTAGATATGAAAAAAGAGTCTCTTGATGGAAAAGCAAATTTTGAACCCCTTGATCATCAAAACCTTCTTCAATTTTCCAGTAATGAGAATACTCTTTCTTCTCAATTAGTAGAAAACATACAAAATTCACGATCTAATCAGCCTCCATTGTCTGCTTCCACAGTACCTCCTATCCCAAGGTTAAGTAGTTTTAGAAGATGGTTGATACCAACAAAAGGGAATATACCTAAGGCTTCTTGATAACTTAAAAAAGTTGTAAAGAAGAAATTGTTTTTAAAGGAATGATTACATCATTCCAGGCATTCCCATTCCGCCCATTCCAGGCATTCCCATTCCACCCATTCCACCCATTCCACCCATTCCACCCATTGGATCTCCAGCACCTTCTCCAGCTGGAGATGGGGGCTCAGGCTTGTCAGCTATTATCACTTCAGTCGTGATAAGAAGTGATGCAATTGACACTGCATCTTGAAGAGCTAGTCGAATTACTTTTACAGCATCAATAATTCCGGCAGATATTAGGTCCTCATAGTTTCCAGTTGCTGCATTAAACCCTTTATCAAGTCTTTTGATCTCAGATACAACAACGTCACCATTTTCCCCTGCATTAATAGCAATTTGCTTAGCTGGAGCAGAGAGGGCCTTTTGGACAATCTCTACGCCTGTAGCTTGATCACCACTTAGTTGATTTGAAAGGGTATTAAGCTCTTTCCCTAATTTAATTAAAGTTGTACCACCACCAGCGACAATACCTTCTTCCACAGCAGCTCGAGTTGCATTTAATGCATCTTCAATCCGTAGTTTACGGTTCTTTAATTCTGTCTCTGTTGGAGCACCTACTTTGATAACGGCTACTCCACCAGCAAGCTTGGCAATACGCTCATTTAGCTTTTCTTTATCGTAATCAGAATCTGTTTGTTCTAGTTCTCTTTTAATTGATGCCACTCTAGAAGCGACTTCTTTATGGGTATCATCGTTTGCAACTATTGTTGTACTCTCTTTTGTGATAGTTACTTTTCTTGCTTTCCCTAAGTCAGATAATGACACCTTGTCTAATGTCATGGCCT
This sequence comes from Prochlorococcus sp. AG-363-B11, assembly GCA_003278425.1. Classification (GTDB taxonomy): domain Bacteria; phylum Cyanobacteriota; class Cyanobacteriia; order PCC-6307; family Cyanobiaceae; genus Prochlorococcus_E. The sequence goes on along the minus strand of QCFE01000003.1, from coordinate 38,742 downwards.
TGTCTTCGCTTATTAGAGTCCCGTTAGTAAGAATAGCTATGTCAGCCAAAGCAGCTTTTCGCCTTTCTCCAAAAGAGGGTGCTCTTACAGCAGCCACTTGAAGAACACCACGGTTTTTGTTTACAACTAAAGTTGCCAAGGCTTCTCCATCAACTTCTTCAGCTAAAATAATGAGAGGGGAGGAGCTCTTTTGGACAGCTTCTAGAACAGGTACCAGATCATTAATAGAGCTTATTTTTCTATCAGTAATCAACAGTAAAGGGTTTTCAAATTCACAGATTTGTCTCTCTGCATCTGTAACAAAGTAAGGCGAGCTATAGCCTCGATCAAATGCCATCCCTTCTGTTATTTCTAATTCGGTATTTAGTGATTTTGACTCTTCAACTGTAATAACTCCATCTACACTGACTTTCTCCATGGCTTCAGAGACCATTTGGCCTATCTCTTCATCTCCGCCAGCACTTACAGTGGCAACCTGGAGAACTTTGTCTCCACTTATGCTTTTACTCTGCTTTTGAAGGTTTTCAACTATTTGTGAGACAGCTTTTTCCATCCCCCGACGAATTTCTATAGGACTTGCACCAGCAGCGGTATTCTTTAAACCTTCATGAACCATGACTTGGGCTAGGACTGTGGCAGTTGTTGTACCATCACCAGCCTTGTCTTTTGTTTTGGAAGCAACTTGTTCAATAAGCTTTGCTCCTAGGTTCTCAAAAGGATTCTCAAGCTCAATATCTTTAGCGATAGTGACTCCATCATTAACTATGTCTGGAGCTCCAAATTTCTTTTCTAGTACTACATTTCTACCTTTTGGACCAATAGTTACCTTGACAGCATCAGCAAGACAATTAACACCGTTTTCTAGAGCACTTCTGGATTCTTCTGAAGATCTGATGATTTTTGCCATTGTTTAGTTAGAGCCTATTTACAATTTGTCTTTACACTCTTACGAAAAGTCAGATGTTAAGAAGTGGGGAAAGCCGAATCCTTTGAATTTTGAGATTCAAATAGTGCCTAATACCAGTTAGGCGATTATGGTTCAAAGTATGAATGATTCAGGATCGTTATTTTTTATTTTGATGGCTGGGCTTGCCGGCACGATGACAGTGATTTATTTCCCTTTACGACTGTTTCTGACCGCCACTTCCAGAAGCAGAAGATTGAAGCTTTTACAGCGTATTCGTAAGTTGCGTGATGAGCTGGGCCAACCAATTGAATAAGTTGGACTTGTTTCTTTTAGCTCATAACCATTCCACCATCAACTTGTAAAACTTGTCCAGTTATATAGCTTGCTGCAGGGTCTGAAGCAAGGAAACAAACTGCCCCTGCTACATCTTCAGGTTTCCCGAATCGGCCTAAAGGAATAGCTGAGAGGATTGGCCCTGAATCTAGGTCTTTTGTCATATCCGTTTCTATAAATCCAGGAGCAACTGCATTTACTGTAATTCCTCTGCTTGCGAACTCTTTGGCAGAGCTTCTAGTAAGACCAATGACACCTGCTTTAGCAGACGCATAATTTGCTTGCCCTGCATTTCCCATTATCCCTACAACTGATGTGATATTAATAATTCTTCCTTTCTTCTTCTTAAGCATTATTCTTGAGACAGCCTTAGTGCAAAAGAAAACCCCAGTTAAATTGAGATTGATCACTGATTGCCAATCTTCGTTTTTCATTCTCATTAAAAGACCATCTTTTGTTATCCCAGCATTATTGACTAAAATATCTATTTGATTGCTCTTTTCAAGGACAGTATTTATTAATTGATTGGCTGACTCTTCATCAGCCACATTTGCTTTCAGCGAATAGGCTTTCCCCCCAGAGCGTTTGATTAAAGAAACTATCTCTTCTGCTTGTTGTTCTGAATTTGCATAGTTCACAACAATTTCGGCTCCTAAATTAGCTAGCTCGATAGCAATTGCCTTTCCTATTCCCCTGCTAGCGCCAGTAATTACTGCAGTTTGACCGTTGAGAAGAGATGAAGAAGTCATGCGATGTTTTGTTTACTTGATTAGTGAGATCAAATCAGATTGTACTTAAGCCTAATAAATTAGAGCAGAGTGGATTAACTGGAAAGCTTTTCAAGTTTTCTTAAAAAGGAGCAAGCTTTGTATTTATTAATTGCCGCTGCTGGTAGCGGATCACGTATGAGGGCTCACTGCAATAAGTTGTTGCTAAATGTGGCTGGCCGACCAGTATTGGCGTGGACTTTGGATTCGGTCAAAGCCTCGGCTTCTATTGATTGGATTGGGATTGTTGGTCAGCCTTCAGACAAGACTGAAATCCTTTCTGTGGCTGAAGAATGTGGATTACGTATTCATTGGATTGATGGTGGTAGCACTCGACAAGAGTCTGTTCAGCGAGGGTTGAAAGGATTACCTCCTGAGGCAAAACATGTTCTTATTCATGATGCTGCAAGGTGTTTAGTAGAACCTCAATTATTGAATCAATGTTCTGACTTGGTAAAGCAAGGTATTGCTGTGGTTGCTGCTACGCCCGTGACTGACACCATTAAGCAGGTTTCTCATGATGGATTTATCACTAGTACGCCTGACCGATCTCAGTTATGGGCCGCACAAACTCCTCAGGGGTTTAATATCTCTGAGCTGAAAAATGCACATGAGCATGCTCTTCTGAAAGATTGGAGCGTTACAGATGATGCAGCTTTATTTGAAAAACTTGGTTGGCCTGTGAAAATCCTGGAGTCTTCTCCATCGAACATAAAAGTCACCACACCATTTGATCTGATTATTGCTGAAGCATTGCTCCTTAAAAGGATTTAACGCTAAGAACTCCTTCATTCCCATTTATAGTTGCTTCCCACCCGAGAGGTAATGCTGCATTCCCACAACAATGTCCCACTGGGAGTTCTGCAATTACAGGAATATTTAGATCTTTAGAACGCTCTTTAAGAATTTCCTCGAGAGAAAATGTTTGAGATGTATTTTCTTCTTGCTCTTCACAGTTTAGGAAACTTCCGAAAGCCAAACCAGCTAAATCTTGAAGTACCCCATGAATTCGCCATTGTGTCAACATCCTGTCAATCCGGTAAGGTTCTTCACCAATATCTTCCAAGACTAAAATTGCACCTTTTAGATTAGGCATATGTTTTGTTCCCAGAAGATTGGATGCAACAGTTAAATTTGTTACTACTAAAGGACCTGTTCCTATGCCGTGATTCCATGAAGTCCCTAAAAGATCAGGAACTGACTTCTCGAACAAAAGTGATCTCAATCTATCTTTACTCCAAGAAGGTTCTTTTGAAAGAGAGCTAACCAAAGGACCATGGACGGCTCCATCAAATCCTGCTGCAAGCCTAGAAAGTAGGAGTGACGATAAATCTGAGTAGCCAATAATCCAGCCTCTGCGCCATGGTTGATGTCTTTCCAGTAATCGACCAGCCCCCCAGCCTCCTTTCGCAAATGCAATTACCTCAGAATGATTGTATGAGTGGAGTTGGCTATATCTGAATGGATCCTTCCCTGCAAGATAGCCCCAATGGTTCCCAACAGTTACTTGGTTTTGACATGTTAGTCCCCACTCTTCAAAGACTTTTATTCCTTGGAGTAGGCAATCTTCATCATTGATAGGTGAACTAACTGCAATAGTGCGAACTCTATCTCCTACTCTTAAAGACTGTGTGATATTTCCTGATTTAATTAGACTCACTTTTTATAAATTACCAAGTATCAAAGCAGACAAAATCAAGCCTCCAATCAAGACCTGGTTTCGGAAATGTTTACCCGATTGAGATATATCTGATTGCAAAATATTTAAGGATAAAACTTCTTTTTGCATGCCTATGCTAGCTAATAGCCAGATAGGCCAAAAAATCAGCCCAATTCCTTTACTTAATGCACTTATTGCTATAAGTACCGATGTTAATGCGTAGCAAGTAGATACCACTCTGTAAGCATTTTTACCAAGTGCGAGAGCGCTGCTGTTTAGTCCTAGCTTTCTGTCATCATTTTTATCGGCCATTGCATAGACAGTATCAAATCCAAAAGTCCATATCATTGTTGCTAGCCAGCATGTGAGTAGAGTAATTCCGCCATTTAAAGAAGATTCACTTGCAGCCCAAGGAATTAGGACAGCAAAACCCCAACATGCAGCAAGAAGCACCTGTGGATATTGAAACCATCGCTTTGCAGATGGATATAAAACGATAGGGAACAAAGCAATGAATGCAAGTTTTAAGCAGATGCTTTGGCTGGTAATGGGCAATAGAAAAATTATGCGCAGGCTTAAAAAGAGTAATAGTACAAGGATTATTACAGCTGTTGATACTCTGATGCTTCCTTTAGCTAGAGGTCTGTCTTTTGTTCGATTAACTTTAGAATCTATTCTTCTATCCCAAAGATCATTCGCAATACAACCTACAGCGCTTACAAGTATTCCTCCTAGAATTATTAATGTAATTAAGTTTGCAGTTGGGGGGGCTGAGGGGGCTAACCATAGAGACCATCCTGCAGGGATTAGTAAAATTAACCTTCCACTAGGTTTATTCCAGCGGAGTAAGTTGAAAAACACTTTTAGGTTGTTTGTAAATAGATAATTCTTCACTTGCAGATGGTTTTAGAAATATTAAGCAAGAGCTGCTAGATTCTTTTTAATACTTTGAGACAGGCTGTGTCAAAGAGCCCTGTAGAAAATGCAGGTTTTGAGTCTCTTTCATCTCTGAAAGTAGAAACTTCTCAAAATAAAGATTCTAGATTTAGAAATAATGAGAAGATTCGTCGTATAGCAGCTATTGATATAGGCACTAACTCTACTCATTTAGTTATTGCATCAGTCGACCCTGTATTGAATACATTTAGTATTGACTTGGCTGAGAAATCCTCCACTAGACTTGGAAATAGAGATGTAGATAGTGGTAATCTTACCGATTCATCAAAGACTAGAACCTTACAGACCTTAAGACGCTTTAAAGATCTTGCAATAAGTCAAAAAGTTGAAGAGATTCTCTTGGCTGCAACAAGTGCTGTTAGGGAGGCTCCAAACGGTAGGAGTTTCCTAAGTCAAATTAAAGATGAGTTGGACCTAGATGTTGAACTTATTAGTGGAGCAGAAGAGGCCAGGCTTATTTATTTAGGTGTTCTCTCTGGGATGCCGTTTGGCAAACAACCGCATATCTTGCTTGATATTGGTGGCGGTTCTACTGAGATAGTCCTCGCAGATGAGCAAGATGCAAGAGCTCTAACGAGCACTCGATTGGGAGCAGTTAGTCTTCAAAGAGATTTTATAAAGGATAGCCCTCTTTCTGATTCAAGATTGAATTTTCTAAAAACTTTTATTCAAGGGTCTTTAGAACCAGCTGTTAACAAAGTCCTTTCTCGTATCAAGCCCCACGAAACTGCCAAGTTAGTTGCCACTAGTGGAACTGCACTTGCTATTGGAGCTTTGATAGCTTCGGAAGATCGGGATTCCTTTCTCAGAAAACATGGGTATACATTTTCTGAAGAAAAATTGAGTTGTTTAGTAGACAAGCTTTTGTCAATGCCTCCACATCAGAGACGAAAGCTGGCTCCATTGAGTGAGCGCCGTGCAGAGATTATTGTTCCAGGTGTCTTGATAATGCAAACAATAATGAAAATGCTTGAGATAAAAGAAGTAGTTCTTAGTGAACGAGCATTGCGAGAAGGCTTGGTCGTTAACTGGATGTTCCAAGAGGGTTTGCTAAAAGATCGATTTAGCCTTCAAGGAAGTATTCGTCAGAGAACAGTTATTCATCAAGTTGAAAGGTTTTCTGTTGACAGACACCGCTCTGAACGAGTAGCAAACTTTGCTCTTTCCATTTATAACAATACAGTTGGCCTTTTACACAATGATAAAGGTCCTGGGAAGGATCTTTTGTGGGCTGCCGCGATGTTGCATTCATGTGGGCAACACATTAATTTAGGTTCTTATCATAAGCATTCTTGGTATTTAATAAGACATGGAGAGTTATTAGGATATTCACAAGCGGAACATCTCATGATTGCAGCCATTGCTAGATATCATAGGAAGAGTCTTCCTAAAAAGAGGCATGAGGCTTGGCAGGCTTTAGAAAATAAGGAATACCGGCGAATTGTCTCAGAAATGTCTTTAATTTTGCGGCTGTCAACCTCCTTAGATCGAAGACCTGAAGCTTCTATTTCAACGATTAAATTTTCATTTAACTCTTCTGAACTCATTATTGATTTGATCCCAGAAAGTCAGATTAAAAATTTAAGACTTGAACATTGGAGCTTGAGTAATTGTATTCCTATAGTGAAAGAACTAACAGGGGTAGACCTGAAAGTCTTGGTTAATTCATCATCTGTCTAGCTTTTATAATATTTTTATTTGATTAAGAGACTTAATCTTTTTTTGAAGGTGAGTGAATAGCTTCATGCTTGATATCAATCTCTGAGGTAAACTGAAGTAACAACCTAGTTGAATAGGCTCCTAGTAAAATAGCAATTAATGATAATAAAAGTATTTGAAAATATAAAATTTTGGGGTAGGATGTAATTTTTGGATTAGTCTGCGCCAATTCTTTTTTGTGAATACTGTCTTTTGCTAAATGGTTAGATTGAACGGTTGTTTTTATTGTTTTAATCTTAAGTAGTTCAAATATCCTCCTTACCATTGCTTTCACATAAACTGATTCTGGTAAAGCGCTTTTGTCACCTTGTTCGATAGCTATTAAGTAATCTTCGTTGATTTTTAAGATTTCTGATAGAAACTCCAATGAAATATTTTGCTCTTCCCTAGCCTTTTTTATTATAGTTCCTATGTTTTGCAAATCCTCCTGAATATTAGATAGCTCACTTAACCTATTTTTACTATTTTCAGAATTTATCATTTATTTGTTTCTAAATAAATGTTTATGTCCCTCATAATAAAGGTTTGAACGTCGGTCATGTGATTTCAATGCAGGACTGATGATATAAAGAGTGGTTCTAAAAAGACCTTTTCTCTTAGATACTGAAGCTAGGTCTTTTAAAGGAACGATTTTTATCCATTGGTCTTTCCAAGTAACCCTATGTGCAATAGCAACAGGTGTGTCTTCTTTGTATTGTTGTAATAACTGTTTCTGTACATCTTCTACATGCCTTGCACTTAGATAAAGGCATAAAGAAGCTCCTATTTTTGCAAGGTTTTCAAGATTTTCCGACTCAGGAACTTTTGTTCTCCCACTTGTTCTGCTAAGCACTATTGTTTGCACAACACCAGGAATAGTTAGTTCCTTTTGTAACTCTGATGCAGTTGCTTGGTATGCACTTATTCCTGGAATTACTTCAACCTCTAGCCCTTCGTCTGCAAGACCACATATTTGCTCTGATAGTGCACTATAAAGGCATGGATCACCATCGTGTAAACGAACAACTTTTTTGCCTTGCTTTGTTTTAATTATTAGCAACTCTAAGATTTGTTCAAGTGTTAAAGAACTTGTTTTAAATTTTTCACAATCTTTTGATGCTAACTTTGCAATATCTGGAGATATTAACGAATCTGTCCAGACTAGAACATCAGCGTTTTTTATTCTATTTAATGCTCTTATCGTTAACAAGTCTATGGCACCTGGTCCAGCACCAACTATTGAGATAGGATTCACTTTTTCCATTTGTTATTTACACCTAGGCTTGGCATTTTTCTTTTATTTTTATAAATTCGCCAAAGACCAAAACTACCTATGCAAATAATAAGAAAGCTCATGATTTGTGCAACTCGTAAACCTCCTTCGCAAAAAGGAGGAATTGAACCTATGCAAAGTGGATCTGTCCTTAGTCCTTCAATCCACAATCTACCAAAGCTATAACTAATAAGGTAGAAGCAACTCAAGACCCCAGCTGGAAGCTTTAGAAAACCTTTAATATTTAATCTAAATAATAAAATGAGCAAACAGAATACACATATATTCCACAATGATTCATAAAGGAAAGTGGGATGGAAATAACTTTTGTCTATGAAAATATCCGGTCTAGAAAATTGAGGAATAAATAATTTCCAGGGTAGATCAGTTGGAACGCCAAAAGCTTCATTATTAAAAAAATTACCCCATCTACCGATAGCTTGACCAAGAGCTACAGAAGGAAGAAGAGTATCTAAAACATTCCAAAAGCTTTCTTTTCTTATACGGCAAAATAATAAAATTGAGATTGCTCCCATTATTAAGGCCCCATGAATAGCAATTCCGCCACTCCAGATTTCTACAAACCTTGGGATTGGAATTTCAAGATTAAATAGATTTATTGAACTCCAGAAATTAACCCCATTGAAATTCCGCCATTCAAATAGAACATAATAAATCCTTGCCCCAATAATTGAGCTCAAAACGAGAAAAGGCATTAGATCATTGAAGAAATCTCTTCCGATGCCCTTAAAAGTTGCCAGATAGTTCGAAAGATTTAGACCAACAAAAACTGATATTGCTATTAAGATCCCATACCATCTAAAGGTTAATGGTCCAATCCTTACTAGTTCGGAACCTGGTGAGATTAAAGTTGATATTACCTCCACCATTTATCTAGCAAGTTTATATTTTTATGTGTTAGATACCATTAGCAGCTTGAACTTTCTCCACTTGCTTTTTCTTCAGAACAAGAAGTATCTGAGTTAAAGCAACCCCAGCAAAAAATGCAATCAGGCCTATTACTCTAGCAGGGCTTTGAAGTACAATCTCTGTATCCAACTGCCCAAATCCACCTACATTAGGGTCATTGGTTAGAGGAGCACCAGCTTCTATTTGCTCTCCTTCCTTAACTAGCAAAGTTGGCCCCAAAGGAATAGTTTCTATTACTTGTTCGTCTTCATTTGTTTGAATTGTAATACTTCTAGAACCATCTTCTTCAATCCCTATTGATGAGATGGTTCCTGATTTTGTAGATGCGAAAAGAGAATTATTGCTTTTTTCACCAGTCGGGTAAACTTGCCCTCTGCCCCTATTGCCTCCGACATTTATTGAATACTTACCAAAATGGATGTCTTTGTTTGTGGCCGGATCTGGTGAAAGAATTGGGAAAACTATTTCTTTGTTTTGATCACCAGGCAGAGGACCTACCAGAATAATATTGTCTTTCTCTTCACTGTATTGAGTGAAATATACTCCTTGGGTCTCTTCTTTTATTTTCTCATTCCATCTATCTTGCGGAGCAAGTTTAAATCCATCTGGAAGTATGACTACAGCTCCAACCTGTAAAGGTACCTTGCTGCCATCTGCACCTATCTCTTCAGTGCCAGGCTTATAAGGAATCTTTACAGCGGCTTTAAATACACTATCTGCACCTACTGATTGTGGAACTTCAACCTGTGTAGTCATTTTTGCAAGATGACAGTTTGCACAAACTAATTTTCCAGTTGCCTCCCGAGGGTTTTCATAATTTTGTTGCGCCCAAAAAGGGTAGGCAAGTGCTGAAGATGGTGAGATTATGAAAGAAAGCCCAACAAGTAATGAGCCTAAGAAAAAAGTAAGTATGCGACGCATGATTGTGGATTGAATGATGACTAGAAAAGTAGGTTTTAATTTGGGACTAAGATTATGCCCACCAAGGTTTATCACCAGTTCGAAAGTCTTTCTCTGTCCACTGACTGACTAACACATTGTCATCTTCTATATCTATATGGGTCAATGCAAGAGAAAGAGGTGCAGGACCTCTAACAACTTTTCCATTTGCATCATATTGACTTCCGTGGCAAGGACAGATGTATTTGTTTGCGCCACTATTCCAAGGAACTACACATCCAAGATGAGTACATATTGCATTGATACCAAAATTCCCAATAGCTGCATCTCCATCGACTATCAAGTAAGTGGGGTCACCTTTAAGCCCTTGGACAAGACTTCTATCTCCTGCAGGATGGGTTGCTAACCACCCACTGGCAGTAACGTCATTCCCAAGTTCATCTTTGGCTGTTGAGCCACCAGTCCCTCCTCCTGCACGAAGGGGCATGAAGAAATTCGCTACTGGATAGAGTGCTCCTAATGCAACCCCAGTTGCAGTGCCAAATGTAAGAAAGTTCATGAACTGACGTCGGCCCATAGAGGGCACATCGCTAGGACTCATTTGTGTCATGCCAGATGTTCACACAGCTCATAATTTCTTCCATTATGACCCTTAAAGGTCCTCTCTTGCTTTAAAAAGCAGGTATTTAATAAGATTGATTGATTTTATGGATATTTCTATCCCGAGAAAAGGCTCTCAGCCCTTAGAAGTTGAGGAGGTAATGAGCTTTCTTCAGAAACGTTGGGGGGTTACATATGAATTAAAACTTTTAGTTAAAGGGAAAAGTCTTTTTTTACAAATCATGTGGAGGTTTCTTGAACAACAATCTTTTCCTTTAAGTGAAGAAGAATACCGGGAAGAACTTGCGAAAGTCGTTGATGTTCTAAATAGATTGGATCAAACTTCAGAAGTTAGAGCTTGGCTATCTTTTCAAAATGCTAGACCTAGGGTAGGAAGAGCTCTTAGCTTACCTTTGAAGGCGGATGGGGGGTTGGAGGAATTTCTTCTTTGAATTGATCAACTATTGCAACGAGTAAAACACCAAATATAAATAAAAAGGATATTGAACCTGCAAGTAGCATCATTGTGATTGGGTCGGTAGATGGAGTAATTACAGCTCCTGCAATAGCAGATGCCATTAGGACCCATCTCCATCCCGAAAGCATTTGCTTCCATTGTATTAGCCCTAAAAAACCCAGAATTAATTGCAGGATTGGTATTTGAAAAGATAAGCCAGTACTTAGCATCAATAAAAGGACAAAATCCATATATTTTTCAATTGACCAAAGTGGCTCAACAACATCTGAGCCATAATTAACTAAAAAGCCTAATGCTGCGGGAACCAGAGTCCACCATGCAAAAAATATTCCTAAAAGAAACAGAATTGCGGAACCAGAAACAGCAGGGGCAATCAGTTTTTTCTCACGCTCTGTAAGACCTGGGAGAATAAAAGAAAGAATTTGAAAAACTATATATGGTAAAGCAAGTATTAAACCAGCATATCCAGCAACTTTAATTGATACAAAAAGGAATTCTCCTGGGGCTACTTGAAGAAAACGAATTGAGCCTGCAGGAGCTTCTAGCATCCTTATAAGAGGCTTAATTAGAAGGAGGCAAAGAAATGCTCCCAAGACTATTGAGATCAGACTTTTGAGAACCCTCTCCCGCAGTTCTTCTAGGTGGCCAAATAATGTCATTTGCTTGGCCTGCTCAGGCTCACTATTCATTTCTTTGAGCACTTTATTGAAATTAGCAAATAACCACTATGACTTAAAGTTATCACTGTCATAACCATTCTTTTAAATAGAAACCAAAGGTCAAACTGTTTGACTTTAACTATATATTATATAATTTAATTTATATAATATATAGTTAACATTAATCTTTGTAGAATAAATATTTTGAAGAAAAATTTAGCAATTAACTCCTGCTGAGTTTTGTTTGAGGGTTTGTTGGGTCTGGAAGAATGAATGGTGGACAATCATTCAAGGAAGATTTCCCGTAATTTGCATATTCTTTATATCCTCCCATTTTTCCATTGGTTTTCATTAGGGCACTAATGAAAACCAATAGAAGAAATACTGTTGGTGCACCAACTATCAACGCAGCGCCAAATATGTACCCAACTAAAAATTCAGCGAAACTATGATTCCCAAGGAATGCATGAGATCCAACAATAAATTCAAACATTTAGAGCAATTCACTTCGATACAGATGATAAGGCATTCTATGCATCTTTAGTTAATTCCTCTAGATACTTTTGACCATCTGAAGGACGACCCCATAAAACTCTGATGTCTTTAGGAATGACCATCCCAGGGGGGGAGCCTTTGATTTTCTGAAGTTTATTTGTTGGGACCGTTAAGACGGAAACTTTATTATTAAGTTTAGCTTTACTAAAAAAAGCAGCTAAATTAGCAGCAACCTCTATGTCAGTATCTTCTATCTTGCCATTAGCAGCTTTTACAACTATGTGACTTCCAGGACACTCTTGAACATGAAACCATATATCTCCTTTCTTAGCACTCTTAATACTAATAAATTCATTCTGTTGATGATTTCTCCCTATTTGAATATCTAGGCCATTTGGGCTTTTCAAACTAAGGATCTTTGCTGGTTTAATTTTGTTGGCTTTTCTTTTAGAGTTCTTTTGCTTCTTTTGTAAAATAAATCCTTCTAAATCTTCTTTTAGATTTATAATACTTCCTAACTTTTCTCTATCACATTCAATTTCACTATTAATTATATATTCAAGATATAACTCTGTTTCATTTATGAAATCAATTTTCCCCTTGTGTAATTCAATCCTCTCTCTTAAAATTGTCTTTGATCTGCGAAGTTTTTTTATTTTAGAATACAATTTTTGAGCTTTCTTTATCTCTTCCTTGCTAGGCTGAATTGCAGAGAGGATATTATCAGCAATTTCTTTTAAAGATTTTATATCTGATGTCTCTATATATAAAAGCTCTTGTTTTTTTAATTCTTTTTCTTCATTAGTTCTTTTTTTATCGAGTTCTCTTAGCAGTTCATTTAATGCAATAGTTAGATATTTTTTAGTTAAATGTTTCTTGTAGTAAATTCCAAGGTTAAGACTAATGTTTTCTTTGCCAGACTTGCTAGATGAATTTGCTCCCCATACTCTGTAGGGAGTGGGACCGCTAAATGAGAGGTTGAAGTTTTCTTCTTCTAGGGCTTTTAACCAGATGTTCCAGCGAAAGAATAGGCTCTTCCATTCAGACTCTGATAATAGTTTTACTGGCATATTGATAAGTCGATATGCGCTATTTTTTTCTTCACTTGCTAATTGCAGAATAAAGGCAGGACTAATCCCTTGGAAGGTTGCCCTTAAAGCTTCTTTTAGTGTTATTGGAAGAATTAGGAGATTATTTCGCCATTTTTCAAATGATTCACCTTTTTTAGGTTTCATTCCTTGTAATTCAGGTGGGTAGGTATAAAGATCTCCTGTACTTATGGGTCTTAATCTAGATTGCTTATTACTTATTTGCTTACCTAAAGTTATTACTTGTTTCTTTTTATCTAAAAAAATGATATTGCTATATCTTCCCATTATCTCTAGGACTAAGTACTTCTTTATTATTTCATTTGGTCTAAAGGCAAAACCTAATTCTATTACTCGATCAAAGTCTTGCTGCTTTAATTCGATTAATGCCATTCCACGTAGACCGAATTTTATTTGTTTACATAAAGTACTTTCACCTTTAATTTTTTCTGGAGGTTCTATTTCTACAATTCTTGCTGAATCCGAATTCCAACTTAATTCAACCCAAGTTAAACCTTCTAGACTACGAAATGCAATTTGAAGGGTGGAATTGTCTAATTGTTGTACCTTTTCAAATCGACCAGGTACTATTTTTTCCCTTAAATCTGCAAGAACAGCTTTTAGCGATGTTATATCCATCGTTTGAAGACTTGACTTAGTCTGATCATTAGATTGAATATTGTTCACACCCATCTTTAGTTAGTCTGTTGCTGAAATTGGATTAATGCTATGAACAAATACAAAAATGGTTTAACAGTGATTACTGGGCCTAGCGGAGTGGGTAAAGGAACACTTGTGAAGAAGTTGCTTGAAGAAAATAAGAACATTTGGCTTTCTATTTCTGCCACAACTCGGCTGCCTAGAGAGGGAGAAGTAGATGGTAAACACTATCTATTTCTAAAAGAAAAAGATTTTAGGAATTTAATTAGAGCAGATGGATTCCTAGAATGGGCCGAATTTGCTGGTAATTTATATGGAACTCCTAGAGCTGAGGTCCAAGAGAAATTATCATTAGGCAAAAAAGTTTTACTTGAGATTGAATTGGATGGAGCTAGGCAAATTAGAAAAACATTTAAAGATGCATTTCAAATATTTATTGCACCTCCAAGCTATGAAGAGCTTGAAAAACGAATTAGAGAAAGAGGTACTGATTCAGAAGAAGCAATAACAAGACGATTGAAAAGAGCAAACTATGAGATGAAGTCTCAGTCTGAATTTGATGCAATCGTAATTAACGATGATGTCTATGAGGCCCTAATTGAAATTAAAAAATTAATTCAGTAGACCTAATTAATTTTCTTAGAACTATAAACCAGGGTGGAAAAGAAGATCTGGGACAAAGCGATTCCACTCAACAAGAATCCCAGCAGTAAGAACTATCCAAATAGCTGCAACTACTGGTGCAGATCTAAACCACTTTGTTTGGAAAATTTGAAACATTAGGAATAACTAGCGATAAGGAATAAAAATTAAGAAAAAGTCAATATCAAATTTATTTGATTTTAACGAGGTCCATTTAAGGAAATATTCTCATCCTTTTCTCTAAGGTCGCCACTCCTTCCTTGCTTATTAGCTTCCACTGGCCATGCCGCACCTTTTATTAGGCATTTCCTGGCTAATGCAAAATCAATGAAGATTTCATTTTCAGCAGGATTTTTAAGTCCCTTTGAAGCTCTTAGATACTCTCTGCCTGACCAACCAATAATTCCAGCAATATAAATAAATATGTGAGCAGGAATTAAAATGTCACCTTCATGATGGCGGTTGGCAAGTGCACCAAAAGGTTCAATGGTTGCACCAATGATCAAATGAGGAAGGCCATCATCACCACAAGAAGCCTTGCTATATCTTTCAAACCTTGCAATGTCTTTTGCAGTAGAGGCAGTGCTAGCCCGCTCTTGAAAACGAGCATTTTCTGAGCAAAGACTTAACGCAGAAGCATTAAATTCAGTAGAAGCTCTGTCAGCATTAAGTGCTGGTCCAGCAGCAGCATTTGCTATAGGTGCTAACCCTAAAAGAAGGAAAGCAGATAGAAGAATTGAGAAGAGACGACGCATTAGTTCGAATCCTTATTTAACCTGTCTTATAAGAACAGGATTCACTACCACTAAGTTAAATGAGATACGCCTAAATGACGCAAACTGTACTTGCCCTCGAAACAAGTTGTGACGAGACAGCCGTTGCTGTTGTCCAATTTAAAGAGGATAGATTTCAAATATTGTCCAATTGTATTTCTTCTCAAGCTGATGAACATGCCAAGTGGGGAGGGGTAGTTCCAGAAATAGCCTCAAGAATGCATCTGGAAAAAATGCCTTTTCTTTTAGAAGAAGCAATGGATCAATCGGGAATAAGTATTTCTAATGTTGATGCAATTGCTGCAACAGTAACCCCTGGTTTGACTGGTGCTCTTTTGGTCGGTTCAATAACAGCTCGAACATTGGCTTGTCTTCATGGACGTCCTTTTTTAGGTATTCATCATTTGGAGGGTCATCTTGCGTCAGTTTTGCTATCAGAGTCGTCTCCCGCTCCACCGTATTTGGTCTTGTTGGTCAGTGGAGGGCATACAGAGTTAATCAAGGTTGGTAGCAATTTGTCTTACACCAGACTTGGTCGGACTCATGATGATGCAGCTGGCGAAGCTTTTGATAAAGTTGCGAGATTATTGGGACTTCCTTATCCTGGTGGACCAGTAATTCAGAAGGTCGCACTAAATGGTGACCCTAAAGCCTTCTCTTTCCCTAAAGGGAGAGTCTCTAATCCAGAAGGGGGATTTTACCCTTATGACTTTTCATTTAGTGGTTTAAAAACAGCAGTTTTACGCCAAGTAGAGAGTATTAGTTCGGCAGGTTTAGAAATTCCTATAGCTAATCTTGCGGCCAGTTTTGAAGAGGTTGTAGGGGCGGTACTAGTAGAAAGAAGCATAAAATGTGCCCTTGATAGTAATCTTAATTCTTTAGTTATGGTTGGAGGTGTAGCGGCTAACAATCGTTTAAGAGAAATGATGTTTAAGGAAGCTTTAGATAAATCAATTAAGGTTTACATGGCTCCTAAAAACTTTTGTACAGATAATGCGGCAATGATAGGCACTGCTGCATTATTGCGATTAAAATCTAAATCAAGACTAAGTTCCTTAAACCTTGGTGTTTCAGCAAGACACGGGTTAGATCAATGTGATCTTCTTTATCAAATTGACCCCCCATTCTGAAATGCCATTTATAACTTTCTTTTTGATGATTTGTAAGTTATGAATCCTCCATCTGCTGATGAAGATAAGGTGAAAGATATCTCACCTGTTAGCAAAACTGAACTTAATGCATGGAAAAGAGGCTTTACACCACAAGCTGAAATATGGAATGGTCGAATGGCTTCAGTAGGCTTGATTCTTGGATTGTTTGTTTTAATCTTGGCTAATAATATTTTAGGAGGTAAGTAGTCGATTCTTAGATCTAAATTAACCCATTTAACAGATTTTTTAACTCTTAATTTCTTCCAGAATGAAAATCTATTCTTTGAATCAGTTGGTTCGTTTCATCTCGTCAATTGATTCAAACGAGTTGAAAAGAAAAAATTCTAAGTTTTATGAGACTAGTCATGCATATGATTTCTATTATTCAAGGCTATTTACTTGGATTGATTCTTATTACTCAGCTTTCTTTTTTCTATGACTCCTGAGAAGCTTGGACTGCTTTGGGGAGTGACGGTTTTTGCTGGCGCAGGAGCAAGACTATTGTCAGTTTTGACTGGCTTTCCAGGAGTTGTTTTGCTTCTTCTGTCTGGACTTCTAATAGGAAGGTCTGGATTAGGGCTTGTTGAGCCGCTTGACCTGGGTCAAGGGCTGGAAATTATTGTAGGACTACTTGTTAGTCTTGTACTTTTTGATGGAGGGCTAAACCTTAGACTCCCAGGTGACACTATAAAAGCAACTGTTTTTAGAATTTTAGTTATTAGGCTCTTTGTGTCTCTAGGAGCTGTATGGATAACTGCTTATTTTCTTGCTGGATTATCTTGGAATGTTGCAGCGGTATACAGTGCAATTGTTTTAGCCACTGGCCCTACAGTTGTAACTCCGCTGGTCCAGCAAATTCGGCTTGCTTCACCTCTAGGTGATGTTCTTGAAGCAGAAGGGCTTGTCTTGGAACCAGTGGGAGCTGTATTAGCCTTACTTTTACTAGAATTGTTGGTTGGAGATCTTCATGGATGGAGGGAAGTAATTTTTGGCTTGTTAGCGAGATTGGGAGGTGGAGTCATTATTGGCTTGATTGGCGGGTGGATACTTTCAGAAGCTTTGCAAAGGATCAAAACTGACTCTGCAATAGGAATTAGATTGCAGATTACGCTTGGAGTGCTTTTCCTTCTTTATGGGATTTGTGAATGGATTTTGCCTGAATCAGGTTTACCTGCTTCAGTTGCTGCAGGCTTTCTAGTGGGTAGAAGTTCTTCGATTGAGGTTGATAAATTAGATGAATTAATTAGAGAACTAGCACAACTTGCTATCACAATGCTTTTCCCACTTCTTGCTGCAGATGTCTCTTGGAGTGAATTAAGCCCTCTTGGTTGGGGAGGTGTAAGTTGCGTACTTGTTTTAATGGTTGTTGTTAGACCATTAGCTGTAAGCCTTGCGACGATTGGATTGCCTTTGGATATTAAGCAAAGGTTATTTCTTGGATGGCTTGCCCCAAGAGGTATTGTCACTGCAGCTGTTGCTTCGCTTTTTGCAATTCGTCTTGAACAGGCTGGTGTCCTAGGCGCAGGAAGGCTACAAGGGTTGGTTTTCCTAACTATTCTTATGACTGTAGGTATCCAGGGGTTAACAGCAAAACCATTAGCAAAAAGATTAGGATTACTTGCTGAGGATTAAAGAGATCATTTAAATTTTTATAGTACTTTTTTTAACCTATTAAGGTCTTTAGATTCCATTGCCAGTAAACCCCATGAGGAGATTAGATCTGGTCCTTGAAGGCTGCCCATCAAGGCTGCTCTAAGACTTTTCATAATTAGCCCTTTTTTTATCCCTAATGCCTGAGAGCATTCAGATATTAATTGTTTAGCTACATCATGGTTAAGGCCATCCCATTGGGAAAGTTCGAGCTGTTGTGAAATATGTCTCAATGCTTCTTTGGCTCCTTCTATTTCTAATTGTTTAACCCCATCCTCTTTTATAGAAGGCTCTTCAAAGAAAATACGACTTTCTTCAAGGCCATCATTAAGGAGCGTTAGAGATGGACCTATAAGTTTCACTAGTTTTAATCCCCACTCTTTATCAGGCAAAGTCCAGCCCTCTTTACTCCAAATAAGTTTTAACTGTTTAAGAAGTTTATCTGGAGTCCAATCGTGAATTTCTTGGGCGGTAAGCCATTTAAGTTTATCCCAGTCAAATTTTGCCCCTGCTTTGTTTACTCTGTCAAAGTCAAAAACCTCAGATGCTTCTTCTAGATTGAATCTTTCACCCATACCCTCAGGTGGAGACCAGCCTAATAGTGCCATGTAGTTAGTTAAAGCATTTGATGTGTAACCCATTTTTCTGAAATCAGTAATGGAAGTGACTCCATCTCGTTTCGAAAGCTTTTTGCCTTCAGGGTTCAAAATTAAAGGTGTATGTGCAAAGACTGGTTGCGGAAGATCAAGAGCTTCGTAAAGAAGGATTTGTTTAGCTGTATTTGATATGTGGTCCTCTCCACGAATTACATGAGAAATCTGCATTGAGGCATCATCTATTACTACGACTAGGTTGTATAGCGGGTCTCCAATCTCCTGAGCAGGAGCTCTCCTAGATATGACCATGTCTCCTCCTAGATCTTTGCTGTTCCAAAGCATTGGACCCCTAATCATGTCGTTCCAATTAATTGAGTCTTTTTTATTAATTCGAAAACGAATTACGGAGCTCCTTCCTTCATCAATGAATTTAGCTTCTTCTTCAGATGTCAGGTTCCTATGGCGATTGTCATAATGAGGAGCTTCACCTGCATTTACTTGAGCATCTCTCATCATTTGAAGTTCTTCTTCAGTTGCATAACACCTATAGGCAAGACCTTTTTCAAGTAAAGATAAAATTGCTTTTCGATGCAGATCAATACGCTCAGATTGAAGAATTGCTTCTTCGTCCCAATTTAATCCAAGCCATTTAAGTCCTTCAAGGATGCTTGATGTGAACTCTGCTTTAGATCTTTCTTTATCAGTATCTTCTATTCGAAGTAAAAAAGTACCATTGTTTTTGCGGGCATATAACCAATTGAATAAGGCTGTCCTTGCTGTCCCTATATGTAAATATCCTGTGGGACTGGGTGCGATTCTTACTCTAACTGTCAATAGCTTTAGTCAATTTGGATACGGGACCGACGGGATTCGAACCCGCAACTTCCGCCGTGACAGGGCGGTGCTCTAACCAGTTGAACTACGGTCCCAATTTGAAGAGGACTTTTTGGAAGCTTCTAGGGGTTGCCTAATGCCTTAAGCCCGGCAAAAGAAGTATCAACCTATAACCTCTCTTACGTCAACCTTTCAAACAGGCTTGTTTTAGAAGGTTGTTATTTCATTTTTAAAATTACATTTAAAAATGAAAGACTTGATGGAAATCATGGACGGAATCCTGCTGGTTCAATGAGCCTAACTTGGTTGCCTCTAGCAGTAAACTCCCGCCCCTGGTCACTTTGTACAACAACTCTACCGCCAGATTTGACTCGTATTACACGTGCCCTAACCCAGCCTAGAGCTGCAGACTCAAGGACCTTTACGACATCACCTGGTTGAAGGTCTAACTCCATTCGTAAAAAAAGAAACTACTTAAAGGGTGACTAACGCGCCGTGGAGGACTTGAACCCCCGACATCAGGTTTTGGAGACCTGCGTTCTACCAACTGAACTAACGGCGCATTGTAGATGCCCTACTACCAATTTTGCAGATTGGTATTTGGATTGAACGAGGTCGAAACCTCAGCGATCGAAGCGCTGCTTGACACGAGTCGCTTTACCGACACGATCACGAAGGTAAAATAGCTTCGATCTTCTCACTTTACCGCGACGCTCAACTTTTATAGAAGCAACTTGCGGGCTATGAATCATAAAAACTCTTTCAACGCCAATTCCTTGGAAAATGCGTCTAACGGTAATTGTTTGATTTATACCTCCATGTCGTTTTGCAATTATTACTCCTTCGTAAGGTTGAACTCGTTCTTTATTGCCTTCAC
This sequence comes from Prochlorococcus sp. AG-363-B11, assembly GCA_003278425.1. Lineage (GTDB taxonomy): Bacteria > Cyanobacteriota > Cyanobacteriia > PCC-6307 > Cyanobiaceae > Prochlorococcus_E. The sequence continues at coordinate 18,814 of QCFE01000003.1, read as the reverse complement.
TAATGCGTACTCCAACACGTACTGTATCTCCTACGTAAACCTCAGGAACTTTTTTCTTTTGTTGTGATTTTTCGAATAATTCAATTAGCCCTTGAGGTGTCATCTCTTCTTTAGAACTTGAGTGAGATGCTTCTTTGGCATTTGAATTATTTTGAGTGACTATTGGAGAGTCATCAGTCGGGGCTTTAACTTCTTCCTCTTTGGGAGAGTTATTTTTTAAATCATCCGTCATCCCAGATCCAATTTTATTTGCCGAACAATCATTGTAACTGTTCATAAATCGATTTTATATAATTTTCTTTTTTTTTCTTAGGAAACAAGGGTTTTCTAGAAAGCAAAATCAAGCTTAAGAGCTAAATTGGCTATTAATATGGTTGTGGAATTGATAATCAAAGATTGCAAAAACTTTCTGGATGACTGAATCCAGGTCATCCCGTGAAGGTTTTTTTTGACCTGGCTCCTTCGTCTAATCATTTCAAGTAGAGACCTAAGTCAGAGGAAAGAAGACGACCCGATATTTCTTTCAAGAAGGTTGGAATATATTCAAGTGGTTAAAAGATAGAGGAAGAGCTGTTTAAGGAAGAACTCCATCTTGAAAAGTTGATGAATATATCAATATTGATAATCTTTAATTAGATTCTCTAGCAAGCTTTAAAAAGAGCTTGAGAATAAGTCGTTACCATTTTTCTCGGCATGAACAAACTTTTCGCCGATTTACTTTCTTCATCATCACTTTCTGGAAAAAATCCTGGCCCACGCATTCAGCAACGAAGGGGAGTTGAAATTAAGTCTTCAAGAGAAATTCAGATCATGCGTAAATCAAGTGAGATTGTTGCTACTGTCCTTCGCGAAATAAATGAAATGGTTGAGCCAGGGATGTCAACTGGTGATCTTGATCAATATGCTGAAAAAAGGATAAAAGATTTCGGAGCTTTACCAAGCTTTAAGGGATACCATGGTTTTCCAGGCAGCATTTGTGCAAGTATTAATAATGAGGTGGTTCACGGGATACCTAATTCAAAAAGAGTTATTAAAACTGGGGATTTGTTGAAGGTAGATACAGGTGCTTTTTTTGATGGTTACCATGGAGATAGTTGCATAACTATATGTGTTGGGAATGTATCTGAAGAGGCAAAGAAATTAAGTCAAGTTGCTCAAGAGTCTTTAATGGCAGGATTATCAAAAGTAAAGGCAAACAATACTCTTTTGGATATAGCGGGTGCAATAGAAGATCATGTTAAAAAGAATCATTTTAGTGTTGTTGAAGATTACACAGGGCATGGAGTAGGTAGGAATCTTCATGAAGAACCCTCTGTTTTCAATTTTCGAACGAATGACCTCCCAAACGTAACTTTAAGGACAGGCATGACATTGGCAGTTGAACCAATTTTGAATGCAGGAAGTAAAGCATGTAGAACTCTTCGCGATAGATGGACTGTTGTTACCCAAGATGGAAGCCTTTCAGCTCAATGGGAACATACGATTCTTGTTACTAATGATGGATGCGAAATATTGACTGATAGAGGATAAAAGTAGAGTTTGTCTATCATGACTATTTCCCTTTAAAAAGTCTAAAGTATAAACTTCTTATGATTTCAGTTAGAGGCATTAAGCAATAAGTTATTGGATTGGGAGTTATAATTATCAGTGTTGAATTAGATAAAGACTTATTAATTATTTTATCTGCAACTGACTTTGGATTCATGATTCCAATTGGATTTAAATTAGATTTAAATGGACCTAGAACCAATTTCTTTATTATTAACTTAGACTTTCTTTCCTTACTTAAAGAAGATTGCTTGAAACTTACTAATTGACCAATTAACCTTTTACTAATTTCATAAGATGGGCTTAAAGCTGGCTGAATTTCAGCTTCTGATGTATTAACCCAAACTTCTTTTGGATAGGAAGTATCTTTTAGTTGATAAGCAAGCTCTTCAAAACAGTTAATTAAACGCCAATTGCTTAAGGCATTTACTTCAATTGCCATATTTAGACCGTCTATATCTAGATTTGCGCCTGGATTTATTCCATGATTTAGGACTAGTACATCTAAGGATTTTAAAATCTTGCTAAGTTTTTTTTCTTCCCCACAATCCCACTGAATCCACTGATTAGGTCCTTCTTTACAATCTTCCTTCCCGGTTAGTGTTTTATGAGTAAGTCCAATTACAAAAGAACCTTTGTCGCGAAGTATTTTTGATAGAGCCAGACCAAGACTTCCTGACGCTCCTGTAATACCAATTCTCCTACCTTGCCAGACAGGTTTGATTCTTTTTCCTGTAAAAACTTCTTGATTATTTAAAGACATTTGTTAATAGAGTCATATGTGAAGGTTGTGGAAACTCCGATCTCAGATGATTTAACTCTTACGATCCCAAAACATTTTGCAAAATACTTTCATAAGTCTCTATAGGTGATTAATATTAGCCAAATATGATATTTGGAGTCGGTCATGGGTAAGACCTTAATGATCGGGTCTTGCGAACCGTTTAGTGGTAAATCCGCTTTAGTCCTTGGGATTTCAAGATATTTAAGATCTCTAGATATATCTGTACGTTTTGGGAAGCCATTGGCTACAAGTCTCGAATTAGAAAACAAGAAGGGTGAGTCCAATAAGGCTTTGATCGATGATGATGTTCTCTTTATTGCTTCGATCATTGGATTAACAGAAGATCAACTGATTCCTTCAATTGATTATTTAGCGACAAATACTGCTGAGAAAAGGATTTTTGAGTCTTGCCTAGAACCTAGCGAAGGCTTCAAAGCAATGAAAGAAAAGCTTGATGATTCTTTTGATGGTGTAAACCTTCTTGAAGCTGCAGGCAGTATCCATGAAGGACTTCTTTATGGATTAAGTCTTGGACAATTAGCTAAACACTTTGAATCAAAGGTGCTATTGGTGCATTTGTGGGAGGATAGCCGGAGCATAGAGTCTTTGTTAGCTGCTAAAGATAAGTTAGGGGAAAGCTTATTGGGTGTTGTTTTGAATGCTGTAACACCAGATGGAGTAAATGATCTTGAAGATAAGGTTGTACCATCTTTGCAAAAACTTGGAATTAATGTTTTTGGAGTTATGCCAAGATCACCTCTTCTAAGAAGTGTTACTGTTGAGGAATTAGTGAGAAGGCTTAAAGCGAGAGTTATTTGTTGTGAGGAAAACTTGGAGTTAATGGTTGAAACTTTAAGTATTGGAGCAATGAGCGTCAATTCAGCCATGGAGTTTTTCCGAAAACGACGAAATATGGCTGTAGTAACAGGTGCTGATAGAACGGATATTCAATTAGCTGCTTTAGAAGCCTCTACTCAGTGTTTAATCCTTACAGGTGCAGGAGAACCGCTACCTCAGCTAATTAATAGAGCAGAAGAGCTTGATGTACCTTTACTGAAAGTTGATCGAGACACCCTTTCCACTGTTGAGGTAATTGAACAAGCTTTCGGCCATGTTCGTTTACATGAATCAGTTAAGGCAACCTATGCCTTTAGACTTGTTCAAGAGCATTGTGACTTGCAAAGATTATTTAGTTTTCTAGGCATCTCTCCCAAAGTTCACGATCATTGCTAGTTTCAAATTAATGATTAGAGAATCTCTTTGAGTCGTAGTCAATCCCTAGATCTACCTCAAATAGGTCGTATTGATACTTTGGCCCAAGAGCTTGCCCTTTTGCAGGATAAGGGGCAAAGGCGAATTGCTTTTTTAGGAAGCAGACATGTCCCGGTAGTCACAATTCACCTTGTAGAACTCATTGCTCGATCATTAGCTCAAGAAGGACATTCTATAGTTACATCTGGTTCTCAGGGAGTAAATGCTGCTGTAATTCGAGCAGTCTTAGAGGTTGACCCCTCTTTACTAACTGTGTTGTTGCCACAAAGCATTGATCGACAATCCCATGAAATTTCTAATTTGCTCGAAAAAGTTCTTCATCTCATAGAAAAACCAGATAATGATGATCTTTCATTGCCAATGGCAAGTAGTTTATGCAATCAAGAAATAATAAGTCGGTGCGACCAGCTTATTTGCTTTGCATTTCATGATAGCGAGACTTTGCTAAGTAGTTGTCATAGTGCAGAAGACATGGGCAAAGTTGTAAGTTTATTGTTTTTTGATTAGTTAATACATGTGGGAATAAAAGCCTTAATCAGATTAATAAGGTGTTATGACTTCGAAAATCAAAAAAAGATAATTTTTTAATATTTTTTATATAATATATTCAGATTTTTATAAGAATTTTATGCCAGCATCTTATTCCTTTGATGTTGTTTCTGATTTTGACCGTCAAGAGTTGGTGAACGTAATTGATCAAATTGAAAGAGAAGTGTCACAGCGTTACGACCTGAAAGACTCAAAAACAGAAATCAAACTTGAGGCAGAGGAAATTATTATTGTTACTGCTAGTGAAATGACTTTGAAAGCTGTTGACGATATTCTTTTGCAGAAAGCTACTAAGAGAAAGCTTTCATTGAAAATTTTTGATTTCCATGATGCAGTCGCGTCCTCGGGGAACAGGTTGAAACAGAATGTGTTTTTGAGAAAAGGATTATCTCAAGAGATTGCAAAGAAGTTAGGTAAAGCTATTAGGGACCAACTTAAGAAAATTACTGTTTCAATACAAGGCGATAGTCTCCGAGTTACAGGCAAGAGTAAAGATGAATTGCAACTGGCAATAGAAATACTTAAGCAACAAGAAGATAAGCTTGAAATACCTTTGCAATTTGAGAATTATCGTTAATTCATGTTAGGTAATTATAAATTAATTGTAAAATCTCTATACACTCTTGGTGTCGCTTCTTCGCAAATTTAACAAAAGTAGATGAAATCTGGAGACTTTGATTTAATAAATCAACTAGCTATAAAGACAATTGCCTCATTGGACAAATCAAGTAATGACATCGAAAGAACATGTTGGATGGTTGTGCATGAACATCATCATGGCTTAATGCCTTTTGAATATGATGTTAGAGAGATTGATGAGACACTTTATCTTTCAGTTTTAAAAGAAATTAAAGCAAGGCTAGATAAATGATTTTATTTTGATTACATAATTAAGTGAATTGAATTGATCACAAAAACAACTAATTAAAGATATGCTCTAGCAACGAGAGGAATTTTTATGACTAACCCAATGCGCAACGTAACCCCCGGAGGATCTGGGAGTGGTGGTGGAGCTGCAACGCTTGCTCTTATAGTTTCATTTACAGGCATATTGTTACTTACTCAAGCTTTGTTTATTGTTCCTGCTGGCCAGGTTTCAGTTGTAACAACCTTGGGCAAGGTTAGTGGGGGGGCTCGCCGCCCTGGACTTAACTTTAAGGTTCCATTTGTTCAATCTACATACCCTTTTAATGTTCAAACTCAAGTTAGGCCTGAAGAATTTGAGTCTTTAACTAAGGATCTCCAGGTGATTGCAGCTACTGCAACTGTGAAATATGCACTAAAGCCAAGTGAAGCCGGACGAGTTTTTAGAACTATTTCTTACAACGATAGAGAAATTTATAACCGTATAATTAAACCTTCCTTACTTAAGGCTTTGAAGTCAGTCTTTTCTAAATATGAATTAGTCACAATAGCTAGTTCCTGGAGTGACATATCAACGATAGTTGAGAAGACAGTTGCTGAAGAAATTAGTCAATTTGACTATGTTGATATACAAGGTCTTGATTTAACAGGTTTGGAAATTGCAGAGGAATATAGAGCAGCTATTGAGGAAAAACAGATTGCTGAACAAAAATTACTTAGAGCACAAACAGAAGTTAAAATTGCAGAACAGGAAGCAAAAAGATATGACACTCTAAACAGAAGCTTGGACGATCAAGTCTTGTATAAATTATTTCTAGACAAGTGGGATGGTCAAACACAAGTTGTTCCTTCTTTGCCTGGATCAAATGGATCTGGCCCTCCAGTTATTGTTGGTGGAAGAAGAAATTAAGACTATCTAAGATATAAGGTATCTAAAAATTACTTTTAGATACCTTATATCTTTTAATTTACATTGACCTTAAAGTAATTTTTAACTTATTTCATTAAAGCTTTCATTGAAAGCAGTTAAAGTAGCGTCAATATCATCTTCTGAGTGAGCAAGCGACATAAACCCTGCTTCGAATGCACTTGGTGCTAAATAAACCCCTTTTTGGAGCATTGATCTGTGAAGCTTCGCAAAATACTCTGAATTTGTTTGCTTTGCTTCATTGAAATTTCTTACAGGTCCATCACATAGGTAGAAGCCAAACATTCCACTAATACTTTTTCCGGTAATAGCTAATCCAGATGATTTTGCAGATTCACAGATTCCATTAATTAGTTTTTTTGTCATATTTTCTAATCGTTCATATGTTCCTTCTTGTTTAAGTATTTCCAGTGTCTTTATACCTGCAGTCATTGCAAGCGGGTTGCCACTTAATGTTCCTGCTTGGTAAACGGGCCCAGCTGGGGCAACCATAGACATAATGTCTTTTCTTCCTCCATAAGCCCCTACTGGCAGCCCACCGCCTATTACTTTCCCCATAGTAGTTAGATCAGGAGTGACCCCAAAGCGTCCCTGAGCTCCTCCATAGCCAATTCTAAAGCCTGTCATAACTTCATCAAATACCAGTAAGGAGCCATTCTCCTTAGTTAACTCTCTTAGCCCTTCTAAAAAACCAGGCTCTGGAGGTATGAAACCTGCATTCCCAACAATAGGTTCAAGAATTACTCCTGAGATTGCATCCGGGTTTTCTGCAAAAAGTTCTTTTACTGCTTCTAAGTCGTTATAGGGGGCTGTCAGAGTGTTGGAGGTAGTACTTCTTGGCACGCCAGGAGAATCAGGCAACCCAAGAGTTGCTACACCTGAGCCTGCTTTGACAAGAAACATGTCTGCATGGCCATGGTAACAACCTTCAAATTTAATTAGCTTGTCTCTACCTGTGAAAGCCCTCATTAGCCGAAGCACTGCCATGCAGGCTTCTGTGCCGCTATTTACAAAACGAACCATCTCGACACTTGGAACCGCATCTATAACCATCTCAGCAAGTTTGTTCTCAAGTTCACAAGGTGCTCCGAAGCTTGTACCTTTTTCCAATGCTTCTTGAAGGGCTGAAGTTACCTCAGGGTGAGAATGACCACAGATGGCTGGCCCCCAACTACCTACATAGTCAATAAAGCGGTTTCCATCTATGTCCCAAGCATAGGCCCCTTTGACTCTGTCAAAAACTATGGGGTCACCATTAACTGATTTGAATGCGCGCACAGGAGAGCTTACGCCGCCAGGCATAAGCTCTTTTGCAGCATCAAAGACGTCCTGGGAATTAGTTGTGTTGAAGACGTTTGTCACGGCACCTAACCAAATGGACTGATAACACAGTTCGCCATATTGGCGTAAAAGTGTCGAATACGTCTAAAAGTTCTGATTTTTTCTTTACCTCAATTGAGCACAAGATACCGAGATGCGCAATTTTCAGCACAAGAAGTAACCTCTTAATCCATTGCAAACAATGCTTTTTGATAGACCGACAGTTGTTTTAGGAGGTGTGGGCATAGACCAACGATGCAACGCTTAATACTGTGATAATTTGACAAAACATCTTCAGAAAACATCAAAATTTAAAAAAAAAATCTCAATTTTTTAGAAGTAATTAGGAATGCGCGAATTTTTATACAATTCAAGGTGATAGGTCAAAATTTCTGATTTCATACTGTGCTAACTAAATAAAATAGTGATTTTCAAATTCTGAAGGAGGCCAATTGATATCTACTAAGACTGGTGCATGGTCACTGGGCTGTGAGTTCCCTCGAGCTTTTTTGAAAATCATGCAGCTTTTTGAATTTGCAATTAAGTCTTGGCTTAGATAAATATGGTCAATACGCCACCCTTGATCTCTTTGCCAGGCGCCACTGCGATAATCCCACCAACTCCAATGGCCACTGGATTGTTCGAAAAGCCTAAAAACATCTTCCAACTTATTCTCATCTAATAGATTTTTTAGAGAGTCTCTTTCTATTTGACTAGCCATAATTCCATTATCAAAACGATCTTTGTTATAAATATCTCTTTCTTCAAGTGCAATATTAAAATCACCTAATAGGCATAAAGGCTCGTCTCTGATTGATTGGGATCTAAGGTATTCTCTTAGACAAGCTAACCATTGTATCTTGTAGTTGTATTTCTCTGAATTTATAGACGAGCCATTAGGAACATACACATTTATAACTCTAACCCCATCAATCAATGCACTTAGAACTCTTTTTTGCTCGTCGAAGAAAATGGAATCTTTACCTTGATTTAATTCACCCGTCATTCCTACTCTTACATCCTCTAAAGGCACTTTGCTAATTAGTGCTAAACCGTTATAAGCTTTTTGACCATAAATATTTAAATGGTAACCTTTTTGTTTAAAAGTGCTTATGGGAAATATTTTGTCTTCTACTTTAGTTTCTTGTAAGCACAATAAATCAGGTTGCATTTCATCTAGGAAATCTTCAACTTGACTTAATCTTGTGCGAATTGAGTTGACATTCCAAGTAGCAATTAACACAGTTCAGCTTTTTAGGTTTTATTAGTTTAGAATCAGTCTGCTTTAATTATTAGCATAGATGAAGAATCAGCCCTTTTTATTCTTAAGATATATATTTTGCGCAATTTTCCTAACCCCCATTTTAGCTTCTTTGTTACAGAGTAATTCTTGGGAAAGTAATAGATTCTTGCTGGCAGATGTAAATGATCTAAATCAAGATAAAGATATCCACTCTTCTTTTGATGAAACTACTGACTCTTTTTTTCCTTCAAATCCAATGGAGTTGATGAATGTTCTAAGAAGTTTTGAATCATTGAATGATGGGACATCTCCTTCAGATGCAATCGATGCAGCTATTGAAGCATTTGAAAACCAGGATCAAGTTGAAGCTTCTTTTGATTTAGAGGATAAATAATTGAGGGACTCTGCAAAAGAGGCTAGATTGATTTTGGAGTGGACAATCTTTCTATAATGCGCGATCATCCAATTCCACCAGTTACCGAACGATTACAATACCGAGCTATCGGTCTTGTTAGAGGCATTTATATTCCAGAGGACCCTGATCACTTTTCTAGAGGTTTAATAGTAGATGAAAATGAGGAAAAAATAGAAGCTGTAGTTCTTGGAAAAACTATTGGTTTAATTAAACGATGTTTATCTATTGATGTTCCTCATTTATGGGTAGTTTATCCAAGATGCCGCCATTCAGAACAGTTGCATTTACAAATTAGTGGTATTTGGGAACCTAGTACATTAGATGCAAGTTTCTCTCAGGATTTAAATATTATCAATGATTCCAATAATAATGTTAATCAAGTCTTAGATAAAGTAGCCGAAGGAGATGACTATTTCTCAATTCGTGGTGAATTGATTTATACTAAACCTGAAACTAAAGATTTAGTAGTTAAGATCAGACAAAAACCAAAGAGAAATCAGAAGAAGCCTTTTCCTTTTAAGATAAAATTAAAAGGAGTAATTCCATTAGATTTCTTGAGAAATTTTGTAAGTCTAGATGTTAGAAGAAAAGGTCAAGTCCTTTATCTAGAGGAGAATGTAATATTTGGACCTATTAATAAAAAAAGAAATATACTTTAAAATTACCATCAAAATGAACCTTTAGATATGTTTTTTCAAATACAAAAATATCTTTCTATTAAATTGAAATTTTTTAGTGATATATATATTAACTTTTACCTCTAACAATTAATGAAAAATCTTTTTATTGATTGTTCTCTTGGAGTTTCTGGAGACATGCTTTTGGCAGCTTTAATAGATCTAGGAGTGCCCTTAGAAGAGATTAATAGACCTCTTGAATTATTGGGTCTTAAGGGATCTTACTCTTTAATAGTTGATGAATCGAAAAGCTGTGGACTTAGAGGTTTAAAGGTAACTGTAGAGGAAAAAGCTTTTAATACAAAACATAGAACTTGGCTTGATATTAGAGGTTTAATAGAAAACTCTTCTTTGCCAAGAACTCTTAAGAAAAAAGTATTAAATATTTTTAAATTGCTTGCGGAAACTGAAGCTAGTGTCCATGGAGTTAATGTTGACCAAGTCCATTTTCATGAGCTTAGTTGTATTGATTCCTTAGTAGATATAGTTGGAGTTTGTTCCTCATTAGAATATCTTGCTCCTGAAATTATCTTTTGGGATTATCCTCCGGCAGGCTCGGGCTTAGTTGAGACTTCTCATGGTTCTTTATTAGTCCCAGTCCCTGCTGTCTTGCAATTGGCAGCAAAGCATAATGTCAGGCTTATATCAGATGATAATGCATCTGGAGAGTTGACTACACCTACTGGCATAGCATTAATGATCGGTCTAGCTGATACATTTGGAAAACCAGATTTTTTTGAAATTGATTCTATTGGTATTGGTTTAGGTCATAGAGAACTTGTTAGGCCCAACCTTCTTAGAGCTTGCCTGTTGAAAAAATTTGACTGTAAACCCTCAGATGGATTGAAATGGCAAGAGATAGCTGTTCAAGAATCCTGGATAGATGATGCTACCCCTGAAGATTTATCTTTCTTAGTTGATCGACTTAGGAATGCAGGGGCACTTGAAGTGATATCACAACCAATACAGATGAAAAAAGGCAGATTAGGTGTTTCTATAAAGGTAATTGCTAAGCCAAAAGATTTAGTAAAACTTCGTTTGGTTTGGTTTGAATTCAGCTCAAGTATTGGCATTAGAGAGAAAATTGAGGGTCGTTGGATCCTTAGTAGAAGAATTGGAACTTGTTTGACTTCATATGGAAAAATTCTTGTCAAGCAAGTTCGAAGACCTGATGGGAATTTGACATTAAAAGCAGAGCATGATGAATTATGTCGAATTAGTCTTGCAAATGGCGTTTCAGTAGAAGAGGTTCGTAAAGAAATAATATTATCCTCAGACACTTTTGTTGAAGATGAAGATTGGACATAATTAAAGATATTTAATATGAAAAAATTTTTTTTAAATAATTTTCTAAAGATATTTATTACTTTTTTAACTATTAGTTTTGTGGGTATATCAATTTCAAGGAATTTTGAGAAATTGGTTCAACAAAATTTAAGTAAAGAGATTATCTTGTTGTTAATACTTGGTTTCTTTATAAGTCTCTTAAGTTTACTTGTTAATGCTCTAGCGTGGAAGGAGCTTCTTATTTGGTTGGGTTTTAAAGAGCAAAATTTAAGAGTTGTTAATTTATTTTTAAGAACTAATTTATTAAAATATCTTCCTGGTGGCATTTGGCATTTTCTTGAGAGATTTAGAACGTTGACTTCCTCGATCTCACCAATTCAGGCATTCTCATCAGTACTCTTGGAGCCATTCTTGATGTTATCAGCTGCATTATTTTTAGTTGCAATATGCGATTTGAAAAGTATTTTTCATCTTTTATTTCTTTTACCCTCAATTTTGCTTGCAAGACGTTGGAAAGGAGTATTGATTATGCAATTAGGAGCAGAGAAGATAATGCAATTTAAAAGATTTGGAATAGATATAGTTTTCTCTCGAAATTCTATTAGCTCAAACATACCTTTGACTCCATATCCTTTACGAGCTTTTTTAATCGAAATTAGTTTTATCTTTTTGAGATTTTATGCTTTCTGGCTTTGTCTAAATGCTTTTTCGATTAACAATTTCTTAGGCTTTTTTGAATGGATCTCTTTATTTTCTCTTGCATGGTCAATTGGATTAGTCGTACCTTCTGCACCTGGTGGAATAGGAGTGTTTGAGTCTATTATTTTACTATTTATACCTAATAGCTTGCCTAAGGAATATATCTTGCTGGCATTATTATCTTATAGACTTATTATAAGCCTGGCTGATCTGGTTATACCGTTTCTAATAGTAAGTGTTACTCATAAGAAGACTAAAGTCTTTTAATTAATTATAGTTTTATACATTTTAAGATTATAATATAATTGCTTTTATTAGCTGAGTTTATTTTTAGCACCTAAGCTTGGCATTAAAGCAATTGATGCTATTAGCCCTAGACCAAGTACTATTAATCCAGGTACAATCGATTCTGCCATTCTTTCATCACCTGCATATTGAAATATCCTTACTGAAAGAGTATCAAAGTCAAAAGGCCTTAAGATGAAAGTAAGTGGAAGTTCTTTTAAAGTATCTACAAATACTAATAGAGAGCCAACTATTAAAGGTCCTTTTAATAGTGGTAAATGAACTCTTTTTAATATACTTATCCATTTCTCCCCAAGATTCATTGCGGCTTCATCTATATTTGGATTAATTCTTTCAAATCCAGCATCTAGGCCACCTTTCGCTACAGCTAAGAATCTATCCGAGTACCCCCATAATAATAGAATTAATGGTGGGAAAACCCAATCTAAGCCTGAGATTGAAAGTAGTGCAAGTGCTATTACTGCACCTGGTATTGCATATCCGATTCCTGATAGAAATAAAAGTATTTTGATCAATTTGTTCTTGTTCCATCTTTTGCAAACACTTACAAAGATGGCCATTAGAACTGTTATGCCTGATGCCATTAACCCAAGAATCACACTTCGCAGTGTTAATTGAAGAAGCTCTATATCAAAACCTTGCTTCATTTGATCAAAATTTATTATTGCCCAGTAAATAGGTATACCAAGTGTAAATAATGGAGGAAAGATAGAAATAGCTTGAGCAAGAATAGCCCTTAAGCCTGTTAGTTTCCATTTAGTTCCTTCTCTCCCTGAAATACCTTCACTCCATCTCCTGCTCTTTCTTCTTAATCTTTTTTCGTATGCAACAAGACTAATAACAATTAGCAATGCTATAAAAGCAAGTGCAATGGCTCCTGAAGGATTTCCTTTTATAATCCAATTTTCAACTATCCCTGCTGAGATACTTGGGATATTTAGTAGTTGCACTGCTCCAAGTTCATTTATGATTTCCATTGCCATAAGGGCTACTCCTGCTCCAATTGCAGGAACAGCCATTGGAAGAGCTATTTTTCTGAAGCTATTCCATGGTCCTATTCCTAGACTTCTACAAGCTTCTATTTGACGCTGTCCAACTTTGGAGAAGCTTTCTGAACTTAGAAGAAAGACATAAGGATAAGTTGTTAATGCCATTATCAAAACTCCCCAGGTCATCCCATGAATTCTTATTCCATAAATGCTTCCGAGGTCTATTAATATTGCTGATAAAAGGTAAGCAGGTGTAGCTAGAGGTAACAATTGAGCAAGCCTAAGGTATTTTCTTCCTTCAAATCTGCAGTTTGCTAGTAGCCATCCATTGATTGTTCCTAATACAGCCCCACTTGCGGTGCTTAAAATAACAAGAGAAATTGTTCCTTTTACTTGCTTTAAGCCATCACTCCCAAGGCTTATTCCTCCATTCCTAAGACCAGTTATTGCTTCAGATAAGAGATTTAAAAAAGGTAAAAGTATAATCAAGCATATAAAGATAGCAATAACGTTTAACAAAATTATTTTGCTACCCAATTGATTCTTAATTAAGTTGTTCTGATACAAATGCTTATCCTTCTAGAACTTTATCTATGGCTTTTGCAAGTTTTAAATCAAGATGTGTTATACCACCTGAGTCATGCGTCGTTAAGCAAATACATACTTTCGAATAAACGTTTTCCCATTCAGGATGATGACAAATTGATTCAGAGATCATCGCTACTTTTGTCATAAAGGAAAAGGCATCTATAAAGTTTTCAAATTGAAAGGTTTTTCTTAGTCTAGTCTCAAGTATTTCCCAGCCGGGTATTTGATGAGATGAAGCTCGTAGTTCTTCTAATGTTAAAAGTTTATTTTTCATAGCGATAATCTAGGTTCTTTTTCTCGTCTTGACTACTTATGTAATCTATAACGATCAATTAAATAAACAATTTTTTGTTTCCAATCCATTTTTTTAGCATAGAAACTTGGTTTTACGATCTGCTCTGAAAACTTTGGTGAACTTGGAGACTAAACTCTTTGTCATAATTGATATGAAATTATTCTTTAAAGAAGCTTTTTAAAACTTCATTGTTTCACCAATTGAATGAAGACCAATCAACCTATCCTTTGATTGGTATCTATGTTCCCATAGATAAATAGCTTGCCAAGTGCCAAGATCAAGGGATAAATCTTTAATACTCAAAGTTAAAGATGAACATGTCAGAGTAGTACGGATATGAGCTGGCATGTCATCCAAGCCTTCATCTGAATGAAGGTATTTCTGTATTTCTTTGCCTTCCAATATACTTTTAAAGCCTTCTTCAGGAACAATTGCTTTCATATAGGCCGATAGATCTTTTAATACTCTAGGATCTGCATTCTCATTAATTATGAGGCTACAGCTTGTATGTTTTGATGATAAAACTAGAATTCCCTGTTTTATTCTATTTTTTTTTATCCAGTTGTTTAATATATTAGTTATATTTGTAAATCCTTCACCTTCGGTTCTAATCGAAAACTCAGAGATAAATTGCATCATTTGTTTACTTTAGACATTCCAAATATATAAGCTAGGATAACCAATGTTAAGAATTAATCATCTGCATATAATAATTTCTTGTAATGAAGGATGGTCTCGATTTGAGGATAACTTGTGAATTACTATAGATAAAGGATTTTGAAAGGTGCTTTTAAAATGATCTTCTTGAACTGCCAAAGTAAATCTTTCTTTAGATTTTTTTAATCAGTCAGACCTTATATTTGATGTGAATTTATCTTGACCCCTGTTTGCTGGATATCAATAACTCATAAACACTCATACTTAGCACTCATTTATTGATATGGATATTAGGCTGATCGAAATGACTTTGTAAATCATTGATTAGTACTATTTGGCTCAGATTGGGTAAATATCTTCGAGATACTCAACTGCTTGGATCGATTCATTGCACCCTTTATTGGGATCAGAATACTGTAATGCCTTCTGGGTCTGCATCTTGGAGAGGAGAGCAATTAAGTTTGTTAGCAAAGCTTTTGCATTCACGGAAAAGCAGCAAAGAATTTGAAGATTTAATTTCAGAAGCTTCAACTGAATTAGAACAAGATACTTCCCTGGGTCTAGAGGAGATTAGTGAAAGGACAAGAAATTTAGATCTTTTGCGTCTGGAACTTAATCGTCAAAAGAGGCTTGACCCCAATTTGATTGTTCACTTGGCTACAGCACAGACAGAGGGCTATGCACTTTGGCAAGAAGCTAAAGCAAATAATGATTACAAGAAATTTGCGCCTGCTCTTAAAAAATTAATAGAGCTTAGACAGGAGCAAGCAAGACAGCTTGATGAACCACGAAGTTGCTGGGAAACACTTGCTCAACCGTTTGAACCCGATTTGTCAATCAAGAGATTGAATGAATTATTTGATCCTTTGAGGGACCGTTTACCTTCTTTAATAGATGCGTTAAGGCCTCGTTCATATTTAAAACCCTTGGGCTGGGATTTAGATGAAAAATCTCAACATATACTTTGTGAGCGTTTGCTAAATGAATGGGGGCGAGATCAAAATATAACTTCTCTAGGGCGATCCCCTCACCCGTTTTCAATTACACTTGGACCCCAAGATTTTCGATTAACAACACGAGTTGTTAAAGGCCAACCCTTTTCCTGTTTTCTAGCCACAGCTCATGAGTGGGGGCATTCTCTTTATGAACAAGGTCTCCCTTCTCAAAATCATCAATGGTTTGCTTGGCCTTTAGGGCAGCCAACTTCGATGGCTGTTCATGAAAGTCAGTCACTGTTTTGGGAAAATAGAGTTGCTCGAAGTAGAGACTTCTCAGAAAGATTCTGGAAGCATTTTGCTAATGAAGGTGCACCAGTAAGAAATGGTTTAGAAATGTGGCGATCGATTAATCCATTGGCTCCAGGGTTGAATCGAGTAGAAGCTGATGAACTTAGTTATGGAATACATATTTTAATTAGGACTGATCTTGAGATCGATTTGCTTGAGGGTGGCCTTGATGTTTGGGATCTCCCAACTCAGTGGAATATGAAATATAAAGAGCTTCTTGGAATAACTCCTGAAAATGATGCAGAAGGATGCTTGCAAGATGTTCATTGGAGTGAAGGAGCTTTTGGTTATTTTCCTTCCTACTTGCTTGGCCACCTAATTAGTGCTCAATTTTCAGAGGCTATGGCTGTCTCACTTAGGGATGAAGGAATAAAAAGTGAGGACCCTCTTGGGAAGTGTATTAGAGATTGTAAAGAGTCAAAGTTGCTCAAATGGTTAAGGAAAGAAGTTCATAGTTCTGGCAGAAAGCTTAATGCTGAAAAATTGGTTAAGGAAGTTACTGGTAAGCCTCTTTCAAGTCATGCATTCCTCAATTATTTAGAGAAGAAGTTAAAGATGCTTACTTGTACCTCTTAGGATGCGATTTATAACTATTGATATTTATGGCTAATCTTGATCAGGCTCCTAGTCGCAGCATGCCAAATTTGCTGCATGTATTACCTGCATTTGCCGATGAGGGTGCTTTAAAAGTTAATGCGATTGTAGAGCTCAATTCCAATACAATTAATAAGTACGAATTAATTACAGAAACAGGCCATTTAAAACTTGATCGAGTTGGATACTCCTCTTTGGCTTATCCATTTGCATATGGATGCATTCCTAGAACATGGGATGAAGATGGTGATCCATTGGACATAGAAATTGTTGGGGTTACTGAGCCATTAGTACCTGGTTCAATTGTTGAGGCGAGAATTATTGGAATTATGACTTTCGATGATGGTGGAGAGGTTGATGACAAGGTGATAGCAGTAATAGCAGATGATAAACGTCTTGAGCATATAATTAGTTTTGAAATGCTAGGAGAGCATTGGATTAAAGAAACGACTTATTATTGGGAGCATTACAAAGATCTTAAGAAACCAGGGACTTGTACTGTTAATGGATTTTTTGGAATCGAAAAAGCAATCGATATTATTAAAACATGCGAGAGTCGTTATCTTAGTGAAATAGATCCAAAATTAACTGATTAAGTTTTTATCTATAGCCTAGCTTCTTTGAAAATAGCTTCTAATATTTCCATTGCACCTTGTGCTTTAAGCGTATTCGCAAGCTCTAGTCCAATATTCTCTGGGTTTGAACTAAAACCGATGGATGTATCTCTAATTAATTTTTCACCATCTAAGCTAGCCACCATACCTGTCAATATTAATTTCTCACCATCTACTTTGCTATTGACACCAATAGGAACTTGGCATCCTCCTTCTAATTCTCTAAGGAAGGCACGCTCGGCAAGGCATCTTTGAGAGGTTTCTCTATCTTCTAGAACTTTTATTATTTCTAGGACATCTTTTTTGTCTTCCACGCATTCTATCCCTAATGCACCTTGGCCTACAGCATGAAGTGAAATATCACTAGGAATTAATTGATGTATTCGATTACCAAACCCTAGTCTAGATAAACCTGCTGCAGCAAGTATCAAACAATCGTAATTACCCGCATCAAGCTTCTCTAATCTTGTAATGACATTGCCACGAACATCTTTAAAAATTAAATGAGGATAGTGATGCCTCAGTTGAGCTAAGCGACGTAAAGAACTGGTTCCTATAATTGAGCCTTCAGGGAGACTATGCAATTGATGTTCCTTGAATTTTTTATTTACAACTAATGCATCTGCAGGGTCTTCCCGTTTTGTAATGCAACCAAGCATTAACCCTTCAGGAAGATTTGTAGGGAGGTCTTTCAAAGAATGAACTGCTATATCAGCACGTCCAATTAGCATTTGAGCCTCAAGTTCTTTCGTGAAAAGTCCCTTATCTCCAATTTTTGCTAGGGCTACATCAAGAATCTTATCGCCTTGGGTGGCCATAGCCTCTATTGAAATATCAATGCTGGGGCAGGCCTTTTCAAGTTCTCCCTTTACCCAGTTGGTTTGGACCATGGCCAGTTGGCTGCGTCGTGATGCAATACGCACTTGGTCTAGAGCCATTAGGAATTTTTATTACTTTCTTACCTTACTCATGTGACCTGACCTTATGGAATGCTCTTAGTCATACTTTATTAGTCTGATGCTTGCTTTGTTTTTTGAAACTTGGAGTTATTTGATGTATTCCTTGAGAACACCATTGCGGTTTGGGTGACGAAGCTTACGTAATGCTTTTGCTTCAATCTGTCGGATGCGTTCCCTTGTTACATCAAAAATTTGTCCAATCTCTTCAAGGGTTTTCATTCGGCCATCATCAAGACCATAGCGCAACCTTAATACATCTCTTTCTCTAGGACTTAGAGTGGCAAGAACTCCCTCTAAGTCTTCCCTGAGAAGAGTTTTTGCAACATCTGATTCTGGGTTTTCTGAATCAGATTCAATGAAATCACCTAAACGTGAATCTTCTTCTTTCCCTATAGGGGTCTCTAGTGAAATTGGCAATTGTGCACTCTTAGCTATAAAACGTAGTTTCTCAATGGTCATTTCCATGCTTTCTGCAATTTCTTCTTCACTTGGCTTTCTCCCAAACTCCTGGCTAAGAACCTTCGTGGTTTTTTTGATTCTTGAAATAGTTTCGTACAAATGAACTGGCAATCTAATGGTGCGACTTTGGTCTGCAATTGCTCTTGTTATTGCCTGACGAATCCACCAAGTCGCATAGGTTGAAAATTTATAACCTTTCTCATGATCGAATTTTTCAGCAGCACGAATTAAACCAAGACTTCCTTCTTGAATTAGATCCTGAAAGGAAAGACCTCTATTCATATATTTCTTTGCGATTGAAACAACTAATCTAAGGTTGGATTGGACCATTTTTTCTTTTGCACGCCTAGCAAGCATTAATCTTCGTCGGAATCTTGCCATTGGCATATTGACTAAGGCCGCCCATTCTTTTTTTGAAGGCTCATGGCCATGCTCACTTTCAAATTGAATGGCTAGTTCTTCTAAGTGAAGAAGATCCGCT
>QCFE01000002.1 GCA_003278425.1 Prochlorococcus sp. AG-363-B11 | reverse complement strand
GAAACAAAAGGGGCAATGATAGATATTGGCGCAAAGACGGCTGCTTTTATGCCAATGCAAGAAGTCTCAATAAACCGAGTAGAAGGTCTTAGTGATGTACTTCAACCATCAGAGATAAGACAATTCTTTATAATGAGTGAAGAGAATGAAGATGGCCAATTATCGCTTTCAATACGCAGAATTGAATACCAACGAGCATGGGAAAGAGTAAGGCAGCTGCAAAAAGAAGATGCCACTATATATTCTGAAGTTTTTGCAACTAATAGGGGAGGTGCTCTAGTTAGAGTAGAAGGTTTGAGAGGTTTTATCCCTGGTTCTCATATCAGCACTAGAAAAGCCAAAGAGGAGCTTGTAGCAGACTTCTTACCTCTTAAGTTTCTTGAAGTAGATGAGGAAAGAAACAGATTGGTGCTAAGCCATAGAAGAGCACTGGTTGAAAGAAAGATGAATCGTTTAGAAGTAGGGGAAGTTGTTGTAGGTGCAGTTCGAGGTATTAAACCATATGGGGCCTTTATAGATATTGGTGGCGTTAGCGGTCTCCTTCACATCTCTGAAATCAGCCACGAACATATTGAGACTCCCCACTCTGTTCTAAATGTTAATGATCAAATGAAAGTTATGATCATTGATTTAGACGCTGAAAGAGGTCGTATTTCACTCTCAACAAAAGCATTGGAACCCGAACCTGGGGATATGCTAACTGACCCACAAAAAGTATTCGACAAGGCTGAAGAAATGGCTGCTAAATATAAAGAAATGCTCCTAGAGCAAGCTGAAGAAGGAGAGGACCCAATAGTTTCAATGGAAGTTTAGCAACTTAGTTTATAATGCATAAACTCCTTTTAAAGGGGAATACAATTTGCAGAATTAATGGTATTTTATTTGATAAAGATGGTACTTTGATTAATAGTGAAAATCGATTATTATCCTTAGCAAGATCAAGGAGAAATCTTGCTAAAAGATTATTTCAACGAGAAGGATACA
Source organism: Prochlorococcus sp. AG-363-B11 (assembly GCA_003278425.1). Lineage (GTDB taxonomy): Bacteria > Cyanobacteriota > Cyanobacteriia > PCC-6307 > Cyanobiaceae > Prochlorococcus_E. The sequence goes on along the minus strand of QCFE01000002.1, from coordinate 128,532 downwards.
CTTCTTTGGAAATAACTAATCTAGTCAATATGTTATCAAAAGCTTATGGATTAAAGAAAAATTCTATAGACCCAAATGGTTCCATAGCAATAGCTTCACGCAATGATAATCTTATTTCTACAGCAACTATATTTTGCCTTATAGGTAAAAATTGGCCTGAAGCGCTACAAATTGCCAATCAAGTCTTTGATCATGCATCACAAAAATCATTCAATATAGATTGTAATAATCCAAGAGAAGAACTTCTTCCAGGAGTAGTTGATTTGTTGAAAGAATCTAACAATAGAAAGCTGAAGCTTGGTATTATTAGTAATGACTCAAGAAATGGAATTGATAATTTTTTAGTAAATAATAAGCTGAAAGATCAATTCTCTTATTATTGGAGTTCTGAAGATAATCCTCCTAAACCAAATCCAATAGCAATAAAGAAGCTCTGCAAAATAATGAATTTACGGGTCTCTGAGTGTGCTCTAATTGGTGACTCTGACACAGATCTAAAAATGGCAAAAGCTGCTGGAGTTGCTGTTGCTATTGGATACACTGCTGGCTGGAGAAAGGCACCTTTGTTGTATGAACATCACCATCTAATTAGTAATTGGAATGAATTAAGTTTCCAATGATCTTATAAAATAAAATAATAAGTAAATTATCACCATTGAGCAATTTTATTTTCACTTCCGAGTCAGTGACAGAAGGTCATCCTGACAAAATTTGTGATCAAGTGAGTGATGCAATATTAGATGCACTGTTAGAAAAAGATCCAAGCAGCAGAGTAGCTTGTGAAACTGTTGTGAATACTGGATTATGTCTAATAACTGGTGAAGTCACCTCTAAAGCAAAAGTAGATTTCATCAATTTAGTAAGAGAAGTAATTAAAGAAATTGGATATTCCGATGCAAAAGCAGGTGGGTTTGATGCTAACAGCTGCTCAGTACTTGTCGCATTAGATCAACAGTCTCCTGATATTGCTCAAGGTGTAGATGAAGCGGATGATCACAGTGGAAACCCTTTCGACAAAATAGGTGCTGGAGATCAAGGAATCATGTTTGGCTTTGCCTGCAATGAAACTCCAGAATTAATGCCCCTACCTATAAGTATTGCTCACAGGCTTTCAAGAAGACTTGCCAAAGTAAGACATCAAGGAGATTTAGAATACCTTTTACCTGATGGCAAAACCCAAGTAAGTGTTCTTTATGAAAACAATGAGCCTATAGCAATTGACACCATCGTAATTTCGACACAACACACAGAGATAGTTAAAGGAATAGCAAGCGAAGATGGAATTAGGAAAAAAATCAGTGAAGATCTATGGGAATTAGTAGTCAAGCCTGCCACAGCAGACCTTTCTATTAAACCTATTAAAGAAAAAACTCGCTTCTTGGTTAATCCAACTGGGAAATTTGTAGTAGGGGGACCTCAAGGAGATGCTGGTTTAACAGGAAGGAAAATTATTGTTGATACATATGGAGGCTATGCAAGGCATGGCGGTGGTGCATTCTCAGGTAAGGACCCAACAAAAGTAGATCGGTCCGCAGCTTATGCAGCAAGGTTTGTAGCAAAATCTCTTGTCGCAGCTGATTTAGCAAGCCGTGTAGAAGTCCAACTAAGTTATGCAATTGGCGTAGCGAATCCAATTTCAATTTTGGTAGAAACGTTTGGGACTGGAAAGCTTTCAAATGAAGAGTTCACTGATTTAGTAAGGAAGACTTTCGATCTTCGACCAGGAGCCATTATCGAAGAATTTGGACTTAGAGAGCTCCCAAATAAAAGAAAAGGCCGTTTTTATAGAGACGTGGCAGCCTATGGCCATTTTGGAAGGCCAGATTTAGAACTTCCTTGGGAAAATGTTACCGAGAAAGCAATGGAATTAAGAAAGGTTCAAATTTAACAATCAAGGTTAATGCACAATACTCAGTTAGTGCTAGGGATAGATCTGGGTACGAGTGGTGTTCGAATAGCTTTGATTAATACTAATTTTGAGCTTATACATGCCTCATCAAGCTCATATTCCATTGGATTACAAAATTGTGAGGACTGGAAAAACAGTTGCATCAGACTTATAAAAAATATCCCTTCTGAGAAAAAAGAAAGAATAATCGCATGTTCAATTGATGGGACTTCTGGAACATTAATGGCATGTGATCACAGTGGATCCCCTCTTTGTGATGCCTTGCCTTATTTCAGTTCATGTATAAGTGAACAAGAAGCGATCCACAAAAACAACAAAAATTTCAACCAATTAGATAGTTTAGGACGTGCATCAAAATTAATTAATAGCCTTGGGGAAAATGTTCTTCTAAGGCATCAAGCAGACTGGGTTAGTGGATGGTTCTTGAATGATTGGAGATTTGGGGAAGAAGGGAACAATATCAAACTAGGGTGGAAAATCTTAGAGGGATCTTGGTCTGAAGAAACACACAAACTAAATTTGAGTAAAGCTCTTCCAAAGATTCTTCCAAGTGGAAAATCACTAGGGAGGATTGCCTCTAACAGAGCAAAAGAATTAGAGCTTCCTAAAGAACTTCAAATCATTTCAGGAACAACTGACTCCAATGCATCTGTACTTGCCACAGGTGCCTCTTTAGACGAAGGAGTGACTGTTCTAGGAAGCACTATCGTGATAAAAAGTTTTGTAAGAAGGCCAATAAGTTATCCAGGTATTACCAATCATCGTGTTGGGAATCGCTGGCTATGCGGAGGAGCATCTAATGCAGGCTGTGCTGTTTTGAAGAGATTCTTCAGTGATAAAGATTTAGTTGAGCTGAGCAGACAAATTAATCCTGAAACTGATAGCGGTCTAATGTTTCGCCCTCTTGCATTTCAAGGAGAACGATTTCCTATTAATGATCCCTACTTAAAGCCCATACTAGGTCCTAGGCCAGTTAGTGACTCTTTATACCTTCATGGCCTCCTAGAAGGACTAGCTCGAATCGAAGCTCAAGGGTGGGAAAAATTCAAATCAATGGATGTTGGAATCCCAAAAACAATCATCACTATTGGTGGAGGATCTGGAAATCCACAATGGAGGAAAATCAGAGAAAAGCTAATAGGGATTCCTATCAGAACCTGCTCAAAGCAAGCTGCAGAAGGGGTTGCGAGACTTGCATTGGAAGCATTGATCCGATAATTTATTCACACAAAAACTTCGTCATCAAGGATTTCATTAACCCACGATTCAGAAATCAAAGAAATTGCGTAATAGGAATTAGCGTTGATATAAGATAAAAGTCGCTATTTCTTTTTAGTAGCGTTAAAAGCCGGGATAGCTCAGTTGGTAGAGCAGGCGACTGAAAATCGCCGTGTCCGCAGTTCAAATCTGCGTCCTGGCACCATTCTTTAAGATTGAAGTTCATAAGCTAGCTAAAAATAAACACTCATCCACTTAATCAAAATCAATCAGTTTTTTTAACAAGGTAGCTATTGCCTAAAAATAATTTCTTAAATTCAAGAAAAAGTAACCTTCTATCATAAAATTAAAATATTTTTTGATTAATCTTTTTATATATAGAATATGGAAATATCAAAATTGATCCACTAGTGTTTCTAATAAAATATTTTTTCAAATGAACAATTTTTCAGTTTATCTTTGATAACCTAATGCTATCTTTAAAAGAAGTTACTTAAATAAAATGGAAAATCATAATACATACTATAATAATGCAGATAGTTTTTCCATGATTTTTGATGAGGCATGGGCAAAAAATAAATTTGGACCTGATCAGAAGTTAACAGTTGAAGAGAAGATCGAGAAAATAATCGAAGATAATAAGGAACACCCATTTGTAAAGAGCTCGCCATCTCAAGCAATAAATGTAGCAAGGTTCCGTCTTAAACTATTACAACTTGAATAACTAATTATCTACTCACAGATAAACTTGCTGTTGATAGTATAAGAATCTATAGTAACTTAAATAATTTCCCTAAATCTTTATGCTAAAGATTATATCTATGAAATCTCAAAAAAGATATGCTTAAGATAATTAATCATTAACTGGAGTCAATGTAATTTACAAAAAATAAGTAATTAAGTTCCGTCCATTTAGATCCAAATCCTATTTAAGAAAAGAAGCGTAACTATAGACAAAGCAAGATCTTACAATAGTAATTTTAAGAACTAGATCTTTTATTTCGTTTAAAGCCAGTGATAGTTGCAAGTGCAAACATTGCAAGTAAAGCGGCCCCTAACAATAAACCAGCTCCCTGACTTACCCCAGCACCTACAGCAACAATAATAGAATCACTAATTAATAAACTAATAATTAAAGCAGGAGTAAAGAGGCGCCAGCGAGTTCCTCCAATTCCCAGGGCATAGCTAAGAAAATCAAAAAGTCCTGTCATAAGAAGTCCTGTCATTAAAAAGAAATTGCCTTCTAATTGATTTTGGTTGAAACCTTCGATTCTTCTCATTGCTTTAACTCCAACTAATCGACGCACAGGCCCTCGTCCAAATTTTCTGGCTATGAAGAAAGCCATTTGGCAAAAAATAAGGTCGGACAGAACAATAGTTATATATCCTGTTTTAAATCCAAGCAGAGAACCCGCTAAAAGAGAGTACACAGAGCTAGGAAGGGCAGGAAGAATTACACTAATTCCCCTAAGCATAAGTATTCCAAAAGGAGCCCAGATACCCATCTCTTCAACAGCCTCTCGAAGGGGTTCAATTCCATAGGTTTGGATCAGAAATACTAATAAAACAAACAATCCAACTATGAAAGTAATTGAAAGAAACTTGCGAAACTTCTTCATTTTCAAATCCTTAGCCCACGTTTCATATTGTGCACCTAAAGTTAATCAAATAAAGTATAAAAATACTTTAATATATAAATAAAACTATAGACCTCTTAGAATGCCTCCTCCATCAACCAAAAAGTAAATCCTATGTTGAATTGAGCTAATATTAGAGCAATTCAAAGCTATTGAAACTAAATAAAGTAATTAGATGGTTGTCACAGAAAGGGTTTTGATAGCAAATTATTCTTAAAGCTAATGATTTTTATGTTTTTTGACTTTTTCCAAGTCCAAGTCATATCAAAAGCAACGAATACATAGTCAGATTCGATTTAGCAAATCAAGCAGATGGAGGTAATACTTATAATTTTAATTTCAAAAGTAATATTAAGCAGCAATAGTAGGGATAGTTAAGACAGAATAGGCTTATATAAGAATCTTGCTAATTCTTTAAAGCCATAAATTTTCTTCTGACTAAAAACAAATGAAAATTTCTTTAAAACATCAACTAGAGGAAAAGCTTTCAGAAATAGCCCAGTCACCTTATTCCGCCTACAGCAAAGGGAGAATTGCAGGTAGCAATCTAATGACCTATATCATGCACTGTAGAAGTACATTTATGCCTGGGCAGAGTAATTTATTTACAATTAACTCGAAACATAAACCTAAAGAAATAACAAAAAAAAACATGTTAAGAGTAGGTTCAGCATTTAAGCGGGAGAAATATTCAAATGAAAGAAATATTACTGGGATTAAGTTAACACATAGCTCCAGAGATTTATTTACTTACAAAAACTTTCAACCTCATGATGATGATGCCCTTTTGATAGCAATTAAGGCTTCTTATAAGCAAGTTTTTGGGAATTTACGTCCTATGAGAAGCGAATGCTCTCCTGAAATAGAACGGCGGCTAAGGAATGGCGATATTCCTATTAGAGAATTTATTCGCGAAATCAGTAAATCAGATTTCTATCGCCATCATTTTGTTGAGCGCGTCTCTCAAAAGAGGTGCTTAGAACTTAATTACATGCATCTATTAGGAAGACCATTGACTGAGCAGGAAGAGTTACAAGAAAATCTTAATCTCATCAACCGAGAAGGTTTTTTTGGACATGTTGATTTCTTAGTTGATTCCTTAGAGTATGAAGAATTTTTTGGAGAGGATATAGTCCCTTTCCAAAGATTCTGGAATTCACCGTGTGGGTCAACTACATCAAGCTTTATCAATACAGCAAGCTTTAGGAAAGGCTATGCATCTAGTGATAACGTAATTTATTAAGAAGAGCTTTCATTGCATGACCATTAAAAGGCCGCCTTCAAACCAGAGACCGGGGAATCAATCTTCAAAGACTCCATCTGGGAAGAAGGTTCCAATGGCAATGTCAATGATGGTCGACTCAATGGTACGAATGATTCAAAATGGTAGTGTCAAGAAAACGGAATTAGATTCTGAAAATAATTAAATAGGCTCCAAATGGAGATAGATGAATTTGTTAGTAAAAGCATTGGTGAATGGAGCTCTATGAGGAGTGGTCACTCGTTAGCCTTCAAGCAATTTGAAGAAATAATTAGCAATTTGAGAATCAATCTACTTAGTAAAAATGAGCCTGAGATTCAAGATTTCCTTAATATAACTGGATATTCAAAGGATCAAGCAATTTCACCTTTCGAAATAGAATGGGAAGGAGAATCAAACTGGGAAGAAACTAAAGGAAGTCAACGCCAGCTAAGAGGGCATAGTTTATTAATTCCTATCAAACACTCAAACAATTCAGGAATCATTTTAAGAAGTAAAGGGTATGCAGAAGCAATCCAAGCAATTTCGAACTATGAAATTTCGTCTGACGGTACTATATTTTTTTCAACTACCTACCAACAAACAATTGCAGAAGAACGCATTTGGTTTATAAATAAAAATGTAAGATGCCGCTCATCTGTAATAAAATCTATAAACATGAGTGGAATACTTCAAACTTCATTTGCCTCTGAAATTCGGAAAATAAAGCAATAAATACCTTGATATGAATGATCTTGATTCTCAAGAAAAATCTATTTTTATTAATACAATATGTGGAAGGTATAGTAATAAACTACAAGCTGAAAAAGATCCTAAATCATATGCACATATTAATATCTATTTTAGGCTTTTACCTTGGTCATTGTTTAATGGAATAAGTATTTACTCAGAGCAAAGTTACAACCATTCGCCTTGGTCACCATATCGCCAAGCAGTAAGTAAGTTAACTATTAAAGGCAAAGTATTTATAATGCAAAACTACAAAATAGAAGATGCATATCGATTTGCAGGTGGGGGTTTTAATGATGAAATCCTCTCAACAATCAAAAACGAAAATCTACATCTTAGAGAAAACTGTGAGATGAATTTTTACAAGTCAAGTAATGCTTCATATAAAGGCCACTTAAAGCAAAGTCGAAAATACATTATTGAAAGGAATGGAAGGCAAACTTATCTTGTAAGCACAGTTGAATTTAACAAGTATAAATTCCTAAGTTTAGATGAAGGTTTTGATATAAATACATCGCAAAAAGTCTGGGGATCAGAAAGTGGTTTTTTAGAGTTCAACAAACTATGTGAAAGATAAAATTAAATAAATTACTATTTAAAACTAGATTGAGAAAGGATTTTCTTTGATTTTAGCCTAATAAATTCATTAGAGTCAAAATTATTTTTTAACATTTCTTCTATATTAAGATCAAGTGATTTATCTTGAATTAGTTTCTCAAGGCAAATTAGCACTGAATAACGACATATCCAGCTAGGTGTTAACCTCTCATCCAACCAATTACTAATATTCATCTTAAAAAAATCAATGTCAAGCTCGAATGATAACAAGATTGCCTGAGGTTTGAATTTCATAAATGGAGACCAGGATTTATCTAAGCAATGTGAAACTAATTCCATTCCTAATTTCTTAAAATTTTCGGAATATACTCCTAAATATCGAAAAAGAACTATAAGAAAATAAATTGCCCCATAGTCTTTTTTAAATTTATTCAAATTATATTTTAAAGATGTTAATATATTATTTGGTGGAATATTGATAAGTCTATTTAGTGAGGAATAACATTCCTTAAAATCTGTATTAAATAGATCATTAAGCAAAGTATCAGTGTCAAAAAATTGTTGCTCATTTTTAACTAGTCTTATTTTCCTAGGGTCATCTAAGATCACAAAATCAATAGCCTCTAAGATATTAAATTCTAAACCTTCATTTTGAATAGTAGGCCAAAGAAAATCAAGTGCTCTTAATCTAAAGAAAGGAGCTATTGGGGTATGAATAACATCAACTAAGAAATGGCATGCTTTTGAATCAATAATATCTTGCACAGCCGATTGTCTATCATTTTGATTATCAAGATCTAAGAACTCCCTTAATAGATTAGGGTCATTCAATTTACCAGTTAGGATCTTTATAGCGGCTATGCATGCGCCTTTAATTGGTGGAGCTATATTTTCTTTAGAGTTAACTTTTTGGATTCTTGAAAGTTCTGTAATTGCATTCATCTTAGCCAAACTTTGAATAAGAACTCTTTGGTTATTCTTTGGGTTGTCTAGTAATACTCCTATAGTATTGTGAAGCTCAATATTAGTACAACCAATTTCTTGCAATGCCCAGGCGGAGTTCTCTACAATATAAGGGTCAAAACTTTTGAGATTCTTACCTATATGTAGAATTGCTTTTTTACACTTCATTCTCCCTAACACTTCAATTGCTTTTCTCTTTGCAATAAGAATCGAGGGTTCTTTAGAATCAGATTGAACTAATTCTAGAAGAGCTCTTTCAGAATCAGAACAATGAAATTTGGCAAGGTGAAAAACAGCTTTATAATAATCACTTGACAAAGCTAATTTGTTTATAGGGGTTTTTAAAATTCTCAACGCATCGTTCTTACTTAATGGTGGAAGATTATCAAAATGTCCTGCTTTCATCAGTTTACAAAGTCAAGCCTCTTATAAATATATGATTAAAATCAAGTTTTTATCATATTTCACTACTTCATAAGAACAATTGCCAGAAGAATACCAACAAAACATTTTCACCGAAGATAAAGCTCTTAGTTCAGAAGAAGCTGCAAACCTAGCTGCGGAATTAAAAGAAAAATTAAAAGAAGGGCAAAAACCTGAGGCAGATATACTGTCAATTAAAAAGCTGATTTCTGGACTAGGTGATAAAAGAGGTCTGCTTAGAAGAACTTTTTCAGAAAGCCTTGGGATCATTGGAAAAGCTGCTCTTCCTGAATTACGCGAAGCCTTGATAAACAGTCAAAGTGTCACGACAAGAAGGGCAGCGGCAAAAACACTAAAGCTCATAGGCGACCCTGCAGCTCTACCTGATCTGTTACATGCACTCTTAAATGATCAAGATCCAGTGGTACAAGGTTCAGCAGTCGGAGCAATGGCAATTTTTGGTGAAGATGCTGCAAAAAATTTCCTGGAGGTTCTTGAAAGTCCAAGCAGTTCCGAAATGCAATGTGGATTAGCAAGCTGGGGGCTTTCTTTTATAGGAGCTAAGGGAGCCAGAATTCTTAAAAGAGGTGCATTATCAAATAATGAAAGAGTTCGCGCGTCATCAATTGCAGCCCTTGGAGAACAAATTCAATTACTTAACGACACAGATGCAAAAGATATTCTTACTAATGCAATAAATGATCCATCAGTTGAAGTTCAAATCGAAGCTATTAAGCTAATGGGTTTTCTTAATGACCAAGATTGGGATCTTAATCTTTTAGCTAAAAGATTAAAGTCAAGGAACCCGCAAGTTAGGAAACAATCTGCACTTTCTCTAATGAAATTAAAAGCTATAAAACAAAAGCAAGCACTTAAAGAGTCACTTCTTAAAGAAAAGGATCCCGAAGTGATTAATATTCTCAGTTTAAGTTTAAATAAAATTGATAGCAAGTAAAATATATTTAATTACCTATTAAAGTTTAATGCCAAATAAGCACTCTCCCTAACTAAACTGTCTAAAGAGTCGTCATCAATTAATGATTCAAGAAAGGAACCTATGGAAATTTCATTCATCTCAGAAATAGCTGTTATAGCAGCCTTAGCCTTTAAAACATTTTCATCTCTACACAAGGCTTTTAAATATGGGATTGAATCCTCACCATTTTGTCTAAGAAAGGAGATTATAGTAAGGATAACCTCCGCAGATTGATCTTTAACTGCAGAGTCTATTAATATTTTCAGCTCTCCCTTGAAATTATCAAGAGTATTTCTTGATGCAACTATAACTAAGACTTTTAAACAACTGACTTTGAATATCTTATCCTTACTAAACAAATATTTTTGAATAATATCTTTAACAATACTTGTACCAAAAGAGCCAAGTGCTTTAACTGATCTCCTTCTAAGTTCAACATCTTCACAATCAAGATTTCTCATTAATATTGCTATAGATTCTTTAGGCCAATACTCTTTCATATTAAGGAATGCAACTCTATTTATATTCGGATTAGGGTGCTCAAGATCATCAAATATCTCTTTTATAGTAGGTATAATCTCCTTAAAGGGCATTCCACTAAGTCTTTAAATTATATTTATTAAGTCTTAAGCTAAAGCGTTAATCAAATAATCAAGCAGACCCTTAAACTCAGTGGCAGCCTGTTGGCCCATATCTCCAGGAATATTCACCTTATCTCTAATAAAAGTTAATGCTTCTATATAGGCAGCAGTGGGCAATTGATGAGCTCTTATAACTTCACGCATGCCTGCTATCCCCCATTCATCAAGAGGTCCAGTCCCACCAGTGACCAAGCAATAGTTAATCAATCTTAGGTAATGATTAATATCTCTGGCACACTTATCTTTATTAGCCTGGTCATATGACTGAGTCCCATATACATAGTCAAGAGATTCAGACGTAAATCTATCTATATGAATAGCAAGTTTTTCTGCTGCTTCTAATCTTGAAGCAGCCCTATCAAAAGAGCCTTTAACAGATTCAATATCACTGAGAGTTGGGAACCTCCCAGATGCATCTGCTGAAGAAATGACAGTAGTAACTGCGGATTTCATTTTTGCTACCTCCTGAATAAGAGAATTAAGTCTTTCATAAAATGGCCCTCAACTCAAAGCAGTAATTACTCGATCAAAATAAGATGCAGCCTCTGAAGCAATATCCTTACAATCAGCACCTGAACCAGAATTAATGCCTTCAAACATTTTTCTACCTGTATTGGTCTCAGTCATAATTGCAACTGTAGCTATCTTCATAATTTCAATTGCTCGAATAGCATTTGCCAAAGGGACTCCTAAAGCCAAATAAGTCTCTTTGAGTCCATTAATACATCTATCATCCAAAACAGAAGGATCTCCGGCTAAGAGTGCATAGCTGACATATCTAAGAATTATTTCTCCATCCCTAAGACATGCAGCCATTCTTCTTGTTGGATAACAATGTCCTCCAGGTTGTGTTAGCCCTGTATTTTCACAAACCATTCCTGATACAGCATCCGCAGCAATACAAGAAACATTTTGAGTAATTGCAAGAGTTGCATCTATACGTATATTTGCATCAGCAACATACTTTCGAAGAGACGCAAGTTCAGCACTCCCTATAGGAGCACCTTTAGAATCGGCAGTTACAACAGCTCGGGAGAATGCGTCAAGCATCTGTATATCTAAAAAACCAGAAAAGTCATGTAATGAAAGTGCCTCGTACTGGTATGGAAAAGCACCGTTAACTAATTTAGCTCTAAATCTCTCAAAGATGAGACAAGCCAATCTCACTCTGCAATGCTTCTTAACTGAAGACTTAAGATTTTTCTAAGATGTCAAATATTATTTGACTAAAAAATCAATTATTTGAAACTTGTCACTTTTTTGAGCTAACCTCTCATTGGCTTTATATATTTGATCTTGCAAGCTACCTCAAAGGAACTAAATGAGTCTATAGAGCTATTGAAAACTTATAGAGATAGACTTCGAGAAGAAATAATAAACATGTCTCAAAAACTCCGAATGTCGAAATCCACAATTGAAAAAACTCTAAGTGAAAATATGGAGCTTGAAAATATAGATAAAATGCTAAATAGGCTTATTAAACAGAAAGAAAGTAATTAAATGGAAATCATTTATAAATTTATAAAAAAATCTTTTCACAATACTTAAAACCTACATATTTAGCTAGTTTTATATACATGTTATGAATAATAAAATCACCTTCCTTCATGGTCTTAACCAAGATCAATCAAAAGCAGTTAATCATTACGAAGGTCCACTCCTAGTTGTTGCAGGCGCAGGGAGTGGAAAGACAAAGGCATTAACCCATAGAATAGCTCATTTAATTTCAGGATATAAAGTTGATCCTAGCGAGATTCTTGCAGTAACTTTTACAAACAAAGCAGCAAGAGAAATGAAGGAAAGGTTAGAAATACTACTTGCTAAAAAACTAGCAGAGAGTGATTTAGGGCAACCACTAAGTACATTACATTTATCAGTTCAAAATGAACTCCGGACTCGCATATATAGAGAAGTAACAAAGGATCTATGGATAGGTACATTCCATTCATTGTTTGCTCGTTTACTTCGTTTTGATATTGAGAAATACAGTGATAAAGAAGGATTAAGCTGGACCAAGCATTTCTCTATTTATGATGAAACAGATGCACAAAGTTTAATAAAAGAAATAGTTACTCAGGATTTACAACTTGATCCAAAAAGAGTTGAGCCTAAAAAAATTCGTTGGGCAATAAGTAATGCAAAAAATCAGGGTATATTGCCAGATGCTTTAGAGGCAAAAGCTGAAGGTAAAAGAAGCAGAATAACTGCTCAGGCATATAGGATTTATAGAAAAGCACTAGCCGCAAATAATGCTCTAGATTTCGACGATCTCCTTTTACTTCCTGTACAACTACTTAAACAAAATAAAGAGACCAGAGAGTACTGGCATTATAGATTTAAACATTTACTTGTTGATGAATATCAAGATACTAACTGGACTCAATACGAATTAATTAAGCTTTTGGTAACAAATGGAGAAAGTCCATCTCTTTATAAAAAATGGAAAGACCGTTCTGTTTTTGTAGTAGGAGATGCAGATCAAAGTATATATAGCTTTAGAGCAGCTGATTTCAGAATTTTAATGGGTTTCCAAGAAGATTTTAGCAGTAAAACAGAAACAAGAAAAAATTCTAAGATTATTAAACTTGAAGAGAATTATCGTTCAACCTCAAATATATTAGAAGCAGCAAATAATCTTATATCACATAATAAAGAAAGAATAGACAAGGTATTGAAAGCAACTCGTAGTAGTGGTGATTTAATAAAGGTAACAAGATGTGATGATGAGATATCAGAAGCCGAAGCATTAGTACATAGGCTAAGAATTATTAATGCAGCTGACACTAGTTTAAAGTGGAGTGATATTGCAGTTTTATATAGAACTAATGCACAATCTAGAGTAATAGAAGAATCTCTAGTTCGTTGGAATATACCATATGTAGTTGTTGGGGGTTTAAGGTTCTATGACAGAAGAGAAATAAAAGACATTTTAGCTTACTTAAAGTTATTAATTAATCCATCAGATAGTGTAAGTCTTTTAAGAATACTAAATGTACCAAAAAGAGGTATTGGGAAAAAAACTGTTCAAAATTTTACTCAAGCAGCTAGTCAATTAGGTATACCCTTATGGGAAATGGTGACTGATTCTGAAGCGATTCGATCGCTAGGTGGTAGATCGGCAAAAGGATTGTTGGAATTCAGAGAAATAATACAAAGTTTGCAGGCTCAATTAAATATCTCCAATCCATCTGAAATCATTCAACTAGTTTTAGAACAGACTGGATATATTAAAGAGCTTATTGCCACTGCTACTGATGAAGCTGAAGAACGACGTAGGAACCTTCAAGAATTAGTAAATGCTGCACTGCAATATCAAGAAGAAAATGAATCCGCTGACATAGAAAGTTTTCTCGAATCAGCAGCCCTTGCTAGTGATGCTGACAAGAAAGACAACTCTCTCGATAGAATAACTCTAATGACCTTACACAGTAGTAAAGGTCTTGAGTTTCCTATAGTTTGTCTTGTTGGTATGGAGCAAGGGTTATTCCCCAGTTATCGCTCTCTTGATGATCCAGCTTCTTTAGAAGAGGAACGAAGGCTCTGCTATGTAGGTCTAACAAGAGCGAAAGAACAATTATTCTTATTTCATGCAAATGAAAGAAGATTGTGGGGAGGGATGAGAGAACCTGCTGTAGCCTCAATATTCCTTTCTGAAATTCCTTCTGAATTAATTGAAGGAGATATGCCTTTATCTGGGGGGACGGCAATAAGAAGAGATAGACGCCTCGATCGCTTAACTCGAGTAGATAGAAGTTCCTATGTTCCCAATTCTTCTAGTTTTTCCCAACAAAGTCCGACTAATTCAATACGAAGACTGAACTCCGGCCCCTCTCCCAACAAGCACTGGGCTGTAGGGGACCTAGTTATCCATTCAAGCTTTGGGAAGGGAAAAATTACTCACATTTTTGGAAGTGGTGAAAAAATATCAATTGCCGTTAAATTTGGCACAATGAGTCCAAAAATTCTCGACCCACGTTTAGCACCAATAAAGCAAATCGAAGATATTTAAAAGCCAAACCAATTAATATTAGAAATGATACAAAAGAAATCTATTTTTTAAAGCCATGGTCACCCCCGTAAATCGGGAGTTGATAAATAGTTTCCCAGTCTTAACTGAAAGTTTTTTAAAGAACTTAGTTAAAGCTGCAGATCAAGCAGGGGTTAAAAGAATTGCCCTTGTAGGAGGAATCATACGAGATCATCTTATCAATTTAACTCTTAAGCAATCACAAAAGGACTTCTATGATCTTGATCTAATCATTGAAGATCAACCGGAAAAGCTAGCAAAAAAAATAAGAAATCTTTTAGGAGACTCTAGAGTGAGTATCATTAATATCAATAATGACTATCAAACTGTTGAATTAAAGATAGATGGCATCTCTGTAGACATTGCTAGAGCAAGAGTAGAAAAATACCTCATACTTGCTTCAAATCCAGAAATAAATCCAACTTATATTGAAGATGACTTATCTAGACGTGATTTCACAATCAATGCAATCGCCTTAGACCTTCGGAAAAATGAACTAATAGATCCTTTAGATGGATTTGAGGCAATAATTAATCGCAAAATTCAATTTATTCACTCAAAAAGTGTTGCGGAGGATCCAACTAGAATTATTCGAGCTGCACGTTATGCAGCAAGATTAAAATTTGAATTATCTACAGAATCATTAAATCAAATAAAATCAACAATTAAGCTATGCCCTTGGGAATATTATCTAAAAAGTAATGTTAACAGAATACCACCGGCTATTTCAACAAGGCTACAAAAGGAGCTAAATATTTTATTAAAAAAAGAAGAAAATTGGAAGTTAGCAATTGAATATCTTCAAGAATGGGGAGCATTAACTTTAATAGATCAAAAAATCCAAGATGACAATAACTTGAAGAGAAGGATTAATTGGGCTAATCGATTAGGAATCAATCCATTGACTGCCTTGATTGCCAATGCTGTCAATCCAGTTGATATTGCAAAACGGTTAGATTTATCTCATTCTGATCAAAACTATTTAAGAGAAAGCACTTCAATCAATAAGCATTTTCATTCACTCTATTGTTCAAAAGCAACAGAAGGTTGGGATATCCAAAGGTGGTGCAAGGAGATTGAATCAGCGAACTGGAGTCCAACCTCAATAGGTATAACAATATGTTTAGGGAATCCACTTTGGAAACAATTATTAAGATGGTGGGGAAGATGGCGTCTAATAAAAGCCAAGACAACAGCCAAAGAACTTTTAAGCAAAGGATGGAAACCGGGACCGGCTTTAGGCCAAGAGTTAAAAAGGCTTAGAGAAATAGAACTTAGAGAATACAGAAAAGGATCTAATTCAAACTCTTTTAAGAAAGTCAACTAATCCAATTCGACACCAAGATGAATTCTTAACAAGTTCTTTTGCTAAATCTGAATTACAAGAAATAATTAATGGGCCACATGTTTGAGGATCTACTAACAGTTTTTTAATAAGCTCTAATTCAGAATTATTTAAGAGTCCATTTTCTGAAATTATATTTACATATGGTGAGAAATGATCATTTGAATTCAATAAATTCAAGAAAATCTTATTTGCAGGAGAAAATGTACTTTCAAACCCCTGCCCAAGAAGAGTTTTTGCTCCACTTAAAGTTGGAATTGCCTCTCCAATAAGATCAACTTTAATTGAGGGCAATTTTGCTTTCAGCCTTCTCAGATTTGTTGCCTTGATCATTTCACCTAAATGACCTAGTAACCCAAACCCTGTGATATCAGTACATGCATGAACTAAATGTTGATTTGAAGAATCAATAACTCTTGCATGAAGATTCGCGATCAATTGGTGTTGACTTTTAGAAAGAGTTAATAATGCATTATCGACAAAGTTAAAAGGACAAGATCCTTGCATTGCAGCAGCAAAGATTACACCACTACCAATTCCTCTACTAAGAAGAATAGAGTCGCCAGGATTAAGTCCACCTTTATCCCAAAGCACCTCCCCTGGAGGTAAGAAGCCATTAATTGAAAGAGAAATTGCAATTCCTAGATTAATATTGCGATCTAAAGCTGACCTTGATTCATAAGTATGACCACCTATCAGATCAGCACCTTGAGGTTCTAAAGCCGACTTAATTCCTAAAAGACATTGGGTCAAAATTTCTGTCTGGAGAAATCCACCAACAGATGGAATAGTAATAACAGGTTGCGCAGAAGATACATAAACACCCCTGGCCCACAAATCTGAACATGCATGCAAAGTCGTAAGTCGAGAATTTAACCAAGGATCACTCACCAACGCAGGGAACCCATCAACACTTTGAACCCAATAACCTGCCTCTAAAGATGATTTCACAAGAGCAGCATCTTCTGGATATTCACTTAATTCTGAGAGTTCAGCTTCTCTTAAAGCACTTTGCAGAGGTTGGAAAGGCATTTTTGCAGCACAACCTCGACAAGATAATTGGTTATCTTTCGAATTATGCATCGCTTCAATATTGATAAATTTCTGAATAAAGCTCCTATCAATTCTTTTTTTCCATTGCCAAAAGAATTTGTAAGGGCCAAGAACTAAAGGTCCCCAAAGCATCCAAGCAATGGGGGAAAGTCCTTCCCTATTAGCACCTACTAAATGCAAAGCATATTTCTGAGGTTTCCAAGTTAAAAGTGGTCGATTAGAAAAAGATCTCTCAATATTTTTCGCCAAGGGGACTGCAGCCTTCACAGCCCATACACCAGCTGGTGGTGGCTTACTCTTGCCAAGTAAACCACAGTCTCCCACGGCAAACACATCAAAACGACCACACACCAAGAATGTTGAATGTGTTACTACTCTGCCAACATGATTTACATCTAAGCCACTGTTCTTTAACCAATTCGGTGCTTTACTACCTGTACAAATCAAGACAGGACCAAAAATAGGCTCTGTGGGATGAGTGATCTCAATCTTTGCTAAAGAAAGTTCCTGCTTGAAGCTTAGATTGAGTTTTTCTTTGTAAGCTTGCAATCTTAATTGCCTTGAGGGCCATCTGGCTCTAAGTGCAAAGACAATTTCCAAAGCAGCAAGACCTGATCCGATAACCGTTAGCGGATCGTGATTATCCTCTAAAGAACTCTTATCAAAAAGTTTTATCCATTCAAGGCATTTTTCAAAGGGCTTAATAGGAACTGAAAGACTTTTATTTTTAATTACTTGAGCAGTAGCATCATCTATAAAAGTTTCAGACCCAACATCCAAACTTAATCTAGAAAATCCTATTGAAGGGCGCTTGTGCAAAAACAATCTATTCTGATAGAGGTCTAATGAATCTATTTCTCCGACAACTAAAGAAACTCCTGCCCTATCAGCAAGCCTCCTTAAATCTATTGAGGCCTCATCTAATTGATAAAGGCCAGTTACAAGACCAGGAAACATTCCTGAATAAATTGTTGAGCTATCTCGATTTACCAAAGTGATTAAACACTTTGGTCTTAATTTAGGCTTCATTGCCCATCTCAACAAAGCAAGTGCATGAGCATGACCACCCCCTGCTAATACAAGATGATCAACCAGCATTTTCCTCCAAAGATTCTTGAAAAAGATTCCAAGCCTGGCTTTTTAAACAACGCAAGGCTTGGGGTTCTAGGAGGCAGCGGACTTTATTCAATAGAAAACCTTGAGAATGTCAAAGAAGTTGAGATAGAAACCCCATATGGGAAACCATCTGACAATTTACGTATTGGTAATCTAGGCGGAATGGAGGTTATTTTCTTGGCTCGTCATGGAAGACATCATACTTTTACCCCAACCGAAATTCCTTACAGAGCAAATATATGGGCCTTGCGATCACTAAATGTTAGATGGATTCTTTCGCCGTCTGCAGTTGGGTCATTACAAGAACAAGTAAGGCCATTAGATTTGGTTGTTCCTGATCAATTTATTGACAGGACTCATCAAAGGCCTCTTACCTTCTTTGGAGATGGTGCAGTCGCGCATGTCACAATGGCTGATCCTTTTTGTCCAACATTATCTAGATTAGTTGCGGAAGAAGGCGAGCAACTTATGCCAGAAGGTCGTCAACTCCATAGAGATGGGACCTATCTTGCAATGGAAGGTCCTGCATTCTCAACTCGTGCTGAATCAAGGCTTTACAGAAGTTGGGGTTGCAATGTCATAGGAATGACAAATCATACTGAAGCAAGACTTGCCAGAGAAGCAGAGATAGCTTATTCATCTCTGGCTATGGTTACCGACTATGACTGTTGGCACGAAGGTTTTGGAAATGTAACTGTAGATATGGTCATCGAAAATCTTTCAATAAATGCAAAACTAGCCACAGCAATAGTAGAAGCTATAGCTAGACGAATCTCTTCTATTAGGCCTCAAAGTGAGGCTCACAAAGCACTAAAGAATAGTCTTATGACCTCAAAGGAAAAGGTATCAGCACTAACTCGTGAAAAAATAAATCTATTTACTGAAAATTACTGGGGCAAGTTCAATAAATAAAAGCATATTTAAAACCAGTTGAGGAAATCAAGCTGATCCAACACCTGTATAAGAACCATAAAAGAAGATTCCCAATACAAAAATAACTGCAATACCACCTGCAGTGGCAACTAACCATAAAGGTAACTGCCCCTCAGTCCAACGACGTTCCCAAGAAACAGCTGGACGACCATCAGAAAGTCTGTCTGGGAGACGACCATCAGGTCCCTTTAATTTAGAGCTCATGATTAAAGAAGAATTTAATTAAAGAAATAGCTTGAGAACAAAATCCCGAGAACAAAAACAAGCAGCAGCCCTAAATAAAGGCTTGTTCGGTTCAGCTCAACCGAAAGCTTGTTTGGATTTGGATTAACTTGCATGGCTAAAAAATAAGTCGTAAATCAACGACGGATGAACTGCATTGCTGCAATAGCACCCAAGAAAAATACTGTTGGGATAGCCAGTGCATGAACTGCAAGCCAACGCACCGTAAAGATTGGATAGGTGCGGACTTCAACAGCCTGTAAGGGAGAAGAAGAGTTTGTCATTGGTTATTTCAGGCGCAGGTCAAGTTGTGCTTTGGATTCAAAGCGTTGTGACACTACTGGAGCCTTAGTTTCAGAAGCCTGAAAATAGGTGTCTGGTCTAGGAGTTCCAAATGTGTCATAGGCAAGTCCTGTTGACACAAATAAGAATCCTGCGATAAAGATCGCGGGCAGAGTCACGGCATGGATAATCCAATAACGGACACTGGTAATGATCTCAAAAAACGGGCGTTCCCCGGTGGAGCCGGCAGCCATAGCCTCACGCGTATTAGCTGCTAGATCCTACAAGGGTCTATCTAAAAGTTACAGCAGGTGTATCAGCATGGTTACAGAGCGTTGTGGATTAGAAGCTATTTATGAGTATCCAATCCAGCGTAAAACATGCCCTCTTTCCCCTAGGGCAAAGCCTTTAGGCGAATTACCAAGGGAATTTTCTAGAAAAAGTATTCGAATGAAGTTTGTTGGCGTTGCGTAACCAATTGGATCTTTTTTCCATGTTTTTCCATCATCTTTACTAAGCAAGAGTGTCCCATTTCCTCCACCAGCCCAAATTCCACCATTAGGGTCCCATGCCATATCCATATAGTTGTATCCATTTACTAAAGGGACTATTGGCTTTGACCAACTTTCAAAATCATCAGATTGGTCATTCAGACGAATTTCCGCTCCGCGGGAAAGCATCCATAATTGTCCATCAGGCTTAAATCCTAATGTTTGCACCCTTTTGCTACTTGCTCTCTGATGAGACTGCCAAGCTTGCTCGCCACTATCTAAAGTCACGAAAAAGTTGCCTAAACTACTTACGCTGACATAAGTACCATCTTCTCTCCTCCGCAAATCTCGAACACCTCCAGATGCTTCTGCGACCCTTCCTTCCCAATTCTTACCTGCATCATTTGTTCTATATACAGCCCCTGCAGTAGTAGCTAGTTCGGCGGAATCCTTATCAAGCGTTGTAATCAAATATGGATCGCCAGGTAATTTACTCCCTAGTGATAAACGAGTCCAATTCTGTCCTGCATCTTCAGTATGCATAACAAGACTGGGTTGACCAACAATCCAGCCTTCATCTTCTTTGAAGTCAATGCTAATTAATCTAAAGTTTTCTTCACTAGGAATTTCTAAAGTCCTCTCCTGCCAAGTCATTCCTCCATCAGTAGTTTCAAGGATCAACCTATTTGCTCCTACTAAAAAGCCATGATTTTCATCAACAAATGCAATATCGAGAGGGTTATCATTATTTGCCAATTCAATTTCTTCCCAAGGGCTAACTTCAGCAACTGGTAAACGAGTAGTTGTCACGCATCCAGTCAAGGTAAAACCAAGAGAAAGAATTAAAATTAAATTAATGGAATAGTTGATGAAGCGATTCATGAAATTCTTAATGCAAGGAATAAAGAGATAAAAAACAAGCAGCAGCAAAAGCTAAGCCACCGAAAATAAGAACATTCTTCTGACCTGGGGGAAGTGTATTAAACCCAAACCCATAAACAACGTTATCTTCAAAACCATCCTTAGGTACAAATTTAGCCCCTATATCTTTGTAAGCACCATATCGTGCTCTGCAGACAGGGCATCGAAAGGTTTCTTGGTCTATTTCCAAAAAAGGGGTTCCTGGGGCGATTTGATATTTCCGCAAACCTTCCTTAGGGTCATATACATAACCGCAGCCAGTACATTCAAACCTATTTTGGCTCAGATCCTCTTCTAGGCCTGAAAGTTTCTGATCTGATGGTTTGTCTGCATCAATAGGACTATTGCCAAATGAATTGGCTTTGGCCTTATCTAATGCAGGTTTTTGTTCATCGCTCACCGTTTGCAGTTTCACACAACTCAACTCTATCGAGGAAAGTGCGCTTAAGTGAGTGTCAAACTAATAATCAAGTATTTAATGCATCATGTTTGCTCTTGAGGGTTACGACGCATTCCTTGGTTTTCTCTTGATATCTGCTGCAGTACCTGTTCTTGCCCTCGTTACAAACAAGCTAATTTCTCCAAAAAGCAAGGCTGGGGAAAGAGAACTAACTTATGAATCTGGGATGGAACCCATTGGAGGAGCATGGATTCAATTCAATATCAAATATTACATGTTTGCTCTTGTTTTCGTTATTTTTGACGTTGAAACAGTTTTTCTTTATCCATGGGCGGTTGCATTTCATAAACTCGGTTTACTAGCTTTCATAGAAGCACTTATTTTCATTTCAATTCTTATAGTTGCACTAGCATATGCATGGCGCAAAGGTGCACTTGAATGGAGCTAAATCTTTGAATAATTTTTCTTCATCAAAATCGGTTCGGGAAATTCGGTCTGCAACATGCGGTCCAGTTGGAGCACCCTCTATTACGACCGATTTAAGTGAAAATATAATTCTTACAAGTTTAGATGATTTACACAACTGGGCAAGATTGAGCAGCTTATGGCCGCTGCTGTATGGAACAGCTTGCTGTTTTATTGAATTCGCAGCATTAATAGGTTCTCGATTTGATTTTGATCGATTTGGACTTGTTCCAAGAAGCTCACCAAGACAAGCTGACCTTTTAATAGTTGCAGGAACAGTAACAATGAAAATGGCTCCTGCTCTCGTGAGACTTTATGAACAAATGCCAGATCCTAAATATGTCATTGCAATGGGTGCTTGCACTATAACTGGCGGCATGTTTAGTGCAGACTCAACAACAGCGGTTCGTGGAGTAGATAAGCTCATACCAGTTGATTTATATTTGCCTGGATGTCCACCTAGACCAGAAGCAATTTTTGATGCAGTGATCAAACTTCGCAAAAAAGTAGGGAATGAATCATTTACCGAACGTGAAAAAATAGATCAAACGCATCGTTACTTCACAATTGAGCATAAAATGAAAAGAATTGACCCATTAGTAACTGGTTCGTATTTAAATGCAGAAAGTCAGAAAGCAGCATTAGAAGCTGGTAAAGAAATAAAAATTAAATCAGAGGAACTAGTTGAAGAAACTAAAGGTAACTAACTCTTTATCTCATGAATGAAAATCAAAACGACATTAAGCAAAATAGTCAAGTTGAAAAAGAGATAGGACCTCAACGGGGTCCAATAAGTCAATTACTTTTAAATAAAGGTTTAGCCCATACCTTTAATGAACCTGATCATATAGGAATTGAAATTTTAAATGTAAGTCCTAATTTACTAATAGAAATTGTTTCAAGCTTAAAGGAGTATGGTTTTAATTATTTGCAATGCCAAGGAGGCTATGATGAAGGTCCAGGCAAGAAAATAGTTTGTTTTTACCATTTAATAGCAATTAAAGAATATAAACATGGTTCGAAGCCAGAAGAGGTTCGTTTAAAAGTATCTCTCGATAGGAAAGGAGATTTAAAAGTTCCTTCTCTGTACCAAATTTTCCGAGGCTCTGATTGGCAGGAGAGAGAAACATACGATATGTTTGGAGTCAATTTTGTTGGTCACCCTCATCCCAAAAGACTCTTAATGCCAGAAGATTGGAAAGGTTGGCCACTAAGGAAGGACTATGTTCAGCCTGACTTTTACGAAATGCAAGACGCTTATTAAATATCTCTTTTGTCATTTTTAAAGGCACGCATAACAGCCAAAGATAATCTTCTAGGGTCATGTCTTAAGCCTGACCAAGAAGTGGTTTGGCTCAAGGATTGAAGTGATGCCTTAAAAACCTTATAACCCTTAATAGTAAGACTACTTGCATCACATTTAACTGGCTCAGCCCCTCTAGAGAGATAATAATCAAGCAAGCCTGAAGGAGGGAAATCCTTCTGAGCGATAATTATATTGAACATCCTTTTTGTAATACCAAAGCTGGCTAGTTGTGCCTCAATAGCCCTTACATGTCCTGTCACATCCAGTCCATCAGTTTCTCCAGGTTGAGTCATTAAATTACAGACATAAAGCTTTGTCGCTTTACTTCGTTGAATTGCTTCCACAATCTGCGGGATCAACAAGTTCGGTAGCAAAGATGTATATAAACTTCCTGGCCCTAGAACAATCAATTCAGCATTTTCAATGGCCTCAATAGCGCTAGGCAATGCAGGAGGCTTCTCAGGGAAGCATCCAATTCGAACAATTGGAAACTGGACCTCACTTATTGCAGATTCACCTTCAATTCGGTCTCCATTCTGAAGTTCTGCCCATAAACGAACATCAACATTAGTTGCTGGAACCACTTGTCCTCTTACATCAAGAACCCGACTTGAAGCAGTAATCGCCGTTTCCAGATTCCCAGTAATTGAAGTTAATGCTGACAAGAAAAGATTTCCAAAACTATGTCCTACAAGTCCTGTCCCAGAAGAGAATCGATATTGGAAAAGTCGGGTTATCAACGATTCTTCAGTAGATAAAGCTGCCAAACAATTTCGAATATCCCCTGGAGGTTGCACTCCAAGTTCTCTTCTTAAGATTCCGCTACTTCCTCCATCATCAGCAACAGTGACAACAGCAGTAATTCTATTGCTATATCTTTTTAATCCCTTAAGAAGCGTCGAAAGTCCTGTTCCACCTCCAATAGCAACAATATTAGGTCCACGATTTAACTTACTTTTAGCTCTCAAAGCATTAATAAGAATATCATCTTTCCCTGGGGCAACTGCCTTTTGAATTGATTTAAAACTTCTACTCTGTCCCCAAATCAAAAGTGCAATTCCAATAAGCAATACAATTGGTCCTGTAATGCTACTAGGCAAAAACTTGGTGATCATCCCTATAAGGGAAAACATTATCTCTATACCCCAATAAATTGGCCTCAAATCAGCCCATATACTCACACCAAAAAGAGCCACTATCAATCCACAAGCTGAGATAAGCATCCACCGTTTAACAACCAATCCGGGCAAAAGCCAACTCAATGCTCTTTGAAATCGTCCAAACAAATCAAATCTTCGAGCTCTTTGTGAGCTCTTTTTACGCCCTCGTAAAGATTTGCGCCCTCTAGGAATCTTTTCTTTCAATGGCTTACTCGAAAAGGAACTTTAAAACAATTAAGGGTCGAAATTCAGAGAACCCTAAAGGACACTACTTTATAGTCCGATAAAATAAATATTGATATGAAAGATTTATCATCTAAAACTTTACCCAGCAAAATCTCTCCTGTAGTTGAGATGGATGACTTGTCAATGCAATGGGGAACAAATTCTGTTCTTAATAAAGTCAACCTAACAATGAAACCTGGTGAGAGAATTGCAATAATTGGCCCTTCTGGGTGTGGGAAATCCACAGTATTGAGATTACTCGCTGGCTTATTGCTTCCATCAAGTGGGGACTTAAAATTATTTGGAATTATCCAACAATACTTGCGTCTTGACCAAAATATCCCTCCTGACGTTCGCTTGGTTTTTCAAAATCCAGCACTAATAGCCTCTCTCACCGTAGAAGAGAATGTAGGATTTCTTTTAAAGAAAAATTCGAATATTAGTGATAAGCAAATCAAAGAAATTGTTATTTCCTGTCTTGAAGAAGTTGGTCTTTACGATATTGCAGAGAAATTTCCAGGTCAATTAAGTGGTGGAATGCAAAAACGAGTAAGTTTTGCAAGGGCATTGATCAATGATCCTATAAATGATTTATCGTCCATGCCACTGTTGCTTTTTGATGAACCTACTGCAGGTTTAGACCCTGTTGCTAGTACTAGAATCGAAGATCTAATAGTAAAGACAACTACTCTGGCCAAAGGATGTTCGATCGTAGTTAGTCATGTCCTTAGTACAATTGAAAGAGCTGCAGAAAGGGTTGTAATGTTATATGGAGGTGAATTTCAATGGGATGGCTCTATCGAAGATTTTAAAAAAACTGAAAACCCCTTCATTAAACAGTTCAGAACAGGTAGTCTTGAAGGGCCGATGAAACCCAAAGAAATTTAATTCCTATGCGTCGCAGCTACCGTGATGCCATTGTTGGATTTTCCCTTATTGGAGGTTTAGTAATCTTTTCAGGGCTAACTTTTTGGTTGAAAGGATTAAAACTCAGTAGGCAAACATGGAATATTACAGCTAACTTCACTGATGCGACAGGATTATCAGAGGGGACTCCTGTTACCTTCCGAGGTATTCAAATAGGGAACGTACAAAAGATCACTTTCACGCCAAAAGATGTACAGGCAAAACTCAGAATTAATAGTAATGACCTTATTTTATTCAAACCTGTCACAGCGAAAATTGAAACTAATTCCCTTTTAGGTGGAGATGCTCAAATCTCTATAACTAGCAAAGGTGAGCCTATTAAAAATTTAAACATGCTTCCAACTGGAGAAGAATGTATCCAGAAGCTAATTCTTTGTGAAGGTGATTCTATAGTAGGTAATGACCTAAGCAATATTTCTAAACTAACTGGAGATCTCAATAAATTCATTAATGATGCTGAGAAAAAAGAAATTATAGATAAGATGGTCTCTTCTATCGAACAATTTGATAGCACTCAAGAAAATCTAGATGAATTAATAAGGTTATCAAAGTTAGAATTATATAAAGCAAGGCCAATTATCAAAGAACTTAAGAAATCGGTAAATCATATCAATAGTATTCTTAGTACAATTGACGACCCAGAAGTGCTTCAAGATATAAAATCAAGCACAAGCTCTGTTAAGTCTTTTACAGCAAAAATTGATAGGATAAGTGACAAAATAGATGAAATTGTTAACGACGATGATTTAAGAAATGCATTAAAAGATGCAGCCATCGGGGTTGGCAAGCTTTTCAATGATATATACAAGTAGTTATTTACTTAACTGTATTAATTGCATCCATAGCAATAGAAGCAAGTGCTTGATCAGTTGCCTTTGGAAGTTGAACATATTTACCAGCTGCTGCATCAGCCAGGTCTTTCCCAATGCCACTTGCTATAAACTTTCTCTCAGTATCTATTACTAACAACTTTATGCCTAAGGTACGATAACGCGAAGCAACATCTAGTACTTCTTGCTTCAAATCAACTTGCACATCTCCTTCTAATTCAGGTTGACCTAAGGATTTGCTTAAAGGTATATTCCCCCTCCCATCCGTTATAGCAACAACTACAACCTGCCCCAGATCGCCAGTAGCAAGAGCATTTGCTCCAACTCTTGCAGCTTGCGTCAATCCATGAGCTAATGGAGATCCTCCTCCACATGGCATTGTTTCCAATCTACGTTTTGCAGCTGTAATAGATCGTGTAGGTGGCAACAAGACTTCCGCCTGATCTCCTCTAAATGGAATGAGGGACACTTCATCCCTACTCTCATAAGCTTCCGTCAGCAATCTAATCAAAGCACCTTTAGCACTTTGCATCCTATTCAGTGCCATTGAACCGCTTGCATCAACTAAAAAAATAACCAGAGAACCTGCTTTCTTTTGAAGAAGTTTGGCACGCAAGTCACCTTCCTCTACAATCACTTTCCTTTCTGGTTGTCTTTCCCTTCTCGCCTTTTGATAAGGGGCTGCTGCTCTTAGCGTTGCATCAACCGCAATTCTTGTAACTGGCCCACGAGGAATAATTGGTTTTACATATCTACCTCTACTATCGCTAAAAACTGCTGACCTACTACCACTGCTACCACTTTTTGATTTAGCAGCAGAAAATAATAACAAATCTGGATCAACTGCACAAGCCTCAGGATCTAGCATGAACTCCTCTGGAATAGGAGGCGCAGACTCTTCATCAGGAGTATCTTCGTCAGAATCAGTATCATCTTCATCTTTACTATCCTCTGGCGACTCTTCTGGAGGTGGTGGTGGTGGTTGATCTTCTGGAGGTGGTGGTTCCATTTGCTCTTCATCAGGCGGAAGCTGCAAAGCCCTAGGGGCAATGACAAGGCGAACAGCTACTTGGAGGTCCTCAGCATCAACCTTATCTCGTCCAGATAAAGCAGCATGAGCTTTTGCCACACGAGTAGCGTAAAGCTCAGAACGATGCCCCTCTACTCCTCCTCGAATTGCTTCATTTACCAAATATTGAATCTGCTCCTTGCTAATGACTACATCAGGTAGCCATTGTCTCGCTAATAATAATTGCGTAGACAATGCTTCAGTTGCCTCTTTCCACTTTTTAGAAAAAGCTTCTGTACTCTGACCAAATGCAATCGCAGATTCTGTAATTTCCACTCTTTGTTCATTAGAAACAATCTGGTCAGCTGATAAAACAATTGCAAAGCGATCTAATAAATGATCACGAACAGCCCCTTCCTCAGGGTTATAAGTAGCAATCAAGAGGGGACGACAAGGGTGTCTAAGGCTTAGGCCTTCGCGTTCAACTAAATTCTCACCTGATCCAACAGCAGCCAACATAAGATTGACAATCCCATCATCTAGCAAATTAAGTTCATCTATATAAAGAACACCTCTATGTGATTCAGCTAACAAGCCTGGTTGAAAAACAGCACTACCACTATCCAACGAGGCCGTTACATCAACGGACCCAACAAGACGATCCTCTGTGATGCCTATAGGGACCTGGATAAAGGGAGCTTGGATGACTTTACTAGGGTGCGCTTGCTCATTGCTATCTGAAAGAAAACACTCTTTTTGTTCAATTAATTTATTTGTAGCCTCATCCCATTCTTGAGGAAGATTGGGATCAAGGTTTCTTCCATATGGCCTAGATCCACTAAAATCTTTTGGGCAATCAATATTAAGGACTTCAATCGGTGGCAAAAGAGCATGCAATCCTCTAGCTAAAACTGATTTTCCTGTTCCTCTCCCACCAGCAATAATGACTCCACCTAACCCTGGATCAACTGCAGCAAGCATCAAAGCTAGCTTCAAAGTCCCATGACCAGTGACAGCAGCCAAAGGGAAAGATCTATTTAATTGATCAAGAGAAGAAAGCATTTAACTAATACCCTTTAGTTGTGTGCTAGTAGAAACCAGCGAATCTTCCAAACCAGATCATTTTCGCATCAGTTTGACAAAATTAGAGCATGTCTTCAATTAACAATTCAATACCTCAAACTCTGACAATCGGATTAGGAGCAAATCTGAATAGTCCTGCAGGATCGCCTGAGACAACACTTATTATTGCCAGACCTCTGATAGAAAAAGCTATTAATGAATGGATTACTTCATATTTCAAAGGCCATGGCAGAAAGCTTTCTATGGATTTAGGAATTGTTTTTCTCTGGTCCTCTTTGTATAAAACAAAGCCAATAGGGGGGCCTAAAGGGCAACCAGTATTTGTGAATGCTGCATTAATTGTTAATGGAGGCAATTTATTAGAGATACCACCTTCATTCGAATTAGCCAAAAACCTCCTAAACAGATTCTTATTAATAGAAAAAGATTTTGGGAGAGATAGAAGTATCAAATCTGTAAAGTGGGGTCCCAGATCTCTAGATATTGACCTCCTAGCTTGGGGAGATCTTCAAATAAACAGTTCAGAGCTCACACTCCCTCATCCTCGTGCAATACAAAGAAATTTCGTTGTAATCCCTCTTGCTGAAACGCTTAAGAGAGAGCAAGATACACCAATTCAAATACTTCCTCAACAAGGGTGGAATGAGTAAGTATAAATCAAAACCAAATTAAGATAATGGTAATAGACTCATGATTTTTTATAGCTCAGGTTTCCTATGCCTCCATTATCACCAATAGAGCCCTCTAAAATTCTAGAAAAAATTCAATCAGTCAATGTCAAAAAAATCAGTTTCGAGATTAAGAAATTGCAACTGCCTATAGGTGTTGCAGGGACATTTGGAGTCATTCATCATCCTGGAGCAGCCTTAGCAGTTCCCATAAAAGAAAATGGGAACATAATTATTTTAAGACAATACAGATTTGCCGTCTCGAGAAGAATATTGGAATTTCCAGCAGGTACCCTCGAAAAAAACGAAGATCCTCTAGGATCAATCAAGAGAGAATTACAGGAAGAAACTGGTCACAAAGCAACTCAATGGGACCCATTAGGAGTGATGCTTCCTTGCCCTGGGTATTCAGATGAAATCATTCATTTATTTCTAGCCCGAGGAATTCAACATTTGAGGAGCCAGCCAGCAGGCGATGAAGATGAAGACATCGAAGTGCTAGAAATGTCACCTCAGGAGCTTGAGAATGCCATTAAAAATGGCAACGAAGCTCTTGACGGCAAAAGCGTTACAGCATGGTATCGAGCCTGTCAGTTTCTAAAAAATTAAGCAATCTATAAAAGATAAAGTTTTGATTAATTATTTACTTTCTACTAATTGTCTAATTGAATTTGCAACATACTCTTGTTCTTCTATATTTAGCTCAGGGAATATTGGCAAGCTTAGAACTTGACTACACAATCTCTCAGTATTTGATAGAAGTCTTGAATCATACCCAAATTCTTTATATGCAGGCTGAAGATGTATTGGTATAGGGTAATAAATAATTGTGCTAACACCCTTAGCCTCAAGGCCATCCTTAAGCCAGTCTCTGTCTTTACTATTTTGTGAATTAAAGCATGCATTTTTATTTATTTGTGCACTATTTCTCCGTTCTTTTTCATCAATATCAAGGCAATCTTTTACTCTAATTACATATTGATTCCATGAGTGAAGCTGAGCATTTGCTATAGAAGACTGAGGCAATTCTAATCCTGGTAATCCGTCTAATAAATCATGGTAATTTTTAGCAATCTGCTGCCTCTTCCTTATCCAATTAGGTAAAAGGGGCAATTTAACATTAAGGATTGCAGCCTGAATTGAATCGAGTCGGCTATTGTATCCGACTTCTGTATGAAAATATCTCCGAGGCATTCCATGCACAGCAAGCTGTCTAATACGTTGAGCTAAATCATGATCATTTGTTGTGACTGCGCCTGCATCTCCAGCAGCACCTAAGTTCTTCGTCGGGAAGAAACTAAAACATCCAACATCTCCCAAACTCCCAACAGACTTACCATCCCACCTCGAACCTGCAGCTTGAGCGCAATCTTCTATAACTTTTAATCCATTTTGCTTAGCTAGCGAAACTAATTGAGTCATATCTATTGGGCAACCAAAAAGATGGACTGGAAGGATTGCTTTTGTAGAAGAGTTAATTGCTTGTCCAATTAAATTTAAATCTAATAGATAGTTACTTGGGTCTACATCAACAAAAACAGGTTTTGCCCCAACACTACTGATAGCTTCAGCCGTAGCAAAGAAACTAAAAGATGAAGTTATAACTTCATCTCCTGGGCCAATATCTAGAGCTCTAAGGGCAAGCACCAATGCATCAGTTCCGCTATTGCATCCAATTGAATAACGAGTATTACAAGCTTCTGCAAAGGATTTCTCAAAGTTTTCAACTTCCTCCCCACCTATAAAATGGCCACTGTTAATCACTTTCCAAACAGCGTCATTAATTTCTTGTCCAATTTCGGACAATTGTTTGTTCAGACTAAAAGGAGGTACCTGCATAGACGGCAGCTTAAAGCTTTAAGTAACTACCTATCTAGTCTTAAATTATCTTGATTTGCATTTCAGCAGAACCAAGATGGTTCAGAACCTTGCCTCCACTTAATGTTGCATCCAATTGAAGGTTTTTGATCCTTTGAAACTAATTGAGAATTCAAAGTGGCATTTATAGCAGCCCTTAAATCTAAGCCAGTTGGAAGGATTCCATTCCCTGGTCTACTATCATCCATTTGACCACGATAAATTAATTTATGTTCAGCTCTAGTTGAGGCAGAAAAGAGGAAGAAATCAGGTGTACATGCCGCCATTAATGACTTGGCAAATTGTTGATCTGAATCAAGCAAATAAGGGAAAGTCCATCCATTTTCTTCTACTTGTTTAGCCAAATATTCTGGACTATCTTCAGGATGAGTATCTATACAATTACTTGCTATAGCTAGCATTTGAATATCATTACAAAAGTCAGAATCTAACTTCGACAACTCCTGTTCAATATGTTTAACAAATGGACAATGCGCGCAAAGAATCATTACCAAAACTGGTTTTTGACCAAGCATATAGTTATTAATATGATCTGAGTATTTTTCAGTACCAAGCTTTCTTTTAAAGTTTTTACGAACCAAAGGCAAATCAAATGATGGCAACAAAGACCCTAAAGGCAACATTGTCGATGCAGTCCTAACCATAATTCACAAGATCCTTAGCGAAAAATCCTAAAAATAGTTTCTTATTTATATCGCTGAATGTACCCTCCGTAAGAGAGAATTATAAAAACCTTCTAAATATTTCTCGAAAAATGCTTCTCAATCTAAGTGGCAAAAAAATCCTTGTAACAGGAATAGCTAACAAT
Organism: Prochlorococcus sp. AG-363-B11; assembly: GCA_003278425.1. GTDB lineage: Bacteria > Cyanobacteriota > Cyanobacteriia > PCC-6307 > Cyanobiaceae > Prochlorococcus_E. Next base: position 97,068 of record QCFE01000002.1, on the reverse strand, counting down.
CGTTCCATTGCATGGGGTATAGCTCAACAACTTCACGCAGGGGGGGCTGAACTTGGCATTACTTATTTACCAGACGAGAAAGGGCGATTCGAAGGGAAAGTTCGCGAATTGACAAAACCATTAAAACCAAGCCTTTTTTTACCACTTAATGTTCAAGACAATTCTCAAATTGAAGAAGTTTTCAGTGAAATAAACCATAAATGGGGAAAATTAGATGGACTAGTACATTGTCTAGCTTTTGCAGGAAAGGAAGAGCTAATTGGCAATTACAGTGCTACAACCTCTGAAGGGTTTGCACGCGCTCTAGATATCAGTGCATATTCACTCGCTCCACTTTGTAAATATGCAAAGCCGCTATTTAGTGAAAAGGCCGGTGTTGTGACATTGACTTATTTAGGAGCAGAAAGAGCAATCCCTAATTACAACGTTATGGGAGTAGCAAAAGCAGCCCTTGAAGCATCCGTTCGATATCTATCTGCAGAGCTAGGTCCAGACAATCAAGTTCGCGTAAATGCAATCAGTGCTGGTCCTATTAGAACTTTGGCCAGTTCAGCAATTGGGGGAATACTTGACATGATCCACAATGTTGAAGAGAAAGCACCCTTACGCAGAACTGTTACTCAAACAGAAGTTGGTAATGCTGCAGCATTCCTTCTAAGTGACCTTTCAAGTGGCATCTCAGGGCAAACTATTTACGTAGATGCAGGATATTCTATTAACGGAATGTAGTTTTGGTGCCACCATAGGTTTAGTTGAGCTAGTTCTTTAGTTATATGAATCATCAAAGGGAAGGGGTAATTCATCGAGTCACAAACGAAACTGATGTAAAAATTCGATTGGAACTTGATGGTTCTGGGAAGAGCAACATTTCTTCAGGGATTGCTTTTCTAGATCATATGCTTCATCAACTTTCCAGCCATGGACTTGTAAATCTAGAAGTCCTAGCAACAGGTGACACTCATATAGATGATCATCATACTAATGAAGATGTTGGGATTGCTCTTGGGCAAGCCTTGTCTAAAGCTTTAGGCGACAGAAAAGGAATTTACAGATTTGGGCAATTTACTGCACCATTAGACGAAGCGCTGGTTCAAGTTGTCTTGGATTGCTCAGGTCGTCCCCATATAAATTATGAATTAGATATCCCCACTCAGAAAATTGGCACTTATGACACAGAGCTTATAAAAGAATTCTTTGTAGCAATTGCAAACAATAGTGGTTTAACGTTGCATATACGGCAACTTAACGGAAGCAATTCCCACCACATAGTTGAGGCATGCTTTAAAGCATTTGCTAAAGCATTAAGAATGGCAATAGAGTTTGATCCAAGACGGTTAGGTGAAATACCAAGTAGCAAAGGGGTTCTCGAACAAGCAGGCAATAACAATTAACGGTGAAAACTACCACTAAATAATTTTCTCTCGCGTTTTCATGCTATTTGCGCGAAAATCAATTGGTTTGACGCATCAATTTGTACGATGAATCCTGTAATAGAGGCCGATAAAACCAGTAATTCAGAAGGGTTTAATCAAGAAGACTGGTCTAGTGCCTATTGCAATGTAGACAAAGAATATAAAAAGACCCCATTAAAATTAATTAAAGGTGAAGTTCCCAAAGATCTAAATGGTACTTTTTATAGAAATGGGCCAGGGAGGTTAGAACGTAAAGGAGACTGGGTTCATCATCCTTTTGATGGCGACGGAATGATTTCATCAATGCAATTCAAAGATGGGAACGTCACCTTAAGCAATCGTTTTGTAAGAACAAAAGCATGGGAAGAAGAGGAAAAAGCAGAAAAGTTCCTTTACAGAGGAGTGTTTGGGACTAAAAAATCAGGTTTAAGTCTATCTAATGCCTTCGATCTTCGTTTGAAAAATATTGCTAATACCAATGTAATAAAACTTGGTGAAGAACTTCTTGCCCTATGGGAAGCAGGTAGTCCTCATAGCTTAAACCCCGAGACTTTAGAAACTAATGGAATAGCTAATTTACAAGGGGCACTATCAGCAAATGAAGCATTTAGTGCTCACCCTCGCTTTGATCCAGGACACTATAACGACAACTCAAGGATGGTCACCTTTAGTCTAAAAACAGGACCCAAAAGTACTATAAGACTAATGGAATTTGCCAATAAAGGAGAAAGTACTGGCAGCTTGATTACAGACAGGAAGGATACATTTAATGGTTTTGCATTTCTCCATGACTTTGCCATCACCCCTAATTGGGCAATTTTTCTTCAAAATGCCCTTGATTTGAACCCTCTCCCATATCTCTTAGGTCAAAAAGGTGCCGCGCAATGCTTAAAATCTAACTTCAAAAAGAAAAGTAAGTTCTGGTTAATACCAAGAGATCATGGAATATTTTCTAAAACAAATCCACGAATCATTGATGCTCCAAATGGTTTTGTTTTTCATCATTTAAATTCATGGGAAAAAAATGATGAAGTCTTTGTAGAAAGCATTTTTTATAAAGACTTCCCTTCAATTGAACCAAATACAGATTTTAAGAAAATCGACTTCAATAAACTTCCCGAAGGGGTTTTAAAAAGATGCCGAATTAATCTATTAACAAACTCAATAGAAGAAACAACATTAAGCAATCAATGCTGTGAATTTGCAATGGTAAATCCAAGGAAAGTCGGTCTTGAAGCAAAATATAGTTGGATGGCTATTGCAGAAAAAGAAACTGGCAATGGACCTCTGCAAGCAATCAAAAAATTAGATTTGAGTAATGGAGAATTCCATACCTGGAGTATTGCCCCAAGAGGCTTTGTTAGTGAACCACTCATGGTCCCTCATAGCTCTTCTAAAGAAGAAGACCAAGGATGGGTATTAGTCTTAATTTGGGATGGAGAACTCCAAGCCAATGAACTGGTAGTGTTAAAAGCGAAAGACCTTAGCCATCAAGCAACCTTGAGAATACCTATAAAAATACCTCATGGATTACATGGAAGCTGGGCTGAATCAAAAGAATTTTGAATTTGACGAATAATTTTAGAAGCTAACAATTTAAAAAAAATTTTTCAACCCTGGGATTAATTTTCGAAAAGCAATAGCTCGATGGCTAATTCTTTGTTTTTCATCAAAGCCCATTTCTGCAAAAGTCATTCCCGTTGCTTTGGGCATAAAGATGGGATCATAACCAAATCCATCATTACCTCTTGGCTCAATTGTTATAAAGCCATCACAACGACCTTCAACTTCTAATAAAACTTTCCCATTAGGAGCAGCTAAGCAAAGAGCTGCCAAGAAAAAAGCACTCCTATTTGAGAAAATTTCTAGTTCATTTAGGAGCCTTGAAACCCTCTCTCTATCACTATTTGCATATCTTGAAGAATGAACGCCTGGTGCCCCACCTAGTGCTTCAACACATAACCCTGAATCATCTGCAAGAGTCATTTCACCCGTATGCTCCGCCACCGCAATAGCTTTTAAACGAGCATTATCAATAAACCTTTTGCCTGTTTCTTCAACTTCAATTCCAACGGGCTGACCAATCACTAAAGCTGGGTAATTTGACAAGAGTCTTTTAAATTCATCAACCTTGCCTTGATTAGAACTTGCAATTACAAGAGTAGGCAAAGCATTGCTTTCAAGATGCAAATTCATATTGATGCAATAAATTCTTTAGCCCAAGCAAGAGTTTCTTTAACTTCTTTACTTGTTGGAGCTTCGCAATAAATTCTTAGGAGAGGCTCAGTTCCAGAAAAACGAAACATAAGCCAGTCTCTATCACCAAACTTTAGCTTGCATCCATCGATCAAAATTACTTGCTGAACTTTTTTGGTTCCAATTAATGATGGAGGATCTCTTCTTAAGAAATCTTCCAATCTTAATCTTGATTCATTGTCTGCAAGCAAAAGATCAAAACGGTCATATGCACTCGAACCTATATTATTTGCCAGATTATTTAACCGAACTCCTAAGGGCTGCCTCCCTTGGACAATTGACTCAAGTAATAATAAAGCAGCATATAGAGCATCTCTTTCTGGTAAGTGATTACCAAATCCTATACCTCCTGACTCTTCCCCACCAATCAATACATTTAAGCGAAGCATTTCTTTCGCAATATATTTAAAACCTACTGGACATTCAATGAGTGGTCTATCAAACTCTTCTGCTATTGAACGAATACAGTCAGAACCACTAACTGTTTTAATCACACAGCCAGGAAAATCCCTAACTTTAGCCAAATGCTCAATAAAAAGAGGTATCAATAATTGTGTACTGCAAAACCTTCCTGTTTCATCAATAACTGCTATTCGATCACCATCACCATCAAAAGCCATTCCTAAAGAAGGAGAACCTACTTTTGAAGATTTTTTAGTTTTAGCAATAAGTTCATCGAGATTCTTCTCTAATGGCTCAGGAGCATTTCCTCCAAACAATGGATCACGATTTGTACGTATTTCTTTTAGAAACTCCGCAGACTCACTCCCAAGAATTTCTTTTATACAACCTGCAGCAGAGCCATGCATTGAATCAACTATTACTTTTAATCCCATATTTTTTACTCCCTTAACAAGTGCAGGAATATCAAATTTCCTCTTTAATCCCATTAAGTGATTTTTTCTACATTCAAATGTCTGGGTTTCTTGCACAACCGGAATAGATTTCTGCCTTAAAAGAATTCTTTGCTCAACAGCTCTCGTAAAATCTTCATCAACTGAAGCTCCACTTGGGTTCTTAATTTTCAAACCCAGCCACTCTGGAGGATTATGACTAGCTGTAATGATTAATGCTCCTAAAGCTTTATGTTCAACTACTGCCCAACTGCATGCAGGAGTTGTTACTGCAACATCTGCCAACAAAGGTTCCAAATCACAAGCTCTCACTGCTGAGGCTATTGCCTCAGCAAATTCGGAGGCCAAAAATCTTCTGTCATAACCAATGATTACCTTCTTAGAAAGATCTTGATTACCTCTAAGAAGCATTTCTTCAGTGGCTGCCAATGCTACTAAAAGAAGTCTTTCAATAGTGACATCAACAGCCAATAGCCCTCGCCAGCCATCAGTGCCAAATCGAATTGGTGATGCTTCCAATTTCATAGTTTGCTAAAACATTCAAAACAATTAATTAAATAAGTTTTCGTGAAAATCAAATTAGTCTAGCTATATGACTTCTCATATTCTAGGAAGTAAAGCAATAACTGATCGAATCTTATGTAGCTGGATACGCTGCAAGAGAAAGGCTTGGTTAGATCTCAATGAAAATAATCAAAAAAAAATCTGGTCCCCCCATCGAGCTCTTCAGCTTGATCACCAACACAAAAGTGTTGAAGAGTTCTTACAGAATTCTCCCCAAAGAGGAGTTCAAGGGTTTCACAGAGGTGCCGAAGAAGTCGTTGGAGTGCGATTAAAAGGAGTTACGCCTTTAGGTTTATCCATAGAAGGTCACCCTCTTCTACTTCAAAAAATAAAGGGTAAAAGTTGCTGGGGTGCATTCTCCTACATCCCAATAGCAGTGAGACAAGGACACAGAGTCACTAGAGAGAAACGTCTTTCTTTAGCTTTTTGGGGATATTTACTAGAACAATTACAAAAAGTCGAAGTCAAATATGGTCTAGTTATATCAAAAGGTAGCAATGGTTTAGAAGTAGAAAAAATTATTTTCACAACAAAAATAAAATATGAATTATTAGATTCGTTAAAAAGAATCAATAAAGACATTTCCAAAGGGGATCCACCTGATCTCACATCAGATAGAAAAAAATGTAACCTCTGCTCCTGGAAAGATTTCTGTGATAAAAAGGCTGCTCAAGAAGGGGATTTAAGTGAAGTAAATGGTGTTGGTGCAAAAAGAAAAAATCTTCTTCAAGAAGTAGGCATTAGGGATCTCAGCCAGCTTGCTTCAACTAGTTCAAATAATTTAAGTAATAGCCTAAGCAAATATGGAGAAGCGCATCAGAGAATTGCTTCTCAACTTATTAATCAAGCAAGGGTACAGATAAATTTAGTCCCAAAAAGGTTAGCTGAAAAAATGCTATTAACTGAACTCAAATTTGCTGAAGGGGTTTTAATTTATGATATCGAATCAGACCCAGATGCGAAGCATGACTTCCTTCATGGTTTTATTTGCCTTCGACGTCAAAAGAATCGAAAATGGTCTTTAGCGAATGCCGAATATAAGCCAATCTTAAATTTCGAATATGATAACGAGGAAAAGATATGGAAGAAACTTAAAAACAGATTAAAAACTTTTAAAAATTTCCCTGTGCTTCATTATGGTGAAACTGAGCTAAGATCATTTTATAAATTAGCTAAAAGGCAAGGAGAAAGTGAAGAAGAGATTAAAGAAATGACAATTAGATTTATAGATATTCATGCTAGGTTAAAAGAAGGTTGGATGCTTCCAGTGTCAAATTATAGTTTGAAGAATGTTGCTCAATGGTTAAAATTTAGATGGACCCATAGAAGAAGTAATGGTGCCAGAGCGTTACTTTGGTGGAGACAATGGAGAGGGTCAAACGAAATTAGAAATCAAAAATCTAAAAAACTAGATTTAATTCTTGAATATAATAAAGATGATTGTATTGCAACTTGGAAAGTAGCCGAATGGATACTAAGTAAAGAATAAAAATAAGATTTTATATTATTAAATTCCTTTAAATCCTATGGGATTTATAAGCTTAATTTTGCCAAGTTCATTTTGCAAATCAAGATTTTCAAAAGAAGCAAATCTACCTCTAATTAAGGCTAATCCTATAGATGAACAATTTCGAGATCGCATCGAAGTATACACAATACCTACATTTTCATTTGAACTATTTTTAGATGAAAGAATTAAACTATCTCCAGAGTTAATATTTTCAAGGGATTCAAACAATCTTAATTTATACCTTAACTTTCCCATATTGTTAACCTTAGACAAAGTTTCCTGACCTAAGTAACAACCTTTTTTAAGGTTAACAAAGTCGGAAAGACCAAGCTCAAACGGATTACATTTTTCAAGAATATTATTAAAAATACATGGCAAACCCTGTCTAATCTTCCATTCCTGAAGTATACTTTTATCAGCAGGTTTAAGAGCCATAAAGTTTTCAGGGATTTCATTTGATATCCATTGGGTCTCTGTTTCCTTCCATGAGTCTTCCATAGACAATATTTGTAATCTTCTAACTTCACCACACTCTGTAATCTTAACTCTATCGAGAGGAAATATTACTTTATTTAGGCCATCAATTAACTCTTTATTATTCCCTGATAATACAAGGAATTCAATACATTCACCTGACAGTCTTACCTCCAGCAAAGACTTAAACCTTCCTATTGGTGATAACCAACAAGTACGGAAAAGGCACCCTTCTTGAATTCCCAAAACATCAAAAGTTGTCTGGCTGTTTAGAAAATTCCTAGCATCGGGACCTTCTATTTTAAACAAAGTAAATGTTTGATCCCAGAAATGATTATTAAAAAAAATCACGACTTAAGTGCATTGAATTTTTTAGAAATTTCATCTAATAAAAAAAGACTTTTTAAATTTAGACCAGCTTGTTTAATTGCCATTTCGCCACCCTCTTGTCTATCAACAATAGTAATAATAGTTTCCACCTTATACCCTGCATCAATAAGTTGATTTGCTGCTTTCAAAGAAGAGCCACCTGTTGTCACAACATCCTCTAAAACGGTAATTAAGGAACCCTTTTTGGGAAGGGGGCCTTCCATCCAAGCTGCTGTTCCATATCCTTTAGGCTCTTTTCTGACTATCAATGCATCTAAAGATCTTCCTAATTGGGCTGCTGCCATAGCAACTGCACTCACCAATGGATCACCACCAAGAGTCATTCCAGCCACAGCATAGGATTCTGGTTCAACCTTTTCCAATATCATGCCACCTAATAGAACAAGTCCATCACCACTAAGACTTACAGGTTTGCAGTTCACATAGTGGTTGCTCTTTCTTCCTGAAGACAGAGTAAAGTTTCCATATCTATATGCTTTGGAAACCAAAAGAGTTAGGAGCTTTTCTCTAGAAGTTTGTCTAGATTTAAATGGTGAATTCATGTGGAAAATTAAATCTTTAGAGCATTGTCTTACTTCAGAGGCTTAGCTTCTAATTATTATTCCTCTTAAGGTCTTTATATTCACCAAAGACCATTTAAAAAACCCATTATTTAGGGGGTGTAGCAATCTGGTGAATGCAGCGAACTCATAATTCGCCTTAGGCGAGTTCGATCCTCGCCACCCCCATTTTGAATTCATTGATGCAATTTCTTCTACTAGGCATATTAATTGCCTTAACAGCTTTATTTGCTGCTGGAGAACTTGCGGTGCTTCGATTACGGCCAAGTCGTGTAGAAAGGCTTATAGAAGAGAAAGAGCCTGGGGCTAATTCTGTTAATCGATTACAGAGAAAGCTGAGAAGGCTTCTAATGGTGACACAATTGGGGACTACTGTTTCTTTAGTATCAATTGGATGGCTTATAAACGAGCTATCTCAAGCTAAATGGGTTGCTAAAAGTCAATCAAAGTCTATTTTGGAAATTATTCTATTTATTTCTTGTATAACTCTACTAACTCTACTAGGAGGACTTGTCCCAAAAGCACTAGTGCTTAATAGAACAGAAAAAGCAGCTCTAAATCTTTCCCCGCTTCTTGAATTCATAATGAGAGGAATTGCTCCAATTCTTTTCTTATTAGAAAAAATTTCATCCTGTCTGCTAGAGATTGTTGGACTAAATACTAGATGGGATTCTCTTGTATCTGCCCTTTCTGCAGGAGAACTAGAAACTCTAATAGAAAGAGGTGGCGTAACTGGATTAAGACCTGATGAAAAGAATATTTTGGAAGGAGTATTTGCCTTGCGCGACACACAAGTAAGAGAAATAATGGTTCCTCGCTCTGGAATGGTTACTTTGCCCAGTAATGTAAACTTCTCTGAATTAATGAAAGAAGTTCATTTTAGTAGACATGCTCGTTTCCTAGTTACTGACAAGTCACTCGATGATGTTCTAGGAGTATTAGATCTTCGTCAGCTTGCAGATCCAATATCCAAAGGAACAATGCAACTTGATACATCATTAAGAGAATATGTGCAATCAGTTCCCAAAGTTCTTGAAACCTGCACTTTGGATAAGATACTTCCTCTAATAAAAAGTGGGAACCCTATTTTATTAGTAGTTGATGAGCATGGAGGCACAGAAGGGTTAATTACTTCTGCTGACTTAACCGGAGAAATAGTTGGAGATGAGATTGATTCTCTAAAAGAACCTTTTTTAAAACAAATAGCAATAATCCCTGAGACATGGCTCTCAGGAGGGGATTTGGAAATCATGGAAATCAATCGACAACTTGATATTGATCTTCCTGAATCAAATGATTACCATACACTCGCAGGTTTTCTTTTAGAAAAATTTCAGCAAGTTCCTTTAAAAGGCGACTCTCTATTAGATAATGGAATCCATTTCCAAATAATCTCAATGAAAGGCCCTAGAATTGAAACAGTAAAAGTAACCTTGCCATCAAAAACTTCAAAAGAAAATCTATAAAGGATATTCTAAGTGAATAATACGGTGACTTTAAAATGACCTCCGCCATTGTACCGGTGAAGGTTGGTGTAATTGGTATAGGGAACATGGGGTGGCACCATGCAAGAGTTTTAAGTCTTCTAAAAGACGCAGAGCTTGTAGGTGTAGCAGATCTAGATTCGAAACGTGGGCAATTAGCACAAGAACAATTCAATTGTTCTTGGTTCTCAAATTACAAAGAACTTCTCCCAAAAGTGGAGGCAGTTTGTATAGCTGTCCCAACTTTGTTTCATCACAAAGTTGGAATTAATTGTTTAGAAGCCGGAAAACATATTTTGATAGAAAAGCCAATTGCTGCAAGCCAAAAAGAAGCAACTGAACTTATCAATGCCTCAAATAATGCAGATAGATTATTGCAAGTTGGCCATATTGAAAGGTTTAATCCTGCTTTCAAAGAGCTTACAAAAGTTGTAACTGAAGAAGAAGTTTTAGTCCTTGAAGCAAGGAGACACAGTCCTCACCCTGACAGAGCAAATGATGTTTCAGTAGTTCTAGATCTCATGATCCATGATCTAGATCTAGTGCTCGAATTAGCCAATGCTCCTGTTTCCAGACTTGCTGCAGTTGGCGGTTGCAGCCTGAACGGTCCAATGGACTATGTGAACGCAACTCTTGGATTTACAAATGGAGTAATTGCTAGTTTGACTGCAAGCAAAATGAGTCATAGAAAGATACGTAACTTAAGTGCCCACTGCAAAAAAAGTCTTGTAGAAACTGACTTTTTAAATCACACACTTCATATTCACCGGAAGACTCATGAATGGTACTCAGCAGACCATGGGGAACTGCTTTATCGCACTGACGGATTTGTTGAAGAAGTTAGCACTACTTCCATCGAACCACTTTATGCTGAACTTGAACACTTTCTACAATGCGTAAGAGGATTAGAAGTCCCAGCTGTAGATGGCCCACAAGCTTCACGAGCATTATTTCTTGCTGACTTGATTGAGAAAGCGGTGGAAGAACCTGGAGAGGGTATTACTCTTGATGAGCCAATATAAAACCGACTCTTATTGCTAAAACAAGAGTCTAAATAATTCTCTGTCTGACTTAAATTGCCAGAAAAGAAAGGCCTAAATTTACCTAGCTATAAAAAGCTAAATAGAGAAAAGGGTTACCTAAAGCCAACTGCTGCTTGCCAAACAAAGACAAGCAAAAAGAAAAGCAATGGAATCAACGGAAGAACATCAACCGTTGGGGCATAAATTTGATAAGCCTCAGGCAACTGAGCAAGTAAAGCGAGGGTAAGCGGTGCCATCCCTAAATAATTCATTGACGTTTGCAAGTGACGCTACCACGTGTGACGCGCAATCGAGTCTTTCTGCCACGGAGCGAAATCCTCTGAAAAACATCCATCTTGAATTGCAAGTGTCATTGCCCGTGCAAAACGTATTAGGTGACTAAGGTTATGCAAGCTCAAGAGAGTCAGGCCAAGCAATTCATCGTTACGAATTAAATGATGGAGATATGCCCTGCTGTGATTAAGACAAGCTTCACAAGTGCAACTTGTGTCTAAAGGCTGATAATCGTTTTTAAAGCATGCGTTACGCAGATTCCAACGTTCATCACGTACCAAAGCAGTTCCATGTCTTCCCAGTCTTGTTGGGAGAACGCAATCAAAAAGATCAATACCATTTGCAACAGCTATGGCCATCTCTCTAACAGTTCCAATTCCCATTAAATACCTTGGCACTTTGACAGGCAAAAGAGGAGACACATGACGAACTATCTTATGAATCTCTAAAGATGGCTCGCCAACACTAACTCCACCAATTGCTATGCCAGGCAAATCAAAACTTACAACTCGTCTAACGCTTTCTTCTCTGAGATGCGAATAACAACCACCTTGAACAATTCCAAACAAGGCCTGATCCTTTCGTGTATGAGCTTCTACGCATCGTTCTAACCAATGGTGGGTCCTTTTTGAGGCTGTTTCAACTTCATTCTCAGTAGCTGGATATGGAGGGCATTGATCAAAAGCCATGACTACATCGGCGCCTAAGTCCATTTGAATTTGCATTGCTTTTTCCGGAGTTAAATCAATATCTCTTCCATCACGAGGATTCTTAAACGACACGCCTTGATCATCTATTTTGTTGAGCTTGCTCAAACTAAAAACTTGGTAACCTCCTGAATCAGTAAGGATTGGTTGATCCCAACCCATAAAATTATGCAAACCCCCTGCTTTTTTAACAATCTCCTCACCAGGCTGAATATGCAAGTGAAAAGTATTAGCAAGAACCATTTGAGCCTTAACTTCCTTTAACTGAGTTGCAGTAATACCTTTGACTGTGCCCAGAGTCCCTACAGGCATGAATTGCGGTGTACTTAATTTTCCATGAGGAGTTAAGAAACTTCCTACTCTTCCAGAAGTGTTAGGGCATTCTGAATGAATCTGAAAATCAAACATATTCATATCTTTAAAAAATAACTACAAGCTTTCTCAGCATTGAGTACTCTTACAACCTACGTTGTGAATTAACTAGTTTTCAAAAGGTCTTCATTCTGTATTCACCAAATTGGTTAAAAGAGCTTTCTGGTGCATGGGTTTTTTATACTGTTCTACCTCAATGGCCAGGTATTAAACCCAAATTCAAAAGGATTGCTCGGTACGCCCCCTTAATAGGCCTTCTAATAGGTGCCTTACAAGCATGTTTAATGCTAACTCTATTTTTTCTAAAATGGCCTAAAGAATCATTACCTTATGTTGGCATTGCTTTTAATTTATGGGTTACAGGAGGGATTCATTTCGATGGATTAATTGATACTGCAGATGGAATTTCCGCCGGTCCTAAGAAATGTCTCGAAGCGATGAAAGATAGCAGAGTTGGTGCAAGTGGAGTCATTGCATTAGCTATTAATCTTGCACTACAAATAGCAGCCTTAAATAAACTAGGATTACTTTTCTTATTTGCACTTCCAATATCTTCTTTCTGGGGTAGATATTCTCAAGTCATCGCAATAGGAAATTATCCTTCAATTCAAAAAGAGAGTTCTTCAGACTTCCATAGAAATAATTGGAAAAGTAATTTTGAGGAATCTATTCCATCAATTATTTTCATAGCAATTTTATTATTTACTATAACATTTATAAATCTTAGCTATATATTAAAAAAATATCTAATCTTCTCTGTTCTAATTGGTTTTATACCTTCAATAATGGTTCCATATTTTCTTGCAAGAAGAATCAAGGGCCATAGTGGAGACTCATATGGTGCTTCTGTTGTTTTAGTAGAAACATCTTTACTAATAACCCTAGCCCTCATTTTGCCGGGAAGCTAATCACAAAAGCATTCCCATCTTTCGGAAGAGATTCTTCAAAATCAGTTGGTTTAACAATTAATTTTAATTCTCCATCAAATTGTTGAGCTAATTTCTTACCAAGGCTTAGCCCTAACCCTGAGCCATTAAACTCTTTACTTTTAGAACTTCTAAAACCGCTAGCAAATATATTTTCTCTTTCAGAAAGAGGAATCGGCGTGCCACTATCCCAAACACAAATCCCTTTATCATTAATAGCAATCCCTATTGCTGCAGATACGGGTGAATACCTAAATGCATTTTCTAAAAGATTGGCAATTATTTCAGCAGAAACAGCTTCACTAGATGGCCTTAACTTTTTAATCCAATCAGGCAAATTAACTGGTCCAAACCATTCCCTTCCTTGTAGTTTTGCGGTTGCTTTTGCTCGATCAATTAAAGGATTGAACAATTCCATCAGATCCAAAGGTTTTTCAGTTTGAAGCAATGGCGGCAAAAGTAATCTGACAGGAGCAAATGTTTTAGAAGCCAGATTTGGTTGAGAAAGCTGATCCAAAGCCCGTAAATATTTATCAACCTGTTTTTGCTCGCTCAATAATCCCTCAACCAAATTTCTCTGGCTGCTCTCTGGTCCTAACTTTCTCAAAAGCAACTGAGCATAAGTACGCAAAGCTGCCAAAGGATTTCTTAACTGATGAATCAATACTCCAATTTGTTCTTTTTGTTCACTTAACTCATTTACAAGCTTTTCCCGGTCAAGTTCTACACTCAAAAAACTTGCCAAAGCTGAAGCACTTATCTGCAATCGCGTATCAAGAGCATCTGGCCATTGACTATCTGAAGGATGCCTTTCTGCTCTTAAAACTCCTAACAATATGGAACCTTCTTGCAATGGGTACCAGCGACGGTTAGACGAAGGGACTCTCAAGTCTGGGTCATTCTCAATAGGGCCTAGTTTCTTGATGATTTGCTTTGGCCTCTGCCCTACAACCTCTAAAGTTGGGGAATCTTTTTCATTGGTTTTGGCAACATAAGCAACCACAGCCTCAAGTTCAGCATCAAACTCGAAGCTACTTAACTGTTCATCAACCAGGTTCAAAAATCGATTCGAAAACTGCATAATTATTTTTTTAAATCTCGAGCATCTCGACCAGGAAGCGAAAAGCTTGAAAATTCAGAAAAAAGTATTAAGATATTGAAGGGCCATTTAAGAGACTTTACAAGAGACTCATGTAATGGTCTATTTATCAAAATTCTATAAAAGCGTGCTATTAAGGCTATATCAGAGGTTGATGGGTACCCTGAGCAAAGTCTTACTAAGAGTCTGATAAAAGCTTCTTAGCGAATTAGTTTGCCAAGAGCTTTTGTTAAAAATTCTCCACAATTTAAGCAAGAGTTTTTTTTCTGGGAATTTTCTTTAGCATTAGCCGTTTCATTTTAATTTCATTCACTGTTCTTAGTTCTTCTTCAGGGGTCATCATCTCATGTCAAAAAAGCGCAAGAGGATTAGCCGCAGACGCTTGGCTGGTCAAAGAGTTATGGCACATGTACCAACATTTCACCTTGAGACTGGAGAGTACAAACCCGTAACAGCAGCTAGGCGCTACATAGCTGAAACAACGATCAATGCTCCTGCCATTGTCAATGTTCGAAGAAATGAACATACTACTGATAGGTTTTTCTGGGGTGAGAAAGGATTATTTAGTGCACAATATGCCGAAGAAAATCATTTTCTTTTCCCTTCATTAAGAACAATTGTTGAAGCAGTAGGAGAGCATAATATGTTTGAAGGTCTAGAATTAACAGCTGATGATTGGGAAGAAATAGAAGAATATGAATATGCTTTTGTTTAAATAACTTAATTAAATTTCTAGCTATTCATAAAACGAACATTTAACTAATAAAAGCAGCCTTCGATAAATTCCTTTATTGGTCCATGGACCTTTTGAGAGATTTCATGGCCTCCTTCAAAAGGGTAAATTTCTAATGCGCTGTCGCTACGATTAAATAATTCTAAAAGTTTTTCAGATGCACTAATTGGAACGATTGAATCTTGAGTGCCATGTGTTAACAAGACAGGTGGGAATGATACTGGTGGTCTAAAGCCGGGATGAGGATAAGCACTGCATCCAACTATTCCTGCTAAAGGCAAAGTAATACCAGCATCGATAGCCATTGCACCGCCTTGAGAGAATCCAAGTAAGAGGGTCCTCTCCAATGGTACCTGTGTTGAAACAAGCCCTTGTAATCGTCTTCTAAGTGAGTGGACAGACTCAATTGCCTCTTCCCACTCAGCAGGGAAAAGCCCATACCATTGCCTCCCTATCCCCTCAGGATGACTCTGAGGAGCTCGCAGAGAGATCAATTCAATTTGTACTCCTTCCAATGAATTAACTAAGTATTCTCCAAGCGGCATAAGGTCTTCAGCATCAGCTCCCCATCCATGAAGCAATATCAATCTATGAGTAGCCGTTTCAGGAGGAAAACAAAAGAGTTCTTCTTCCATCAAGCAAATTGCATCTTTAATGCTTAAGTTAACTGTTGGACTGGGTTTATTTCTTCTCTTATGCCACCTATTGCATTAATAAGCGTTTCAAACAAGCAAGGCTTAATTCCAATTGCCAAAACTCTTACCAGCAAATATGGATATCAAATCATTTCAAGCGGGGGAACGGCAAAAACACTTGAAGAAGCATCCATTCCAGTTACTCGTGTTGCAGACTATACAGGGGCATCAGAAATCTTGGGAGGTAGAGTAAAAACTCTCCATCCAAAAGTCCATGGAGGCATTCTTGCAAAAAGAAAAGATCAATCTCATCAAAATGATCTTAAAAAAGCAAAAATCAATAATATTGATTTAGTTATTGTTAATCTATATCCATTCCAGGAAACAATTAAAGATCCAAATGTAAGCTGGGAAACTGCTATTGAAAATATTGATATTGGTGGACCAGCAATGGTTAGAGCTGCTGCTAAAAACCATGAGTCGGTAACAATTTTAACAAGTCCAAGCCAATATGAAAAATTTATTAAAGAGCTTAGTAAAGGGAATATTTCCCAATCTCTTAAATCTCAATTAGCTCTAGAGGCATTTGAACATACAGCAAGTTATGATGCTGCTATCAGCAAATGGATGGCAAATAAAGTATCTAGCAAAGAATCTCAATGGATTGAATCGATTCCGATAAAACAAACTCTTAGGTACGGAGAAAATTCTCACCAAAAAGCTGCATGGTATAGTTCAACTAATCAAGGTTGGGATGGAGCAAATAAAATACAAGGTAAAGAAATTAGTACTAATAATTTATTAGATTTAGAAGCAGCATTATCAACAATAAGAGATTTTCATTATGGGGATGAAAATAGCAACAAATTATTTAGACATGCCGCTGTAGTTATTAAGCATACTAATCCTTGCGGAGTCGCAATAGGAAGCTCAGTTTCATCAGCACTTAAAAAGGCCTTAGATGCAGATAGAATAAGTGCTTTTGGTGGAATAGTTGCATTAAATAGTGCTGTAGATTTAAAGTCAGCTATAGAATTAAAAAGTCTATTTTTAGAATGTATAGTAGCACCAAAATTTAATGAAGACGCAAAAGTAATCCTTTCAGAGAAAAAAAATTTAAGGCTAATTGAACTAAACAAGAGCTTTATACAAAGAGCAGAAAGAATAACTATTAGGAGTATTCTTGGAGGCATCATCGTGCAAGACAGTGATGACCTAGTAATAGATGAAAGCAACTGGAAAGTTGTCACAAAATTACAACCAACACATCTTCAAAAAGAAGATATTAATTTTGCATGGAAAGTAGTTAGACATGTTCGTTCTAATGCAATAGTTATCGCGTCATCTTTACAAACACTTGGCATTGGAGCTGGTCAAACAAATAGAATTGGCTCTGCAAAAATAGCTCTTGAAGCTGCTGGTAAAAAGGCAAATCAAGCAGTTTTAGCCAGCGATGGTTTTTTCCCTTTCGATGACACAATCCGTCTCGCAGCAAAATATGGGGTAAGTGCAATTATTCAACCAGGGGGAAGTATTAAAGATGAATTATCAATCAAAGCTTGTGACGAATTAAATATCCCTATGGTTTTTACTGGAATTAGACATTTTCTACATTAATATTTTTTAAATTAACTGTTAAATTACAAATATAATTTAACTTTGAGAACCTTTAGGATAATAAGTTACTTTATTCTTTTTCTTAAAAATTGCTAATCTGCCAGGTCCTGCGCATAAAAAGTAGAAAGATATTGCAGCATAAATTGCTGATAATTCAAAGATATAATTATGACCTTCAACTACTGCAAAAGGGAAACCTTCTAAACCAGTATCAATAAAATGAAAATATAGTGCAAAAAGCATTGTATTAAGAAGCCCTAAGGAACAAAGCCTCGTAAATATTCCCAGAGCCAATCCAATTGGACAAATAACTTGCGTTATCCCTGCTGCAAATGTCCAAATTATTGGATCTCCTGGTAAAAATCCAAAATATTTTCCAACAACAAATTCCGCAAACCCCTGAGGGTCTTGGAGTTTCTCAAGTCCATGATGAACCATAAATAAACTAAAGCCTACTCTCAAGATAAAAGTCGCCAGTTCTCCCAAAATGTTCACATCCCCATCAGAAGGACTAGCCACTACTACTTCAACCTTCTGAGGCTGGTTAGATGAAGAAGAATCCGGTTTTGGCGAATTAATTTGTCCTGAATCAGCCATTACTTATAAGTATAAGAATTACATATTAGTTGTTTATCAGCAGATTCTGTTGACTAAAATCAGTTTTTATTAAATTAAAATAGTGAATTTTCTGAACTGATATAGGTTTAGCTTTTCTTTTAAAAGATGCTATTTAGGCTATTACTTAAGCCTCACTAAGATTTATAAGTTTTTGAATTACATGCTCAACAATTCTATCAGGTGTGGATGCACCAGAAGTAATCCCTACATTAACTATCCCTTCTGGCAAAAAGTCCGATTCAACTGTTAAATCATTTCCTAATGGTTTATGAGTGATCGTGTTGTCTTTATCTCCAATTCTCTCAGGCGTATCTATATGAAAAGAACGAATACCTTTAGATAAAGCAATTTCTTGAAGATGAGTAGTATTAGATGAATTAAAGCCACCAATAACTACCAGCATGTCGAGTGGTTCATCCACTAAAGAAAACATTGCATCTTGCCTTTCTTCAGTAGCATCACAAATTGTATTAAAGGCCAAGAAATGTTCATTTAAATCAGAAGGGCCATATTTCCTAAGCATCGTTTTTTCAAAAAGTCTGCCAATCTCTTCTGTTTCACTCTTAAGCATTGTTGTCTGATTAGCCACCCCCAGTCTCTTAAGATCTCTATCTGGATCAAATCCATTAGAAAAAGCTTTGGCAAATCTTCTCATAAAATCATCTCGATTTCCGTTACCAAGAATATATTCAGAAACATACTGAGCCTCATCAAGATCTAAAACAACTAAATAGGTTCCTGCAAAAGAACTTGTTGCTAATGTTTCTTCATGTTTAACTTTCCCATGAATAATTGAAGTGAATTCGTGCTTCTTATGTTTCTCTACGGTGTGCCATACTTTTGAAACCCATGGACAAGTTGTATCAATAATATGACAGCCACGCTCATGAAGTAGTTTCATTTCCTGCACAGTTGCACCAAAAGCGGGCAATATCACTACATCTCCTTCCTTTACTGAAGAGAAATCTTTTACTCCTTTCTCAGCTGAGATAAAACGAACATTCATATTTCTCAAATGATCATTCACTGAAGGATTGTGAATAATTTCGTTTGTAATCCAAATACTTTCTTTTGGATAATGCCGTCTGGTCTCATAAGCCATTGCTACAGCTCTTTCTACACCCCAACAAAATCCAAAAGCCTCAGCAAGCTTGACCCTTACTCTTCCATGCTCTAGCAAGTATCCATTATCACGAATAGATGCTATTAAATTACTTTGATAAGCCTTCTCAAGAGCCTTAGCCCTTTTTGCAGGAGATTCAAAACCTCTTCGATTATAACGATCTGAATGGTGGAGAGATCGTTTAAAAGCTTGGGTATCCATTTCTATTAAGGTTCCATTAATACTGAGACTCTATTAGCAAGAGCAAAAAAGCACAAAAATGCCTGGCATAAAGCCAGGCATTTTGTAAGAAAACATTTGCTCTTAATTAGATGAAGCAAAGTCTGGGTAAGCCTCCATACCATGTTCACCAATATCTAAACCTTGTTTTTCTTCTTCCTCACTAACACGAATACCTCCAAAGAAGCCACCAATAATTGACCACGCAATCCAGCAAGTAACTATTGTCCAAACTGCATAAGCACCAGCACCAAGAGCCTGAACAAGGAGAGTAGATATTCCACCTCCATTTAGTAGACCAATACCAGCAGCACCTGGATCCATTCCATCAACACCCCACAGTCCAATAACAACTGTTCCCCAAATACCACATACTCCGTGAACAGAGAACGCACCTACTGGGTCATCAATACCAAATGAATCCAATGCAGATACAGCAAACACAACAATTACACCACCAACAAATCCTGCTAGCCAAGAGCCTGTCAAAGTCATGTTCCCACAACCAGCAGTAATACTCACTAGACCAGCAAGGATCCCATTGATAATCATTGTTAAATCAGGCTTGCCAGATGAAAGCGTTGAAATAACAGTTGCCGCTATAGCACCCCCAGCAGCCGCAAGGGTTGTTGTAACAGCAACAAAAGCAACATACTCATCCATAGCTAATTCTGAGCCAGGATTAAAGCCATACCAACCAATCCAAAGAATCAGCGCACCAAGTGTAGCCAACGCCATGTTATGTCCAGGCATTGCTTGAGCCTTTCCATCAACAAACTTTCCAATTCTAGGTCCAAGAAGCATTGCTCCAATAAGACCAGCCCATCCCCCAACTGAGTGAACAATTGAAGAACCGGCAAAGTCAATAAAACCTAATTCAGAAAGCCAACCTCCATTCCACTGCCAACTACCAGAAATTGGGTAAATAAATGCAGTCAATATCAATGAGAAAACAATAAATTCTCCGAATTTAACTCTTTCTGCAACAAGCCCAGAGACAATAGTTGCAGCAGTACCTGCAAAAGCAGCTTGAAAAAGGAAGTCAACAGCAGGAACAAGACAACCAGTTTCGCCTGCAGCTGCACATTCTAGTGCCCCTGAAGGGTCTGGATCAAAAAACAAGCCATTAAAATAAAGCCATCCTCCAACCACTGAGTCTCCATACATTAATGAATAACCAATAAACCAATATGCAGTTACGGCTAGAGCAAAAACAAAGAGATTCTTAGCAAGAATGTTTACAGCATTCTTTGATCGGCACATACCAGCTTCAACCATTGCAAAACCTGCATTCATGAAAATGACGAGGATGGTTGCAATAAAAAGCCAAAGGTTATCTGCCAAAAAAGTCGCCGCTTGCGGGCCAGTTAAATCAGATAGGCCAACTCCAGCTCGAGCAGCGAAGCTGAAAATTCCTAAGCCTAAAAGAGCCAAAGGAACAGTAGCCAACCAAATCAATGATTGATTTGATCGCAAGCCGCGAATGCTGTTCAGGAGAAGCAATGGCCCTTCAAGGAGGCTTGCCTCCTGAAGACGCGCAGTGCGTCGCCTAGGCGGTGATTGCAAAGCAGTGGTCATGAAAAAATGAAATTCTGCAAAAGAAGCTGATTTCTAAGAAAAAAGCTATTACATATATCAATATGAGCAATTAAGAGACAACGTCTAGTAATGGTTAATACATAATCAAGAATTCATTCCCTTCTCTGATTCCAAGAGAGTCATTTGAATAATGGTTAAATCTCATACAAAGAACCAAACTACAAAGATGAAAAATAATCAATCTGAAAGATCCAATGCAATGATTACAGGAGGAGTTTTCATAGCATTAACATCAATAGCATTACTGGCTTTTGTAATTAAAACAAAGATCTTCTAGAAACCTAACGTCCAATATTAACTATTCTCTTTCATCAAAAGGTTTCAAACCTTGCCAGGTTATTCGATCTACTTGGAAATTAAAAGAACATGGAACAACCTCTACGCCTTTAGCTAAAGCAAGCCGAAAAAGGTCTCCATATTCTTTGTCAGCTGAATCTCCAGGAGCAAAAACTTCTACATCATTTCTACTAATACAAGGAACTAAAACAGCTCTCGCAGAAGGTAATTCTGCAATCATTTCTTTCAAATGTTTTTGCCCTCGACTAGTCACTGTGTCTGGGAAAAGAGCTCTTGTTCCTTTTACCCAAGTTGTATTTTTCACTTCTATGAAGATTTTTCTAGACTCAGGATCCTTAGGGGTTAAGAGCAAATCAATTCGGCTTTTCCTTTCAACACCATAAACAACTTCATTTTTAATCTCCAAGATCTCACCAAATTGTTTTTTGAAAAAACCTTCCTCAATAGCCATTCTGACAAGTTTATTAGGTAAAGAAGTATTAATTCCCACCCAACAAAAGCCTCCTAAAGAAGGAACTTGAGCTTGCTCCCAAGACCAGGCCAATTTACGTTTTGGAGAAGGTGCATATCTCAATCGAACTCGTCCTCCAGGATACAAAACACCTTTCATCGGTCCGGTATTTGCACAATGTGCAGTCACCACCTCACCTGTATCTAATTCAACATCTGCTAAAAAACGTTTATATCTTTTCTTTAGGGTTCCTTCAGTAAGAATCGGAAAAGTTGAAATAGTCTTGCCAATCATGAAAATCCATTCTCTATTGAATACATTCAAGAAATCTATTAAAAAACCTCTAAATAATTCATGGGATTTCTTATAGCTAAGACTAAAACATGAAAAGATCACTCAAAAGCATTTCTACGATAATTGGCATTGGAACGCTGCTCAGCAAATCTGTTGGATTAGTTAGACAAATTACGATAGCTGCCGTCTTTGGGGTTAGTGCAGCTTATGACGCTTATAACTATGCCTATATTTTACCTGGATTTTTTCTGGTGCTTATAGGAGGAATTAATGGACCTTTACACAACTCAATAGTTAGCGTTCTAAGTAAAAAAAATCGACAAGAAGGAGCCCATATCCTCTCTTCCATAAATACATCCATTCTTATTCCATTAATACTAATTAGTGCCATTTTATTTTGTGCAGCAGATCCAATTATTCAACTTATAGGGCCAGGCCTGGAAGAACAAACTCACCAAATTGCAACTCAGCAATTAAAAATAATGTCTCCTATCATTTTTATATCAGGATTAATTGGCACAGGTTTTGGTTCATTAAATGCGAGGAATGAATTCCTAATACCATCCATTTCACCAATAATTTCAAGTTTAATTTTAATCAGTAGTGTCAGTCTCTTTGGTTTATACAAAAGTGGAGAAATTGAATCTATGAATATTGCATTAAAAGGAGGGCTTCTTATAGCACAAGCAACTCTTATAGGAGCAATTATGCAATGGGCAATCCAAATCCCAATATTAAGAAAGAAAGGACTGCTTAAGTTTAAATTAGCCCTTGATTGGAGCAATTCAGGTGTTAAAGAAGTATGGAAAATTATTTTTCCAGCAACCCTTTCATCAGGAATGTTGCAAATTAATGTTTTCACAGACCTATTTTTTGCATCAAATATTGTTGGAGCTGCATCGGGTTTAAGTTACGCAAACTTTTTAGTTCAGGCTCCACTAGGTCTCATCTCAAATGCGCTCCTACTGCCACTTTTACCACTATTATCAAGGCTTGGGGGAAAGAAAGACAGTCAGGAACTAGTAAAAAGAATTAGACAAGGTTTTATTTTCTCTTCCGCAAGTATGATCTGCCTAGGTTCCATCTTCATAGCATTAAGTGAATTAATTACTAAAATTATTTTTGGGAGAGGAGTATTTGATTATAACGCAATAAATCTTGTAAAAGGATTACTTATTTTCTATGGTATTGGCATGCCAGCCTATCTTATAAGAGATCTATTAGTACGAGTATTTTATGCACTTGGAGATGCCAATACCCCTTTCAAGATTTCTACAATCGGTATAGCTCTTAACATTATTTTAGATTGGATATTTATTGGTGGCCGTTTACCTGGCGGGTCAAATTTTCCAATCAACTTAGGTGCCAATGGTCTTGTTTTAGCAACAGTAGGTGTGAACTTATTTACATGTATAGTGCTTTTATCAAAATTAAAGTCAAAAATAAAATTGATTCCCTTAAAAGATTGGTTAATTGATTTCATAAAACTATTATTTTGTGGATTACTTTCAGGTTTAATTTCCTGGAAGCTAAACTCTCTTTATTTACAAGATTTAAGTTTCATTTGGAGCTTACTTCAATTGATATCTTCAACAATTGCAGGGTTAATATCATTCTTAATTCTTTCTAATTTATTTAAAATTCAAGAGGTAGCTGAAATAGCCAAGATATTTCAGGGAAAGATTATGCCTCGTCAACATGCAAAGTAATATCACGTGCTTCCCTAACTTGCAGAGGTATTTGTAGGGAGTCACCTTCATCTAAGCTTGGTCCTTTAACTGAAAGGATTCTTGCCTCAATCCCAAATTCCTGAAATGCATTTTCCATTTCTTGAATCAATGCTTTCTCAACTTGAGATTCTGCATCAGCAACTTTCCCAATAAGCCTTTCCCCTAATCTACCAATTTGCTGTCGAACCACATCTCTTGCATTAGTAACTTCAATAATTAGCATATGGACAGGTCAAGTAAATCAACCTTATCTGCAATAGGTGTCCAAAATCTCTTCCAATTCAAAAACCTGAGCAGAAGAAATCAATCTAGACAATGGCAGCTGACTCTTGCCACCACCAAATTTAACTTGAACTGTCTCTAAGGCCTTTTGTGCAGCAAGAGTTGGGCCGTCTTTAAGATTAACTTGACATTCAATAGCAAGACTTTGTGCTAGGCCTGCATTACCCAAGGAAAGATTCCACTTCTCAATTTTTATATACAAGCGATCGGCAATTAAGGCCTCCATCTCGCGCAATTGTTCTAAATCGGTAGTCATAAAAATTCAGGCAAAGCACCCAATTTTATTCCTCCTGAAGAGAGTCCTCAGATGGAGCAGGTTTTCTAATAATGACGAAAACAAGATGAGAAATCAGTAAAAGCAACCAGATTCCCGTAAACCATTCCAAATTTGTCCAACTATGACGAATCTGCTGAACTAGCCAAAGCCCGCTATTTATAGCTGAGAAGGCCATAGCATGAATAGTCAAATTAACTATTCTGGAAAAATGTAAGTAGAGAGGATCATTTGAATCCCCATTTCCGTACCACCTAAGAGGCATTTGAATTTTGTATTAATGTGGTCTTTACGTCATCTTATAGTTGACGAAGAGGATCTCAAAACTCTTAACTAAAATCATATGCGCCTGTAGCTCAGCGGATTAGAGCATCTGACTACGGATCAGAGGGTCGGGAGTTCGAATCTCTCCAGGCGCGTTAAAAAGTTTTTAACGTGATCAACACATAAAAGCAAAATTAAGAAGGATTTTTGTTGATGCTTGCCAAGCTTTGTTTACTATCCCATCAGTAACTCCACTAGGAGACTATTACCTTGATTTCGATTAGTTCAAATCTAGAAAATGCCGATCCTGATATATCCCTTCTAATTGATAAGGAATTCTTAAGGCAACAAACTCATCTAGAAATGATTGCTAGTGAGAATTTTGCATCCCAAGCTGTGATGCAAGCACAAGGAACTGTATTAACAAATAAATATGCAGAAGGTCTTCCGGGCAAGCGTTACTACGGAGGATGTGAACATATTGATGAAATTGAGCAATTAGCTATATCTAGAGCAAAATCCCTATTCAATTCTGCTTGGGCAAATGTACAGCCCCATAGTGGTGCTCAAGCCAATTTTGCTGTATTTCTGGCACTTCTTAAACCAGGCGACACAATCATGGGAATGGACCTTGCACATGGAGGCCATTTAACTCATGGTTCCCCTGTAAATGTAAGTGGGAAATGGTTCAAAGCAGTTCATTATGGGGTAGATCCTGATACAGAAATCCTAAATATGGAGCAAGTAAGAGAAATTGCTCTTCTTCATCGACCCAAGTTAATCATCTGTGGATATTCTGCTTACCCAAGAACTATCGACTTCAAATCATTCAGAGCTATCGCAGATGAAGTAGGTGCTTATTTATTAGCTGACATGGCCCACATAGCAGGTCTTGTAGCAACCGGAGCTCACCCCAATCCAATTACTTATTGTGATGTCGTGACCACCACTACCCACAAAACTCTTAGAGGGCCTCGAGGTGGATTAATACTCTGTAAAGATGCAGAATTCGGAAAACAGTTTGATAAAGCTGTTTTCCCAGGTAATCAAGGGGGTCCTTTAGAGCATGTTATTGCAGCAAAAGCTGTTGCGTTTGGCGAAGCTCTCAATCCAAGCTTTAAAAAATATATCAAACAAGTCGTATCTAACGCGAAGACATTAGCAAAACAAATACAAGAAAGAGGGATTGCTGTTGTAAGTAAAGGAACTGATAATCATATTGTTCTTCTAGATCTAAGAAGTATTGGTATGACAGGTAAAGCTGCAGATGCACTTGTTAGTGAGGTTAATATAACAGCTAATAAGAATACTGTTCCGTTTGATCCCGAGTCTCCTTTTGTTACCAGTGGACTTAGGCTTGGTAGTGCCGCATTAACATCGAGAGGTTTTGATAATAAAGCCTTTAAAGAAGTTGCTAATGTCATAGCTGATTGTCTTTTGAGCAAAGAAGATTCTTCCATCAAAAAGCAATGCAAAGAAAAAGTTTTAGCACTATGTGATACTTTTCCTCTTTACAATAAAATCAATAACCATTAATAATCTTGACTAAAAAAAAAAGTAATCAAGGAGTAGAAATCCTTGCTATTGGGACAGAGTTATTACTAGGTAACATATTAAACAGCAATGCAAAATGGCTGGCAGAGCAACTTGCTTTAATTGGTTTACCTCACTATCGGCAAAGTGTTATTGGAGATAATGTTGAACGCTTAAAAGAAATAATTCTTGAAATATCTCAAAGGAGTCAGATTTTAATTACTACTGGTGGATTAGGTCCCACACCTGATGACTTAACTACAGAAACAATTGCCCAATTATTCCAAACTAAACTTGTCGAGCACAAAACTATTTTAGAAGATATTAAAAAAAAATTAAATGGCCTTAATCAATTACTTGAAAGCAATTTAAAGCAATCCCTTTTACCTGAAGGAGCAAATATTCTCCCAAATCCCTTGGGAACTGCTCCTGGTATGATCTGGTCCCCAAAAGATAACTTCACAATCATTACTTTCCCTGGCGTTCCATCTGAAATGAAAAAAATGTGGGAAGAGACTGTTAAACCTTGGCTTATTAAAAAACAACCCTCTAACAAAATTTTCAAAAGCAAAACTATTAAAATCGCCGGAATCCAAGAATCTGTATTAACTGAAAAGATTGCTGATTTACTAAAGAAAAAAAATCCAACCGTTGCAACTTATGCATCATTAGGTGAAGTTAAAATAAGAATCACAGCCCAAGCTAAAACTAATCAAGAAGCAAATAGAATCATTAATCCTATTGAATATGAATTAGAAAAAATTTTTGGAACAAGTATTTTTGGCAAAGATGAAGAAACCTTAGCTTCGATTTTAATTGACTTATTAAGAAAAAGGGGAGAGACGATTTCACTTGCTGAGTCTTGTACAGGTGGTCAAATTGCATCTGCCTTTACTTCCATTCCAGGCTCTTCAGATGTCTTCCTTGGTGGAGTAGTTGCTTATAACAATTCAATCAAACAAAACATCTTAAAAGTACCTCTTAATCTTTTAGAAAAACATGGCGCTGTCTCCTCAGCCGTTGCTATGGCCATGGCAAGAAATACACGTCAATTATTTCATAGCGATTGGTCTATTGCTACAAGTGGAATTGCAGGACCAAGCGGGGGAAGTAAAAATAAACCTGTAGGACTAGTAGAAATATTTATATCAGGAAAGACTTCAGAGGAGTCAATTCAAGAAAATTTCGGGTCTTATAGAGGAAGGGATTGCATACAAAAATTGAGTGTTGTAAGAGCCCTGGATAGACTGCGTTTATTTATGCTCAAGCAAAGCTAATCTCAAAATGAATAAGTGGAATTAATCTGTGAGTTCAGAAACGCTCTATGACAAGATTTGGGATCTTCACCGAGTAAGGGAACTTACAGGAGGCTCCACCCAGCTTTTTGTTGGCTTGCATTTAATTCATGAGGTAACCAGCCCCCAGGCATTTGCTGCGCTTGAAGAGAAAGGCCTGCAAGTGCATTCCCCTGACAGGACGATTGCCACAGTCGACCATATTGTTCCTACAACTAATCAAATAAGACCTTTTGCTGATCCATTAGCAGAACAAATGCTCACAACGCTTGAGTCTA
Source organism: Prochlorococcus sp. AG-363-B11 (assembly GCA_003278425.1). Lineage (GTDB taxonomy): Bacteria > Cyanobacteriota > Cyanobacteriia > PCC-6307 > Cyanobiaceae > Prochlorococcus_E. The sequence continues at coordinate 69,902 of QCFE01000002.1, read as the reverse complement.
ATTGCAAAAAAAACGATATCGAATTTTTCAAATTAGGTTCTGGCTATCAAGGGATTGTTCATGTTATTGCTCCAGAAGCAGGCTTAACACAACCTGGCATGACAGTTGCATGTGGTGACTCACACACCTCTACCCATGGTGCTTTTGGAGCCATTGCATTTGGTATTGGGACAAGTCAAGTTCGAGATGTACTGGCAAGTCAAACCTTAACTATGAAAAAACTAAAGGTTCGACGTATCTGGTTTGAAGGAAAGCTTCAAAAAGGTGTTTTTGCTAAAGATCTCATACTTTATGTAATTCAAAAACTTGGGGTTAATGATGGAGTGGGCTATGCATATGAATTTGCAGGACCTGCCATAAAAAATCTCTCTATGGATGAAAGAATGACTATATGCAATATGGCCATAGAAGGAGGCGCTCGGTGTGGCTATATAAACCCAGACGAAGTCACTTTTGAATATCTAAAAGGGAAAAGATATTCACCAAAAGGTGCAAGTTGGGATTTAGCAATTAAGTGGTGGGAATCACTCTGCAGCAATGAAAATGCAATTTATGACGATGAGGTAAAATTCAATGCTTCCAAAATTCCTCCAACTGTTACTTGGGGCATTACTCCTGGACAAGCAATAGCAATAAATGAAACTATCCCGAGTCCAGAATCACTAAATCCAAGCGATCAACAAATTGCTTTAGAAGCTTATCAATATATGGATTTACAACCTGGGGGATCTATAGAAGGACTAGCAATAGACGTCTGCTTCATTGGCAGTTGTACAAATGGACGATTAAGTGATCTTCAAATAGCTTCTCAAATAGTCAGAGATAGGCATGTAGCAAAAGGAGTCAAAGCATTTGTGGTTCCTGGTTCAGAAAAAGTTGCGAAAGATGCAGAAGAACAAGGATTAGATAAAATTTTCAAAAATGCAGGTTTTGAATGGAGAAAGCCTGGTTGTTCAATGTGCCTGGCTATGAACCCAGATAAACTCGAAAAAAATCAAATTAGTGCAAGTTCTAGCAATAGAAACTTTAAAGGGAGACAAGGGTCCTCAAAAGGAAGAACTTTATTAATGAGTCCTGCAATGGTTGCCGCAGCAGCTATTTCAGGAAGTGTAATAGATGTCAGAAAATTCTATTCTTGAAAACTCCTCACTAGCTTTAGATTTCATGAATCAAGAACACCTTTTCCCAACAGGGCCTATTGTCAAAGTAGAAGGGAAATGCTTGTACTTGAATGGGAATGATATCGATACCGATAGAATTATCCCTGCACGTTTTCTAAAATGCATAAGTTTTGAAGACCTTGGTAAAAGCGTATTTGCAGATGATCGAATTGATCAAAAAGGCATGCACCCCTTTGATCAAGAACAGAATCTAAATAGTTCAATTCTTATAGTAAATAAAAACTTCGGATGTGGATCAAGCAGAGAGCATGCACCTCAAGCACTTATGAGATGGGGAATAAGAGCAATTATTGGGCAAAGTTTTGCTGAGATATTTTATGGAAACTGCCTATCTATTGGTATTCCCTGTGCAAGTATTTCCGAACCATGTATTAACTCATTAACTAAAACAATTATTGATAAGCCTAACCTACCATTCAATTTAGATATTGCTTCACAAAGCATCTTTAATTCAACAGAATCATGGCCTTTAACAATAGAGTTGGGAATGAAAGAAATGTTGCTATCTGGGAAATGGGATGCAACAAAAACTCTCGTTCAAGAAAAAGAAAGAATCAATCAAATCAAAAATAGTTTGCCTTATATAAACCAATTCAACTCTCTATCTAATAAATAAAAAAGTAATAATTAGTTAATTGATACTATCTATGAATATATCATTAGAATTAGAACGAATCAGACATGCCATTATAGTTAAATCCATTCAAACGAAAGCTTAGACCACCAGAGTCATTCTTGAAATCATAAAAAAGACCAAATTCATACGCTCTTCTTTGCCACATTATTGATAACTTTGAAGTAATCGATTTACCATAATCATCAGAATTTGAATCAATATTAAACTCTTGAACATTTCTTGCAAGTATTGGTCCTACCAATTGCTGTGTAAGATCTACTTTCAAAGTTACTAAATCATTTTGATTATCAAATTTAAATGGGCTCTCCCCAGATATAAAAGTATAGGAAGGAGTAATTGAAAGCTTTGTATAATCAAAGTAATTTCTTTTTAAATTTCCAAGAGTAATTTCAGGTCCCAGTCCGAACGTGACATAAGATTGAGAACTATTACTCTCATATATAAAGCTGGATGCATTGAAATTACTGTTGAGGTAAAGACCAGGATAAATTGTTTTTGGAGAATATGGTGATTTCTCATATCCAACATCCTTTTTTTTACTAAAATTTTTAAGAGGATGTTTTATCTCTAAGTCATAAATCAAATTTGATCTCCATAACGAAATAAGTTCTTTATCGTTCAATTTCTCTGCTTGATATTTAGCCACACCAGTACTTAATTGAGATTTATATTCCGTTTTACCCGATTCCCAAAAACCATTTCTACCAATATTTAAACCATATGCAGTATAAATATCAGTACTACCTATTGAACCATTTAATACTTTATCTCTGTATAACCCAAAGAAACTTAAATCTAATTCTTTAAAACTATTAAAATTGAATTTTCTTGAGATCTCTGCAGAAAACCTTGAGCCATTTAAAAATCTTTTACTATTAAAAGTACTTATATCAGCCGAAATATTGCTATCCCAATCAAATACTCTTCCTTGGATTTCTGCCTCTAGTCCAAATAAGTCCTCAAACTTTGTTGGAGTTGATACCTTACTGCTATTAACAGAGGAACCATCTTTAGGATAAGATGATGTCTTTCCTTTTATTGATCTCTGAATTAAATACTGAGGCTGTAGAGATAATATATGATTTTTATTTAACCTAATAGGCTGAAGTTGTCTACCTATAAAAACACCATCCTTATCACTTCCGTCACTTCCTAGAGTCCATTTTCTTACTTTCCATTTTTTACTAAGTCTAAGTCTCCTATTCCCAATAGGGAGCTTAAATTTATCTTCAAATACTAAGTAACTTTTTTTTGCAAAAACAATTGCTTCTTCTACGGTTCTTTCTCTTGCTCTAATTTCAACTTCAGAAGATTCAATTCTTATTTGAACAGGGTTAAAAGGATCATTAGTAAAACTGACCTTATTTGCTGTCAACCCATCTTGATTAAAGAAAATCTTAGATGCTTTTATACGCCATTTATTTATAGAATTTCTTTTATTTCTGCCATGATTTATTATCTCCAAATTTTGATCAAATCCCCCTTGAAGAATAAATCCATCTATCAATTCAATATCCCTAAGTGAATCTTGTTCCTGATCAGTAGAAGACAAATCATTAGAATTTATAATTTTCTTTAAATTTAAATCCTTTGCTATCAATTTGATATCTATTACACCATAGACATTTTCCAAATCACCCTTCTTTTTTTCTAGATTATATCTAAAAGAACTAGCAGATAAAAGTGTCTTCCCATTACGGAAATAGACATTGCCTGATGCAAAGACAGTATTATTTAATTTATCAATTTCAATTCTATCTGCCTTAAGGCTCCCACCATGAAGGACTGCTTTTGCATTTCCCTCAGCAACAAACAGATTTTCATTTTCCCAAGACTGTTTGTCAGAGCTTATTTGTAATTCAACAAAAGATGAGTTTTGAAGGTTCTGAGATATTTGATAGCTCTGATCTATTTCATCAGTCAAAGAAGAAAACAAGTGAGTATCTTTAAGAAATAAATGTTTCTTGGTTGAATAAGCTTTTAAATTGGCTTGTTCTAAACCAATAAAGCTAAGTGAACCTTTGTTCTTAGAAGAAAAATCCTCTAAGAACCTCTTCGAAGCTAAACCTGCTTCTACTGGGATACAAAGAAAAAAGGCTACAGATATGTAGCCTGGAAGCAATCGCATAAAACTACCGTCGCCAATAAATACATGCCGACGAGCAAAAAAATTGCATAAAGCTATTAATACTGGCCTGACTTAAACCAATATTAGTTTAGTTGGAAGTAACGAGCAAGACTAAATTAAATTAGTCCTGAGGGCTTTCAAGATCCTTTCTGGCTGGTGTTCTTGTTGGGTCACTTGCCAAGAAGCCAAAAAGGAAAACACCAACAAAAAAGAAGACGACCGTGTATACGGAAATCTTTAGGGCAAGCATGACTAGCTAATTTGACTATGGAAACAAATGTATCTTATGGGCACTTGTGCCCAAAATGGCCCAATTATTACCTTGGATTGAAATGTTTCTATGCTGTTTAGCTTAATAAAAATAATTTTTTAGAAGTTTTAATCATCATGATCATCCCAAGGATCCTCAAGGCTCCTTGCAGGCGGGCCAAAGGCTGTATAGATACCAAAACCAGTTAAACCCAACAAAAGCACCAGGAGAGTTACAGCTATTGACAGTGCAGGAGATGAAGTTTGCATCAAATCTTTCTACAGGTTGTAAACCTTAGAGGGTATTTCACATACAATATCCAAAATTATTCATTAACTGAGGCTCGAAACTAAAAATGGGACAAAAAACCCCTCTGGGCTCACTCCTTAAATCAATTGGCAATTCCGGTCAGGGCAAAGTTGTTGCAGGCTGGGGAGCAGTCCCTGTAATGGCTCTAGTCGGAGTATTACTGCTTGTTTTCTTAGTAATCATGCTGCAAATTTACAACCAATCACTACTGCTGCAAGGTTTCTCAGTTGACTGGAACGGAGTCAATTAAGTCATTACTATCTGACTAAAGCTGTTATCTAAATGAACATCTTCGGAGTAGGGCTGCCTGAAATCGCAGTCATAGCAGCTCTTGCATTGGTTATTTTTGGACCCAAAAAACTTCCTGAAGTTGGAAAAAGTCTTGGGAAAACACTTAAAACACTTCAGAAAGCATCTTCTGAATTTGAGAGTGAATTCCAAAAAGCAGTTGCCAATTCAGATGATGTTGATAGTGAAAGTCAACCTGAGTTAACAACTCAGGATGATTCCCCTCAGCAAAATAAAAAAATATAATTTCATTAGAGCTGTTTATTCATTTAAATGAGTCCGTGTGATTTTCTGTTATTAGCTGGCCTGGGCAATCCGGGTACAAAATATGAAAACACGCGTCACAATATTGGATTCATGGTCCTAAAAAGGCTCGCTAATAAAGATTCTGCTATTTTTTATCAAAATAAAAAGCTTTATGGGCAACTCGCCAATCTTCACAATGGTTATAAAAAAAGAAAATTGTTAATGCCAAATACTTATATGAATGAAAGTGGTAGATCGATTAATGCCGCAATGAAATGGTTTGAACTAGACATAAGTCAAATTCTTATACTTGTTGATGACATGGACTTACCTTTAGGTAAATTAAGACTCAGGAAAGAAGGTGGTTCTGGAGGACATAATGGGCTAAAAAGCATCATTTCTGAATTAGGCAGCAAAGATTTTTGTAGATTAAGAATAGGTATTGGCCCTCCATCTGAATTAGCTCATGAACGAAAAAACAAAACTGTAAGTCACGTTTTAGGGAGATTCTCGAAAGAAGAAAGTGCAAGAGTTGATATCGTGTTAGATAAGGTAATCAAAGGTTTAGATATCATTCAAGAGTTTGGTTTCGAGAAAGGGGTAAATTTTATCAATTCATCTGAATAGGAAAAGCAAAATATAGACCTATGAAAAAACCTTCTTCAACTAGAGCACATTTAAGGATTTATAGACAAAGCTTTGCAACTAAGTCTATAGAAGGTGAAGTTTCAGCAGGAGGGTTTAACTGGCAATTCAATTGGCAATTTAGCAATGGTCAATTATCAGTAGAACCACCTCTTGGAAGAGCTCTAATACAAGATGCACTACTTCGTTTTTTAATAAAAGCTGATTATTCTCTTGAGCCTGGAGGAAACTATCATTTTACAGTTAGGGCCAAATTTTAAGCTCAATAGATTTTGACCATCGCAGTTTTATATTAAAATAATCTTCTATTAAAATTAAAGCTACTATTACATCTAAGTTTTTAGGTGGAAAAATTAAAGACTTTGGAACAAACTTTAAAAAAAATCCTGGTGGAAATATTTCTAAATACCTTTCCCTAGCCCGAAGTGTTGTCATTCTTTCATCAACTAGTTGTATAGGAGATATTTGTTCTGAAAGAAGTTCTGAATGCCAATATTTACTTGATGTTCCATTACCAAGCAGAATTAATTCAACTGAATGTTCTTCCCTCCATTGATTAATTAAATTAATCACAGATGAGTTTATAGATATTTTCCCATCTATAGCAATAGAGTCCTCTACTTCTGCCAATAGCAATCCACATTTGTTTTGTCCTGGATCAATTGCAATTACCTTAGTCATTGAATAAGCTAAAACTTTTCTATAGAGGTTGCTTAGTTACTCTTAATTTTACAGAAACTTTATCTGCCGTATTACTATTGCTTATAGAAATAGTGTCTAATTTCAAAATACTCTCCTTTTTAAACTCTAATTGATCAAACAGCTTCTGAAAAGAATTAGAATCAACTTGAATTTCTGTAACAAAAGAGCCCCTCCTTTTAACTTCAGCCAGAGTGGAGGCAAGTAAAATTTTAATTTGCTTACTAAGGAAATCTCTAGTGAGCTTTATATTTCTAATATTTAAACTTGCTATTACTTCACCTTTACTAACAATCTTTTTATTGGGTAGTGCTTCAGGAAAAGCATATACAAATCCTTCTCCTAATAAAACATTACTTGCAGAGCGAATATTGATTATCCATTCCCCTTTATCAGAAATCTGTTCTTCTAAACGCTCAATATGATCTCGTCTTACCAAGACTATTCTTGATATAGGAGTCTTTCCTGGCTTCACTCTAATAAAAGCATTGAAATTTGCCTTACGTAATAGATTTTCTATCTCTTCAGTGGCGTTGGATCTATTTTCTAATTTCACAGTAAAAGTTCCAAGGCTTTGACCACTAGCTATTACAACTTCTCCTTGACGAAATGCAAACAAATCTTTCCCAAGTTTGACTAGTTCCTTCTCAGCATTTTTGATCTTCAATTCCAGTGTTTCTCTTTGTTTTTTCAAAGGTAATAAAGCCTGTTTACTCTCTTTTAGTTTCGCTTGAATATCATCGAGCTCAAACAATCCAACTCGAAGCTCCCGGCTTACTAAAAGCATTAAGCTCAATGAGATTGCACTGATTAGACTGCCAGTCAATATTGTTACTAAAATAGCTGTTCTACGAGGTCTTAATTTAAAAACACTTAGCCTGGCCTTGCCTATTCGACTACCCAATAAATCACCAAGTGTTGAGAGCGTACCTCCTAAAAGCAGCAAAACAATAATAAGTAACCAACCTGCCACTTCAGTAAATATTAATTATGTACTTAGAGTAATTTACTACTTCAAGAAAAAGTTATTAGTTAAATCGTTTAGCAAGAGCAATGGGATCAAAAACTGTTATTTTCTTTCTATCAATCTGGAGCAAACCTAGATTTCTCAAATCGCCTAACAATCTAGTAATTGTAACGCGCGTAGAACCAATAGCTTCTGCTATTGCTTGATGAGACAATCTTAGGTCGATAGTAATTCCTTTGTCACTCGGAACACCAAAGTCTCTGCAAAGTACAAGTAAAAAGCTAACCAATCTTGATGACATATCCCTATGAGTCAAAGTTTCAATCATTGTTTCCGTTTGCAAAATTCTGCTGGACAACCCTTGAAGGAGAAGAAGACCAACCCCGCTATCTCCTTCTAGAGCATTCCTTACTGAACCTGCAGGGGCAGAAATCATATCGACCTTAGTAAAAGCAACTGCATGATAAAAACGATCTGATCTATCTCCTGTTAACAAAGAAAGAACGCCAAAGAGACTATTCTCTCTTAATAAAGCAACAGTTATTTCTTCTCCAGATTCATAAACTCTCGTTAATCTGACTGCTCCTCTTTTAATCAAATAAACTCTTTCGGCTGGGTCTCCTGGGAAGAAAATTGTTTTAGATCTATCCACAGTCTCATTAGAAGCTCCATCAAGCCCCCTAATGACATCTAGGAGTGTCTTCTTTATTGGCTTTTTGTCGTTCAGCTGACTGTAAGATTGCATCCCAAGTGGCTGATTGGAATAACCACTGAATGAGCTAGCTGTAGCTACCATCTTGTTAACCAATTGAATGGACATTAAGGAGTAGAGCTAAAAATACATGTAGCAAAAACGACGTTTTTAAACTTACGCAAGAGTATTACAACCCTGTTTTATTCCAAAATATTAGAAAAGCGCTGTCTCGTATTAGAAAAAAATCAATTACCAAAAAGATTGGCACTATAGATAGTGTCAAGTTACTTGTGAAGCTTCATACTGGCGCTAGATTTAAAGAAGATTGTCCAAAAGAGTGATTTTCAGCTTTTCATGACAGCAAGCCCTAGCTCATTAAATGAATCAGGCTCAAGAAATCAAATTGGTTTACACCCTATTAGTTCTGAGCCAATTCAACCAAGACTTCAAATTGTTTCTTCCCAAGGTCAATTACAAGTACACTCTTCTCCCTATCGAGGAAGTTTCCCTATGGTCCTAAGTGAAGCTCTACGATCTGCTGGTTTAGGGAGTCGAGTCTTAATAGCCCAATTCTTAAAAGGTGGTGTTTCACAAGGACCTAAAAATACAATAAAGCTATGTGGGAAATTAGAATGGCTGAGACCAAATATTTATGGTTGCATAAGTAAAGTTCAAACCAACGAGGATCTTGAAGAAGAATCATTGACAAATGAGCATGCTGTGAAAGAAGTTTGGGAAATTTGTAAAAAACAATTAGCCAATAATCAATTAGACAAGCTAGTACTTGATGAGATAGGTCTTGCTATTAAATTTGGCTTTATATCTGAAAAAGAATTAATAACCACTTTAGAAAATCGTCATAACTCAATAGATGTAATTCTCACCGGTCCATCTATACCCATTAACATTTTCTCTATAGCTGATCAAATCACACAATTGAGGTGCTCAAAATAATGCTTAAAAATGATCGCTGGATTATTCAACAATCAGAAGCAGGCATGCTTCAGCCTTTCCAATCCAATCTAGTAAGGCATCTAGATCCAAATACTAAAGAAAAGCCAGTGTTAAGTTTTGGTTGTTCTTCCTATGGATACGACCTAAGACTTTCTCCAAAAGAGTTTCTTATCTTCCGACATGTGCCTGGGACAATTATGAATCCCAAGCAATTTAATCCTAAGAATTTAGAAACAACTCCGCTTCAAAAAGACGACGATGGAGATTACTTTATTCTGCCAGCTCATTCATATGGACTAGGTGTCGCATTAGAGAAAATGAAGGTTCCAGCAAATATCACTGTAATTTGTTTAGGGAAAAGCACATACGCAAGATTGGGAATTATTGTAAACACAACTCCAGCTGAAGCAAGTTGGGAAGGACATTTAACACTTGAATTCAGCAATAGCTCAGGAGCCGATTGTCGTATATACGCAAATGAAGGCATCTGTCAGTTACTATTTTTTGAAGGAGATCCTTGCGAAACAACATATAGCGATAGAAAAGGCAAATATCAAAACCAACCAGAAGAAGTTACACTCGCCAAAATCTAACGATGACTAATGTTCACTTGGTCACAGTTACTCCAGATGCTGAGAAAACCATGGCATATATTGCCAGGGTGAGTAACCCAACCAATCAAGATAATCAAGAATTCAAAAAATTAATTCAATACTGCATAACTCATGAGCATTGGAGTGTATTTGAACAAGCTTATATGACTCTTCAAATAGAGACAAATAGAGGTATTGCTGCTCAGATACTAAGACATAGATCATTTACATTCCAAGAGTTTTCTCAAAGATATGCAGATAGCACTAAACTTGGCGAAATACCTATTCCAGAATTAAGAAGACAAGATAAGAAAAATAGACAGAATTCTATCTCAGATTTACCAATAAATGTTTCTAAGGATTTTGAAGAGAAAATTAAAATCCAGTTCAAAGCAACACTAAATCTTTATCAAGAAATGCTTGAAAAAGGAATAGCAAAAGAGTGTGCAAGATTCATTCTTCCATTAGCAACTCCAACAAGGATTTACATGACAGGATCATGTAGATCTTGGATTCATTATATAAAGTTACGATCAGGACATGGAACACAAAAAGAGCATTTAATTATTGCCAATCATTGCAAAACAATCTTTTCTAAGCAATTCCCAGCTGTTTCTCAAGCACTTGAATGGAATGAAACTTAGCCATGACTTCTAGGTCCGATATTCACAGGGGTAAGATCATCACGAATAGGAGAAAATAATACTTTACTAGTATCACTTTCTCTTACAGCAACAAAGTTAGGTAGACTTTGATTGTTTACTAATGAATATACTAATTGATTGATTTGATCTTCTGACTTCAATCCTATTGACTTGCCTTTCATTTCACCATTAGCATCAAACAAGTTTAACTGTGGAATACCATTAACATCATATTTATCAATAAGATCAAGCCATTCATCATTATCTACATTTAATAAAACAAGATTAATCGAATCACCAAAATCTCTTTTTATAGCATACATAGATGGAGTCATTTCCTGACATGCTTCGCACCAATCTGCATAAAATTCAAGAATAGTAGGCCTGCCATTATTAAGAGCAATCTCTGGCTTAAGAGAATTACGAGCAAGCTGATCAAGCGATTGGTCTGAACTTAAACCGTTTCTTACAAAAAGCAAAAGAAAGGCCAATAACAAAGAGATAACAAGTAAAGATATTTTTTGAACTTTATTCAATTCAACAAATTTAGAAGTTTCCACTTAACTAATTTAGGTATCACTACTTTGCCATTTTTATAATGCTTTGCGTGTGAAATGTTTCTATTTGAGCTAATCTTTGAAAACAGTCGAGATTTTCCTTTTTGGATCAGAGCTTCCTGTCAATGGAAAATATTAGAGGAGGAGACCAACAAGAAAAGATAATTTTTTTTGGTACCGATGGTATTCGTGGAGAAGCTGAAGCACTTTTTACTACTGAACTTCTTCAAAAGCTAGGATTTTTCTCTGATAAAGTTCTTTCTCAGAAGAAACCTATTCTTATAGGACAAGATTCGCGATTAAGTAGTCAAAGAATTGTAAATGGATTAGCTGATGGATTATTGGCATCTGGTAGAGAGGTTTGGCTATTAGGACTTTGTCCTACCCCTGCAGTTCCTCTTTTAATTAGAAAATATGATGCTGCTGGAGGCTTTATGATCTCAGCAAGTCATAATCCCCCAAAGGATAATGGAATAAAAATATTTGACTCAACTGGAGAAAAGATTTCTACGCAAAAGCAAAGTTTTATTGATAAGGGTATGCAAGAAAAAGTACGAATTAGCTCGAATGCCAAAAAAGATTCTATTTGTAGATATGACCTTCTAAAAGAATATGAAAAAAGTCTAATTCAAACAATTGAACTAGAGAATTTTGAAGGTACGCCTATTGTGCTCGACTTATGCTGGGGTTCGGCCACTGCATGCGGTGAAAATGTGTTCAGATCATTAGGAGCCAAAGTTACAAGCATTAACGCATCTGCAGATGGACGCAAGATAAATGTCAACTGTGGGTCCACTAACCTTGCAGGTCTTCAAAAAGCAGTCTTAGAAACTAAATCTGAAATGGGATTCGCATTTGATGGTGATGCAGATCGAATGATCGCCGTAGATGGGAAAGGCCGTGTTGTTGATGGAGATAATATCCTTTATTTATGGGGATCAGCTTTAAAAGAAAAAAATGCGCTACCTGATCAAAGACTTGTTTCAACTGTGATGTCTAATCTAGGCTTTGAAAAAGCATGGATTAATCAAGGAGGAATACTAGAAAGAACAGCAGTTGGCGATCAAAATGTTCATAAAGTAATGGTAGAAAAAAAAGCAATATTAGGGGGTGAACAGTCAGGCCATATTTTATCAACGTTAAATAGATTATCTGGCGATGGTCTATTAACTGCTCTGCAAATTTCTAACATTTGCAGGAATAAATCAATAAAGCTTGAAGAATTATTGGATCAAAGTTTCACGGCTTATCCACAAAAGTTAACAAATATTCCTATAAGCCCCGCAATTTCCAAAGATTCCTTAAAACAATCCAAAAAATTACAAACATCTCTCAAAAAAGCCGAGTTAGCAATGGGTCAAGAAGGAAGAGTATTTATAAGAAAGAGTGGAACAGAAGCATTACTAAGAATAATGGTTGAGTCTATAGATAAATCAATAGTAGAATTTTGGTCAGCTGAGATTTCACACATCGCATCAGAAGAATTCAATTAGACTTCCATGATTAATTACAAGTGCAAAGTAACGGTTAAGATTATTTAATATCATTAGAGTTTCTATAGTAAAGCTTCCTATATACTTGTAAACCTTTTTTCTTTGCATATTTCTCTCTCTCTGTAAGTATATGGAACGGGTTTGAGATTGAAGATAGTTGGCTATCAGAATATTTACTATTAAAGCATTTACTAAGATCAATTAAGTTAACCATTTCATTCATAATACTATGTACATCACTTTGAATGAATAGTTCAGATCCAGTATCTAGGTTTTCAGCTAATAAGGATAAGAAAGAAGGGGTTAATACCCTTCTTTTTCTATGTCTTTTTTTAAACCAAGGGTCAGGGAATTGGATAGAGACTCTTTTAACTTTCCTTTCAGAAAAGTTTAGGAACCAATTCTTCAAACTTACATTTGCATTGCAAAATAAAAAACTTAAATTATTTAAACCTAATTCAACTCTCTCTTTCTCAGCTCCAATTACCAAAGATTCTCTAATCTCAAGCCCTAGAAAATTCCATTTAGTGTTGCAAGCAGCCATGCTAAGAAGGAAATGTCCTCTCCCACAACCAATATCTAGATGAATCGGTAAATCTGTATCATCGAATAATTCCTGAATTCCGGGGAGATCTTTTTCGAGCTGAAAAAAACGGCTCAATGGATTAACGTGTTGACGCACTATTGAGAAGTTTTTGAAAATTTCTTAGTTTTAGCCTACCTAAGGACGTTGTAAGTTGATAATAACTACGTTAAAGTTTTCTCCGTGTCAGAGATTTCATACCGCTCACTAGTTTGGCTCAGCTATAGGCTTGGCGCGACTTTTGCTTTTGGTATTCCATTAGTGCTCTTCATTTGGTCATCAATAAAAAAAGAGCCCTCAATAACCAGACTTTTATCAATCTATTGGAAGGTTGCCAGTCTAATGCTCATTAGCATGCTTCTTTTAACAGGGAATAGATCTATAGGTTATTTATTTTCCTTTATATCTCCTTTGCTAATGGTTTCCTGCCTTTGGTTTTGGATAGATCTTAATGAAGAGCTAATCGAGTTATCTTCCAAAAAAGCATTGCCTTTTGTTCTAAAAGCATGGCGATGGGCAATGACTTGCTATAGCTGTTTTTATGCATCACTTTCATTTACAAGCTTAAGTTGCATTAATCAACTAAATGATTCTCAATGTCAACTATGGAGAGAAGCACCTTCAGGCCTAAACCAAATGATTAAAAATATATTTAATTTTCTATTTGGTGCTAATTGGACAGAGGCATTATCCGCTTTTATTGGTTATTTAGCGTTGGTTATTTATATTGTAGGAATAATACAATGGTTAATTATAAGATTTCCTAAGCAAGGAAGAATTGCTGGAGATTTTTAATCTATTGCAAAAATTAGAAAGACCTGTGATTAGTAAAGATTTCTAATATTGTTCTAATCTATAAATTTTTTAAAGTATACGATCTAATGAGCTAATACATCTACCACATAAGGATTTATGAATAGGGTGTTGACCTATATCAACTTCATAATGCCAACATCTTTCACATTTAACTCCTCTTGATTTGGATACTTCAATAATTCCAATATCATCCTGCTCACTAAATAAGAGCTCTGCCCATGGCTCTCCACCTATTTGTACTTTAGAAACAATTAACCAATCAAATAATCTATCCACTTCTGGATCCCCATTTATTTCCAAGTATCTCAATGCATCCCTTAAAGATTGATTACTTGGTTCAATTCTTACTGATGCCTCAAGAGAAGACCCTAATTTTTGCCTAATTCTACAATCTTCTAAAGCTCTGTTAACTGAAGCTCTTAATTCTCGCAATTGGTGAACTATTCCATTTAAAGATTCATCTTTCCAGCTTGAAGGAGCCTCAGGCCATCTTCTTTGAAAAACTGATTTCTCTTTTAATTCGTAAGGGATGTTTTGCCAAATATCTTCTGCCATATGGCATAAGACAGGAGATATAATTACTGCTAAGTTTTCCACAATCACAGACAAGACATACTGACATGAGCGTCGCCTATTATCAGAAGGCGCACTTATATACAAACGATCTTTAGCAATATCTAGATAGAAGTTTGATAAATCTACAACACAAAAACTTTGCAATAACTGAAAAAATTTATAAAACTCATAGTTTTCATATGCAATTGATACCTGATCAATAACCTCTGCAGTTCTATTGAGCATCCATCTATCTAAAATAGATAAGTCTTGAATGTTAAAAGAATTTTTAGAAGGATCAAAGTCATGTATATTCCCTAATAAATATCTTGCAGTATTTCTTACTTTTCTATAAACATCAGATAATTGACGCAAAATATTAGAACCAATTGGAACATCTACTGAATAATCAACAGAACTTACCCATAATCTCAAAACATCTGCGCCATAAGAAGGTTCTAATTTCTTATTATTTCCACCGTTAATAATTACTGAAGGATCAACAATATTACCCAAAGATTTACTCATTTTTCGACCATTTTCATCTAAAGCAAATCCATGTGTTAGAACTTTTAGGTATGGGGCATGGCCGGATGCAGCTACTGAAGTAAGTAATGAAGACTGAAACCAACCTCGATGTTGATCTGAACCCTCTAGATAAAGATCAGCTGGATAATTCATATCATCATCCTTAGCAGTTACTGCAGACCAGCTAGATCCAGAGTCAAACCAAACATCCATAGTATCTGTACCCTTATGCCATTTATCTGCTTCTGAAGCATAAGCACTAGGCAAAAGGTCAGATTCACCTAATTCCCACCAAATGTCTGAGCCATGCTTCTTGAATAAATCTTGAATATGATTAACTGTGGTTTCATTAAGAAGCACTTCATCTCCTTTATTTGAATAAAAAACTGGTATAGGGACTCCCCATGTACGCTGTCTAGAAATACACCAATCGCCTCTATCAGAGACCATAGTTTTAATTCGCTTCTTTCCTGACGAAGGTAGCCATTCAACTTTCTCAATTGCATCTAACGCATCACTTCTAAAGCCTTCTACAGATGCAAACCATTGTTCAGTTGCACGAAAGATAGTTGCTTTCTTCGTTCTCCAGTCATAAGGATATTTATGAATATAAGGTTTTTCTTTCAATAATTCACCTGATTCTTGTAAATCCTTAATTATCTCATTATTAGCGTCATGCAAAACATTTAGCCCTTCAAATCTACCTGCTTGAGAGGTGAATACCCCCTTTTCGTTGACAGGGCAAATTACAGGTAATTGGTATTTAATTCCTGTATTAAAATCATCTATTCCATGCCCAGGGGCTGTATGAACAATCCCAGTACCTGATTGAGTTGTAATATAGCTTCCACCTATAACAAAAGGGCAAACTTTATCAAACAATGGGTGTTTATATAATGCTCCATCAAGCAAACTGCCTTTTATAACTGCAACTTTTTCATATGATTGGCCAATCTCTACACTGACTTCTTCTAAAAGATCTTCAGCTAAAATAAGAAATTGATTATCTTTACTTTTAGCAAATACATATTTAACATTTTCATTAATAGCAACAGCAGCATTTGCAGGCAATGTCCATGGAGTAGTGGTCCAAACTGCAACTTTAAGCTTTGCACCTAATTCATTTTCATTAATTGGAAAATGCAAGTCTTGTTGACTTAGTGCTTCATTTAATTTCTTAGGTATTTGGACAACAGAAAATGATACATAGATGCTCTGGCTAACATGCCCTTCTGGATATTCCAACTCAGCTTCTGCTAAAGCTGTTCTCGAACTAGGACTCCAATGAACAGGCTTTAAACCCCTATATATATATCCCTTAAGAGCCATTTCCCCAAATAATCTAATCTGAGCAGCTTCGTATTCTTTCTGAAGCGTAAAGTAAGGGTTTTCCCAATCAGCCCAAACACCCCATCTCCGAAACCCATCTTTCTGACTTTCTATTTGTTTATGAGCATAAGCAGCAGCCTTTTTACGCAACTTTATGGGATTTAATGCCTCTCGTTCTTTCCTACCAAGATTCTGAAGTACTTTCAACTCAATTGGTAGTCCATGGCAATCCCATCCAGGAACAAATTTGACCTTTCGTCCCTTCATAATCTGATATTTATTTATTATGTCTTTAAGAATTTTGTTAAGAGCATGGCCCATGTGAAGAGTTCCATTCGCATAAGGAGGTCCATCGTGCAAAGTGAAAATTTTTCCTTTATTTTCTAGACCAAGCGAAAAATCGATACCTTCCTCTTCCCAAAATTTTTGCAACTCTGGTTCCCGAACAACTGCATTAGCTCGCATACCAAAGTTTGTCTTTAAAAGATTTAAAGTTTCTTTGTAGGAAGGAAGATTAGTACTGTCCTTTTTTTTCTCGTTATTCACAATGATGATTGATTTAGAGAAGATTATGAAGCGTCGGAAGATTTATCCCCAGATTTTAGTGATGAAATCTGCTTAGAGAATGAAGTATTTTCTTCAATATTAACCTCATCAGAGGATCGGGGATTATCTTCTGAAGATTTTTTTTCATCATCAGGTTCTGGCCTAACCCACTTTTTCCCAATTTTGCTTGATTTGGACTTGGGCTTAAAAAGATTAAACACCTCAAAAATGATAGAACCTAATTTTACTGCTGCTAAATAAATCTGCTTAAAGCTATTTTTCCAACGATTAAAAGTCTGCAAAGATATTTTTTCTTCTTCGCTCAATTGCTGCCATCTATATTGCGAAATCTCTATCAGGAGTCTAGTAATGATTAGAAAGCTAAATAAAACGGCAAGCATTGGGGCACCATTTAGACTTGCATGACTCGTTATCAGTACTAATCCTAGAAGCATTATTATTGCTGCCCACAGTGCATCTCTAGGTCGACTTAACTCAGTAAGTAAAAGGGAAACCAGCAAAATTGACAAACCTAGAAAAATAGCAAGATATCCATTGACCACAGCAAACATAATTTCAAAAAAAAGTAGTTCTATACTTATTTTGTCTAAGGTTCATCAATAAGCTCATCTTTAGAACGAAAAGGAGATTAATGATCCTCTAAATCTTATAAAGCTATTAAATTGGTTTTCTAGGTATTTTCATCTCAGAGTAGTGAAAACCAATCTCAAAAAAACTTGATGAATCTTTAACATAGTCATGAGAGCTTAAAAAATGAGAAAAACAGATTTTTGATGGATGTTTTTCATAAAGCGATGTTGCTCAAATATTTATAGTATTTCTTTCATTAAATGTTGGAGAGATGACTCAAACATCGCTTCACCACTGCAAGGTATTATTCTGTAATGGTAAGCCCATCTGGCGGAATTGGTAGACGCGCTGGTTTTAGGTACCAGTGACTTTGGTCGTGGGAGTTCAAGTCTCCCGGTGGGCATCGTTCAATGTGTGAATAGGTATGTGTTTGTTTCCATGTTGTAATTCAGAAGTTCAATGAAAACAACAATAACTTCTATTCAAACCCAAGATAGATCTAGCTATTCTCAATCTTCGGTTTTTTGGCAAAAACGTATTAAAGAATACTTAGATCCACCAGGTTTTCTAAATCCAACTGTAGGTTTATTTATTGGAGGTTATGTAATAGCTTTTATAGCAATTTGGCAGTGGTATAAAGGTATTTGGCCACTCCCGATATTGGTTGGCCTTGCATTCCTTTCACTACATATGGAAGGCACTGTTATCCACGATGCATGCCATAAAGCAGCACATCCCAACAAATGGATCAACCAAGTAATGGGACATGGTGCTGCAATCTTATTAGGTTTTAGCTTCCCAGTATTTACAAGAGTTCACCTTCAACATCATTCACACGTAAATGATCCCAAAAATGATCCTGATCATATAGTCAGCACTTTTGGACCAGTATGGTTAATCGCTCCAAGGTTTTTTTATCATGAATATTTCTTTTTTCAAAGAAAATTATGGAGGAAATATGAACTAATGCAATGGGGTTTTGAACGATCATTTTTTATAACAATTGTAATAGCAGGTATACATTTTAATTTCATGAATGTCATTTACAACTTATGGTTTGGGCCAGCATTAATGGTCGGTGTAACTCTCGGAATATTCTTTGATTATTTACCTCATAGGCCATTTATGGCACGCAATAAATGGAAGAATGCAAGGGTATATCCAAGTCGCGTAATGAATATACTGATTATGGGTCAAAATTATCATCTTGTTCATCATTTATGGCCTTCTATACCTTGGTTTGAATATAAACCAGCCTATGAAGCAACTAAACCATTATTGAATGAAAAAGGTTCGCCCCAAAGAATGGGAATATTTGAGTCAAAAAAAGATAGCTTAAACTTCCTTTACGATATTTTATTAGGCGTAAGGAGTCATAAAAAAAGTAGGAGCAAGATGAGACCATTGGCAAATTTTATACCTACTAAGAAATGGCGTAAGAAATGGATTTATCTTTTACATAAGACTGCTGTAATACCAGATAAAAGTTAAAATTATTATTCTGAAAGTATCTTTGGGACTTTATAATATTTACCTTCTCTTTGAGGGGCTAATTTAATAAGTTGATCTCTAGTATCAGAAGTTGAAGCCTCCACAATATCATCTCTAAAAACATTAACAACCTCAACAGCTCTTGTTGTTGGGGGTACATCTACAGTATCAACTTTCTCAAGTTGAGCAATGTATTCTAAAATTTTCTCAAGTTGATTTGAATACTTTTCTATATCAGCCTCAGGAATTTTCAAACGAGAAAGTTTAGCAACTTTTCTTACATCATCTGCAGTGATTCTAGTCATGATTCTTGAAGAAAGTCTAATAAATTCTTAGTTAAAGCAGATGCTGCTTTATCAAGAAACTTTTCACCATCTTCTGCATTTGCCAGAGATGGATCTGAGCCCATTCTGCCATCAAAGTATCTTTGGCGAAAGTCTTTATAATCATATATAGGTCCTGCTGGAGAAGGAGGTGGCAAAGCACATTGCTTACTTAATAAGGTTGGTTCTAGATACAACGTTAAAGCAATCTCGCTAGGAGTTGCATGATGTCCCTCTTTATCACCATAAATAGAGTGAGCTTCTTTAAATACTTCTGGAGTCATAAACCAATTAGCCAATTTACATTGAAAAGATTTTAATTCTGATAATTCCATAGTTGAGATGGTTCTATAAGCCTGAGAAAATGCAGATTTAATAGTTGCGATATTTCCTCCATGGCCATTAACAATGAAAACTTTTTCAAACCCATGCATAGCAAGAGATATCAAAAGATCATGAACTAATAAAAGTAATGTTTCAGGCCGAAGACTCATTGTTCCAGGAAAACCAAGATGATGTTCTGCCATCCCATATGGCTGTATAGGAGTAACAAGCACTCCAGCTCTCTTAGCCACCTCATGTGCTACTGCATTAGCAGTTAATGCATCAGTTCCTATAGCACCAGTTGGACCATGTTGCTCAGTTGATCCAATAGGCAAAATAATCCCTTTACAATGTCGCAAGTATTCCTCTACCTCTGGCCAAGTACAAAGGTCTAAACGCATAGTGGGATTATTCTGATCAAAAAATGGGAGATTTGATTTAAGCTTCTTGTTCATTTATTTAATTGAATATTCATTGAATCTAGTTTGAGAAATTACTTATAGTTTGATAAATCGCTTTAAAAAAGTAATTTTACTCGATTCATTATCTTCATTAAAAAATAGACCATTCACCATTACAAACTGATTTTTTTTGTAAGCCCTCAGAAGAAGTGGCTCCTAACTTAATTGGTTGTTTACTAGTGAAGGTCCAAACCAATCAAAAACTTCTCTGGGGTGTAATTGTTGAAACAGAAGCATATTGTCAATCTGAACCAGGATGCCATGGTTTTGAGAAAAGAACCGCAAGAAATGAAACTCTTTTTGGTGAGCCAGGGCGGTTATATGTTTATCTCTCTTATGGCACCTATCACTGCGTGAATATAGTTACTTATAAATCAGGTTGGGCTAATGGCGTCCTTCTTAGAGCAATAACTATTCCAAATGAACATGAACGCATTGCAGCTGGGCCTGGATTATTAGCAAATAGATTTGGATTGAACAGAAGTCATGACAATTTACTAATCTCTATGGAGAATGGTATATGGGTCTGCAAAGGGAGATCAAGCACAAATATGGAACCAATTATTCAAACAACAAGAATTGGCATATCAAAAGCACAAAACTTGCCATGGCGTTGGTACATGAAAAGCAGTCGAAGCGTTAGCAAGCGAGCCAAAGGAGATAGATGCCCAACAGCATTGCAATCTTGGAAACCAAGATTGGAAGAAGGCCCATGAGCAACTGGGGACACAAGCATATTATTGACTTATCTTCTTTTTCCTTTGAGGACTATAAAGAGGTACTAGAACTTGCTAATCGTTTTAAAAGGCTGCCTCAAGCAGGATCAAGAAAATTACCTGCATTACAGGGACGTCTAATAGCAACATTATTTTTTGAACCAAGTACAAGGACTCGTAGCAGCTTTGAACTCGCAGCGAAAAAACTATCTGCAGATGTCCAGTCTTTTTCTCCTTCTTCAAGCTCCTTAAGTAAAGGGGAAACACCTCTTGACACTGTTATGACCTATGTCGCAATGGGAGCTGAGGTTCTTGTTATAAGGCATAGCTCAGCTGGAGTCCCGGCTCAGCTAGCAAAATACTTAGATCAAAAGAATAAGAAAGTCGCAATCCTCAATGGTGGGGATGGACTGCATAGTCACCCTAGTCAAGCACTTCTCGACTTATTTACATTGACCAATTACTTTGACAATGTAAATAATTCTCCTGAATGTCTTTTTGGCAAAACAATTACAATTGTTGGAGATATTCTTCATTCTCGGGTTGCTCGCTCAAATCTATGGAGCCTTACTGGTTGTGGAGCAAACGT
Organism: Prochlorococcus sp. AG-363-B11; assembly: GCA_003278425.1. GTDB lineage: Bacteria > Cyanobacteriota > Cyanobacteriia > PCC-6307 > Cyanobiaceae > Prochlorococcus_E. The sequence goes on along the minus strand of QCFE01000002.1, from coordinate 48,765 downwards.
AATTCTTTGTGGGCCCAAATCACTTCTCCCTGAAGACTTTGTAAGATTTGCTAAAGAACCTCCATCTGATCAAAAAGATGACCCAATTATCAAACGAGGTGATATCACAATCTGCAGATCGTTAAAGGATTCATTAAAAAAAACAGATGCTCTTATTACATTAAGGCTTCAAAAAGAAAGAATGAGTGAGAATCTAATCTCAAACTTAAATTCATATCATCATGAATATGGAATAACCCATAAAAAATTAGAATGGTGTGATAAAGCAATCCCTGTATTGCATCCTGGACCAGTAAATAGAGGAATTGAAATGAGTAGCAAGTTATTAGAAGATAGTTCTATTTGTTTAGTAGAGGAACAAGTTTCTAATGGAATACCTATTAGGATGTCCCTTCTCTACCTTCTTGCCGCTACAAATACTAATTAATTTGAATTCTAACAAAGATGGTGCTCTTTCTAAAGTAATTTAAAACCCTCCATAAATAATCCATAAACAAAGCCCATTCGAAAACTATCTATTATTTTTATAGAGATAGATTTCATATCTTTTCTGTTAGAACCTGATCTTCTTAAACGAATAAGGAATTCAATTAAAATAACAGTAAAGAATGCTCCAACAGGGTCCATTAAAGCTAAGGCTCCATTAATCATTCCTATAGAGCTTCCTAAAAAAAATGCGATGAGAAAAATTATTAATAACAATGAATATTTTCTCCATGGGTTTGCAGCCCAAAAATCTAAGCGCTTAATGATATTTGAAATGTTACGGCTAAATCCAGTTGACTGATACTTCATTCAAGACAAATGAAAAATGTTTAACTTATTTAAAATTAAAAAATATCAATCTTATTTCACAAGATCATAATGCTATTGAAGTGAAGCATTGCAATAAAATAACAATGAAGCTAAGAATCATCTTGTTTGACTTTAGACTTTGATTTACCCTCAAGCAATTCATGCAAAGCCTCCATTTGAGCCATAACTCCTCTGATTTCTCCAGGCTCTGGCAATAAACCATCATCCAATACACCTTGATGCATCTCTCGAAGCTCTTGTCTGATGTATCGAAGATGGCTCACGACCTGCTCCCTTTTTGATTGAGACATAAAAGAACATTTTTCTTAATAGCTTGTTTTACCCCATTAATTTCCTCCTCGCAGTTAGAACCTAGGAATTGAAGATAAAATCAACATCAGCCATTCGCAAATTTATCACTAAGGGAACTGGTAGAAATGATCTGCTCATTTTTGATGATTCCCACAACAAAATTTTTGTTAATTATTGTTTTTTAAATAGAATTAAGTAAATGGCAGTGGATTCTATTCATCTCAAAGAAACCATGGCTAATAAGGAGATAGGTTTAAATTGCTCCCCCAGGAAAATCACTGAGGAGCAATTACTAAAATTCGACGATCAATCAACCGCTCGACTAGCCGCAAGGCTAGAAGAAGAGGATTATAGTAGTCCTTTTGAAAGCTTAAATGACTGGCACCTTTTAAGAGCTCTAGCAATACATAGGCCAGAATTAACTCTTAATTACCATCATTTAATAGATCAGGAACCATTTGATGAAGATTGAGGAAAGTCAAAAATTAAAAGGCCAAAAAATCCTTGTAATTGCTACTGGGAGCATTGCAGTTGTAAAAACTCCTCTTCTAGTTAGTAATTTAATTAAAACTGGTGCAGAAGTTCGATGCCTCGTTACCCCTAGCGCGTCAAAATTAGTTAGTCCTTTGTCTTTAGCAACATTAAGTCGAAATCGCTGCTATGAAGATGAAGATCAATGGGACCCTCAAAGGAGCAAACCTTTACATATTGAACTTTCAGAATGGGCAAATCTCATTGTAATTGCCCCGTTAAGTGCATCATCTCTATCAAGATGGGTCAATGGTCTTGGTGAGGGTTTAGCAGCAAGTGTGCTTTTAGCGTCAGAGAAGCCTGTAATTGCAGCCTCAGCAATGAACACAGCTATGTGGGAGAACCAAGCAGTAAAAAGCAATTGGCAGAAACTGCAAAGCTTTACAAATGTAATTGCATTATCTCCATCAGAAGGACTGTTGGCATGCGATCGAATAGGAGAAGGACGTATGGCTAATCCTGAACTAATCCAATTAGCATTAGAAAGTGCCACAATCCAAAGATTACCTCTTCAAAAAGACTGGAAAGGCATGAAGCTCTTAGTGACTGCAGGAGCAACTATTGAAGACATTGATGAGGCTAGATATCTATCTAACAGAAGTAGTGGGAAAATGGGAGTTTTATTAGGACAAGCAGCAAGGTTCAGAGGTGCACAAGTTGACTTAATACATGGGTCGCTTCAAATCAATCCAGCGTTATTAGAAGGATTAAATTGTATTAAGGCTAGAGGCTCTAAAGATATGTCTAGGGCACTACAACACTTGCAACCTTCTTCAGATGTAATTGCAATGGCAGCGGCTATAGCAGACATCAAAATAAAGGAAAATATTGCCGGTAAGCTTGGTAAGGAAAAACTTCTAGAATCGTTGACAAATCAATTTGAGATAGTCCCAGATTTACTCAAAATGCTTGCAGATAGAAAAAAAGCAAGTCAAATTTTTCTTGGTTTTGCTGCTTTAACAGGGAGTGATGAAGAAATACAAAAGCTTGCAATTTCAAAAAAGCAGAACAAAGGCTGTGATCTATTGATGGCAAACCCAATTGACAAATTGCATCAAGGTTTTGAATCAGAATTAAACGGAGGATGGTTATTAGGCCCAGGAGATGAAATTCAAAAAATCCCAATAAATACAAAATTCTCAATAGCTCATCATTTATTGGATGCTATAAAATTTCAATTAATTGCCAAGTCAGAAAAAATTAACAATCGAGCCCAGGGTCTTTAGAATGCCAAAAAAGCTTTTACTGCAATGGATTTCAAGGATTCCAGCCATTTTTTAGTTAAATAATTAAGCTACGAGTTGTTTAGAGCTGCAAAAGGCTATACATATAGCGCAATTCCCCCTGTAAGCTCCCAACTGAGTAATAGGGCGGTTTTTATACCGCATACATTTGGCCTTTAGGCTTCCCATCCATGAGATTTCGTCCTTTGCTAGCCCTGGCGCTTGCTTTCTGTCTCACCTTCATAGCTGCCCCAATAAGTGTCTCTGCTTCCGGAGAAAGGGGTAATGCAAGATTTGCCGATGTTGTTAATACCGGCAAAGCAAATGATTGCCCAACAATATCTGCTGGATCTCAAGGATCATTCAGCATTGATGGACGTCTGACTGATATCTGCATGCACCCAACAGAAGTGTATGTAAAGGTTGCTAGATCAAAAAGAGCAGCAGCTGAATTTGTACCAGCAAAAATCATTAGCCCAAGAAACAACACAACCGTTGAGCAGGTTTATGGTGATGTTTCCGGAAGCACCTTCAAAGAGCAAGGTGGTATTGACTTTCAACTAATTACTGTTCTTTCTCCTACTGGGGAAGAATTCCCATTTGTTTTCTCAGCCAAAGAAATGGCAGTAGATTTCAAAGGTAAGTCAATAGCTCCAGGCACCGAAGCTTCAGGAACTACTTATACCCCTAGCTACCGCACAGGTGATTTCCTAGATCCAAAAAGCAGAGCTAAGGATACTGGTGTTGAATATGCACAAGGTCTTGTTGCATTAGGTGGTGATGATGAAGAACTTGCAAAAGAGAACATCAAAAGAGACCTTGATGGGAAAGGGGTTATAACCCTTTCGATTGATAGTGTCGATTCTGATACTTCTGAATTTGCAGGTACCTTTGTTGCAGTACAACCATCAGATAATGACCTAGGTTCAAAAGAGCCAGTTGATGTCAAAATCATTGGTGAACTATATGGTCGCAAAGCCTAAAATCACTTTTGATCTTTAAATAAAGACCAAACAACAAAAAAGGGCTCCTTTGAGCCCTTTTTTGTTGTTCAATATATCTCCTTAGTTTTTTCTCCTATCTGGGAGAGTTTCTCGGATCTATCAACTCCTAATGACCTATAAACAAGCATTGTCAAATTCAAGATCTGAAGTTATACCGCCATATGGAGGTTCACTAGAAAACTTAATGGTGGCAAGCGATTCACGTGAGAAAGTTCTTAAAACTGCAACAAAAACAATCGAATGCTCAGATCGAAATGCTTGTGATATCGAACTACTCATAATTGGAGGCTTCTCTCCTCTCACAGGCTTTATGAATAAAGAAAATTATGAGTCTGTAGTGAAAAAAAATAGAACTTCTGACGGGAAATTATTTGGTCTTCCTATCGTTATGGATACCAATCGTCAAGATTTAGAAATAGGTGAAAAAGTACTGCTTCGTTATAAAGAAAAAGACCTAGCAGTTTTAACTATAAATGATATATGGGAGCCAGATAAAGTTCTTGAAGCTCAAGGATGCTATGGCACAACTTCATTAGAACATCCAGCTGTAAGGATGATTTCAATGGAAAGAAAACAATTTTATATAGGAGGAGGATTACAAGGTTTAGAACTACCTACAAGAATATTTCCTTGCAAAACTCCAGCAGAAGTAAGAGAAAATCTTCCTAAAGATCAAGATGTAGTTGCTTTTCAATGTAGAAATCCTATTCATAGAGCTCATTACGAATTATTCACTCAAGCTCTTCATGCTGAAAATGTAAGCAAAAACGCCGTCGTTCTTGTTCATCCAACATGTGGCCCCACTCAACAAGATGACATCCCAGGAGAGGTTCGCTTTCAAACTTATGAACGCTTAGCCACTGAAGTAAATAATCCAATGATTAGATGGGCATACCTTCCTTATTCAATGCATATGGCTGGCCCTAGAGAAGCTCTGCAACATATGATTATTCGCAGAAATTATGGTTGTTCACATTTCATAATTGGTCGTGATATGGCAGGTTGTAAATCACAATTAACTGGTGAAGATTTTTATGGTCCCTACGATGCTCAAGATTTTGCAAAAGCATGTGCTCCAGAACTAGAGATGCAGACCGTACCTTCATTAAACCTTGTTTATACAGAAGAAGAAGGTTATGTAACTGCTTCTCATGCAGAGAGTTCTGGCTTGAAAATCAAAAAGCTAAGTGGAACACAATTCAGGAAAATGCTACGCAATGGAGAAGACATTCCAGAATGGTTTGCGTTCCGTAGTGTGGTCGAAGTACTGCGAAATGCCTAACAGATCGGCCATAATCCTATTAATATTGCTTCATCACGAGTAAAGAACCTTGAACAAACGCTGGCGAAACATAGCTCTCTACTTCCTTATGGTTGTAGTAATAATCTTTGTTGGTACTGCTTTCTTAGAAAGACCTAATCAATCCGAAGGATCAAAAACACTTCGATATAGTGATTTTATTGAAGCAGTACAAGACAAACAAATCAGCAGAGTTTTCATATCTCCTGATAATGGATCTGCCCAAATTATTGAAAATGACGGAAGTAGAGCTGAAGTAAATCTCGCTCCTGATCAAGATCTATTGCAACTTCTTACTGAAAATGATGTAGACATTGCGGTACAACCCACTCAACAGGCTAATCCCTGGCAACAAGCAGCTAGCAGTCTTTTTTTTCCAGTACTACTCCTTGGTGGTCTCTTTTTTCTCTTCCGTCGTTCCCAAGGCGGGGCTGGAGGTGGGGGAAATCCTGCAATGAGTTTTGGTAAAAGCAAGGCTCGCTTACAAATGGAACCTTCCACCCAAGTTACCTTTGGAGATGTCGCTGGTATTGAAGGAGCAAAGCTAGAACTTTCAGAAGTCGTTGATTTTTTAAAAAACCCTGACCGTTTTACTGCAGTTGGAGCAAAGATTCCAAAAGGGGTTCTTCTAGTTGGTCCTCCTGGAACAGGTAAAACATTGTTAGCAAAAGCCGTTGCTGGTGAAGCCGCAGTACCTTTCTTTTCTATATCTGGATCTGAATTTGTCGAAATGTTTGTAGGAGTTGGAGCAAGTCGAGTTAGAGATCTGTTCGAACAAGCTAAGAAAAATGCACCATGCATAGTTTTTATTGATGAAATTGATGCTGTTGGTCGTCAGAGAGGGGCTGGTCTTGGAGGTGGAAACGATGAAAGAGAGCAAACCCTGAATCAATTACTAACTGAAATGGATGGATTTGAGGGAAATACAGGAATTATTATCGTTGCAGCAACCAATAGACCAGATGTTCTTGACTCAGCACTATTAAGACCAGGTCGTTTTGATAGACAAGTTGTTGTTGATAGACCTGACTACCAAGGACGTCTACAAATTCTAAAAGTCCATGCTAGGGGAAAAACTCTTTCAAAAGATGTTGATCTTGATCAAGTAGCAAGAAGAACTCCTGGATTTACTGGTGCAGACCTTGCTAATTTACTCAATGAAGGTGCAATACTTGCTGCCAGGAGAGAGCGCACTGAAGTAAGCAATATTGAAATTGGTGATGCAATTGAAAGAGTTATGGCTGGGCCAGAAAAAAAAGACAGAGTTATGAGTAATAAAAGAAAAGAGCTCGTTGCTTATCACGAAGCTGGTCATGCTCTAGTTGGCGCAGTTATGCCTGATTACGATCCAGTTCAAAAAATCTCTATTATTCCACGGGGGCAAGCTGGGGGATTAACATTTTTCACTCCTAGTGAGGAGAGAATGGAATCTGGTCTTTATTCACGTTCTTATCTTCAAAATCAAATGGCTGTAGCACTCGGAGGTCGCGTAGCAGAAGAAATAGTCTATGGAGAAGATGAGGTGACAACTGGAGCTTCTAACGACCTCAAGCAAGTTGCCCAGGTTGCAAGACAAATGGTTACTCGCTTTGGTATGAGTGAAAAACTTGGTCCAGTAGCCTTAGGGCGTTCACAAGGTGGAATGTTTCTCGGTAGAGATATTGCTGCTGAACGAGACTTTTCAGAAGATACTGCGGCCACAATTGATGAGGAAGTATCGTTCTTGGTTGATATAGCTTATAAGCGAGCCACTAAGGCACTTGAAGACAATAGATCTGTTCTTGATGAACTTGCAAATATGCTTATTGAAAAAGAAACAGTTGATTCGGAGGACCTGCAAGAATTACTAATCAAAAGAGAAGTCAAAGTTGCTGAATATATCTAAACAGAGTTCATTTAATCTCTGGGAAGAAAAGCAAGATTACTTAATTTCCTCTCTTGTTTCTCAGCCTTTAATTGTAGTGCTAAGAATATCTCAAGATAATCTTGATAAGTTATACTTTGACGACATGATTTATTTCATAAGTAAACTCGTTAGCTTTGATCTTAAAAATATAGAGATAGCATGGTCATCCCATCCTAATTGGTTTCTTTTTATAAAAGAACTTAAAAAGCAATTCACCGAAATATCATTTGGTGCAGCATCATTAACCGATCTCAATGCATTAGATTTAATAGTTGAGCTTAAATTAAGTTTTGCTATGTCTCCATGTTGGGACATGAAACTTCAATCTAGAGCTAGGGATTTAGGTCAATTAGTAATACCAGGTGTTTTATCCCCTACAGAAATTCAACAAGCTGTTAATTTTGGGTATCGAGCAATCAAAATATTCCCAGCATCATTACTAGGAATAAACTACATCAATCAAATCAATGAATCGATAAAACCTCTGCCTTTTTTTATAGCTGCAGGAGGTATGGAGATTAAAGATATCAATTCATGGCTTTCGAATGGTTATGGGGCAATTACCCTTGGTAGAAAATTAATAAATAATGGACAAATAAATCCTCTCCTGGAGAAATGGCTAAAGGAAAAATAAACTATTAATTATACCTCTATCTAATAGAAGAAATACAATTTGTCTTGAGAAAGTCTAGGAATAATTTAGTCATCTCCAATTCAATCTAATTAATAAACACGAGCTAAAAAATACTACATTGACCTTTATGTCTTAAAAGATGATCTACCAATACTATTGCAACCATTGCTTCAACCATAGGAACTGCTCTAGGAAGAACACAAGGGTCATGCCTTCCTTTTCCAGCAATAATAGTTCGATTACCCGCTGAATCAATAGTTTGCTGCTCCTTTCGAATAGTTGCTGTAGGTTTAAATCCAACCCTAAGAATTATTGGCTCACCATTACTAATTCCTCCTTGGATCCCACCAGAGTTGTTTGAAGCAGTTCGTAATCTATTTACCTCAGAAGCTATAAATTCATCATTATGCTCGCTTCCTCGCAAAAATGTTCCGCCAAAACCTGATCCAACTTCAAAACCCTTGCTTGCAGGCAATGACATTAAAGCCTTGGCAAGATCTGCCTCTAATTTGTCAAAAACCGGCATTCCCAGACCTCCTGGTGTATTACGAACAATACATTCAATTACGCCTCCACAAGAGTCCCCATCTCGACTTATCTCCTCAATTCTTTTTATCATTGAATTGGCATTCTCTTGATTAGGGCATCGAACAATATTTGATTCAATATCTTCAAGGCAGACCTTATTAATATCTATCTGAGCATCAATATTATGAATACGCCTTACCCAAGCAAGCACCTCAGTCCCATAAGCTTTTTTAAGAATTTGCTTTGCGATAGCGCCAGCTGCCACTCTTCCTATTGTTTCTCTAGCAGATGCCCTCCCCCCTCCGCTTTGAGCTTGAATTCCATATTTCAATTGATATGTACCATCAGCATGAGAAGGTCTAAATACACTTTTCATTTCACCATAGTCAGCCGGTCTTTGATCCTTATTCCTCACCATCATTGCTATAGGGGTACCAAGGGTTTTTAATTCCGCTGTACCACTCAAAATCTCAACTTGATCTAATTCTTTCCTTGGGGTAGTAATTTTACTTTGTCCAGGCCTTCTTCTATCCAGCTCTTCTTGTATTTTCTGAATATTTAATTCAAGCCTGGGAGGGCATCCATCTACAACAACACCAACTCCCCCTCCATGAGATTCACCAAATGTGGTAACCCGAAAAAAATTCCCAAAACTACTTCCCATGAATTGCTTAATTTGTAGAGATACCAAGAAGGTTTCTTTCAGGAAAAGCCTAATCAATCATTAACCATTTAGCAGAAATTAAAAATTTTTTCTAAAAAAAGCCCCTCTAATAAGCAAGAGGGGCTTGAAAAATCAATATAAAGATTTTTTAGTTCTTATTAAGAACCAATTATTAACCAATTGAAGGAGCAACTAATGCCACAGAAGTAGATTCAGCAGCTGCCAAGTCAAGAGGGAAATTATGAGCATTACGCTCATGCATAACTTCCATACCTAGGTTTGCACGGTTAAGTACATCACCCCAAGTTGGAACTACCTTGCCATTTGCATCAACAACAGATTGGTTGAAGTTGAATCCATTTAGGTTAAATGCCATTGTGCAAATACCCATAGAGGTCAACCAGATACAAACAACTGGGAAGATAGCCAAGAAGAAGTGAAGACTACGACTATTATTGAAGCTTGCATATTGGAAGATCAAACGACCGAAGTAGCCATGAGCTGCAACGATGTTATATGTTTCTTCCTCTTGTCCAAACTTATAACCATAGTTCTGAGACTCAGTCTCGGTGGTTTCACGAATAAGTGAAGAAGTCACCAATGAACCATGCATTGCTGAAAACAGACTTCCGCCAAACATACCTGCTACACCAGCCATATGGAATGGGTGCATAAGAATGTTGTGCTCAGCCTGGAACACGAACATAAAGTTAAATGTTCCTGAAATCCCTAAAGGCATTCCATCAGAGAAAGATCCCTGACCAAATGGGTAAACAAGGAAAACAGCAAAAGCAGCTGAAACTGGTGCTGAATAAGCAACACAGATCCAAGGACGCATACCTAAACGGTATGAAAGTTCCCACTGACGTCCCATATAGGCTGAAATGCCGATAAGGAAGTGGAAAATTACAAGCTGATAAGGGCCGCCGTTATAAAGCCACTCATCAAGTGTGGCAGCTTCCCAAATTGGATAGAAGTGAAGACCAATAGCATTGCTGGATGGAACAACCGCTCCAGAAATAATGTTATTTCCATAAAGGAAAGAACCAGCTACAGGCTCACGAATACCGTCAATGTCAACTGGAGGAGCTGCTACAAAAGCAACAAGAAAACAAATGGTTGCCGCCAATAGGCAAGGGATCATCAAAACACCAAACCAACCGACATAAATACGATTGTTGGTAGAAGTAACCCACTCACAAAACTGAGGCCAACCTCCAAGCAACGCAGAACGCTGCTTCTGAATGGTGGTCATGAGGACGTGAATTAAGCCCCTAAAGGGACAATTATGTAAGAGCGAGAGAACCCCGCCAGGAGGAGTTTATAGGAAAATTTGTAATTATGCGAGCTTAAGAGCAATGTTTCTTATAAAGAAAATATATAAATTCAACCAGCGAAGAAAAAAAGGCTTTCGTCTTATGGAAATCTAGGTGCTTCGAGAGAAAAGCTTAATAATTTCAATTTTTTAACTCTGGCAAGTCTAACTGTATAGAACGCAATGAATAAGGTGGATTAAACCAGCAAGTTGAAATATTTAACTCTATATCTCAAGAAATTAATAAAGAAGTATTAATCGAGCAAAGGATTAATTGCAATTGATCGCATGAAATAGTTATTTTCTGAATAACAATTAATTACTTTCTTTCAAAGATAGTGAATGCTTTTTATGAATTAATTAATTCATAAAAAGCATCTTTCCAACTATTATCAAAATTCCAAACTTCCCTTTGAGTAAAGCACATTGCAATATTCTTTTCAGCATAGGCTGCCTCATTAATAAAAACTGGGAAAACTTTATCTTTAAAAGAATTATCAGAGAGCCTTATCACATCTCCTTTTAAATCCTCAAATATTGGCGAGCCATTCTCAATTGGGTGCCAATCCCTAGCTTCTAAATCTCTATGAATATATGCAATAGGTTTCCCAGAAGAATCTCTAGGAAAATCAATACTTTTTAAATGTCTATGCACTATTAATTTCTGCGGGAAAGAGCTCCTCAAATCAATAGATTTAGATATTTCCTCTAAGCAGATTTTTAGAGTTAGCAAGGTTTGCCTAACAATTCTGCTATTTAGTGACATCTGAGGGACAGGTCCAATTTCCACAACAAATCCGCATGGCCAAGCTTCTACTAAAAACCCTTTCTGCAATGGGTCACCCTCATGCAAATATACAGGCAAGCCAATGCGATTTTGAATTAAAGAAACTATTGCCAAATCAGCAGGACGTCTTCCATAAATTACAAGACTTGATCCCATACAGGCAGTAGTACTGTGAAAATCAATTGCTATTTGAGAAGCATTATTACTATTAGGTCCATAAAGATCAACCAAATTTTTTGCACGAGCTATTTCTAAATCAGAGGAATTTAAAGAGTTGAGTAAATCTGGGTAAAAGCTTCTATTTAAATCTCTATCTACATATCTTTGGCCCTTTTGAAGAGCAAGAGGATTTCCTATGACTGGAATAACCTTTAATCCATATCTATCAATCAGATCTTGATTTTGTGCCCACTGATCAAAAACCCAAGGAGCATTAATTTCATTTCCATGGGTGCCTGCAACCAAGAGGACCTGAATATTTGACATCAAAGATTATTAAATTTTGTCCTATTTCTGAAAATATCTACAAAATAATTTTCATGTCAATACCTCCAACAATTGTTTCATCTGCCCGAATGGGTTGGAAATGGCAATGGAATCAATTAATGAATGGCCTTGCTCCTGCTGACAAAGCAGGAAACTATTGCCGCAAACCTAGCCAAGCTCAGAATGCAGTACTTCCAAATCCAAAAGATCTGTTAAATCGATCTCTAAATGAATTCCCTGTTTTAGTCATTGGTCGTAGCTGTCCTTGGGCCCACAGAACATGGTTGATGTATGAACTAAGAAATTTAAATCGTTCATTAACCCTTCTCATAGCCCACCCTGATCACAAAGAAGGGTTATGGAAAATCTCTCCAAGTTGGAAGGGCTGTCAATCTCTAATTGAACTTTATAAATTATGCAATTCTCCTCCAACTCATAGAGCTACAGTACCTGCACTTTTTGATCCAAAACAAAGCAAAAAAGAAAAACCTAAATTACTAGGGAATGAAAGTGCTCAATTAGTAGAAGTTTTAAATAGTTGGCCTGCAGCAGATGATGTCCCAAACTTATACCCCAAAGGACTCCAAAAAGATATTGACGAATGGCAAGTATTAATTCAAGAGTCAATTAATAATGGAGTATATAAATGTGGTTTTGCGAGAAACCAAAAAGCTTATAACAAAGCCAGCGAAGAACTATTTCATGGATTAAAGACGGTAGAAGAAAGCCTTGCCGATAAAGGGCCTTGGCTATGTGGAGACGACCTAACAATAGCCGATATAAGACTATTCCCAACAATCATTCGATGGGAGGCCGTCTACGCTCCTTTATTTGGTTGCACACAAGAATATTTATCTTCGTTTCCAGCAGTTCTTAATTGGCGAAAGAAATTTTTCCATCTCCCAAAAGTCTCGCATACTTGTAATGCTTCAAATTGGAGAAATGACTACTTTGGAGCGCTATTTCCTCTAAATCCAAGCAATATCATTCCAAAAGGACCTAACCTGGAACAAATAGTTAATACCTATTGACCTAATTACATTTAAATCTAAATTCATGGAAAATACTCTTGCAATTGAATTCGAAGGAGTTTATGGAAAGTACAAAATCACTCGAGACGATGAAAAAGAAGTAAAGAAATATAGATTAGCTCTTTTAATTTGTGGAATATCATTCACGGCTGGTCTATTGCATTGGTTATTAATTGGAGAGTCCTTTGCATGGGTTTGGATGGTGCCCATGTGCATTTCTTTAGGTCTTGCTCTCAAATGGATACATATATATGTTCAATTCCTTCATCGAACTCTCCAATTTTTCTGGGCTATAGGTGCAATCGGAATTTTTGCTCTGATTTTGAAAGGAAATTCGACAGAACTAATTTCTGATCTTGTATCTAAACCAATTCTGATCTTAATAATTGGTCCTTACTTTGCAGCAATGACTGGTTTGGGGTTTAAAGAATTTTTCTGTTTCCAGCGTCCTGAAGCTATTGGCCTCACACTATTACTCCCAATAAGTCTTGGTAGTCACTTACTGGGGATACTAAGTCAGGAGATAGAAATGATATTGCTATGTTTATCAGCACTACTTTTACTAATTCTTGCAATTCGAAAATTTGGAATGGACGCAGCCTCTGATATTGGAGATAAAAGTGTATTTGAATATCTCAGGAGTAACGGTTAGGGAGAGAATCTTGAAAACAAAAAAGCAAAAGAAGATTTTTCTGAAATACTGAATTAATCATCAAAGTCTGATATTTCAACTCCATCCTGTATCTATAGCTACTGATTAGCAGGGGAGGTGTTGTAAACCAACCCAACTTTTAGTGGCAAAAATGATTAATTTATTTATTGTATGAGAGTTGAAAGCTAAGGCTTAAAGCAACAAACCAATGAACACAATCGACGAACACATTCAGAAAGATCAAAGCGAGATTCTTTCTGCCAAAGCAGAAGGTAATGATCCTAAAGCAAGGCATCTTGAAGAGGAGCTTCACTCGCTTGAGGAATATAAAGAACACCATCCAGAGGATAAACATGATCCAAATGCTCTGGAATTATTCTGTGATGCCAATCCAGATGAACCAGAATGCCTAGTCTATGATGATTAAAAGTTAACTAAAAAAAGTGGGCATTGGCCCACTTTTTTAATGCAAATTACTTAAAACTATTGTTCAATAATCCATATTAAAATCTGATGGACTTCCTGTAAGTGAACAAACTACAGATTCTTCATTTCTCATTTCCCTAACTTCTTTTATAGGTCTTCCCATTCGTCTCAAGACTTCTATGTCTTGAAAAGTTTGACAGCGTGCGATGACACTACCTTGGTCATCAAAACATGTGTAAAAAGTCATAAGCAAGATAGTCTCATACCTATTTATGACCAATTCTTCTACTCTCGACAAGTATTAATTTTGACTAGAATATGGAAAGAATATTAAGTATCTAATATTTCCCAGATTTTTGTTAAAAGGATATCAATCCCTTGATTCATAGCCGCAGAAATAAAGAATACATTGCTACCAATTTCTTTTTCAAAGTTTTCCCCTAATTCCCTAAGGCTTTGTGCATTTATAAGCTCCTTCTTATTCAAAACTACAATTCTAGGTCGATCAATAAGCCCATGTTGGTAAGCCAAAAGTTCTTTCTCAACCACTTGAACATCTTTTAAAGGGTCTAAAGAAGAAGCATCAACAAGATGAATTAACAATTTTGTTCTTTCAATATGCCTTAAGAATTCATGCCCCAAGCCAATACCATCGGCTGCACCTGCTATCAACCCAGGGATATCAGCAAAAAGAGTCCCATCGCCACTGGGTTTACGTACCACCCCAAGGTTAGGGATCAATGTAGTAAAGGGATAATCAGCAATTTTTGGTTTAGCAGACGAGAGAACTGATATCAATGTACTTTTACCAGCGTTTGGCAAACCAATAATTCCTACTTCTGCTAATAACTTCAATTCCAAGTTTACTAGCCATTCTTCGCCATCTTTTCCTTCTGTGAACTTTTCAGGTGCACGATTTCTATTGCTTAAGTAATGAGCATTACCAAGCCCACCACTACCTCCAAATGCAATTACAAGAGTCTCTCCATCAACTGTTAAGTCTCCAAAAATTATTCCAGTTTCCAAATGCTTCACTTCTGTACCACAAGGAACTTTTAAAACAAGATCATTCCCAGAAGCTCCACTACATTTATTCGGCCCTCCTCTTCGACCATCTTCCGCATAAATTAATTGCTTAAATTTAAAATCAAGCAAAGTCTGAAGATTCGAATCAGCTTGAAAAATCACTTTTCCACCATTACCACCATCTCCACCAGAAGGCCCACCGGCAGGAACATACTTCTCTCGACGAAAAGATACGATTCCATCACCACCTCGTCCAGCTCTAACTTTTATTATTGCTTGATCAATGAATTGCATTTTTAGCTTTTTGCTGCAGTTGCTTTAGAGAATAAGAGTCAATCACTTCAACCAAATAACACTACAGCCAGCTCCTCCATCTGTTTGATCAGCACTAGTCACTTTTTCAACATAATCAAGATTATTTAACCACTCAAGCAAACCCCTCTTCAACCGTCCTGTTCCTATCCCATGGATCACCCAAAGTGGTCCTGATAAATTACGCAATTTCTCTTCTACAGCTGCCTCAGCTTCGTGAACTCTCAATCCTCTAACATCAAGCGTATTTTTCTTAGTACGAATATTAGATTTATTTGTCAAAGGAAATCGTGACTTGATAGTTACTACAGAGTCCTTAGTTGGGGGATTAGGTTTTTTTCCGTCAAGACTTTCAACTGCATTTAACTCAACAGTACTTCTGAAGACTCCACACATAATTGTTAATAGTGAGCCATCCTCAGATACTGCAACTACTTCACCCGATTTACCTATAGAGCTAACTCTAACTCGATCACCCTTTTGAGGTAGCCAATTTTCATGATGATTTTTGATTACTTCTTGACTATAAGTTGATTCCATTTGCCTTAACCTTTGTCCAGTTCTTCTAGCAATTTCGCCATCAGCCGACCGATCACGTAATTTGCGAATTAACGCCCTCACCTCTACTTGACCACGGCGAATAGAACTTTCTAATTTCTTACGACCTGTTTCTCTAAAAGCCTCTGATTGAAGACATTCTTTCTCCCATCGACTAATTAACTCTTCATGTAATAATTCAGTACGAGCTAATAAAGAAGCTGCTTCCTCTGCTGCTTGTTGTTGTCTTTGCCTTTGCTCCTCAAGACCTTCAATAACATTATTAACGCTATCTATTCCATCTCTCTGCATAAGTTGTTGAGCTTTATCTATCACGATCTCGTCAAGCTGTAATCTTCGCGCAATTGCCAATGCATTACTTCTTCCAGGTATCCCCCATTGCAAGTGATATGTAGGTTTTATCGTTTCACTATCAAAGCCTACAGATGCATTCTCAAAGCGACAGTCATTATATTTCAAGGCCTTGAGTTCACCAAAATGTGTAGTCGCAACTGTCAAACGGGCTCTATCAGCTAATGACATCAACAATGCTGTAGCCAAAGCAGTCCCTTCTGTTGGATCAGTTCCTGCACCTAATTCATCAAGTAAAACTACTGATGGTCCAGGGGAATTTGAGATTGAAGTTAAAATTCGAGTAATTCGAACAATATGTCCACTAAACGTTGATAAATTCTGTTCAAGAGACTGTTCATCACCGATATCTGCGAGCACTTGATGGCACCAAGGTAAAGATGGCTCTCCAAGGCAGGGCAATAGCAATCCAAACTTAGACATAAGAATTGCTAAGCCAATACTTTTCAATGTAACTGTCTTACCACCTGTATTTGGGCCAGTAATTGCAAGCACTCTCAAGGTTGAAGAAACTTTAAAACTAATCGGAACAACTTGAGAGCCTTGCTGATAGCGTTCTTGCCAAACAAGCAAAGGATGACGAAAATCTTGGATAAGAAATGGAGCATCCAATTCTTCTTCAAACTTAGGCGCTACTCCTCCTAACCAATGGCCATAACGCGCTCTTGCTAAAGCAAAGTCTAATTTCAAAAGTGTCTGAAAAAGATGGTTAAGGGGGGTAAGATTTATACCAACTTGACTACTCCAATACGCTAATAGCCTCTGTTCTTCTACATAAATCTTCGACTCTAATTTAGCAATCTGATTACCCAAAGGAATAACTAATGTTGGTTCGATAAAAACCGTATTCCCTGAAGACGATGTATCATGAATATTCCCTGATAGATGATCTACTGCGCCAGCTTTCAAAGCCAAGACAGGTCTTTCATAGCGTTCAGCAACAACAGTATCTTGCAATACTGAATGAAGTCTTCTAATAAGATCCTTTAAAGTATCTTTTCTTTTTACCCGCAAGGCTTGAACTTGTCGGCGCAAGCTATCCAATTTCTCACTAGCACGATCCGCAATTCTTCCACCTTCTTCTACTCCAAATTGAATAAGTTTCTGTAATTCTGGCAAAGTGGAGACATTAGCAAATAATTTGGAAATTATTGGTCTTTTCACTGGATCTTCAATCTGTCGGCGCAAGCGTCGAGCAGATCTCAATGTTGCTACAATCTCTAATAATTCAAAAGCAGATAACACTCCTCCTTTAGAACACCTCCTTAAAATCTGTTCTATATCATGAACTCCAGCAAAACTAATACCGCCTTCTTCTTCTGAATCAATAGCTCCTATTTCTAATGTCTCATCAAGATATCTACGGCTAATAGTTAATTCATTTGGAATGTCGCAAGTTAGACATTTTCGTCGACCTTGGGAAGTACTAGCAAATGATGAAAGCTGTTCACAAAGTTTATCCCACTCCAACAGTTGCAGTGTTTCAATAAAAGCAGAGTCATTATTAGACAATTGAAATCCTTTATATTGAGAACTCATCCAACAACCTCACTAGCTCACTGATTTGAAGGGATCCCTTCTTGAGGGTGGTAAAGCATTTCCAACCAATTACCTTCTGGGTCACGAAGGTAAAAAGAAGAGGTCCCATCACGATGATCATGCAAAGCTCCAACTTGAACCCCAGTTGCAAGTAATTGTGCGTGCAACTGTTCTATTTCACGTTTATCAGTAAAGTGAAAAGCAAAATGAGGTCCTGCTGCTTTATACCCTGGCCCCAATAAAGCGAGTCCATCATTCCCAGGTCCTGATTCTAAGTAACACCAATCAGGGGCATCCCATATAAGTTTCATTCCCAAGCCCATATAAAAAATTTTTGCTCTGTTGACATCATGAACACGTATAGCTACATGACCTAGCCTGCTGACCTTTATTAACCTTTCTTCTGAATTCTGTTCAGCCATCATGGGAATTATGCATAACTTCAATATAGAAAATTTGGAACGGTTTCACTAAAACATCATTACTCATTCTTCAACCATGCTGCTGCATCACATGCGTGATAAGTCAAAATCAAATCAGATCCAGCTCTTTTAAAACTCAACAAAGTTTCTAAAACTACAGACTTTTCATCTATCCAACCCTTTGCTGCAGCTGCTTTAACCATTGAATACTCCCCACTGACGTTATAGGCAGCAATAGGTAATTCAGATTCCTGTCTTAATCTATAGATAATATCCAAATAGGCAAGTCCTGGTTTAACCATCAAGATGTCAGAACCTTCTTGCTCATCTAATTGAGCTTCTGTAATAGCTTCCCTTGCATTCGCAGGATCCATTTGATAAGTACTTTTATCCTTAGGGATTGGTTTCTCGCTAAGCGATCTTGGCGCAGAGTCAAGAGCTTCTCTGAACGGACCATAATAAGCTGATGAATATTTCGCTGTATAACTAATAATTCCCACATCCTCAAACCCTTCATCATCCAAAGATTCGCGTATAGCCCCAACTCGCCCATCCATCATGTCACTAGGTCCAATCAAATCTGCCCCTGCATCAGCTTGAACAATTGCTTGTTTGCAAAGGTGCTCAATTGTCTCATCATTTAAAACAATTCCTTCCGTACTAACTATTCCATCGTGTCCATCTATTGAATAAGGGTCTAAGGCAACATCAGTCATAATTGTCATTTGAGGCAATTCTTTTTTCAAACGTCTAATAGCCCTTGGAATCAAACCATTCTCGTTAAAACACTCTTCCCCACCTTCAGTTTTTAGCGCATCATCAACTTTAGGGAATAAGACAACACACTTAACACCTAAATTCCAGGCCCTTGTAACTTCTCCGACCAAAGCATCTAGAGGCCACCGATTGGCGCCAGGCATCGCAGAAATCTGTTCAATTTCATCACCTTCATGAATAAATAAAGGATAAATAAAATCCGAAGCAGATAAGCTATTTTCGCGAACCATACTTCGTAAAGCAGGCGTTCGGCGAAGGCGGCGAGGTCGATAAGTAAGTTCCATATGGTCAAAAACAAATTAATTAATTAATCATGATCGTAAAGCCTTCTATAAGCGAGCAGACTGAATCCACTCCTTTCTATAATCAGAAAGGCTAAGCTCTCGTAATTTATTAAATAGATCAAGCTCTTCAGAAGACAAGCAAGGTGGGAATCGTAAAGAAAGAGTAAAAAGCAAGTCTCCACGGCCATTCTTGATAGGCCAGCCCCTACCTTTTAATCTTAGAATTGAACCTGGTAAAGTCCTCGGTGGAATAGTCAATTTAGTCTCTCCATCTGGTGTAATAGCTGTAACAATTGAACCTAAAAGTAACTCATCATAAGAAACCGGTAATTCTGCTTTCAGTTGAAATCCATCAAGTTGCCAAACCTTATGTTTTTCTACCTGAAGATTGATCAAAATATTTCCCCTTCGTCCAGTACCAGGCTGTAAATTACCTTTTCCTTTTACTCTGAGACGAGTCAAATTAACCACCCCTCGAGGAATTCTTACTTCAACTTGCTCCTCATTCACAGATAGGGTGCGCTGGGTACCAGTAAAAGCCTCTGCAAAGCTTATTTGCAATCCAATATGTACATCTAAATTTGCTGGTCTTCTAGATTCATACGAAAACGAGTTGTAAGGCTTAGAAGACCCGTCCAAACCTTGTCCTCCTACAAATCTCCCGAGAAGATCATTCAAAAATTCATCAAAATTCCTATACCGCCCAAAATCAACATCAAAACCATCTACTCCTAAAGATTGATTCCAATATTGTCCAAATTGCTCATATTTTTTTTTCTTCTTAGGATCAGATAGGACTTCATAGGCCTCATTAATTTCTTTAAACTTTCCCTCTGCATCTTGATCGCCTGGATTTACATCAGGGTGAAACTTCCTAGCAAGTTTTCTGAAAGCACTTTTTATTTCATTAGAACTTGCATTCCTATTAACCCCAAGAGCCTTGAAATAATCTCTATAACCATCAGAGGGCATAAGTATTTTCTATCAATATGTACTCTGAATAAACATCGCCTAAAGTGCTAAAAATTGCTAAGGCAAAGGCTTATTCAGCCACTATTAAACCAAAAAAATTCACGATAAGTACCCTTGACAAGATAGGCTGCTACAGATGTAAGTGATTGATGGAGTTTTACAAGTGAACCTAATTCATGGATTTCACCTAAGAAATATTAGAGGAGATGTTCTTGGTGGGCTCACAGCCGCAGTAGTTGCACTTCCACTAGCTCTAGCTTTTGGGAATGCTGCCCTTGGACCGGGTGGTGCAATATATGGACTTTATGGTGCTGTTGTTGTTGGATTTTTAGCTGCATTATTTGGTGGAACTCCCTCACAAGTAAGTGGCCCAACAGGGCCTATGAGCGTTACTGTCGCTGGTGTTGTAGCAAGCCTTGCAGCAGTTGGAGTACCAAGAGATCTATCAGCAGAACAAATATTGCCTCTTGTAATGGCAGCAGTCGTGATTGGAGGGTTATTTCAAATTGTATTTGGCATCTTAAAACTAGGTAAATATATAACTCTTGTTCCATATTCAGTTGTTTCAGGCTTTATGTCTGGGATAGGAGTCATCATTATTGCTCTCCAAATTGGTCCTCTTCTTGGTATCAGTACAAGGGGAGGAGTAATTGACTCTCTATCAACTGTTGTTTCTAATTTTCAACCCAATGGTTCAGCAATAGCTGTTGCAATAATGACATTAGGGATTGTTTTTCTTTCTCCAAGGCGAATCAGCCAATGGGTCCCATCACCACTTTTAGCTTTATTAATTGTTACTCCTCTTTCAATAATACTTTTTGGTAATACTGGTTTAGATCGAATTGGTGAAATTCCAAGAGGAGTTCCATCACTTAGCATTCCTAGCTTTACGCAATATTTCCCAATCATTTTAAAAGCAGGATTAGTTCTTGCTGTATTAGGGGCAATTGATTCATTACTTACATCTCTTGTAGCAGACAATATTTCTCAAACTAGACACGATTCGGATAGAGAGTTAATTGGTCAAGGAATAGGAAATGCGGTAGCAGGTCTTTTCTCTGGGTTGCCAGGAGCGGGAGCGACCATGAGAACAGTTATAAATGTGAAATCCGGAGGTAGCACTCCCCTATCAGGAATGGTTCACTCAATAGTGCTACTTATAGTTCTTATTGGAGCTGGTCCACTCGCTGAGAAGATACCTACCGCTCTCCTTGCAGGGATTCTTATAAAAGTTGGTCTAGATATTATTGATTGGGGGTTCCTTCTTAGAGCACATAAACTGTCTCTTAAAACTGCAAGTGTGATGTACGGTGTCCTTTTGATGACAGTCTTTTGGGACCTCATTTGGGCAGTTTTAGTTGGGGTTTTTGTTGCAAATATGCTCACTATTGACTCAATTACTCAAACCCAGTTAGAGGGAATGGAAGCTGACAATCCCTTAGAGGATTCAAAAAAGCAGGATTTACCACTTCCTGAAGATGAGCAAAAATTGCTTGAGAGTTGTTCAGGGGAAGTAATGCTATTTAGACTTAAAGGGCCTCTAAGCTTTGGTGCAGCAAAAGGAATTACTGAAAGAATGATGTTAATTAGAAATTATAAAGTCTTAATTTTAGATATCACTGATGTACCACGATTGGGTGTGACAGCAACATTAGCTATTGAAGATATGATTCAAGAAGCTCAAGTCAATTCAAGACAAGCATATGTTGCTGGAGCAACAGGAAGAGTTAAAGATAGGCTCTCTAAATTTGGGGTTAAGGGACTAGTTAGCACAAGAAAAGAAGCTCTGGAATTAGCAAGTACTAATCTAGAAGCAAGTCAATAGCAATATTTATAGAAAACTATGGAGACAAATCTTGTTCTTCAAAACGTACTTACCCCACCTGTCCTTTTCTTTTTCTTAGGGATAATTGCAGTAATTTTACGTTCAGATTTAGAAATCCCAGCACCTCTGCCAAAACTTTTCTCTTTATATCTTCTTCTCGCAATTGGATTTAAAGGAGGGATGGAGCTTGAGAAAAGTGGATTTGATGGGCAGGTAATACCTACAGTTTCATCAGCAATAGCAATGTCTTTGCTGATTCCACTTATATGTTTTGTAATACTTAGATTAAAACTGGATGTATTTAACTCCGCGGCAATTGCAGCGGCGTATGGTTCTATAAGTGCAGTTACATTCATAACTGCAGAAAGTTTCTTAGAAAGTCAAAATATTCACTTTGATGGATTCATGGTAGCCGCACTTGCATTAATGGAATCTCCAGCAATCATTGTTGGCCTATTACTTGTAAAACTAGCAGGTCCTAAAAATAGACCTAATTCTAGAGAAATGAAATGGATTTCAATTTTTCGAGAATCAGTTCTTAATGGATCTGTTTATTTACTTCTTGGAAGTCTTCTCATTGGATTCTTAACTGCAGCACATAATCCGGGAGGGGTAGAAAAGATGCAACCTTTTACAGGGAAATTATTTTATGGCGCAGAATGTTTCTTCTTACTTGATATGGGTATAGTTGCAGCACAAAGGTTACCTGGTCTTAAAAAAGCTGGCTCATTCCTTATTTTCTTTGCTATTTTCATACCGCTTTTTAATGCATTTTTGGGTGTATTTGTTGCGAAAGCATTACTTCTAGAACCAGGTAATGCTCTTCTATTTGCTGTACTTTGTGCTAGTGCATCTTACCTTGCAGTACCAGCCGCTATGAGAATGACCGTACCTGAAGCTAAAGCAAGTTATTACATTTCTACTACTCTAGGACTTACATTTCCTTTTAATATTGTAATTGGCATACCTTTATACATGGGTCTTGTTAACACTATTATCCCTTCTGTAGGTTAAATACATGAAAAGATTAGATCTTATTTTTAGTGAAAGGGAATTAGATGCCATTATAAAAGCTCTTGAATCTGCAGATGTCCCAGGTTACACAGTAACTAAACATGCTACCGGCCGTGGACCTGAGACCATAGTTTCAGAAGATATGGAGTTTTCTGGCTTGGGAGCAAATGCCCATGTAATAGTTTTTTGTGAGGAGGAAATAATTAACAGAATAAGAGAAAATGTTAAATCTATTCTTAATTATTACGGTGGCGTGGCTTATCTCTCCGAAGCAATTGAGCTATAAAGTTATTAATTAAGGCAAAAGATGCTCTAATAATCGGAATCAAATTAAATAAATATTATATCTAGGAATGAACCCAATCTACACGTATTGATTTACGACTATTCAAGTATCTATCAATGGCCATAGCAGCAATACATCCGTCAGAAGCAGCAACAACTGCTTGTTTAAAAGGAGTGTTTCTTATATCACCTATAGCCCAAACCCCTTCAGAAGTTGTTGACATGAAGTCATCAACAAGTACTCCACCATCTTCTTTTAATGCGAGTTGATCTCCCAAAAAATCAGTAATTGGCTTCGATCCACTCATATATACAAATACACCTTCAACTGGTATCGACTGAGTCTCTTCACTAGAGCGAGTCTTCAAAAGAACTCCCGTTACGCCTGCATCACTTCCATCAATTTTCATCAATCTAGTTTTACTCCAATGCTTTACATTCTCCTTACTGATCAAATCCATTGCTAGATGATCATTTTCTTTAGGATCATTTGATGTGATCCAATGTACGGTTGACGCAAATTTTGTAAGGACTTGGGCTTCCTCTATAGCTTCTTTATTGACACCCACAACAGCAACCTCTCTTGATTTATAAAAAGCCCCATCGCAAGTTGCACAATAACTAACTCCTCTTCCAAGAAACTCAGCTTCACCCTTAAAGGAAGCTGGTCTGCCCATCGCACCACTAGCTACAACAAGCGCACGACCTTTAAATGTACCTTCAGGTGTAAAAACTGTCTTCCATTCACCGCTAGTATCTATACCAAAAACCTGTGCTCGTCTGTAGTCAGTACCGTATTGAATAGCCTGATCTCTCATTAGTTTCAACAAGTCTTCACCACTAATATCTGTTGGTACACCAGGGTAATTTGCAATTTGATGAGTAATAGCAAGTGCCCCCACTGACGGATTCTTATCAAGAATAACTGTTTTTAAATCAGCTCTGGATGCATAGAGAGCACAACTGCAACCAGCAGGTCCGCCTCCAACTATCACAACATCGGTTTCAATTGTTTCCAAGATTTTTGACGCTCCTTAAAAATTTAGTTTTTGCTTAAAACAGCATAGAAGACTAAGAAAGGGAAAAGGGAGCGAGGCGTAGAGAGAAAATCAATCCTCACATCCCATTTCGGCCAATTTAATACTGCATTAATTCATTATGGTGTCGTATATCAACAAGAACCAGATATCTAAATAGAATTAAAAAATAAAATAGTTGAGACTCCCTTGCTCTCAACTTAAATAGGTACTTTATGGCAATTTGAATTTTACATATCTCCAAAATGGACCAAGCGAAAGACTATTTTCGAACAGCAATAAATCTTTGGCTTATACCATTTTTAATTGGTGGATCGCTAGCAATAGGTTATGAAATGACCCATAAGATCTTAATAAGATTTGAAAACAAAAGCAAAGTTAATCATAATTTACTCAAAAAAGAGATTCTTTTAACTAGAAAAAATAAGAAATACCATCAAATTTACTTTTATAAGATCATGACAAATAACAAATAATATTAAGGCCTCTACAATAATTTGTTTGAAAAGAGTCAATTCTTTAATGGAGTTGATCTTTCAAGACATACGCTGAAATTCCTTTAAGCTCTTTAAGCTCAAAATAGAAAAAACAACTCAAAAAACTCATGAAGTTTTCAAAATCTTCTAAAATTCTAATCTGAGTACAGTCTTCTCTAATGGCATCCTCTGAAACATTACTCAAAGCTGTTTTAAACCGCCTCAAGACTCGTTTAGACAACAAACTTGCATCTTCAGCCTTAAAAGCATCGGATTTCATAAAAGTCACACCTGATCAGATTAAGAAGCAATGGGATCTATTTAAAGAAGAAGTTATTGATGAAGCTGATCGAATGAATGAAATGCAAAATGAAGGAAAAGATCTACACAAGGATCTTTCCCAAAAAGCAACCTCTGACACTCTTCAAAGTAAAATAAATAAATTAAAAAAAGAGATTGTAAAGCTTTCCACTCAAATTGAGGAAATCAATTGATACTTCCAAAATCAATAATCAAATTCTTACATAAATATTTTCGAGCAATAAGAATTTGGAGATCTGTAATAACATTGTTATTTCTTCTATGGTTCGACTCCCAAGCATGGACTTATATAGGTGGATTATCTCAAGAGAAAGAAAGTATTAGACAACAAATTAGAGCTAAGTGGCTTACAAGAGAATTGCTTAATCTAGGCTCTGCATTCATAAAGCTTGGTCAATTAATTTCAGCCAGACCTGATATTTTGCCAAGAAGTTGGATCATAGAGCTAGCAGGTTTACAAGATAAAGTACCAGCCTTTAGCTTTGAAAAAGTTCAAGAAATTTTAGAGGAAGAATTACAAGGACGTTGTAAAGAAATTATCGATCTTGATTCAATACCTATTGCTGCCGCATCAATCGCACAAGTGCATAGAGCATGCCTCAGTAGTGGAAGGAAAGTAGTTTTAAAAATTCAGCGTCCTGGTTTAGAAACTTTTTTCAGAATAGATTTAGAAATAATGCAACAAGTAGCTGCTGTTCTCCAAAAAAAGAAATCTTTGAGTAAAGGACGTAACTGGGTTGGTATGGCTAGAGAATGCAAAAAAGTTTTGTTAAAAGAACTCGATTTTCACGTCGAAGCTCAATATGCCGCAAGATTCCGTCAACAGTTCCTTGACGATCCAAGAATCAAAGTACCTGGAGTTATTTGGGAACTAAGTACGAATAAAGTCCTTTGTTTGGATTACCTACCAGGTATCAAAATAAATGATCAATCAGGAATTATAAAAAACGGGATTAATCCTTCCAAAATTGCAGAGCTAGGAGCGTCAAGCTATTTAAGGCAACTTATTGAATTTGGTTTTTTTCATGCAGATCCACACCCAGGCAACTTGGCTGTTTCTGCTGATGGCTCCCTAATCTTTTACGACTTTGGAATGATGGGAATGATTTCAGATCGTTTAAGGAATGAACTTGGAAGCCTTGTTCAAGCAGCTGCTTTTGGTGATGCAAATCAACTTGTGAAAAAATTGCAAAAAGCAGGATTGCTTGCATCAGGAATCGATTTAGGTCCGGTACGACGATTAATAAGAATAATGTTAAAAGAAAGACTTACTCCGCCTTTTGACCCAGATACAATTGAGAAATTATCTGTAGATCTTTATGAATTAGTTTATGGACAACCCTTTAGGCTTCCTGTCGAGCTAATTTTTGTAATGAGAGCTCTATCTACTTTTGAAGGGGTGGGTAGAAGTCTTGATTCAAGCTTTAATCTCATCGCAATAACACAGCCATACCTCATTCCCCTAATGAAATCTAGTAATTCCAATCCCAATGATTTGATAAACGAAATAGGGCGCCAGTTTGGTGAGCTAGGAAGCAAAGCAGTTGGTCTCCCAAAACGTCTGGATGAAAATTTAGAAAGATTAGAGCAAGGTGATCTCCAGCTACAAATCAGACTTGGAGAATCTGATAGGCAACTGCGCAGAATGATTAATGCTCAGCAATCAATGGGACAATCCATTTTATTAGGCTGCCTTGGTATCTCAGCCGCTCTTCTAGCTTCGAACAATAAGGCCTTTTTCTCATTATTGCCAATTGGCATAGCTTTCCCTATTTCCCTCAAATGGCTAAAGCTACAAATGAAAATCAGAAGAGACGAGAAACTTGAAAACCTCCAAAGAAAAAATTGATAAATTAACAACTAAATAAAGAGCGAATTAGAAATTATTTAACACACTTACTTCCCTCTAGGTCCTAAACCTATTGATCCTGCATAGATTGCTTGATCACCTAATTCATCTTCAATTCGAAGAAGTTGATTATATTTTGCTACTCTCTCGCTTCTACTTAAAGATCCAGTTTTTATCTGCCCAGACCTTGTAGCAACAGAAAGATCTGCAATTGTAGTATCTTCTGTTTCTCCACTTCTATGGCTAATTACACTAGTGTATCCAGACCTATTAGCAAGTTCTATTGCTTGCAAAGTTTCTGTAAGAGAACCAATTTGATTAACTTTAATTAAAATAGAATTGGCGATGTTCCCATCAATTCCTTTCTGTAAGCGATTTGTATTAGTTACAAATAAATCATCTCCAACTAATTGAACTTTAGCTCCCAACTCTTTAGTTAATTTTTGCCAACCTTCCCAATCATCTTCCGCTAAGCCATCTTCAATTGAAACAATTGGATAGGAGCTAACTAATTTTTTTAATTCATCAATCATTTGCTCACTAGAAAACCTTTGATTACCAAAAGAATAAAACCCATCGGTAAAAAACTCAGTACTTGCAACATCTAGAGCTAATGAGATCTCTTCTCCTGGCTTGAACCCAGCATTTTCAATTGCTTTAACAAGTAAATCTCCAGCTGCATTATTACTAGATAAATTAGGAGCAAAACCACCCTCATCACCAACCGCAGTAGACAATCCTTGAGCTGAAAGCAAGCTTTTAAGAGTATGAAAAACTTCAGCACCCATTCTTAGAGCTTCACGAAAATCATTAGCCCCATGAGGGACAAGCATAAATTCCTGAAAGTCGAGATTATTAGCAGCATGCGCACCACCGTTAATCACATTCATCAATGGCACAGGTAATAATGAAGACATTGGATTACCTAAATACCTATAAAGAGGCATTCCTAATGCATTCGCGGCAGATCTTGCAGTAGCAATACTGACTGCCAAGATGGCATTCGCACCAAGATTAGACTTATTGTCCGTTCCATCTAATTCATTCATAATTCTATCAACAGTAATTTGGTCAGCAGCAGATAAGCCACACAATGACGGGGCTATTCGATCTTCTATGTTTTCAACGACCTTCCGAACACCCTTTCCCATATAACGGGGTTCGCCATCACGTAATTCATGAGCCTCATAAGCTCCTGTACTAGCACCACTAGGCACAATCGCTCTTCCCTTTGAGCCACCTTCAAGCAAAACCTCGGCTTCAACTGTGGGGTTACCTCTTGAATCAAGAACCTCTCTTGCAAAGATGGTATCAATAACTAAATCAAGGGAATCAATCACGTTAAAAATTACGCTTTATTAGATCTTATGAGCTCTAGGGTCCATTTACTCAGACTTTTTTAGGGTTTTGGCATTTCCTGGCTTTTTCAAAAATGAGAACTACATGCAGAATAGAGATATCTTTAAATTCAAGCGGGGCTAAAAGATGCGAATACTTCATACAATGCTTCGTGTTACTGATCTCGAAAAATCAATTTGGTTTTATAGCAAAATATTAGGCATGAAGCTATTAAGACAAAAAGATTATCCTTCAGGACGCTTTACTCTTGTATTTCTAGGTTATGGATCAGAAGAGGAGAATTCCGTTCTTGAACTAACACACAATTGGGATAAAAAAGATTATGATTTAGGCACTGGTTTTGGTCATATTGCCCTAGGAGTTCAAGATATTTATAAAACATGCTCAACAATTGAAAATAATGGCTACAAGATTCATCGAAAACCAGGGCCAATGAAACATGGCACAACAATTATTGCCTTCATTGAAGACCCAGACGGCTACAAGATTGAATTAATTGATCTTTCTTCTAAAGAGACAAAAAAAAGTTAATTCAAATGCTATACCAGACATCCCAATCACTCCAAATGTCCCAGAGTCTTACTTCTACTCCTGATCGTTTTAGTGATGATGCTTGGAATCTCTTGGTCAGCGGTGAAGAAGAGGCTCGTAGATGGAAACATGAATATTTCGATATAGAACATCTTCTTCAAGTTCTCTTTAATGATGAAAAATATCGTGATCTAGTTGATTCCCTTCCAATTAACAACTTGGAATTACTAGATAAATTAGAAGACTTTCTTGCAAATATTAAATCAAGCAATTCATTAGAATTGTTTATTGGTGAAGATCTGGAGATACTTCTTGATAAGGCTGATACATTTCGGAGAAGCTGGGGTTCGAGATTTATAGAAATTTCTCACATACTTACTGCAATTCCTAGGGATAATCGAATTGGTTCTGAACTTTTTAATGAACTTGGTTTAACAAGTGAAATTTTAGAAGGAGCCTTAAAAAGTCTTCCCAAACAAGTTAGCAAGAGATCAGGAAAAGAAACGGTATCGGTATCCCCAAAAAGATCCTTTAGTTCAAATAATAATGAAACAAAGCGACCTGAAGCTGATCAGATGATTATATCAACGAAGAAATTAGAGGAAAATAACCCATTACAATTAGAAGAAGCATCTAATGCATTAGAATTATATGGGAAAGATCTTACTCTTGCAGCTGAAAAAGGTGAACTTGACCCAGTAATTGGTAGAGAAAAGGAAATTCAACTTACCATAAAAGTTTTATCTAGAAGAGGTAAAAATAACCCGGTGCTAATTGGCTCATCTGGCGTAGGAAAAACAGCAATAGCTGAATTATTAGCTCAAAAAATTATTAAAGACGATGTCCCAGATTCCCTAAAAGGATTAAAGCTTATTTTACTAGATGTTGGAGCCTTAATCGCTGGCACCAAATTCCGTGGACAATTCGAAGAACGCTTTAGGGCCGTTCTCAAAGAAGCTAGCAATCCTAATGCAGGTGTTATTTTATTCATTGATGATTTACACACAATTATAAGCAATGAAAGGTCTAGCACTGATGCCGGAAGTTTATTGAAACCTGTTCTAGCAAATGGAGATATTAGATGTATTGGAGCTACAACACCGGAGAGCTATCGTAAAACTATCGAAAAAGATCAAGCCCTCAATAGAAGATTTCAACAAGTTCCCATTAAAGAGCCATCTATTGAATTAAGCATAGAAATACTAAGAGGAATTAAAGAACGTTATGAGACACATCATGCAGTGATTATTTCTGACGAAGCTTTAATAACAGCTACTCGTTTAGCTGATAGATATATCAGTGATCGTTGTCTACCAGATAAAGCAATAGATCTTATAGATGAAGCAGCTGCTCAAATTAGAATGGAATCAACAACTAAGCCTAAAATCATTCAGGAAATAGAATTAAGTATTAAAAATATAGATTCTCTTTTATTCAATGAAGAGGAGGAAATTGTAACTTTTGAAAAGGAAAAGTATGAAGAGAAAAAGATACTTCTAGAACGACAATTAAATGATCTAACTAAAAAATGGTATAATGAGAAAGATATATTAGATGAATTAAATGAACTTTCTTATAAAGAAAAGGATATTAATCAATCCATCTCTGAAGCTGAATTAAACTGTCAATTAGAAGAGGCAGCAAGACTTCAATATGATGAACTTCACCATTTACAGAAAAAAATAAATATTATATCTAACGAAAGAGAAAGATTGAAAAGTGAAGGAAATGCAATCATTAAAGATCAGGTTGAGCCAGAAGATATAGCAGATATTGTTGCTCGATGGACAGGTATACCTGTAAACAAAGTCCTCGCTGAAGAAAGACAAAAGCTATTAAATCTGGAAAAAGACCTGTCTTATAAAGTCATTGGTCAAAATGAAGCCGTTAAAGCTGTTGCTGCCGCGATCAAGAGAGCACGTGCTGGGATGAAAGATAGTCGAAGGCCTATTGGGTCTTTTCTATTTCTAGGACCAACAGGTGTTGGTAAAACAGAGCTTGCTAAGACACTTGCAGCATCTCTGTTCGACGAATCTGAAGCGTTGGTAAGACTGGACATGAGTGAGTTCATGGAAAGAAATGCCGTAGCCAGGCTGATTGGCGCACCTCCTGGATATGTGGGATATGAACAAGGAGGTCAACTCACCGAAGCCATTCGCAATAGACCATACGCCGTCTTGTTACTTGATGAGATAGAGAAAGCTCATCCAGATGTCTTCAATATTCTTTTACAAGTGTTAGACGATGGTCGTCTAACCGATTCGCAAGGAAGAACAATAGATTTTCGCCACACTGTAGTGGTTATGACAAGCAATCTAGCAAGCAGGGAAATTTTAGAAAATGCAAGATCTTCAAAGCTTCAAATAGCAGATCCAACAAAACTCAAAGCCAGCTTGAACATCAGTATTAATGACGCCTTAAGCAAAAATTTCCGCCCTGAATTCTTAAATAGAGTTGATGAGGTAATACGTTTTAACCCACTCACACAAAATAATCTTCAAAAGATTATCAAACTCCAATTAAATGAATTAACAGATTTATTAGGAGAACAAAACTTAGAACTTCGCGTAGACGACACTACTATTGAAAGTCTTGCTATTGAAGCCTATGAGCCTGAGTATGGTGCTAGGCCTTTGCGACGAATTCTTAGAAGGCGTATAGAAAATCCATTGGCAACTAAATTATTAGAAAATCAATTCGTTGGAGCAAAAGCAATCAGAGTATCCACTTCTAAAGACAAGCCAAAATCATTAGAGTTTTGTGCAGAAAGCTAACAATTTGCTTATCTACTAACATATTATTTATAAACGGCCATTGCATTTGCACAGGCATCATTAGCCTCAGGCTTATATAGCGTGACAAGTTCAACTCCTCAAGAAACCCCAAATTCACTCTCTCCTCCAGAGAAAGAAAAGCCTTCTCCAAAAAAAGGCTTTCTACCCTCAACTGTTGATGAGTTAAAACTCGTTGTTTGGCCAAGTCGGCAACAACTATTTAGCGAATCGATAGCAGTAATATTAATGGTTACACTATCTGCAGCATTAATAGCCTCTGTCAGTCGTTTTTTTGGCTGGGGGGCTTCACAAATCTTCCGTTGAATCAAGACAGTTCAACATCTTTTTTACAACACCCTTAAATCTCTATCTCAAACGTGTCAGACATTGATCCCATACTCCAAGAGTCTCACCAGGTAATGGATATACATCCTTCTTCTGATAAAGAGGAGAGCAACTTTTCTGCAAAAACATCTATTGCTCGCTGGTATGCAATTCAAGTAGCATCGAGTTGCGAAAAAAAAGTCAAAGCTACTCTTGAACAAAGGGCTGTCACATTAGGGGTAAGCAATAGAATCCTTGAGATAGAAATTCCTCAAACTCCTGCAGTTAAAGTCAAAAAAGATGGGAGTAGGCAATCGACTGAAGAAAAAGTCTTCCCTGGATACGTGCTTGTAAGAATGGTGCTTGATGAAGACACAATGATGGCTGTTCGAAGTACTCCAAATGTCATCAATTTTGTTGGAGCTGAAGATCGTAGAGCAACTGGAAAAGGAAGAGGGCATATCAAGCCAAGACCACTAAGCAGACAAGAAGTCAATAGAATTTTTAAACGGGCAGCGGAAAAGAAAACAGTTGTAAAACTCGATTTAGCCGAAGGAGATCAAATTCTTGTAACTTCTGGACCATTTAAAGATTTCCAAGGAGAAGTAATCGAAGTTTCTGGAGAGCGAAACAAACTTAAAGCTCTTCTTTCAATTTTTGGAAGAGAAACTCCCGTAGAACTGGAATTCTCTCAAATCAGTAAACAGAACTAACTGCGTAATTGCTCACTAATTAATTTAAAGGGCATGCAAATGAAGTAAGTTTGCCAAAACCTTTGCAAAATTTTCCTTTTAACAAGGTAATCCGTAATTAATCATTTTCTAAAGAAAGATGGCAAAAAAAATTGTAGCTGTGATCAAGTTGGCCCTCCAAGCTGGCAAAGCAAATCCAGCTCCTCCAGTCGGCCCTGCTCTTGGTCAGCATGGAGTAAACATTATGGCTTTTTGTAAGGAATACAATGCCAGGACCCAAGAAAAAGCAGGTTTTGTAATCCCTGTTGAGATTTCAGTTTTTGAAGACAGAAGTTTCACCTTTATCACCAAAACTCCTCCA
Organism: Prochlorococcus sp. AG-363-B11; assembly: GCA_003278425.1. Taxonomy (GTDB): domain Bacteria; phylum Cyanobacteriota; class Cyanobacteriia; order PCC-6307; family Cyanobiaceae; genus Prochlorococcus_E. Next base: position 16,082 of record QCFE01000002.1, on the reverse strand, counting down.
GCTTCGGTTCTAATTACAAAAGCTGCCGGTATTGCTAAAGGCTCTGGAGAGTCTGCAAAAGGTCAAGCAGGTAGTATTAATCGTGCACAACTCGAAGAAATTGCAAAAACTAAATTGCCTGATCTCAACTGTAATAATGTTGAATCAGCAATGAAAGTAATTGAAGGAACTGCCCGAAATATGGGCGTTTCAGTAAGTGATTAATTCTCTTATCAATCTACTTTCACAGTAATTTTTTCCACAATCACAGGGGGAGGCAAACTTGTCGCTTGAACCCCAATATCTCATGACAAAAACATCAAAAAGAATGGTCAGCCTATCCTCCAAAGTTGAGGAAAGGTTATATATGCCCTTAGAAGCAATTCAACTTGTTAAAGAAAATGCAAACGCAAAGTTCGATGAAACTATCGAAGCTCACATTCGCCTAGGTATTGATCCTAAATACACTGATCAACAATTAAGAACAACAGTTGCATTGCCAAAAGGTACTGGTCAAAAAGTACGAATTGCTGTTATAGCAAAAGGCGAAAAGGTAGCCGAAGCAAGCAAGTCTGGAGCAGACCTTGCTGGAGAGGAGGATCTAATAGAAAAAATCAATAAAGGTGAAATGAACTTTGATCTACTCATATCCACACCCGACATGATGCCTAAAGTTGCAAAACTAGGGCGAGTACTTGGGCCTAGAGGTCTGATGCCAAACCCTAAGGCTGGGACTGTAACTACAGATCTAAATGGAGCAATACAAGAATTCAAAGCTGGAAAACTTGAATTCAGAGCAGACCGTGCTGGAATTGTTCATGTTCGTTTTGGAAAGGCAAGCTTTTCTGCAGAGGACCTTTTAGATAACCTCAAAGTTTTATATGAGACTATTGATAGGAATAAGCCCAGTGGGGCAAAAGGACGTTATTGGAAAAGCTTTTATATAACTTCAACGATGGGGCCATCTGTCGAAGTAGATTTTGCTTCTTTGCAAGACAATAAAGAAGATTAGAAACCTCTTTGATGTATCGTTAATACATTGGTTAACTCCAAACGGGCATGCGCCCGGCCATAGACAGCAGGTTGGGATTAATCTGAATATTTATTCAGGTGAATTCCTTTAACATCCTGCCGAGGTAAACGCAAAGATTTTCCAAAAATGGATTGAATCAACAGCGGCCTCGTTTCTTTAAATAGAATAATTAAACGGCCGTATGTCCGGCTTCTTCCCCCGATTCGATCCAATCCTTATGGGCCGCACGCTGGAGAGCAAAAAACAAATTGTCGAAGAGATTAAAGGCCTCCTCGATGAAGCTGAAATGGCTTTAGTCCTTGATTACCAAGGCTTATCCATTAAAGAGATGTCTGATTTGCGTACTCGTCTAGAGCCAAGCAAAGGCATCTGCAAGGTTACTAAAAACACCTTGATGCGTAAAGCCATTAATGGAGATGCTTCTTGGTCAGGCCTTGAATCTTTATTAACAGGCACTAATGCATTTGTTCTTGTAAAAGGCGATGTAGGAAGTGCTCTTAAAGCAGTCCAAGCATTCCAAAAGGAAACCAAAAAATCCGAGACAAAAGGAGGTCTTTTTGAAGGCAAACTTCTTACTCAGGATGAAATAAAAGCAATTGCAGCTCTACCTTCGAAAGAAGTTCTCATGGCACAAATTGCTGGCGCATTAAATTCCATCACTACAAAAATTGCTGTTGGTATTAATGAGGTTCCTTCTGGCATAGCCAGGTCACTTAAACAACATGCTGAAAGTAGCGAAAGCTAACTAGCAAAATCTTCGACTAAAACTTTTTCTCCCAAATACTTGTTGAATTCCAATCATGTCTTCAAAAACAGACGAGATTTTAGAGTCACTTAAAACTCTTTCCCTGTTAGAAGCCTCAGAGCTTGTAACACAGATTGAAGAGGCCTTTGGTGTCTCTGCCGCAGCATCTGCTGGCGTGGTTATGGCAGCACCTAGTGCAGCCGGAGGTGGTGAAGCTGCCACTGAAGAAAAGACCGAATTTGATGTTGTGCTTGAAAGCTTCGATGCTTCTGCCAAAATCAAAGTACTTAAAGAAGTAAGAAACGCTACTGGTTTAGGATTAGGTGATGCAAAAGCAATGGTAGAGGCAGCACCCAAAACCATAAAAGAAGGCATTTCTAAAGATGAAGCTGAGGCTCTGAAAAAAGCAATAGAAGAAGTCGGCGGGAAAGTAACTCTTAAGTAATTCCTAGCTACTATTTGAGAATAAAGACTTATCGTCTGTTCTCTGTCGCCGGTCATATATGGCCGGCTATTTTTTTAAAATGATAAAAGCACATGGTCGGGTAATAGCAGCCGCTACTGATGGAGCTTGCAGCGGGAACCCTGGTCCAGGTGGTTGGGGGGCACTCTTACGTTTTGAAGATGGGACTGTTCAAGAATTTGGTGGATATGAAGCACAAACAACAAATAATCGTATGGAACTTCAAGCGGCACTAGAACTCTTTAGGAAACTAGAAAAACTTGATAGACATCCCAAGCTTTCAATTCGAACAGATAGCAAATATCTAATTGATGGCTTTGAAACTTGGATAAAAGGATGGAAAAAAAAGGGTTGGAAAACTGCTTCAGGGAAAGCAGTTCTTAATCAGGATTTATGGAAAGCATTAGACGACTCTCGTCTAGCTAATGTTACTCTCGAATATGTCAAAGGTCATAGTGGTGATCCTGATAATGAACGAGTAGATGATATAGCAGTAAGCTTTGCAAAAAAGATTGCGATCAAACTGCAATGTGACCATTAAAAGCAAAATGGGAAATAATTCACAATCCAGATTTTCCTCAAGTAATTTTTTTTATAAACAGTTCTTTGAAAAAATTCTTGAACGTGATGATGGAATTGATGCTGAAAAACTAACCCAGGTTGTGCTTAATAGTTTAGAAAAAATATCAATTTATAGAAAATGGCCAGCTATAGCAAATCTACTAACTGAGCTAGAAAAAGATCTACAACGTACGGATGCCAAGCTCGAACAAACTTTATTCGGATGTAACTTTAAGAATCCAGTAGGTCTTGCTGCAGGGTTTGATAAAAATGGAATTGCAGCTGCAATATGGAATAACTTTGGGTTTGGCTTTGTTGAACTTGGGACAGTCACTTGGCATGCTCAATTAGGTAACACCAGACCAAGACTTTTTCGACTCGCAAAAGAAAAGGCTGCTTTAAATCGAATGGGGTTTAACAATCGTGGTGCAGCAAAAATGAAAGAAACTCTTCTAAAGCAAAAGATATCACCACCTGGGAGTAGATCATCAATTATTGGTCTCAACTTTGGTAAATCAAAAATTACTTCTCTAGAACACGCACCTGATGATTACGCTTCTTCCCTTGAAATGCTTGGATCATTTGCTGATTATGCAGTGATAAATGTGAGCTCTCCCAATACACCAGGACTACGTCAATTACAAGATTCAACACAACTACGAAGATTAATCAAGAAGCTTAGACGTTTAGCTTCTTGCCCACCACTACTGGTTAAGATAGCTCCAGATTTAGAAGATAGAGAAATTGATGATTTAGCAAAAGTAGCCTATGAAGAAGGTTTAGCGGGAATTATCGCCGTAAATACTAGTCTTGATAGATTTGGACTAGAGAAGCGCATTGTTTTACAAACTGGGAAACCTCTTGGCATAGAGAAAGGTGGCCTGAGTGGGAAACCACTACGTCCAAGAGCTATAGAAGTGCTTAGAAGATTAAGAAAGAATGCTGGGAAAGATTTACCTTTAATAGGTGTTGGAGGCATTGACTCTCCAGAAAGTGCATGGGAACGTATTACTGCCGGTGCATCTCTTATCCAGGTCTACACAGGTTGGATTTTTCAAGGGCCTATATTAGTTCCTCAAATACTTGAAGGTCTCATATCTCAGCTCAACCGACATGGGTGTCGAAGTATCGCAGAAGCTGTAGGCAGTGAGCTCCCATGGAAGTAACAAATAAATTTTTTCAACAGAGTGAAACTCTTCTGCTTAAGCATGGTGGGAATAGAGAACAAGAAGCAAAAAGACTAGGCGTCAATATAAATTCCCTTATTGATGCAAGTGCCTCTTTAGCCCCCTTCCCTCTTCCTACTCTTCTGAAAAAATGCATAAACAAAGGGATTAATGGAACCGCACTAGAAATTTATCCTGATCGAAGTTATTTAGCTTTACGGCAAGCAATTGCCAAATTTCATAAAGTCCACTCTTCCATGGTCTTACCAGGCAATGGAGCGTCAGAGCTAATTACTTGGGCTGCACGTGATGCCGCGCAACAAGGTATTAGTATTCTGCCTTCACCCGGTTTCTTCGATTACAAACGAGCACTTAGGTGTTGGAGTGGCGAATTCATAACAAGCCCCCTTCCATTGAAATGGAATTCTATTTTCCCTCAAATCTTCCCATTAGAACCACTTAAAGACGTCATATGGATTACGAACCCACACAATCCAACTGGACAATGCTGGAGTCTTCTCTCATTAGAGACCTTGCTTAATTCAAAAAGCCTAGTTATTTGCGATGAAGCTTTTCTGCCATTGGTCCCTAACGGTGAGAAAGAATCACTTATACCATTAGTCTCTAAGTATCCTAATCTAATTGTTATTCGAAGTCTCACAAAACTTTTTTCCGTACCAGGTGTAAGACTGGGCTATGCAATCAGCTCTGCCACGAGACTTGAACAATGGCAATATTGGAGAGACCCTTGGCCAGTTAATGGGTTAGCTGTCTCATTAGGTTTAACCCTAATGAAGAAGGATGAAATTTTAAAAGAGCAAGTAAAAAAAGTTCAACATTGGGTAAAAGAAGAAGGTAGATGGCTTCATACAAACTTACAAAAGTTACCAGGCATTACTGCACATCCATCAGCTACTAATTTCCAACTAATAGAAAGTAATGATTCACTAACACAATTCAGAGAAACTCTTGCTCAGAAAAACATCTTGCTAAGAGATTGTAGGTCTTTTCAAGAATTGGGCGAGAACTGGTTGAGGATTGGTCTTCAAAAAAAATCTGATAATCGAAAAATTATTAAAGCCATGCGAGAAGTTATTAGCTATATCCACAAATAATGTCAACTAATCCAAGATGAGCATCGCGAAAGGCAATATTTCCCATCCCTTCACTCATTTTATTTAACAAGGTGGTCCCTTGATCATTAACATAAGAGTGCTTATCTAGTAAACGTACGATTGAATTAAGCAAAGTTTGCTCCCCAGATACATTTTCATGAATTATTAATGCCCCGCCAAACTGTGCAACATAAGACGCATTGAAATCCTGATGATTGTCTGCAGCATAGGGATATGGGATAAGAATTGCAGGCGTTTTACATACTGCAAGCTCACTGAGAGCACCAGCACCTGATCTACTAATTACAAGATCGGCATGCTGCAATAATCCAGAAACATCCTCAGTAAAAATCTTTTCTACAAAGTTAGGATTATTTATACCTGCTGGGTTGTCATTTGTTCCAATGATGTGAACTACTCGATATCCCTTGTTTAACAAAGCAGGTAAAACCATTCTCACCATTCTGTTCAACCCAATAGCACCCTGACTACCTCCCATGACAACAATCAAGGGAGTACTACCTCGAGGTGCCCAAGATGGAAAGGAATTTGGCAATAAGAATTCAGCTCTCACAGGAGTACCAGTGAGGGTTAACTTGCAATTTCTTAGATATCCTTCTGCAACAGGTAGGCCAAGTGCAACCTGATCACAAAACCTGCCTAACAAACGTGTGACTTTCCCTGGGAAAGCATTGGACTCATGCAAGATAACAGGAACCCCACATAACTTAGAGGCAATGATTGATGGTGCAGAGATATAACCTCCAGTGGTAAAAACAATGTCAATATTTTTCGTTCGTATGAGTCGGGCTACAAGGAAAATTGCGAATAATAATTTAATGAGCTGCAGATATCTCCCAATTCCTTTAGCTTGTATTGCATGCACAGGAATAGTGATCAGTTCATATTCTTTAGGTAAAACTGCTTGCTCTAGACGGTCCTCAACACCCAACCAAGATATATTCCAAGACTCAGGCAATGCTTCTAAGACTGAGAGCGCAGGGTAAATATGTCCCCCTGTTCCACTTGCAGCAATTAAAAGCTTAGTCATAAAAAGTCCTTTTCTATATCTACAATTAAGTTATAGATAACCCAAGGAAATCTGTGGTGCAGAAATTGCTAAAACGTATTTTGGCTTCTGGAATCTTTATTCTCTTAATTTTTTTCTCAGGTAGTTTTTCGCAAACTAGAGACATTAAAGTCCTACAGCAAAGCCTTGAGAAAACATTAAATACTTCCGATAAATCAGGTTTATTCAATCTTTTCTCAGAAGAAATAGCCCAAGGTCTCTCGCAAAAATACGATACCTTTCTAGAAGATTTTCCTAATGCCAAATGGAATATAAAGTTTCTCAAGGAATTGCAAAATAAGCGCAACTTAATAGAAATAACAGTAAAAGGTAGAAAAAAAAGAAATGGTCAAAATTACAATCTCACATCAAAACAAAAATTAGCTATCTCTATAAGTAAGGGGAAGATAGTAAAAGCAGAACTTGTTAGTGACTACTCAATTCTGAAAAGTGGTAATAAAATGCTCAATGTAACTGTTCAGATACCAGATGCAGTTCTTACTGGAAGTGTATATGACATAGATATAATTCTTGAAGACCCTCTTGAAGACTCAATAATCGCTGGTGGTTTAATAGCTATAAATGATACTAAGTTAAATACAAAGAACTCACAAAAGGATATAGATTTAATACCACTTGGTTCTGGGGGAATATTTAAATCAGCTCGTGCACCTTTTAAACCAGGAGAGCAACGATGGGCTGCTTTGATAGCTCATCCAGAAGGCCTTATATCTATAACAAAAAAAGTTAAAATAGTCTCTTCATCTAGTGAGTTAAGACCTTAAATATTACCCATTCAAGTTTGATCATCTAAAGCAGCTACACCCGGAAGGACTTTACCTTCAAGCAATTCTAAGCTAGCTCCTCCACCTGTGGAAATATGAGACATCTTTGAAGCTAAACCTGCCTTTTCCACAGCGGCAACTGAATCACCTCCACCAATAATAGTGCAACAACCTTTTGAACTTAAATCAGCCAAAGTGGTCGCAATAGCATTAGTACCTTTTGCAAATTTGTTAAATTCAAAAACGCCCATTGGTCCATTCCAAATTACCGTCTTGCAATCTGCTAAAGCATCTTGAAATAATTTGATTGAATCAGGTCCGATATCTAAGCCCATCCAGCCTTCTGGAATTCCACTTATTTGAGCTACCTGACTATTAGCATCAGGGGCAAAATTATCCGCTAAAAGAACGTCGTTAGGTAAAAGCAACTCAACACCCTTTTGTTTGGCTTTTTCCTCAAGAGATTTAGCAAGTTCAAGCTTATCTTCTTCAACCAAGCTTTTTCCCACAGATAAACCTCTAGCCTTGTAAAAAGTAAAAATCATACCCCCACCAATCAATACTTTGTCACATTTATCTATTAACGATTCCAAAACACCAATTTTGCTGCTGACCTTGGAACCACCAACAATTGCAACCAAAGGTCTTTTAGGTGCATCAACAGCTCCTTGCAAATATTGGAGTTCTTTTTCCATTAAGTAACCAGCTACGCTTGGGTTCAAGTGCTTTGCAACGCCTTCAGTAGATGCATGGGCTCTATGGGCTGCTCCAAAAGCATCGTTAACATAAACTTCTGCCAAAGAAGCTAATTGCTTTGCAAAACCTGAATCGTTCTTTTCTTCCTCAGCAACAAAGCGGACATTCTCCAAAAGCACAACATCACCATTAGTCATCGCATTGACCTTTGATTCCGCGTCAGAACCAATACAACTTTCAGTCTTTACAACATTTTGGTGTAATAGTTCGCTTAATCTTTTACACACTGGTGTAAGGCGCATATCTTCATTAACTTGGCCTTTCGGTCTCCCAAAATGCGCTGAAAGAATTATTTTTGCTTGATTATCTATTAAGTGTTTAATAGTTGGAAGAGCCGCACGGATTCGTGTGTCATCAGTAATTGAACCTTCTTCATTCAAAGGGACGTTAAAATCAACACGTACCAAAACTCTCTTACCGCATAGGTCCTCTGCGCCGAGACTTGAAAGAGAACGCTTTGCCATGAATTGCTTTGCAATATATAAAACCAGGTGAGGCTAACCTGAGAATGGTACAAATAATTCCACCATCAGCCAGAGAATTCACCTGACCATAGGTAAGAAAGCTGAGAAGCATTGATATAACAAGTAATCAATTTCTCACACTTTAGAAAGAGTGATTGCTTACCTAAACTAAATTCAAAATCTAGACCCCAATAGGTTAATAAACCTAATCCAAAGTTATTTTCAATGAAGCTGGTGAAGTAAAAAAGAGTTCCCATCATAAATACTGCATTTAACCCTCACAACATTCAGAAGTATTAATCTAGAGAAAAGTAATTGAAACTAATTTGACGTAATTTGGTAATTACTCTTGTTCCTTATTTTTTACCTTTTGTGCCGTGAGCACCCAAATGATTCAGTGGTATCCAGGCCACATAGCCAAAGCAGAGAAACAACTTAATCTAAGTCTTGAAAAAGTAGACCTTATTATAGAAGTGCGAGATGCTCGTATACCACGCTCCACTTCTCACCCCTGTCTTCAAAAATGGATTAACAACAAAAAACATTTATTAGTGATTAATCGTAGAGATATGATTCCTACCAAGGCCTTAGAAATCTGGGATGCTTGGTTTAAGCAGCAAGGGCAAAGAGTACTGTGGTGCAATGCAAAAGATGGGGCAGGGACAAAGCAAATTAAAGAAGCAGCCATAGGATTAGGTAAAGAATTAAATAATCGTCGTAAATCAAGAGGGATGGAACATCGAGCAGTTAGAGCTCTTACTCTTGGTTTCCCAAATGTCGGAAAATCAGCTCTCATAAATAGATTAGTGAATAAGAAAGTTGTCCAAAGTTCTAGACGTGCAGGTGTTACTCGATCTTTAAGATGGGTACGTGTTGGACAACAACTTGACTTACTTGATGCACCAGGAGTTCTTCCAAGTCGATTAGAGAATCAAGAGGCTGCATTAAGACTTGCTTTCTGCGATGACATAGGTCAGGCATCGTACGATGTGGAATATGTCGCAATAAGATTCCTAAGATTACTAGGACAATGTGAACAAATACATTCCTTTAGTAAACCTTCCCATATTCTTGAAAAGCGATATGGGATCCAAATTGAAGAAGCAAAAAACAATGGTCACCTATGGTTACAAACTGCAGCAAAGCAACATACTTCAGGGAATACCCGTCGCATGGCTCAAAAATTATTAGATGATTTCCGAAAAAACTTAATTGGTCCTATTTCTTTAGAGCTTCCCTAATGTCTACAAATCAAACACAAGGTTTCGGAACTGGAGAAGGAGAGCTGGTAATACTCCATTACCAAAGGGAATTACCAATGCGCTTAGACCGTTGGCTAGTGAGTCAACGCCAAGAGCAAAGCAGAGTAAGAATTCAAAAGTTCATCGAAGAAGGTTTAGTACTGGTTAATGGGAAACAAGGAAAAGCTAAGACTCCTCTTCGCAAAGATGACGAAATTAAAATATGGGTGCTTCCACCTGAACCACTACCCTATCTAAAACCAGAAAAAATAAATTTGAATATCCTTTATGAAGATGAACATCTCATAATTATTAATAAGCAAGCAGGTTTAACAGTCCATCCTGCTCCAGGTAACAAAAGTGGAACATTAGTGAATGGTTTATTGCATCACTGTTCCGACCTTCCTGGAATCAATGGTAAGCTTCGTCCTGGCATTGTTCATAGACTTGACAAAGACACGACAGGCTGCATTGTAGTAGCTAAAAGTCAAGAAGCCTTAGTAAATCTCCAGATACAAATTCAAAAAAGGATCGCCTCTCGTCAGTATTTAGCGTTAGTACATGGAGTACCTGTTGGCGACAAAGGAGTAATATTAGGTGCAATTGGTCGTCATCCAGTGGATAGAAAAAGATATGCAGTAGTTAATGATGAATCCGGCCGATATGCTTGTACACATTGGAGTCTAAGAGAACGTCTTGGTGATTACTCTCTTCTAAGGTTTAAACTAGATACAGGTCGAACTCATCAAATCCGTGTCCATTCAGCTCATATGGGGCATCCAATACTTGGGGATGCAACTTATAGTCGTTGCAAGAAATTACCAACAAAGCTTGCAGGTCAAGTATTACATGCCGTATGCCTTGGCTTAAAACATCCTATCTCAAAAAAAGAAATGCTTTTCGAAGCTCCATTGCCCGATGATTTTCAAAAAATTCTTTCTATTTTACGCAAGTAATATTGAGAATTAAAAAGCCGAAGTAATTGTTGGTGAAGAACTAATTAATTCCTTTGTCAGTCGAGATTGTGGAGCTCGGAATATTTGTTCTGCAGGTCCTTCCTCCACAATTCTTCCTTGATCTAGAACAATGACCCTATGGCAAAAAGAACTAGCTACAGATAAATCATGAGTAATAAAAATAATGGCTAATCCAAGATTTTTTTGCAGCAAGCGCAATAAGTCCAAAATATCTGCCTGAATTTCCAGATCTAACATACTAATGCTTTCATCACAAATAAGAACCTTAGGAGATAAGGCTAATGAACGTGCAATGGCAACCCTCTGCTGCTGACCACCTGAAAGATGACTTGGCAAACGATAAATAAAATCATCTGCTGGAATTAAGCCTACTTGTTCTAATAACAACCTAACTTTTTCCTTTGCGCTAGTTTTTGTTGCCAAGCCATGAAGTAATAGAGGGTCAGAGACTGTCTCTAAAACAGTCATCTGAGGATTCAAAGAAGCAAAGGGATCTTGAAAAATCATTTGCAAAGATTGTCTGGCAATTTTCAAATCATGTCTCTTTAATGTCGCTAGATTCCTTCCTAACAATTTCACTTCCCCTCCTCTAATTGGGATAAGGCCTAAGAGAGCTCGACATAATGTACTTTTACCACAACCAGAAACGCCTACTAACCCTAACGTTTCCCCTATATGCAACGAGAAACTGACTTCGTCAATTGCTTTCACCCAAATTGGTTTCCAAGGCATCCCTCCCATTGAATGCCAGCAACGTAATCGATCGACTTCTAAAATCACTTTCTCAAGTGGCTTTGCAAGAAGCGTTAATTCCTCACGATTTCTTGCTGCCTCAACTAACCGCTTAGCTATAAAAGACTTAGGTGACTGTATCAATTCTTGAGTAGGACACTCTTCTACAATCTTGCCTTGATCAAGAATTGCCATTCTAGAACACCATCTCGAAGCGAGTGCAAGATCATGAGTAATTAATAATAGAGAGCTTCCAAGCTCATCACAAAGAAAGCTTAATTCACCCATAATTTGATTAGCAATTGCTACATCAAGACTAGAAGTTGGTTCATCAGCAATTATCAAAAGTGGATTCAAAGCAATCGCCATAGCAATCGCCACACGTTGACACATTCCACCACTGAACTCATGAGGGTATGAATTGAAACGTTGGGAACTAATTCCAACCTTATCTAATAATTCTTCTGCTCTAATTCTCCTTAAAGAAGATGATTGATCTGGATAATGAGCATACAAAGTATCCAAAAGGTGCTCCCCAATGGTCATTAAGGGATTAAGACGGGTGCCAGGATCCTGGAAAACTAGCCCAATTAATTCACCTCGCAATTTGTGCAAAGCCTCATTAGATTTTTTAAGTAAATCGTTACCTTTCAGTAAAATTTCTCCTTTGCAAATACTGCCTTGAGGAATTATTTGCAACAAAGCCTTCGCAACAGTACTTTTTCCACAACCTGAACTTCCCAGCAATGCAAGGCGTTCTCCATCCCTAAGCGTCAGACTCAATCTGTCTAAGACCCACTTCTTACCATATGGGTATGAAATACTAAGATCTTTAATATTTAAGACATCATTTTGAGAACAATTCATAAATTTTAGCAAGGCTGCTTAAGCCTGAATAAGATGAGTAAACCCACTGGGTCAGATGTTAAACGCCTCTTCTGCGTCTAATACAACACAAGCCACATTGGCTTGGGATTTAACCATGTCTGATGAACCTTTACTTAGAGAGGATCTCATTCAGAGCTCTGATGACTATGGCATCCCACTACCAGAATGGTTGAACAATTGCATCAAACAAGTTCCAACTCCTATAGGAGAATGTTGCCCAGCTGATTCAGAAGCATTACTAGCATCAGCTTTTGATCTAGCATTTAGACTTCACAAAGGTCAATTTAGAGTAAGTGGTGATCCATACATAATTCACCCTGTTGCGGTAGCCAATCTCCTAAAAGAAATTGGAGCCAGTCCTAAAGTCATAGCAGCCGGTTTCCTTCATGATGTTGTTGAAGATACAAATATTTCTCTTGATCAATTAGAAGAATATTTCGGGACTGAAGTTAAAGCCTTAGTTGAAGGCGTCACCAAATTAGGAGGTATTCATTTCCCAAATAGGACCGAGGCTCAAGCTGAAAACCTTCGCAAAATGTTTCTAGCAATGGCTAGTGATATACGTGTAGTTCTTGTGAAACTGGCAGATAGATTGCACAATATGCGAACAATAGATGCCTTACAACCTGACAAGCAAAAACGAATTGCGCTTGAAACCAGAGAAATCTATGCTCCCCTAGCTAATCGTCTAGGGATAGGTCGCTTTAAATGGGAATTAGAAGATCTTGCATTTAAACTTCTGGAACCAAATGCTTATAAGCAAATTCAACAAGAAGTCGTAACAAAGCGCAGTGAAAGAGAAAAACGTTTAGCAATAACAGTTGAGTCACTAAAAGCTCGCTTAATGAAATCAGGTCTGAGTGATTGTGAAATTACTGGGCGTCCAAAGCACTTATTTGGTATATGGAGCAAAATGCAACGCCAAGACAAAGAGTTTCATGAGATTTACGATGTTGCAGCACTTCGAATTCTTGTTCCTAATTTAGAAACCTGTTATCGAGCTTTAGCGGTCGTGCATGATACATTCAGGCCTATACCCGGACGTTTCAAAGATTATATAGGTCTCCCTAAGCCAAATGGATATCAGTCACTTCATACAGCGGTAATTGGTAGGCATAGGCCAATCGAAGTACAAATAAGGACACCTGAAATGCATCAGGTTGCCGAGTTTGGAATTGCCGCGCATTGGAAATACAAAGAAGGTGGCTCTCCAGCTGCAGGCAATACAGAGCGATTTAATTGGCTTCGCCAACTTGTTGACTGGCAACAAGAGGAAGGTAGCTCAGACCATAACGACTATCTTTCCTCAATTAAAGAAGATTTATTTGATGAAGAAGTTTTTGTATTCACTCCTAAGGGAGATGTTGTCGGTCTAAGAAAAGGTTCAACTGCTATCGATTTCGCCTATCGAATTCACTCTGAAATTGGAAACCATTGTCATGGAACACGCATTAATGACAAGCTTTGTGCCTTGACTACGCCATTAGAAAATGGAGATTTTGTTGAGATTATTACAAGCAAAACAGCTCACCCTAGTCTTGACTGGCTGAACTATGTAGCAACTCCTACAGCAAGAAATCGTATAAGACAATGGTATAAAATTAGCCATAGAGACGAAACAATTCAAAGAGGGAAAGATCTCCTAGAAAGGGATTTAGGTAGAAAAGGTTTTGACACATTGCTTAATGGTGAGGCAATGAAACGAGTCTCTGAACGATGTAATCTAAAATCAACAGACGATTTACTTGCTGCTCTTGGTTTTGGAGCAATTACACTTCATCAAATTCTTAATCGTCTTAGGGAAGAGATCCGTCTTCAAAATATGACTACTCTTACCATAGAAAAGAAGGATGATGTTGTTGATCGTATAAACAGTCATCAAGACACATCAACATCAAGTAAATCATCAATAAAATACTCGCCTATTATTGGGTTGGAAGGACTTGAGTATCGACTAGGTGGTTGTTGTAGCCCTCTTCCTGGAGAAGAAATCGTCGGAACCGTTGCTCTAGGCAATCATGGTATTACCATACATCGGCAGGATTGTATAAATTTAGAATCAGTTCCAAGTGCAAGACGGTTACCCATTAGCTGGAATAGTAGTCAGCTTAATCAAAGCAATAAGTTCTCGACACAAATAAGAATTGAAGTAATTGATCGAGTCGGTGTTCTAAAAGACATATTGATGCGTCTTTCAGATAATGGGATTAATGTGAGTGATGCGCGTGTCCAAACTTCTTCTGGGAAACCAGCCTGTATTGACCTTAAAATCGAGTTGAAAAATTCTGAGCAGCTTACAGTAACGATCAATAAGATTCGTGCTATGGCAGATGTTCTTGATATTGCTCGCACAGGCTTAAATTAATTACTAGGACCTTTACAACTCCATTAGAGCGTTAGAAGATAAATGCAGTCTATTTGAAAAGTGACTTAACCATACAGCTCTAATTAGGAGTCCTTTTGTTAGAGAATGATTTAAAAAAGATATAAGACAAAAGACCTAGAATCAAGCCTAAAAATAATCCCACAATGAATGAACCCAAAAATATACTACTGCTAATTATCCAACCTTGCTCCCACATCTGCCTTTGAGTTAGTTCACTAAAGTTATTTAATTCACTCTCTCGACCCAAAAAGAAGGATCCAATCTTATAGTTAAACCAATAAAGTGGAATGTATGTTAGTGGATTACTAATCCATGTCCCTATAACAGCAAGACAATGATTAGCTTTAAACAAACTTGCCAAACAAATCCCAATCAAAGACTGCAATCCAAAAAGAGGAAAACAACCACTAAAAACACCAACCGATATTCCCCGTGCCCTTTCTTGTGGTGTTCCTTTAATCTCCCAAAGCAAAGACAACGAGCGTCGAAATTTCTTGTACCACTTAAGGGAAGTTCTTATCATTGCAAATTCTTAAAAGTGGTTATGCAAAGTATGGAAATAATCGTAGTAAAAAATTCAATAAGTTAGTTTATGAGTCTGATATTTCCTACAGAAGAAACAATTGCGGCCATTGCTTCAGCGATCTCACCAGGAGAAGGTGCCATTGCAATTGTCAAAGTATCTGGGCCATTGGCAAAGAAAGTTGTATCCACTATTGTCCAAATTCCAGGAAAGCAAGTTTGGAAAAGCCACTCAATTCTTTATGGATATGTCATAAGTCGAGAAACAAAAAAAAAGATTGATGAGGTTTTAATATTGATAATGGAGGGCCCAAGGAGTTTTACAGGAGAAGATGTAGTAGAGATTCATTGCCATGGAGGATTAATAGCAGTGCAGCAAGTACTGGAAGAAGTATTAAGTCAACCCAATACACGAAGGGCATTCCCTGGAGAATTTACCCAACGGGCCGTCTTAAATGGACGTCTTGGTGTTACACAAGCAGAAGCTATTCACGAATTGATAAGTGCTCGAACTCAAAAAGCTGCGCAATTAGCTATTGCAGGAATTGACGGTAGTATTACAAATTGCATAAATGAAATAAGAAGCAAACTCCTTGACCAGCTCAGTGAAATTGAAGCCCGAATAGACTTTGAGGAAGACCTACCAGTACTTAATTCAAAAAACCTCTTAGCTGAGTTGATGTTAATTCGTGGCCAACTAAATCAACTTATTTCCGATGCAAACCAAGGATACTTAATTCGTCATGGTTTAAAAGTTGCACTGATTGGATCACCGAATGTAGGGAAAAGTTCTCTACTAAATCTTTTAAGTAAGAAAAAAAAGGCTATAGTTACAAACTTACCCGGCACTACAAGAGATCTTTTAGAAAGTGAAATTATTTTAAAAGGTATTCCAATTACACTTCTTGATACCGCTGGGATCCGAGAAACAGATGATGAAATTGAAAAAATAGGGGTCTCATTAAGCCAAAAAGCTTTATTAACTGCAGATGTAATTGTACTTATTTTTGATGTTAGCCAAGGTTGGACAAATAATGATCAAAAACTCCTGGAACAAATTCCTACCGGTACCCCTAAACTTTTAGTTGGGAATAAGTCTGATCTTCCAAGTAAAGATTTAAGCTGTAAGGCAGATACAACTATGAGTGCTTTAACTGGAAAAGGAGAAAAGGAAGTGATTACAAAATTGTTAAAGATTTG
>QCFE01000001.1 GCA_003278425.1 Prochlorococcus sp. AG-363-B11 | reverse complement strand
AGCAGCCGAGAAGAAATTGACTCCTAACCGACAGTTGCCGGCAAAGAAAATAAAGACAGTTTCAGAAAAGAAGAGAGAAGAACGCCAAGAGTTTCTAAAGGTTTCTGTTTATATCGATACAGGTAAAATCCTTGGGATTGTTTCTTTAGGTGTTGTCGCTTCAGCTTTATTGATTACAGCATTGGCTTTTTTCGTCAGTTGAAATAACAGGAATTACATCAATATCTTCCTGTTTCTTGAGATGAATGGTTTTCGGACCTATAGAAAGACTTTTGGATGCTTAAATGGTGTCCTATTTGTTAAGGATTGACCTGTGTTAGGAGAGAGAATCAAAGAGATAATCGATTTTGCTAAATCGGAATCTCCCTATCGCTCTGCAAACAAAGGATGGATTTCAAACGATGTCTTTCTGAAATTAGGGACATCAGACGATAAAAGCTCATCTCAGTTCGATCAATTTGTGAAAATATCATTTTTGTGGCAACCAATAATTCAATTGGCTTTAACTCTAGTTGTTGTAATTTTCCTTTCTTCAATATTTGCCTTTGCTCCTATTTCACTCTCACATGGAAGGATTCATAATATAGTTGAGACATTTAATATCAAAAAAGACTTAGCTTTAATAAAGAAAAAAGTTGAAGTAGAGAAGGTTGTATCTAAAGGCCCAGCAATAAAGAAAAAAGTTGAAGTAGAGAAGGTTGTATCTAAAGGCCCAGCAATAAAGAAAAAAGTCGTTACCGCTACTGATCTATTTCAACCTAGGCATGGTTAAAAATCTTCTTTAGACCTGTTTAAAGTTTGCACTAAATTTCAAAAACAATTGATATATTCAATGTTAGTAATACTAATTCAATGCTTTATTTATATAAATCTAAAATAATTTTCTAAAAATAATTTCAGTTTAAAAGTTTTTAATATTTTTTATTTTACTAGTATTTTGTTTGGATTATCAATGGCCAATAATTGATTTTAAAATAGTCCTTTTTTAGGAGTGTCTTTATATGGTTGCTCACCGCTGTCAGGTGGCACTGTTTTGCTCTTCTCCGAAAGGAGAGCATCTCCCATGGCACTCATGGTTTTCTTTACCCACTTTTTAAATCTCGTTGTTATTGAGTCCGTCATAATCTGCTACTCCAAGTGTGAACTACCTAAAGATAACTTCTTTTTGCCTGATAACCAATATGAAAATTTATATTCATATTTGACTTTCCAGAGATGTATACAAACTTACTATTTTCAGAAGAAAGCTTTGCTCTAAATCTATGGAGTTAAACTCCCTTTGCAATTTCATCGAATATTTGTAAGAAGCTTTTACCGATAAGGTTAATGTCTCTTATTTGGAAATGGGACGGTAAACGAAGGTCAAAAACCTCTGACAGATTAGCTTTTGTATTCGGTAGAATGTGGTTTGTCTTTTTTAAGAAAGCCCAGTTTTGATATAGTCTTGCATTGGTATTATTTTGACCACCAAAGTAACTAATAGGAATATTGCTATCATTTAATTTAGATTTTAAAACTTCTCGATCAATTTCTTCTAACTTAATGCGCATCTGAGCTGAGTCTCTAACTGGCCTAATAGATAATGATTCTTCAGGGAATTGAATTTCCTTACGCTTTGAAAGAAGTTGTTTTAATTGATTATAAGTTTTGTTTATTCGAGCAATAGTTAATTCAATATTTTTTATTTGAGGTATAGCTAAGGCAGCAGTTATGTTATTCATCCGAACATTAAAAACTGGAAGGAGATTCTTATATTGATGTGCAATTTCAATGCTTTTAGAGGAATGTAACTTGTAATTGTTCTCATAAGAACCTGACATGAATACTGATTTCCAAAAAACATTAGGATCATTTGTCACTAATAAACCACCTTCTCCAGCGTTAATGATTTTATAAGACTGAAGAGAATAAACTCCTGCCACCCCGAATGTTCCAGCTTGTTTCCCATTCCAGGTAACCCCGAGTGCATGAGCAGCGTCTTCTATTAACACAATGGAATGCTCTTTACATATTTTTACAACTTCATCCATATCGCATAGATGTCCGCGCATATGAGACAAGAGGAGGAACCTAGCTTTTGAAGAGAGAATTTTTTGTCTTAAGTCATCTAAGTCAATGACGTAGCTTTCAGTAATGTCTACAAGGATAGGTTCTGCACCACATTGAATGACAGAACTGGGAACTGCTGTAAAGGTAAAGGCTGGTATGAGTACTTTTGAGCTTGAATTAACGCCTAATGCTTTCAGGGCTAAGAAGATAGCATTGGTTGCAGAGGAAACGCCTAAGGCAAATTCACTCCCAACGTATTCGCAAATTGCCTTTTCAAGAGTATTTACGAAACTACTAGAATCTTTAAATTGATATCTAAAAAGTTTTTTCGTCTTTAAAGCTTCTTGTACTGAAGAATTAATTATATTTAGATCTAACTGGGCTTCCCAAGAAATGTTGCTTATGCTCATTAGAGAGATGTTCCTAAAAGCTAGATTACCTTTTTCTAAGAGTTAAATCATAGGTTTTAAAATTTACTACTATATATTTTCAAATTAATCTTAGCGATTGGCTAGTGAATTTCTATTTTTTTAAATTTGCAAGATTTTTGAACCAATTAAACTTTTGCAGACGATTTTTTACCTTCTTTTAAAAACTTTCTGTATGCTTTATCACCCCAGTAATAATCCTCATAAAATGAGAAAATTGATAAAGCAACTCCGGCTATAAGAAAAGCTCCAAAAAATAACAAACCGTAAATAAACCTTTCATTAGGAATCCATGCATTTGCAGTCGAAAGGATGGTCTTGGAAAAATAATATGTCATGTTTTTAGGATCCCTAATAGATTGCTTTAAAACCAACAGAAGAAATACTCAAAAACTTTCCTAAGCTGAAACTAAGTACCTATTTTTCTCTAATTGAAGTTTTTAGAAGTATGATTTCTTTTAATGCTGACACCAAATTGCACAGGTGGTAGTTACTACAGCAATTATGACCCCGCCCCATTTTATTGATTTTTGTGGGGCGTTAAATGTAGTGCCTACAAGTATTGCAGCTAAGTTGATAACTATGAGTTGATCAGTACTGGGAGAAATCCCAAAAGGACCAGCAGAGGCTAGTAGATTCATAATAAATGCAAATATTTTTCAAATTTTAGTAAAAATGAGTGGAATTTAAAAATGCCTTGATGATATTGCTTAATATGTAGAAGGAAATTCTCAAGATAATCTACTTGATGAATCTTTTCGAGATATTGAAGCTTCTTTTAAGTAAGTTTTAAGTTATTAAAAAGTTTAAAAAACCTGGCGATAATTATTGATCTTTTACTAGAAAGAAATCTAATGGAAAAGGACCAAGAGTATTGGCATTTCTATTTTCTTTATTGTATTGACAGCTTAACAGAATTCCCTCACCTAAACCATGTTCAATTCTTGCATTAAAACTTCCAGTTTTCTGATTGGCTTTAAGAAAAACAGGACCTTGCCCACTTGGCTGAGATGCAACCTTCATAGAAGGCCAGTTAAACCTACTTTCCATTTCTTTTAAAATATAAACTGCCTGCTTGTATGAAGGAGACATTATTCCAACGGTAAACCAGTCAGCACTTTGCATATGCTCAGAGAGTTCTTTTTTTAAAGTTTGCTTTTGATTAGAATCAAGCTTTGGTGCCGTTCTTCTCATGGTTAGATCATTCAGTGATGTGATATCAGAATCAATCATTACTTTTGCGCCGATGTAATATTTTTATTTATAGCTCTTCGCACGGTTTCTTTCTATAGGAATATCTGCTAATGGAGAACAATAATGCCTTGTATTAATCTAAATGATTTTCAGTTACAATATAAACTTTTTCTAGTTTTGAAGAATTTAATGACCTTTTAGCGTAAATAATCAGCTATACAGAGTTTCAAACTCTGAGAAGAATTTCTTGATCTTTTCTTTATGAAAATCAATTCTAGTGTTTTATTTAGCCTCTGTGGGAAATATAGATATCGATTGAATAGAAGGATTAATCTATCAAGAAAAGAAATTATATTCATTGGATTAAATCCATCTACTGCAAACGCTGAATGTAATGATTCAACATTAAGAAGATTAATTAATTTCGCAGGTTCTTGGGGCTATGGTTCTTTAGTTGTTATTAATTTATTTGCAAGAATCTCTAGCAGGCCTAACATTCTTAAGTCTTGTTCTAACCCTATTGGTAAACTGAATAACTTTGAATTGAAAAATAAAATCAAAGATTGGTCTGAAGATCAGTTTTGTGATTTATGGCTTGGATGGGGTGTGCATGGGAGTTTCATGAAACGTGATGAAAAAATCTTGAAAGAAATAAACAAATACTCTCAAAAGAAAATGGCGAATTTCCCAAAAGCAAAAATGCCACTTGCTCTAGGTCGCACAAAAGGAGGACAACCTCGACATCCCTTATATATGCCTAATACATCGGATTTAAGTACTTTTTTACTTTTCGAATAATTTTATTTTGATTTATGGAAGATAAGCAGCAAGGCCTTTGTTCCCATAATCCTGATATTGAGTACAGATCCTGCTCTACCTGATAACTAAAGTAAGTATCCCAAATATAAGAGCAGCTGCTATAAAGCCAATCCCAAAAAGGCCTGCAACTATACCTGTGTTGAGGTAAACAGAAACTGTTGCCAATTCCTTCCCGTTTTTTTCTGACATTGAATGAATTCGTTGAGAGTGGATCCTAAATCTAATATAAGGAGGCTTGATCCAGTCTTTTGATTTTTCTTTGCTCTTTATTACTTATGATTTAAGTTCTCTCTGATTCATTTAGGAAATTATTGCGGATGGGCTGATCCTTATTAAATTAATTATCATTATTGCAAGAAGGTTAATGCAATGACGTTTCGCATGCTTACTACTGAAACTCGACGCAGAATCGAAGAAATCATAGAGCGTCTTGCAACTGGCGATTCAGTCTCTCTTGAAGAACGAATCCAACTTAAAAAATACTCTACTCATATCCCATTCGTTGCTGGAAAGATTAGTCAGGCATTAAGACGAAGAGAAGAATTTGAAAAATGATGAATTAAGATGCTCCCTTGCAATGATTTCATGAATGGTTTTGCTATTTGTAACCATTACTTTTTCATTAAAATCAGAGCTGGTTTGATTACGTAGAAAATTTAATGTACATTCGATTGATTAATCTCTTTGAAATCTTGGACAAACCTTCGTTAAGTACTCAGAAAGCTTTACTCAACTGATCTTAGTAAACCGTATATTTTTTTATGCAAGAGATGTAAGTCTGTTTAACTTAAATTTGTTTAAGTTAAAACCTCAGAAAAGGAATAACTCTTACCTTAAGGTTTAGAGACCATCTGAATCTTCATGGCATTATTGATGATAGAAGAAATAAGTTAGATATTTATTTACATTTTTCTGTTAAGAGAAATTTGTAGATCAACCTCCTAGAGGCTTCTTCCCTAAGACGAGGAACAATTGCAGAGAGCCAAAGTTGTTTAAGTTTTATAGAGAAGCTAGATGTATGTGGTTTGAGAAACTTTTCCTAAACTTGGACGATTTACTCCGCACCGTGCGATACTTCTTCCAAATTTCTTTATATTCTGTGTCTAAAGGCTATTGGATCAAGCAAGTAAGCATAGAAAACACTGATATATTTATCGAATATATTCAAACAGTAATTCCTTGGCTTCTTTCAGTTGGCGGCATTGTAATAGCAAAGGATATCAGTCAAAATTCTGATTTAAATGAATGGGATGGTGGGCAATTAGGGATTGTTGTGGAATTTCCATCCAAATCAGCAGCAAAAAAGGCATTTGAGTCAAATGTATTTCAAGAATATATAGACCTTCGAAGTTTGAACTCGGACTTGACTCTTTCAATTTGGGGTTAGTCTTTTCGCTGATGAAGAAATTAATTAATGTAACTCTGTTTAATCTGATAGGGAATTCCTACAAGAGCTAACTATTTTTGTTGATACTTGCTGTAGTTTTCATAATTGAATATTAGATAGCAACCTTAAAGAGTTTTTATGGAGATGCGTGAACAATGGCGCTCGAGATGGGGGTTTGTTTTAGCTGCTGCTGGTAGTGCAGTTGGTCTAGGCAATCTCTGGGGCTTTGCTTATAGGGCTTCTGAAGGAGGGGGAGCAGCTTTTTTGCTCCTTTATATTTTAATTGTTCTTGTTGTTTGTCTCCCCGTACTTGTATCTGAGATGGTTCTTGGAAGGGGGACTTCCAGCAGTGCTCTTGTTGCACCTGTAAAGGCTGCAGGTTCGAAGTGGAGTTGGATGGGCTGGTTATTCGTTATTGCTCCACTAGGTATTGGTTCATATTATGCAGTGTTAATGGGGTGGACATTAGATACTTTCTTGCATTCTCTATTCTTCGCTCTCCCCGCAAATACAGCAGAAGCTGAAACGTTTTTTGGTTCAATTAGCACCGGGAGCAGTGTTCTCCTAGGCCAATTAATTAGTCTTCTCTTAACTGCATCAGTCGTTTCTGCCGGCGTCAGAGGAGGTATTGAGCGAATGAGTAAGTGGGGGGTCCCTATACTTTTCACCTTGTTGATAGTTCTTGCGCTCTGGGCAGCAACCCTCACGGGTACTTGGGAAGGTTATAGAACTTTTCTTTTTAAGATTGATATTTCTGAATTCTTTAATCCTTCTACAATCAGAAATGCATTTACTCAGGCCTTCTTTTCCTTAAGTCTAGGTATTGGAATTATGATTGCTTATTCCTCATATTTAGATCGGAAGAAGCAATTGCCCAAAGAGGCCTTGGCGGTCGCTTCTATTGATACAGCTGTTGGATTGTTAGCTGGAATGATTACTTTCCCAATCGTGATGAGTTTTGGGTTAAAAGAAGTTATTACTGGATCTACTGTTGGGACATTGTTTATTTCTTTGCCTACCGGTCTGGGAACACTAGGGTTAACTGGAAGAATCGTGGCAGTTTTGTTTTTTGCTCTTGCATATATTGCAGCTATTACTTCTTCTATCTCTTTACTAGAAGTTCCTGTTTCATCATTGATGGATAAATTTGCTTGGAGCAGGTCAAAAGCTGTTTTTGTCTCAACAAGTTTACTATTTATTTTAGGTATTCCTTCTGCCTTGAGCTTAGATTTTTTAGGTAAGGTGGACAGTATTTTTGGAGGCGTATTATTGATCTTTGGAGGCTTCATGCTTGCCATCTTCCTTGGTTGGGTAGTTCCACGTAAGTTTGATGAAGATCTTGCATCGAGTAATTCTAATCTCAGTGTTAGGAGATACCTTAAATTCATGCTTCGTTGGGTTTCTCCTCCAGTGATAGCTTTTGGCTTAATAGTAAGTGTAATAGATCTTTTTCAGAGTTGGTCCAGTTAGAATTTTTTAATAAGTGAGTGCTTTTACTTTCTAAAAGTTTATTGATTGAAGTTAGTTTTTAATGATTTGTTTCTATAGTTGTTAAAATGCAAAGATTAGTAGTTCTTCAAAATATTGAAAGAGAGGGACCAGGTCTTTTTTCTAAAGTTGCTATTGAGCATAAAAAAGATGTAATTATTTCTAGATTATATTTGGGAGAGCCTATCCCTAAGTTAGTTGCCACAGATTTGTTGTTGGTAATGGGAGGTCCTATGGGGGTTGGAGATATAAATAACTCTAATTACCCATGGCTATTAAAGGAAGTTGAAACTTTAAAACTTGCCTTGGAAAATCAAATTAGAGTTATTGGTGTTTGCTTAGGCGCTCAGCTTTTGGCGTACGCAGCGGGAGGATCTGTAGAACCTTTAAAGTCTAATAAAACACAAATTAAAAAGTTAGAAGTTGGATGGGCACCGGTTTATTTTAAGGAAGTAAATCACCCATTAAATTTGTTTTTAAGCTCTAGATTGAATGTTCTTCACTGGCATGGAGACAGAGCTATATTACCTACTTGTGCGAAGATAATTGCAAGTACTGAAATCTGTTTAGAGCAGCTATTTTCTATAAATCGACTTGCTTATGGGATTCAGTTCCATGTAGAGATAGAGGAAGATATGGCTAGACAATGGATACTTGAAGATAAAGAATTTATTCATGATGCCATTGGGGATAATGCTTCTGATTTTTTATTAAAACAACAATCAAACTTTGGTAAAGAAACATTGAACAACCGTCTAAAATTTATTAATAAAATATTTGATTTACTTGCTTGAAATCATTTCATAAAGACTAAAAAATGAAAATCTAAAATCTTTCTTAAAAATCTAAAAAATTAGATAATTTATCGAACTTTGTATATGAGTTAATCTTTCTAAGTTTATATTAGTATGTTACTTGCTTATTTTCAATTTGATCTCCTCCCTCATGATTCATAAGGCTTATTTAGAATGATAAAAATCTAGACATGGATTAACTAGTTTAAAGCCTTTCTATTTAATTGAGATTTACCAAATATATTGCAAAGAGAGCCTTTTATAGACCATTAGCTTAATTCTGAATTTGTACGTAAAGCATTTTTGGAGAAAAGCTTGTTTTTGGTAAAGATGATTCTGCTTAGTTAAAAGGATAATCAATTAGCTGCATTTTTGATAACCAAACTTTAGAGACATCAATAATATTGGGATCATCCAAGATCATAAGATCCATTCTACTTCCCTATCAGATGAACTGGCTTTAAAGCTTTCTTTTAGTTCTAGCACCCTATGGATCACTGAATTTTAGACCTTACAAAGCTATTCATGATGCCTCAGAGGTGATTACAGAGATTAGGGAAATCATAGAACACTAAATTTGCGATCACTTCAAAGCTACCTAGGATCGCCTAGGAGAAGAATTTAAATGAGAAGGCCAATTAGACATCAAACCTCACACTTGTAATTTGAAGTTGTTAAAGCCACCTAAGTTTTATTTAAGAAAAACCCTAAGGGGAATTTAATCAAATAAGGCAAGTTTTACTGCATATTTATCCATATTTTTTTCCAGTTATAAAGCTTTAGCTCTTTTTACTGGGGCAGCTTTAATTATTCATCTTTTTTACGGATGTTTAACGTCTGTTCCTTCAATAGCAAAATGCCTGTAAGCTCGGACGAGTTTTTAAAATACTTTTTTAACCTATGCAGACCTATGGAAATCCAGACGTCACCTACGGGTGGTGGGTTGGTAACTCTGTAGTAACCAACAAGTCAAGTCGATTTATAGGCTCGCATGTTGCGCATACAGGATTAATTGCTTTTACAGCTGGTGCAAATACCCTATGGGAGCTTGCTCGCTTCAACCCTGACATCCCAATGGGACATCAAGGGATGGTGAGTATCCCTCATTTAGCTTCTTTGGGTATAGGTTTTGACCAAGCAGGAGCTTGGACAGGACAAGATGTTGCATTCGTTGGCATTTTTCATCTGATTTGTTCATTTGTTTATGCTCTAGCTGGACTTTTGCACTCAGTAGTCTTTAGTGAAGATACTCAGAATTCTTCAGGTTTATTTGCTGATGGCCGCCCTGAGCACCGTCAAGCAGCTAGGTTTAAGCTTGAATGGGACAATCCAGACAACCAAACATTTATCCTTGGCCATCACCTTGTATTTTTTGGTGTTGCCAATATATGGTTTGTTGAATGGGCAAGAGTTCATGGTATTTATGACCCTGCTATAGAGGCTATACGTCAGGTTAATTACAACCTCGACCTTACCCAGATTTGGAACCATCAATTTGATTTCATTCAAATAGACAGCCTTGAGGATGTCATGGGTGGGCACGCTTTCTTAGCTTTCTTCCAGATTGGAGGTGGTGCATTCCATATTGCAACTAAGCAAATTGGTACTTATACCAAGTTCAAAGGTGCTGGATTACTTTCAGCTGAAGCAGTTCTCTCTTGGTCTTTAGCTGGTATCGGTTGGATGGCAATTATTGCAGCCTTCTGGTGTGCAACTAATACAACTGTTTACCCAGAAGCTTGGTATGGGGAGACTTTACAACTTAAGTTTGGCATCTCTCCTTATTGGATAGATACAGGCAACATGGATGGGGTTGTTACTGGTCACACTTCTCGTGCTTGGCTAAGTAATGTCCATTACTACTTGGGATTCTTCTTTATCCAAGGTCACCTATGGCATGCAATTCGTGCAATGGGCTTTGACTTCAGAAGCGTTACAAACGCAGTAACCAACTTGGATAACTCAAGGATTACCTTGTCTGACTAAAACTATTTACTACTCGATATGATTGACTTCTCGCATTTGCTGGATTTCGCAACTCAGCTACCTCACCCATCAGACTTAGGCTTAGTAAAGCCATCAGGTGGTTTTCAACTACTACCAGTAATTTTTGGATTCATTGCAATAATCCAAGTCTCCCAATTCCATTGGTATGCAAGAGACTGTAATGATCCTGAAAAGTTTGAAGGAACAGAAAGACAAAAATTATCAGGCAGATCCTGAAAAAATTCAATATAGCTAGACATTTTGTTCTAGCTGTAATGAAACTAATAAATCTTTTAAGCCCCGTCTCTTTAAGACAGGGCTTTTTTTTTAACTCATTAATAGAAGAAAAATACTTAGAAGATTTCCTCTAAGTATTTCCTATTCTTTGGCTATGTATAAATGCTTGAGTTTTTTCTCTTATAGACAGAAAAGTTTTATTGTCCTAGAAATAAGAAGAGCTTTAATGGTTAAAGTAGCTTATTGAAAGCGAAGCGAACCAAGGCTTGGGGGCTATCTTGTGACACATCTATGCCCCACCCCTTTAATATCTCAAGGAGGATGGTATGTCTTATTTAAGTGAATTTGCCCCAGTTATTATTGGTTTAGCTCTAGGCTGGTTTGTTATTCTTGGAGCTCGAGAATTATTTAAGGAAGCCTCTTTAGCTTTAGTGAAGAAGTCAAATGCTTAATTAATATAGGGATAAGTTTAGTCAGATAAGTTTTCTTGATGAATTTATCCAATATAAGAAAAATCTCACCACTGTATTCTTATTGGATATCAGATCAGACTGATGATGATGAGAAAGAAAGGCTTCTTATTGCAAATTTTGATAGTAAAGCTGTTTATTTATTTGAAAAGGAGCCTTACAAATGGGAGAATTTATTTCAGAGCATTACCCGTCAGATAGTTTATGGAGATTTAGATTCAATTCGTGGAATGAAAGTTTTATTAAGCACAATTAGCAATGCTCAAAAAACTAAAGTACTTGAACTTTTTTTTAAAGAAGGGCTCTTTAAAGAAGAAATTATAAAAGAACTTTCAAAGGAAGATTCTTTTGGACCGCCTACTAAATCAAATCTTTTTAGATTCTTAAGGATATTATTTATCATCTTCGTCAATCCATATGGAATAGTAATAAGGAGAAGAAAGAATCATTCTTATGAATTTACTGGCTGTTTTGTTCATTCGTTAAGACAAAGAATAAGTTCCTTTTTCTGAGGTTTTAGATTTAGAAAATTCTTGACTTAGAATTTTATTCGACTCTTATAGCTTCTTATTTCTAATACCAAATTGTTATGATGAAGAATATCAGCGTATCACCGTTTAATTTTTTTATGACTTCGATTCTTTTGAATGGTTATCAAAGGAGTAAAGAAGACAATTCAGATGACTTGATATTTTACGCTCAGCCAAGATTTGTAAATCACTTAGACGATGCATTTCGAGGCAGATTGACTAAGCTTTATAGAGATAAATTAACAAAAGATATAACAGTACTTGATTTGATGTCTAGTTGGGTAAGCCATCTTCCTGAAGAGGTAAGTTATAAAAGAGTTATTGGTCATGGAATGAATGCTATTGAGCTAGAGAAAAATCAACGATTAGATGCCCATTGGGTGCAGGATCTGAATAAGAATCAAGTTTTGCCTTTAGATGATTCATCTATTGATGCTTGTTTGATGGTTGCAGCTTGGCAGTATCTGCAATATCCAGAGAATGTAGCCGCAGAACTGAAACGTGTTATAAAACGAGGTGGACAACTTATAGTGTCATTCTCCAATAGGGCCTTTTGGACAAAGGCGCCAAGAGTTTGGGTCGAAGGTTCAAACAATGATCGTTTGAATTATGTAAAAGATGTACTAATGGCACAAGGGTGGCTAGAACCTATATGCATTTCAGAGGAAACTTACCAGCCTGGAGTTGTATCTTTTTTAGGATTAAAAGGTGATCCTTTTTTTTCTGTATTGGCATCTAACGATTAGCTATTCTATTTATTTTTAATGATTTACTTTGGCTCATGATTTTAACTTTAAGTGTTCTTTTGATACCTAAAGCTTATTAGAAAGTTTATTTATTTAGATTCCCTAAGGAGTCTTGTCTGTAAAAAAGAAATAATTATAAGATTTGAACATTTAGAACGACTCTAAATGTTGTTATATTAAAATAGGATTAGATGCAAGGTGTCTACATTATATGGAATTATTTGTGATTCTATATGGTTAAGTTCATTTTTAAATCCAAATTTTTATAAGTTGATATACTATATTAATTTCTCTGATTATAATTTTTCCAATACCTTCAATAACGGTTTTTATGTTAAGTCATTTACAATTTAAAATTTTAATAATATTAATGTTATCTAAGAATCGATAAAGGTCGTTCTAAAGCTCTTCTTAGTTATCTAATCCTTAAAAAGTTTCTTCTGCTTAAAGTTATAATTAATCCTTGACCTTCCTAGTAGTTATTACTTAGGTACTTTATTCTTGTTAACTAAATAGAATTAGCAGGCTTAGTTTATGCTACAAGTAAACTGCACATGTTGGAAAATCATAGAATGCTTGTTTCGAAGGAGCAGCTAGCTTTTGTTGATGAAAACGACTCAGTAGACTCGTATTTTGAGTGTATTACTTCATGCAGTCTGGGTGAGGAAGGCAATGCTTGTGTTGCTAGGTGTGTTGAGGTACACCTTAAATCTAATTTAGATTAAGCTAATTATTTCTTAGTCAGTCAAGTAATTGCCTGTTCAATTAATTGATTAGGGCAGGGGATAGATTTATCTAGAATTAAGTGTTAATGCAGGCCTCATTCCTCGCTTTTCTTATTTCCTTTTAGATAATTGCTAATTAGTCCATAGAGTGCCCCAAATGCCCATGAGCCCACTAAGACTCCTATTACAACTAGTGCTATTGAAAATGCTGATACTCCAGCATCATTGGGTCCATAATGAATGGCGGGATCAAAAGGGTCCATGGAAGTTAAAAAAAGTAGCCTTTATTTGAGAAAACGTTATTTTCATGAAGTTTTCTCCTTAGAGATTGAGTGCTCATTAATGCTTAGATCAATTTTAATAGCTTTTTAGTCTAAATTCTCTTTTTTAAGCTTTAAATGGAATGAATATGAATTCTTTATTAGGTGTTTTTCTTTTAGAGACTCTGATCTAAATGAGCTCAAATAGTAATTCTTCCATCGGTTTCAAGTGCAGCATTATTCTTTGTTTGTCTTAAGTACCTTTTTCGTTGTCCACTTTCTTCGACCTCTACATGCCATCCGCATGAAAGCCTGTGATCAATTTCTTCGAAATTAATTTGATTTATCAACCTTTTGGTAGGTCTTTTCTTGATATTAGACATATTCTCACTTTATATTAATAAACTAAAATTTGTCAACCAAAATATCTCTTTACAAGTTCAATCTGGATTATAACTATAAGGATAAACACTTTATATATGAAGTTGATAATTGCTTTATCTCAAGTGCTTATAGTAGTGTTAATTGGAATTAACTCAGTAATGGCTTTAAATAGCTCTGGCAATCTTTCGGAATGCTTAATTTCATCTAATTGTACCCGAGTTGAGTGGTCTTTCCCAAACTTAAGAAATGCTTATAAAGAACTTGTAGGTATTGCATCTTCTTTGCCAAGAGTAAATGAAGTTGAAAGTACAGATCACTATTGGCATGGAATTGTGAGGAGTCTAGTTTTCCGGTTCCCAGATGACCTTGAAATACTTTTGATTGAATCAAAAGATATAATTCAAGTTAGATCAGCTTCCAGGATAGGACTGGGTGACCTTGGGGTTAATCGGAAGCGAGTAGATGATTTGTATCTTCAATTAAAAAAGAAAATATAGTTTTAGGAATCTCCTAATTAACTTTTGCCAAAAAGTCGATCATCCTTACCTGATGCTTTTAAGGCCTGTAAGGCCATATTAATATGAGCTTCCATTGCTCCTAGGGCAAGTAGAGAATTTGCTTCCTTAAGTTCAGATAAGCAATGGTTCTCCTCTTTTAGTGCCCGAAGGAGTTCCTTGCTTGAAGTTGCCCATGTCAACAATAAGTTTTCAAGCTTTTGTTTTTCTTCTGATGTTTGACTCGAATGCTCAGTGGTTGCATTAAAGTCTTTTCTTGCATCAGAAAAAAGCTTTTTTAGCTTTTTGTGGCTTATAGATTCAGGGACTGGAGGAATCTCTTGCACGATAAATGCCTTTTCTGAATGAAATATATCTTTGAACTATTGAATTTGCTACTAGAAAATTGGAGTGATCACCGACCACTAGTTAATTGAATTCTGGAAAAATTAACTTAGGTAGTTAACTTCTTCTTTCTTAAGTCTTAGAATCAATGGCCTCTTTTATTAACTCTTTAAAGTGATCACCTCTTTCTTCGAAATTTTTATATAAATCAAAACTTGCACAACCAGGAGAGAACAAAATGCTATTAGCCTTCAACTTTTTAGATATTTTAATTGCTTGGGAAACAGCCAAATGAAGGTCTGGATAGCAATACACTGCTTTATTATATCCGATTTCCTCTAAGAGTAATTTTAACTCCTGCCTACTCTCTCCGAATAAAATAACTGAACAGGTCCTTTCTTGAATAGTTGTTAACCAATTGCTTGCATTGCCTTTTTTTACCCTGCCTCCAGCAATAAGTATTGCAGGGGATAAAGTTGCTTTTAAGCCTATATCAGCTGAATCAAAATTTGTTGCTTTACTATCATTTAAAATTTCTATATGATTAATTTTAGATACTATTTCAAGCCTATGTGGGATAACTTTGAATGTAGTAATTCCATTTTTAATCTGTTCTTTTGAAAGACCGATCTCTCTAGCTGCTGCTGTAACTAAGAGTAGATTTTGTAAGTTGTGGTTTCCTTTTAAATTTAGAACATCTGAATTAAATAACTTTGTATTCTTTTCCATCAATATTCCGTCTGGTGATAACCATAAGTCGTTGGAGTTTGCTTGAGTATCTTTCAATTTTGTGCTGATCCACTTGCCAGCAGGTAGTTCTGCTCTATGTTTTGCTAAATATTTATCATCAGCATTATAAATACGTATTGATGATTTTTCTAGAAGTCCACGCTTTATATTTATATAATTTTCCATTGTGCCATGTCTCTCTAGGTGATCAGGTGTAAGAGTTGTCCATATGCCTATCTGAGGAGATATCCGAGGCGCACTTTCTATTTGATAACTGCTTAATTCCATTACTAACCATTGAGGCTTTGTTATTGGAGATTTTTCAAATTCCAAAGCAAGTTCGCTGGCAGCATTACCTACATTTCCTCCAATGCTAGATGGCACATTACTACTGTTTAAAACATGATCAATCATTTGGGCTACGGTTGTTTTCCCATTTGTACCTGTTACTCCTATCCAAGGAATTGAGCATAAGCTTTCCCAAGCAATGGCTATTTCTGAAGTGACTTTTATCCCTTTGTCTCGTAATTGATTTAGTACATTATGGTCCCATGGGATTCCTGGACTGATCACAATTTCTGAAAGATTGCTCAGAAATGGTTCAAATGTTGGAATTGTTAAAGGTTTTCCAAGCTCAACTTTTATACCTTCTGCTTGTAAGGTTTTAGCAATTTCTTTGAAGGAGTCTTCTTGAGACTTTTCAAATACGATTACATTTTGGCCGGTGTAGTTTAGAAATCTAGCAGCGCCAATACCTGAACTTCCCAGGCCAATAACAATAACTATTTTGTTGGGGTGAGAAATTTCTTTCACGTTTAATGGGCGATACTGGAATCGAACCAGTGACTCCTACCGTGTCAAGGTAGTGCTCTACCTCTGAGCTAATCGCCCGAAGAAAACCATTTGAATATTGGTTTTACTTTAGGCTCTTCTTCCCACAAGCTAGCAGTAAAGACCTTAAGCAATTTCATTTTTTTAGTAATTCAACTTTCCATCTACCTCTCTTCGTGATTTCAAGATTAAGTACTTCTATACTGCCCTTCCCTTCTAGCTGTAATCGATCACCTATTGAAATTGATCGACTGGCATTATCTGTGACATTCCAATTTAGCCTTAATTTGCCTTGCTTAATTTTGTTGATTATTTTTGCTCTTGATAGACCAAACCCTGCCGAACTAATAGCATCTAGTCTTTTAGAAGCTTCTACTGTGCAAATCTTTCGAGGGTTCCTTTGCTGAGGAAGCTTAATTTCATTGAGGTTCAGTGATTTAAAGATGATTTTTACATCTCTAATAAATCCTGTTTGATTTTCTAGGATCATCGAAGCTTCTGGGGTGCATATAGCATGTGCACCTTTGTCCCCAGTGATCCATATATCTCCAATTTGCTCTTGCTTTAGCCCTGATTGAATTAATACCTCGAAAAAGTCTTGAAGCTCAGTTCTATCGAATAAAAAGTTTCCTTCTATTTGAATAGCATTAATTGGAATTTTGCTTTGATTGATAATATCTTGTTGATGAGTCCTGGTTATAAGAATCCTTTGCCGCTCAGCATTCTGATACCCACCATTTGAGGAGTAACTTATATCTGTAATTGCCCCTAAAATTTTTATGATCTCTTCTCGGATTGGAGCAGAAATAAATGGGGTCCAAGTTGGTTGCCATGTTTTAAGCACTCCTTCTACTTGGACTAATATTTGATTGGCCTCAATAGGATAAATGCAGCTTTTAAGCAGTTTTTTCCTAGAAAGTTTCAAATTAAATCTAGATTAATTATTTCCGCAGGTTCGACTCCTTTAATTAACTGCCAGGGAAGTTCGACCTCATATGGGGTTTCCAAAAGAATCAGCCAGAAACCTTGTTCATTATATTTTACAAGTCTTTTTAGATCCTCATTAGATGAATTCACACTCCTTGCCCCAAAGAAACTTCCTATCCAACCTGAACCCATCCCTAATAATCCACCAATAATCGTTTCGCCTGATTGACTAAAACCAAAGTTAGAAAAAGTTTTTAAATTTGTCATTCCTGCGAAAGTTATGCCAGCTATAAAACCAAAAGGCATTAGCCACAAGGACATTTTTTTTTGTCGCTCTTTTCTAGAAAGAATAGGATTCAATAATTTCACATTTTCCAATTTGACCACTTCAAGTATGCGAGAGTTGTCAAGATTTTCGGTTTTCATTGAATTACCAGAGCTCTTGGAAGTTGGTTCTATCACTTGGTATTTGGTGATTTGTATTTGACAATTCTTGAGTTTTTCCCATAACTCATAGGCGGTATTTTCTTGTTTTAGAACCAGTATGCAAGTGGCCACAAAAGCAATCCTCAATTGTTTAAATTCTGACCTGTCTTATCGAAAACTGATCAGATAGATTTTGCTTATTAAAGTTTATTCAGGCATAGTTTCGCCTTAAATGACAAAAGTTCTTGTTTCAGACGCTATTAACCAATCAGGCATTGAGATCCTGAGCCAGGTATCTCAAGTTGATCAGAGGATAGGACTTCCCCCCGAACAGCTTAGAGAGATCATAGGAGGCTATGACGCTTTAATGATCCGATCGGGTACTCAAGTTACATCAGAAGTTATAGATGCTGGAGAAAAACTTCGCATTATTGGGAGAGCAGGTGTAGGTGTCGACAACGTTGATGTGAAAGCTGCTACTAAGCGTGGAGTGATAGTAGTTAATTCACCCGGTGGTAATACTATTGCTGCTGCTGAACATGCCCTGGCCTTGCTTTTATCACTTTCAAGGCATATACCAAACGCACATGCAAATACAATTAAAGGAGGATGGGATAGGAAAAAATTTGTTGGGAACGAGTTATATAAGAAAATTTTGGGTGTAGTTGGTCTTGGGAAAATTGGATCGCATGTTGCAAAAGTTGCTAATGCTATGGGAATGGATGTTATGGCATTTGACCCTTTTGTTTCTTCAGAGAGGGCTCTTCAAATGCAAGTCCGACTTGGCTCTATAGAAGACCTTTTTCAAGAGGCTGATTTTATAACTCTGCATTTGCCTAGGACTCCTGAAACAGAGAATCTTGTTGATTTAAAATTGTTATCAACAATGAAAAAGAATGCAAGATTGGTGAATTGTGCCAGAGGGGGAATAATTAATGAGTCTGATCTTGCTCATGCATTGAATTCTGGAGTTATTTCTGGCGCAGCTCTAGATGTATATGCTCAGGAACCATTAAATGCTCAGTCGCCTCTTTTAAATGTCGAGAAGGGATTAATTCTTACTCCTCATTTGGGTGCTTCTACTGAGGAAGCTCAGGTCAACGTGGCTATTGATGTTGCCGAGCAAATTAGGGACGTTCTCTTAGGTTTGCCTGCAAGGAGTGCTGTAAATATTCCAGGACTTTCTGCAGAGATCATGGATAGTTTAAAACCTCATTTGCAACTTGCAGAAACACTTGGATTATTACTTTGTCAGGTTTCAGGGGGACAGATTCAAAAAATAGAGGTACTTCTTCAAGGAGAGTTTGCTCATCATCCTTCTCAACCTTTAATTGTAGCTACTTTGAAAGGCTTGCTTTCTACCGCATTGGGCGACAGGATTAATTATGTAAATGCTTCTTTAGAAGCACAAGGTAGAGGTATAAGTATTGAGGAAGTAAAAGATGAAGTAAGCCCTGACTTCCCTGGAGGTTCATTGCAATTAACAGCAGTAACTGATAGTGGGTCTCACAGTCTTGCAGGGACCGTTTTGGCTGAGGGAGCCTTATGTATTTCTAGTATTGATGAATTCCCTGTAAATGTTTCTCCAAGTAGATACATGCTTTTTACTCGTCATAGAGATATGCCAGGGATTATTGGGAAACTAGGGTCACTGCTTGGTGCTCATAATGTGAATATTGCAGCTATGCAGGTTGGTAGAAAAATTGTTAGAGGTGAGGCTGTAATGGTTTTAAGCATTGATGATCCAATCCCGCCCCAATTGTTGACTTCAATTCTTTCTGTAGAGGGTATTAATCAGGCTCATCCCATTACATTGTGATTTACGCTTTTCTATTTTTTAAAGGTGAAGGATTCTCTAAAGTTCTTTTGGTGGAGATTAGAACTATTTTATTTCCAAGAACTTGAAGAAAGCTTGACTTGGAGATTAGATGATCTTGGTATCAAGAGTTATGCAATTAACCGTTATCTAGAAAAATCTGAGGGCCAAGTTCTTATGGTTTGGTTGCCCTCTTCTGAATGGATTGATAAAGATCGAGAAGAACTTGTTAGATCTTTAATGGATTTGGGCAAAGCTTTCAAAGAAAAACCTTTAAGTGTTAAATGGTATAAAATTGTTCATGAAGATTGGAGTGAAAGTTGGAAGAAATTTTGGGAACCTGACCCAGTTGGGAAAAATTTTTTAATTTTGCCATCTTGGATTTCACTCCCTAGGATTTATTCCAATCGAATTGTTCTGAAATTGGATCCAGGCAGTGCATTTGGTACAGGTGCACATCCTACGACTCGTTTATGTTTAGAAGCGCTGGAGCGTATCTCTCTTTCAGGGCTAACAGTTGCTGATGTTGGATGTGGAAGTGGAATACTTGGCCTAGCCTCTCTTAAGCTAGGTGCAAAAAAAGTCAGAGCAGTTGATATTGACTCTCTTGCGGTACAAGCAACTAATGCAAATGCTCTATTAAATAACTTTACCCAAAATCAATTGACAGTTTCTCAAGGCTCTATTGATTCTTTGAAAAAGCAATTAAATGGAACGAAGGTAGATCTTCTTGTTTGTAATATCCTTTCAAGTGTTATTAGAGAGCTGGCTTCTGATTTTGCTCATATGTCATCAAAAGAAAGTCATGTTTTCTTGAGCGGTCTTTTAGAGGACCAGGTTGCTGCTATGACAAGCTTTCTCTCTATATTGAATTGGAAGTTTATCGCTTCTTATAAACGTGAAAATTGGTCATTAATTCACCTATGCAAAAACAGCGCTTAATTGCAAGCATTAATAAGCTCAGCTTATCAGTGCTTCTCTTTAGATTGGCTTGATTGTTATTTATAACAATTTTAAGCCACATTTGACCCATTACAGTGTAAAAAGGGTTCATCTTGAGGTAATAATTTTTACCTCCAACTCCAAAACCCCCCCCCCCCTCTCTTTATATCCCATGGCTTCTTATAAAGTAACCCTCGTTAGCGAAAGTGAAGGCTTAAATCAGACCATTGAGGTCCCAGATGATCAATACATCCTTGATGCTGCAGAGGAGCAAGGAATTGACCTCCCCTATTCTTGTAGAGCAGGTGCATGTTCAACCTGTGCAGGGAAAATTACTTCAGGTAGTGTTGATCAGTCAGATCAAAGCTTCTTAGATGATGATCAGCTAGAAGCAGGCTTTGTCTTGACTTGTGTTGCTTACCCAACTTCTGATGTGAGCATTACAACTCATGCAGAAGAAGAGTTGTACTAAGAAGCATCTGTTTCTATCAGAAAGTTATTTTTATACTTGCCAATAAAGGTTTCATCAGCCACCCTCAATGGGTGGCTATTTTTTTTGAATTAAATTTATTTTTTTTATTTGTGAATTTCGAACTATTAGCAGAGAAAAAACAAGATCATCTGATGGAGCACGGGAGCGTTCATCCTAGTGAAGGCGGTCATTTTAGCTATCGTGTTGTAGGACCATGCTGCAGACTTTTTGATAGAGAAGACTTACCATGGCCTTGTTCGAGGCTGGCTTGGAGAAGCAAAGAGCCAAGCTGGAGGAGAATAGGTAGACGCTTTGTTCCTGATATTGCTGCTAGGCGATGTCCTTCTTATTCTGTTGATATTCTTCAGCCAGGGTCTAAGCCTATTAACACAATTTTGACTTTTTTTTCAAGTCGATTTCAGCCTCCGATGCAAGAGTGGTGGTATAGCAAACATCCTCGTTCTAAGGAACCTTCAAATCTATTTCCAGATTT
Organism: Prochlorococcus sp. AG-363-B11; assembly: GCA_003278425.1. Taxonomy (GTDB): domain Bacteria; phylum Cyanobacteriota; class Cyanobacteriia; order PCC-6307; family Cyanobiaceae; genus Prochlorococcus_E. Next base: position 125,447 of record QCFE01000001.1, on the reverse strand, counting down.
TTGAGGAGGAGTTTGAATTTTTGTCTTAAGGCTAGAATTTAACTCTTATGCAGAGAAACTAGTCTGGGAAAGCTTTTTGGGCTTTTGGTCTTTGTTTTATAAAATAAATGAAGATGAAGAAATAAAGCATCATTGAGGTTTGGAGGAATTCTCATCATCGATTACTGAGATACTCTTCAGATAAGCTCAAATTTAAGAATGAACTTTGATTATCACGCAGTTGCCGCACTTCTACATACTGCTATCCCTTTAGCTGCTGGAGCCGCTGGCGTTGGTTATTATATTTTGCGATCAAAAGGGCAAGGCTTTGCTACGGCACATTTGCTTGTAGGCGTGCCAATGTTTGCTATTGGAGCTGCCGCCGCTGCCTTTTATTACATAACAGCTCCATAGTTTTTTCTGAATAGGTTATTTATCTATACATCACATAAAAAAAGGGCCTTAAATTTAAGACCCTTTTTTTTATGCGATTGATTATCCTGGAAGTATTAGCTAATACCAGGATTGAACTTATTTTGTTCTTTAGAGGCAGGAACGTAACTTTGATTAAGGCCCCCACATTCTAGACTTTCTGCAGTTTGACCAGTAGCTCTTTCACATAATAATTTTACTTGAGGCAAGTCAAGAACAGCATTAGTGAAATTTGTACCATCAATTACTGCTCCATCAAAACGACTTTTTAATAGTTCTGCACCACTAAAGTTTGCATTTGAAAGATCAGCATTGTCGAATCGTGTGGCATATGCAATTACATTTTGCATATTTGCACCACGAAGATCTGCTTTTTGTAGATTGGAGACGCTGAAATATGAACCACTTAGATCTGCGTCGCCAAGATCTCTACCTGAAAGGTCGTATTTGACATATTCAGTATTCTGTAGGTTTTGGCCGTGAAGACTTGTATCGAGCGCATCAACTGAAGATGGGTCGCTTGGATATAAAGCATCTACTGCAAGAGGACTTACAGTGAGGCCGAAAATTACTGGTAATAGGATCAGTAATTTTGAGAATGATCTTTTCAGGGAAGAAATAAGAGAGGCCATTGAGGACACCAAAGACTTACGGAAACAACCGATGGAACATATTCTTTCATGATGTGGGTTTAGTGTGTTCAGGTATCACGAACTGTTGCAGGCTTTTGTATATCAATTTGTAGGAAATCCTTTGCTAGCAAGGTGTTAGGGAAAATGGCCTTTGCTTCGGATAAGAGATTGTGTGCTGAGAGACGGTTTCCTGGTGCATATCTAGGGCTTAGATGCGTGAGAATAAGCTGCTTAACATTGGCTTCAATAGCTACTTGAGCGGCCATGGTAGATGTCGAATGTTGCCTTTGATAGGCCAATTTAGAATCTTCATGAGCAAAAGTTGCTTCATGAATTAATAAGTCTGCACCGTTTGCAAGTTTGATAGCTGATTCTGAGAAAACTGTATCTGTGCAGTAAACAAAGCTTGCACCTGGTCTTTTGGGGCCACAAAAATCATTACCATCAAAAACTCTTCCATCTTTTAATTTAACTGTCTCGCCTTTTTGCAACTGAGCATAAATAGGACCTGGAGGTATATCTAAAGCTTTTGCTTTTTCAATATTAAAACGTCCTGGCCTTGCTTTTTCGTCAACTCGATAGGCAAATGCTGGGATTCGATGAATTAAAGGGCTTGATCTAACAACAAATTCTTTATCTTCAAAAATTATTTTGTTTTCGTGTGCAAGCCTTTCTACAGAATTGATCTTAAAGGGGTATGAAACTCTACTTGAGGTTGTCTGTAATATTCCATTTAGAAAGTCTTTTAGAGGATTAGGCCCATATAGATCTATTCCTGCACTATTCCCTGCTAGACCTAAGCTGGCTAAGAGACCTGGTAAGCCATAAACATGATCACCATGCATATGAGTGATAAAAATCCTTCTAAGCTGAGAGGTTCGTAGTTCGCTTCTTAGGAACTGGTGCTGTGTTCCTTCTCCGCAGTCAAACAACCATAACTCTGAACGTTGCGGAAGCCTTAAGGCCACTGCAGAGACATTACGGCCTCTGGTTGGTACACCTGAACTTGTTCCTAGAAATGTTATCTGCAAAGGTTTGGACTTTTAAATAAATATCTGCATATTATTGATTCTGATGACTTTTTTGGAAACTGTCTTCAAGTGAAATTAGATTCTTAATTAGGAAATTAAGATGATTGTTTTTGAAGAAGTTTTTATTGCCATTTATTTCGTCAATCTCTTGTATTTTTATTGTTGTAAGAGTTGAAAGTTTTGCTGCGGTTGAGCCAAAAATCCGTGTCTTAGTTTTTCAAGGTAAGGAACTTCAATTTAAGGCTGATAACTCGAGACCTCTTATTGTTAGGGGAATTGCGCCCACTGGGAAAACCATAAAATCTTTCAATATTAATCTTGAGAATGGGCAGTTGAGGTATTCAATTAATGGAAACTCGTCTCAGTGGCGTTACCCTTCCAAAAATGCACAAATAAGAATTTGGACTAGAGACCCTCGAGGCACATGGTTAGGGAAGCGAAGATTCGCAGGTGAATTGAGACTTGTTGATAAAAACAACAGTATCTATGTGATTAACTATTTGAAAATAGAGAAATATTTAAAAAGTGTTGTGGGTAGTGAAATGCCAAAAGATTGGCCTATAGAGGCGTTAAAGGCCCAGGCAGTAGCTTCCAGAACATACGCATTGCATCAGTTAAAGAAAAAGTCTGAATATGATCTGGATTCAACTGTCTCAAGCCAGGTGTATCTAGGCGTAGAAGCTGAGACAGCTAGAACAATTCAAGCTGTTAATAGTACAAGGTCAATCGTTATGCTTCATAATGGACGTTTAATTGATGCAGTCTTTCATAGTAGTTCTGGTGGACAAACTGAATCTAGTATTGAAGTTTGGGGTAAATATAGACCTTATTTAAAAAGTGTTCTTGATTATGATCAGCAGAACCCTTCTTATAAATGGGAAAAGAGAATTGAACAGAAAAAACTTTCTGAGATTTTTAAAAAAATAGGCGGATTTAATGCTATTCGAATCCAGGAAAAAACAAATACTGATAGAATTAAAATCGCAAAAATTTATGGTCCAAAAGGAGTACAAACTCTGACTGGAAAAGAGATCAGAAATCTTTTTAATTTAAAAAGTACTTTAGTTAGCTTTGAGATTATACCTGAAGTTGATAATAGTATTGTTGAGAAGAATGAATCATATATTTATGGACAAAATGTTAATTGGGTCGATAAAGAGTTTCTAATACAACCAAATAGAGTTCTTGTCTTTAATGATCGACCTCCAAGAATACAAGATAATAACTTTCTATTGGTAAAAGGTTCAGGAGCTGGACATGGTGTAGGTCTTAGTCAGTGGGGGGCTAAAACCATGGCTGAACAAGGGGCAAGTTTCAGAAGGATTCTCCGCCATTTTTATACAGGTATTCAAATTACTACTTTTTGAGAAAATTAGAACTTATTTTTAATTATTAGCCTGCAGCATTTAAAACAATTTTAGGCTGTAACTTTAGAAGCTCAGAATTCCATTTAGCTAATCCAATCAGTTTGCTTTCGTAATCAAGAACTAAAATATTTTGCTCACTAATATCTTTCTTGTTTTTAATTGAGCTTAATCTGAGGTTGAACCTATCTAAACTAGTTTCTAATGATTGCCCTTTACACCAAAATGATTCTTCTTCTTTAGAGAGTTTTATTGAGGGTAAATGAGTAAGTACTTCTAAAGGAGGAATAAGTTCGGGTCTTTCTGGTTTAATGGATTCTTCAAATGCTGGTAGAGGTATTACTTGATCAATGTTAAAACCTAGAGCTTCTGTTCTCCTAAGCTTTGCTAAAGAGCCGCCACAACCAATTCGATCCCCGATATCTCTTGCTAGAGCTCTTATATATGTTCCAGAAGAACAATGAACTTTGAGATCTATTTCTCCTGAAGCCTCGTCCCACCTTAAAAGCTTTATGTCATGAATAGTTATTTGCTTAGGTGGTAAGTCGAAAATATCTCCTTGGCGCGCTTTTTTATAAGCTCTTTCACCATCTATATGAACGCTAGAGAACTTTGGAGGACATTGTTTAATAGTGCCTTTGAATTCATTTAGGTAATTGCAAATAGATTTTCTTTCCAATTGGGGCCATTCCTCTTCTGAAATTATTTCTCCTTCAAGGTCGTCAGTGGCAGTTCTTAGGCCAAGTTGAATTGTGCCTTCATATTTTTTTGTAGATGGTAGTAATGAAAGGAACCTAGTTGCTTTACCTATAGCAATGGGAAGAACTCCTGTTACTGCAGGGTCAAGAGTCCCTCCATGACCTATTCGCTTAATTCCATATATTTTTCTCAGTCTGTTTACGCAATCATGGGAAGTTAGACCAAATGGTTTGTCAATAACTAAGAATCCAATCATAATAATGTTTAAATAGAGTTTCTTTGATGACCTCAGTTTTATATTTATTTTTAGATTTATTTAATAGAAAAGAGATAGGTTAATCAAGGAAAGATACCTAAGCATAACTAAGCATGAAGAACTTAGAGATAGAAGATTTTTTTGAATCAGGTTTTGATCTTAAGGAACATTTGGCTCAATATCTTAATCTGAATCAAAAAAAACTAGAAGAGAAGCTTTCAAAGGGGCAAGAAGATATGTCTAGGTTGCATCCAGGGTCTTTTAAAGAAAAGGATATAACAGCTTTTTATGAAAATGAAATTAGTAGTGGGCATCTTTTTGATCTCGCATCTTGGCATTTAGGAAGCTCTCAATACATAGCTGATACAATCCGCCTTTTGCAAATGTTTGCTCATGGGAATGTTCTAGATTTTGGAGGAGGGATAGGTACACATGCTCTTGCGGCTGCAGGGATGGATCAAGTTGATCATGTATATTTTGTTGATCTAAACCCGCAAAATAGAGAATTCTTACTTGAAAGAGCAAATAAATTAGGAGTTAGTGAGTTGATAAGTGTGCATAGAGATTTAGTTAGCACAGGAAATGTTCAGTTCGATACGATTATTTGCTTTGATGTTTTAGAGCATTTACCTAACCCTGCGGAACATTTGATGCTATTTCATAAAAGGCTGTCAAAGAATTCTGTAGCTTTATTAAACTGGTATTTTTTTAAGGGTAATAAGGGAGAATACCCATTTCATTTTGATAATAAAGAAATGATAGAAAATTTCTTTTTAACGCTACAAAGCAATTTTATTGAAATTTTTCATCCTTTTTTAATAACGGCACGTTCTTATAAACCTTCAAATTTAATAGAGAGGAGTTAAGTGGATTTAGTTTTGCGCTGCAATGTTAATGCGCTTACGTGTTTTGAGACTGCGCTTAATAGTCTCAAATTTTACTACCCCATCAACAAGGGCAAATAAGGTGTCATCCTTTCCTTTCCCTACATTAATTCCTGGCAAAATAGATGTTCCACGTTGCCTTATAAGAATAGATCCAGCGTGAACTTTTTCACCTCCATAGGCCTTTACTCCAAGTCTTTTTGAGTTTGAATCCCTACCGTTTCTAGTAGAGCCAGTGCCTTTTTTATGTGCCATTGAAAATTAGAAAGTTAATAGAAATAAATTTGCAAGGAAATTTAATTAGAATCTTTGTCTATCTTACTAGTTTTTGATTCTACATTGCTCCCTTTAGGCTTTGTTTTTATATCTTTATTTATAGCTGTAACCATTACCCTTGTAAGTTCTTGCCTATGACCGTTCTTTGTACGTGTTTTTTTCTTAGGACGCATCTTGTAAACGATTATCTTTGGACCTCGTTTATGAGCCATTACCTTGAGCTCAATACTTGCACCTTTGATATAAGGCTTTCCTATTGATAGCCCTTTCTCATCATTTATTAAGAGAACTTTTTCAAGAGTAACTGCTTCATCGACCTCTGCATGGATTCGATCCAAATCATAGTAGCGATTGGCTTCTAGCCAGATTTGAGTGCCAGATGCTTCAACAATTGCATAGTTGCCTACAGTTGAAGTAGCTTTTGTAGCTGTTTTCTTCTTTGGGGTCATGGAATCAAAGGACGTGAACAGGCTCGGTAGCGGAGGAATAAAAGTTGGATTCCTCAACGTTTCCGATTAAGCCTGCAACACAATCGAAAGACAAGATTATATCTTCACGCTTAGAGGTTGATTCCGTCAAGATTTATATATGTAAATCACTTTCTTTTTAAGGAGTTTGAGAAATGTCCCCACGCAAAACATACATCCTCAAGTTATATGTCGCTGGAAACACTCCAAACTCTATGAGAGCGCTGAATACTCTCAGAGAAATTCTTAAAACAGATTTTAAGGGTGTTTATGCTTTAAAAGTCATTGATGTTCTAAAGAGCCCGCAGCTAGCTGAAGAAGACAAAATACTTGCTACTCCAACATTAGCTAAAATTCTTCCTCCTCCAGTCAGGAGAATAATTGGAGATTTGTCAGATCGAGAAAAGGTTTTGATTGGATTGGATTTGCTTTTTGAAGAATTATCTGAAAATGATTTCTTTTTAGAAGTTGATAACGAGTTGACAAATGAGGGCAAATCTTAAATATCACTTTAAAAGTAAAGACCAACGTTCAATTTGTACCTAAATTTTAATTCTGAAATGATGATTTATGCATTCCTCTAGCATTTTCCCTATTCCAAAGATGCAGGTTCAAAAATTACCAACTGGTATAGAAGGTTTTGATGATGTTTGCCAAGGAGGATTGCCAACTGCAAGAAGTACATTGTTTAGTGGTACTTCTGGAACAGGGAAAACTGTTTTTTCTCTTCAGTATTTACATCATGGGATTTGCCATTTTGATGAACCTGGGATCTTTGTAACCTTTGAAGAGTCCCCATTAGACATAATTAGAAATGCGGCAAGCTTTGGATGGGATCTTCAAGAATTAATTGATCAAGATAAATTGTTTATTCTTGATGCCTCTCCTGACCCTGATGGCCAGGATGTTGCAGGGAATTTTGACTTATCTGGATTAATTGAACGCATTAGTTATGCAATAAATAAATACAAAGCAAAGCGGGTAGCAATAGATTCAATGACAGCAGTATTTCAGCAATATGATGCGGTGTATGTTGTAAGAAGAGAAATTTTTCGCTTGATTGCAAGGCTTAAAGAAATAGGTGTTACTACTGTTATGACAAGCGAGAGAGTAGATGAGTATGGGCCAATAGCTAGGTATGGGGTTGAAGAGTTTGTTTCAGATAATGTTGTGATTTTGCGAAATGTCCTTGAATCTGAAAAGAGAAGAAGAACTGTAGAGGTTTTAAAGCTACGTGGAACTACACATATGAAAGGAGAATTTCCTTTTACTATGGGTACGCAAGGGATCAGTGTTTTCCCATTAGGTGCAATGCGCCTAACTCAGCGGTCATCGAACATTCGAATAAGTTCTGGAGTGCCTGACCTTGATGAAATGTGTGGGGGAGGTTATTTCCAGGATTCTATAATTCTTGCAACAGGTGCTACTGGGACAGGAAAGACGATGCTTGTTTCTAAATTCATAGAGGATGCATATTCTAATAATGAAAAAGCTATCCTTTTTGCCTATGAAGAATCAAGAGCTCAACTACTCAGAAATGCTACAAGCTGGGGAATTGACTTTGAGAAAATGGAAAGTGATGGCTTGTTAAAAATTATTTGTGCATATCCAGAATCAACAGGACTAGAGGATCACTTACAAATTATTAAAACACAAATAACTGAATTCAAGCCATCAAGAATGGCAATAGATTCTCTTTCGGCATTGGCTCGTGGTGTAAGCCTGAATGCATTTAGACAATTCGTTATTGGTGTGACTGGTTATGCAAAACAAGAAGAGATAGCAGGATTTTTTACTAATACTGCTGAAGAGTTTATGGGTAGTCATTCGATTACAGACTCACACATCTCAACCATTACAGATACAATATTATTGCTCCAATATGTAGAGATTAGAGGTGAGATGGCTAGAGCTGTAAATGTTTTTAAGATGAGAGGATCATGGCACGATAAGCGCATTAGAGAATTTATAATTACCAGTGAAGGTCCTGAAATTAAAGATTCTTTTACTAATTTTGAGCAGATCTTTAGTGGTGCTCCGCATCGTATCTCTTCTGATGATAATATCCCTGGAGTATTTAAAAAACCGTAGATATTGATAGTAAGCGTGATTATTATTTTAAGTTAATTCTTTTTCTAAACTTTTCTCCCATTGTCTCCGCTTCCTTTCGGATTCAAGTAATAATTCATCTGCATCATTTTTGGCCAATGGTAAGTCAAACCAAAATGTTGTACCAATCCCAGGAGCGCTAACCATCCTAATTTTGCTCCCATGCTTTTCAACTATCTCTCTAACAATTGATAGACCAAGACCAGTCCCAACTTCTGTATGAACGGCATTCTCTACTCTGTAGAACCTTTCAAATATTCTTGCTTGACCTTCTTCAGATATGCCACAACCTGTATCACTAACTTCTACCCTTATTCTTGGTAATGGTGAAATAATATCGCAAGTAGGTGCATTATTAGAATCTTTTGAAGTGGAATTGATACATGTATCTGGCCATGTATAAGCTTTTAAAATAATTTTCCCATTATTCTTATTAAATTTAAGAGCATTGCCTACTAAGTTATCTAAAACTTGCAAGATGAGATCCCAATTGCCAAGTATCAATTGCATGTTTTCTTCCAATTCTTGAATAATTTCAACCTTCTTTTCATCTGCATTTAACATGTAATTCCTTAATGTTTGCTCTATTGCAGGTTTGATATCTATTTCTTCAAATTTAACATTTGAGGAAGTTTCAATTTTCGATAAATCTAGTACATCATTAACTAATCGAGTAAGTCTATCTGTCTCTGAATTGGCAACCTCTAGGAATTCCATCTTTTCTTTGTGCTCAAGCTTGTCGTCAAGGTCATATAAAGTCTCAACATAACTTTTAATATTAAATAATGGTGTCCGTAGTTCATGGGAAACATTGCTTATAAAAAGTCTTTGTGCTGCATTTAGTTCTACTTCTCTTGTTAAATCTTGAACAGTTATAGCTATTCCTTTAAGAATTGAACCACTTGAATCTCTTACTGATTGCAAAACTATTCGAAGGGTTCTGGCTGGTTCTCCAGTAGAACACCTTAACTCGTCAGCCTCACAAAAATTATTTAGTAAAGATGTTATATGAGGATGAAGATCATTTGCTATTAGTTCTGGTAACTCATCAATTAAATTTTGAGACTCTAAATTACGACCCTCCCAGCGAAATAATCTTCTGGCGGTAGGATTAACTAGTACAATTTTACCTTTCTCATCTAGAAGGATAGCCCCATCAGCCATAGTAGCTATTAGAGATTGTTGCTTTACCTGTGCAGCTTTAAGCTCCTCAATATTTGCTGCATCATAATTCTCAAGTTGAGATGCCATATTATTAAAACCATTCAGTAGTTCTCCTAACTCTCCACTCATAGGTAGAGTAACTCTCGATTTAAAGTTTCCCTTTGCTATTTCTCTTACGCCACTAACAAGTTCTCTAATTGGTCTCGTAATAGTCAGAGCATTAAAAACAGCCCCAATAATTACAAGTATCCAGATAGATATAAAAACGGCTATTGTTATTTCTCTAGTTAAGGCAGCACTTTCTAAGGCCGTCTTGTTAGGTGTGACTCCTAAAGCAAGGTTTCCTACATATTCACCTTTGAAAAGAAGAGCAACAAAGACATCTGTGACTTGGCCTTGAGGGGTTAGATGCTGCCTTACTAATGGAAATTGAGGACGTTTTTTTAACTCTTGTGGAAGTTTAAGTTTTCTTCTTAATTGTAATTCACTTTCTGCATCACTAGGAGTTGCACTTATTGGGATTCCTAATTTGACAACCCCATCTGGATCTGTAAAGAATATATATCTTATATTTCTGCTTGATCGCCAGAATTTTTCAGCGACATTGAAAAGCTCTCTTTCTTGATCTTTAGCCACTAGTTCCGTGACATTCCCAGAAAGAAGTAAGCCAAGATCTCTTGCGTACCTAGTATCATTCATTCCTGCATCTTTTTGAATACTGCTTAATGCAAAAAAAGTAATACCAGTCATTAATAAACTGACCACTAAGGTTGCAATTGCAAGTAACTTTGCTCTTAAACTAAACTCATCCCACCATTGAGAAATAAGATTCTTTTTATTACTTTGCTCTTTCACACCTTTAAGCAGTTCTGCTGAAATAGCTTGATCATGTGTTTCCAAATTCTTAATTGACATTAATAATTAGTTGCCTTTTCCTCTGACTTGGTAGCCAATATCTTTTCGGTATTTGATCCCAGAAAAATCAATTTTTTTGATTGCTTTATATGCAATTTCAAAAGCTTCATTGTACGTATCTCCTTGAGAAACAATTGATAGGACTCTTCCACCAGATGTAAGTAGCTTGCCATCTTGGTCAATCTTAGTACCTGAATGGAACAATTGAATTTGACTCTCTTGCGAATTCTTTAATTTAATTGAAACTAAATCTCCTTTCCTGGGGTTTTCTGGATAACCATATGCTGTTGCAACAACACATGCACTTTTCAATGGACTTGTCTCTAATTTTTGTACCTTGTTGAGACATCCAAGTGCAGCAGCTTGAAGACATTTAGCAAAATTTGAGGGCATCAATGGCATTAATGCCTGGCATTCTGGGTCTCCAAAACGACAATTGAATTCTATAACTTTAGGACCATCTTTAGTTAATATTAGTCCTGCGTAGATAACTCCCCTATAGTTGATTTTTCTTTTTTTAAGTGTATCTAAAGTAGGGAGTAGTATGTTTTTTTTGATTTTTTCAAGATCTTCTTTGTTTAACATTAGTGTTGGAGCATATGCTCCCATTCCTCCTGTATTTGGCCCTTTGTCATCTTCTAAAAGTCTTTTGTGATCTTGTGCTGAAGGAAGAATTTCGAGTCGTTCTCCATCAGTTATTGCGAAAACTGATACCTCTGGACCTTGAAGGCATTCTTCAAGGACTAATTTTGCTCCTGCTTCTCCAAATTTCCCCTCAAAAGCTTCTTTTATAGCTGCCTTGGTTTCTTGTATAGAAGTACATACTGTTACGCCTTTGCCAGAAGCTAGTCCATCAGCTTTGACGACTAATGGTTTGTCTATCTCAAAAAGTAGATCCTGTGCTTCCTTGTTATTACTAGCTTTCCAGAATTTAGCTGTAGGGATCTTGGCTTCATTCATTAATTCTTTTGACCAAGTTTTACTTGCTTCCAATTGAGCACCCTTTTTCCCAGGACCAAAAACTATTAATCCGGCTTCTCGTAATTGATCCGCTAATCCTGATGCAAGAGGCTTTTCACCACCAACAATTACTAAGTCAATTTTGAGAGATTTACAGGCTTGTATGATTTCTTCTTTGTTGGACTCTTCGATATTAAGGCGATGGCATGATTGTTGTTCTTGAGTCCCTCCATTGCCTGGCGCAACATAGACTTCTTCAACTTCTTGAAACTTTGTAAAGGACCAAGCTAAAGCATTCTCACGTCCTCCACCTCCGACTACAAGAATTTTTTTTAATGGTGGAAGAGCTGTCATAGAGGCTGGGGTTTTTCCCATAATAATTTAGATGTATTGGCTAAAATTTAAGGTTGCAATTAGCTTTTTGATTAGAGATAGTGCTTCTTCAAAAATCAATTTTGCTTGCTTCCCTCAATTTTATTGTTTTTCTACTATTTAACTTACTAGCGTTTAGTTGAGGTAAAAAGGAATTTAATGGCATCAGCTTATGGATCTCTTCTTTATGAAGGAAAAGCAAAACAAGTTTATGAGACGAGTCATCCAGATGAGTATCTAGTTCATTTTAAGAATGATGCCACTGCTTTTAATGCTAAAAAACATGCTCAATTTGAGGGGAAAGGAAGCTTGAACTGTCAAATTTCAGCCTGCATCTTTAGGTTTTTAGAAAGCAAAGGAGTACCTACTCACTATTTAGATTTAAATGATGACGCTTGGATGTTAGTTCAGAGGGTAGAAGTAATCCCATTGGAAATTGTCATTCGCAATGTTGCTAGTGGGTCATTGTGCAAAGAGACGCCTATAAAATCCGGTACAACCCTTCTTAACCCTCTTTTAGATTTGTATTATAAAGATGATGACTTGGGAGACCCACTATTAACTGATGAAAGAATAAAATTATTAGGTTTAGTCTCTTCTACTACGTTGTCGGAGATAAAAACGCTTGCACTTACTGTAAATAGCTACTTGCAGGAATTTTTTAAAAAGATCAACCTCTTACTCGTTGACTTTAAGTTGGAAATGGGTGTCACAAAAAATGGACAACTCGTAGTGGCTGATGAAATAAGTCCTGATAGTTGTAGAATTTGGGATTTAAATACTTATGATCAAGAAGATCGAATCCTTGATAAAGATCGATTTCGTAGGGATCTTGGAGGAGTCCTAGAGGGTTACAGTGAAGTGCTTAGAAGGATAAAGGGATTTTCTTCTTAGAAAACATGAAAACAAAATTAGTTAATTTTATCTTCTTAGGTTTATCCTAGAAAAAGCAATGAAAGGAATTACTGCCGTAAATTCAATGAGACTATTTTGCAGAGGAGCATATCTATTAGCATTCACCATTCCTTTAATGGGAGGTACAGCTAATGCAGGGTTTTTAAAAAATAAAATTAATCTTGATAATTTACTTTTAAATTACGACAAATTTGAAATTGCAGATTCAAAATCCGATGAAGGTTCTTTAAAGGAGAGCCCTAAAGATGAATTGGTTCTAATTTCTGAGGTTGTTATTACTGGTCTTGAAGATCATCCAGAGAAGGTGCGTCTGGAGTATGCAGCTTATGATGCAATGAGCATCAGACCTGGAAGTAGAGTAAGCAGATTAGAAGTTAAGAGAGATTTAAATTCAATTTATGCGACTGGTTGGTTCTCAGGCTTAGAAATTGATCCAGTTGATACACCTCTTGGAGTAAAGCTCAAAGTAGATGTAAAACCTAACCCTGTATTTACTGAGGTTGCAATTGATCCTCCTAACTCTATTCTTACAAAAAAGGTTATTCAAGATATTTTTAAAAGTGATTTTGGAAAGACTTTGAACCTTAATGTTTTAAAGTTGCGTATGAATAAGTTGAAGGCTTGGTATTCAGAGAAAGGATACTCTCTTGCAAGAATTTCTGGGCCAAATCGAATCACAGCCAGCGGTAAAGTTCAATTACGAGTTCAAGAAGGCACTATTAAAGATATTCAGGTTGTCTTCCTAGATGAAGAAGGCAATACAATTAGGGATAATGGAAAGCCCGTAAGAGGTAAGACGAAACAATGGGTTATTGATAGAGAACTTATTAGTAAACCTGGGTTAATATTTAACAGGAAAAGTCTTGAATCTGACATCAAAAGACTATATGGACTTTCTCTTTTTAGTGATATTAAAGTTACTTTAAAGCCAGTTGCTGGAGAACCTGGAAAAATAAGTATAGTTTTAGGAATTACAGAACAGAGGACAGGTTCTCTTACTGGTGGAATTGGATATAGTGGATCCCAAGGTTTTTTTGGCTCAGCAGGACTTCAGGAAAAGAATTTATTCGGTAGGTCTTGGTCCAGTGATTTAAATTTTACTTATGGTGAATATGGCGCACTAATAAGCTTTTCTTTAGCAGATCCATGGATCAAAGGAGATAAATATAGGACTGCTTTTCGTACTTCTGTTTTCATTAGTAGAGATGTCCCACAGGAATTTAGAGGTTCTAAAACGAATATCTTAGGGGTAAGTGATTACTATCAGGTCCCAGGATCTAGCTCTTCTTCAACAGTTTATGATATTGATTTTGCACACTCTGGTATAAATGGAGAAGCCTTTAGTTCTGTACCAGTAGCTAAAGCTAGTGATCCAAATACTAGTTGGTTTGATTATGAAGGTGACTCAGTTCTTTTGCAAAGGACTGGTGGAAATTTTTCTTTTTCCAGGCCTTTAAATGGTGGTGACCCATTTAAGAAAGCTCCTTGGAGCGTCCTTTTGGGAATGGATTTTCAAAAAGTTAAACCAATTGATTACTCTTCTGAAGATAGACCTTACGGTGCCTTAAGTTCTAATTACTCAAGTAACTCTGCATCAAATAATGATGTTATTTGTATTGCCTTTAATTGTGCAAAGGAAAATACTCTTGTTGGATTTAGAGGAGCAATGACACACAATAAATTAAATAATCGAAGAAACCCTACTTCTGGAAGCTTTTTTAGCTTAGGTTCTGAGCAATACATTTCTATTGGGACGGATTCTCCAACCTTTAACCGAAGCAAGGCTAGTTATTCTTATTTTATTCCGCTTAATTGGTTGAAGTTTCATAAAGATTGCAGAGTAAAGAAAGGGAAGAATTCTTCTTGTTCTCAAACGATTGCTTTTCAGCTTAAAGCAGGAGCAATTTTGGGAGATTTACCTCCTTATGAAGCATTTTGCTTAGGCGGTTCTAAGTCAATTAGAGGTTGGAGTTCCTGTGACTTGGCTGTGGCTAGGAATTTTGGTGAAGCATCTGCAGAATATCGAGTCCCTTTGTGGAGAATGATTTCGGCAAATATCTTTGTAGATGCAGGTACTGATTTTGGCTCCCAGAAGGACGTTCCAGGTAATCCAGGGGAACTTTTAGGGAAACAAGGTTCTGGATATTCTGTAGGTTCGGGTTTGTCTTTTAACACCCCTGTTGGACCTTTACGAATAGAGGCAGCAAATAAAGATCTAAAAGGAGATTGGCGATATAATATTGGGTTTGGCTGGAAGTTTTAGTGTGGAGTGGTTGCCTGAAAATTATGATAATTCTTGGACTCTTGGAGGAATTGTCACTCGAAAGGGTGTTTGTTTGCATAGTGGTGAACAATCAGAAGTCTCTCTTTGCCCATCTGAAGAAGTAGGCTTTTATTTATCCTGGACGAATTCCTCCGACTCTCCTATTAGGCTTAGCCCAGCTCAAGTGGTTAATAGTCAATTATGTACGACACTTGTTTTAGGAAGTCATAGGTTGTCAACTGTTGAACATCTATTGGCTGCACTTGTTGGTTGTGGTTTGACTCATGTTCATATTAAGGTTTCTGGTAATGAGATACCCCTTTTAGATGGCTCATCAATTGGATGGGTTGAGGCAATTCAAGAAGTAGGGATATTGCCTTTGGATACTTCTAATAACCGTTCGCCCGTTGTAAAAAAGCCTTTAGTGATACATAAAGGTTCTAGTGTAATCACAGCAATACCTTCTGAAAGTTTTCATTTGATAGGCATGATTGATTTCCCTTATCCCGCTATAGGTAGGCAGCAGTTTTCTTTGGAACTAACTCCAAGGTCTTTTGTAAAACATCTTGCACCTGCAAGAACATTTGGTTTTAAGGATCAAATAGATAATTTAATAGAGGCAGGATTAATTAAAGGAGGTAATTTAAACAATTCATTAGTCTGCGATGGTAATTCTTGGCTGAATCCTCCTTTGAGATTCACTGATGAACCTGTTCGACATAAGCTATTGGATTTGGTAGGCGACTTGGCGCTTGTTGGGTTGCCTAAAGCTCAGGTTTTGGTTTACAGAGGTTCTCATGCGCTGCATGCTCAACTTGCAGAATCTCTCTCTCTAGAATGTTCCTTAACAGAAACTTGCCTTGACTAATTCTTCTGATACCCCTTCCGTTGTTTTAACCAATGAGGAGATAATGGGGCTTCTCCCTCATCGTTATCCTTTTGCTTTGGTTGACCGTGTTGTTGATTATGAGGCTGGGAAAAGCGCAACTGCCATTAAAAATGTGACTATCAATGAGCCTCACTTTCAAGGCCATTTCCCTGGTAGACCCTTAATGCCAGGTGTCTTAATTGTTGAGGCTATGGCACAGGTTGGTGGTTTAATTGTCACTCAGATGCCTGATATCCCTAAGGGCCTGTTTGTTTTTGCTGGTATTGATAGTGTTCGATTTCGTCGCCCAGTAGTTCCTGGAGATCAGCTGCTTATAAATTGCGAATTAATGAGCATTAAAAGGCAACGTTTTGGCAAAGTAAAGGGAGAGGCCAGAGTGGCAGGGAAATTAGCCTGTTCAGGTGAGTTGATGTTCTCCTTGGTGGATTGATGAGAAAATGGAAAACATTAAATTTTCGCCTGAGATGAGTAATGACTCAGCAGCAGAAATTCATCCTTCAGCAATTGTTCATCCCAAAGCTGAACTTGAAAGAGGTGTCATAGTAGGGGCTGGTGCAGTTATTGGACCAGAAGTTAAAGTAGGTAAAAAGACTATTATTGGTCCTAATGTTGTTCTTGATGGAAGAGTAAATATTGGCTCGTCTAATAAAATTTTCCCTGGAGCTTGTATAGGGCTTGAACCTCAAGATTTGAAATACCAAGGAGCCCCTACAGAAGTTGTGATTGGAGATAATAATACTTTTCGTGAGTGTGTAACTATTAATAGAGCAACTAATGATGGCGAACAGACTAAAATTGGCAACAGTAGTCTTTTGATGGCTTATACACATATCGCTCATGGTTGTGACATTGGTAATGAAGTAGTTATTTCTAATAGTGTTCAGGTCGCTGGAGAAGTTGTTATTGAGGACAAGGCTGTTATTGGTGGTTCTTTAGGCATTCATCAGTTTGTCCATATTGGATCTCTTGCAATGGTAGGGGGTATGACAAGAGTAGATAGGGATGTGCCACCTTACTGCTTGGTGGAAGGTCATCCTGGAAGAGTCCGTGGTTTAAACCGTGTTGGAATTCGAAGGAGAGGCTTGGATAGCCAGAATCCAGAAGAGTTCAAGCAATTGCAAGAAACTTGGAATTTAATTTATAAATCTGGACATATTTATAAGAAAGGCTTGCAATTAGCCCAGGAGAAAAAGCTTTTTAAAGCAGCTAAAGATTTCTGTCAGTTTCTTGAAGCATCAATAGAGCAGGGTAGGAGAGGACCTATGCCTTACTTGAATTCCCACAAAAACTAATTTATGCGCTTGCTTATAAGTACTGGGGAGGTTTCGGGAGATTTGCAAGGAGGCTTGTTAGTTGAGGCTCTTTTGAAAGAGTCTCAAAGACGCTCGGTGTCTTTAAAAGTAGTTGCCCTTGGTGGTCAGCGTATGGAGAAGGCTGGAGCTGAACTTATTACAAATACAGCTTCTATAGGAGCGATTGGTTTTTGGGAGACTTTGCCTTATTTAATACCTACTCTTAAAGCCCAAAAGAAAGTTGATGATTTATTAGTTAATTGCCCACCAGATGCTGTAGTTTTGATTGATTATATGGGACCCAATATCAGACTTGGAAATAAAGTACGTCAATTACTTCCATCTATTCCAATTATTTATTATATTGCCCCTCAAGAATGGGCCTGGAGGATAGGAGAGGGGGGCTCAACTGATCTTATTAGTTTTACTGACAAAATATTGGCAATATTTCGTAAAGAAGCTGATTTTTATTCATCTAGAGGAGGAAATGTTACATGGGTAGGGCACCCAATGCTTGATACTTTAAAAAAGTTTCCTGATCGAAATGAAGCCTGTAAAAAATTAGGGATTGATACTTCTCTCAGATTCTTGTTAGTTCTACCAGCTTCGAGGTCTCAAGAATTACGCTATTTATTGCCTACATTTCTTAAAGCTGCTTATTTGCTACAAAAAGATGACCCCTCAATCTTCGTTTTACTACCTGCTGGTCAAGAAAGTTTTGAGGATTATCTTAATAAAGCATTGGAAGACTCTGGTGTAACTGGTATGGTTGTTCCTGCAAAAGATTCAGATCAATTAAAACCAAGCTTATTTAAAGTTGCTGAACTTGCTCTTGCTAAATCTGGAACTATTAATATGGAATTAGCACTTCACTCTATTCCTCAAATTGTTGCTTATAAAGTAAGTAGAGTTACTGCATTTGTAGCTAAGAAATTACTTAATTTTCATGTGGATCATATTTCGCCTGTAAATCTTTTATTAAATGAAAGATTAGTTCCAGAACTTGTGCAAAAGGAATTTACAGCTCATGGAATCTACTCTTTGGCTTCGTCTTTATTAGATAATGAGTCCTATCGTACAAGAATACTAGAAGGTTATAAAAGGCTAAGAATGGATTTGGGTGAGGCTGGGGTTACACAAAGGGCAGCTAAAGAAATTATGGATTTAGTCGAACAATGAATTTATTAGGGAAAATATTTAAAACCTATTTCCCTTTTTTAATGGGATGTTTGATTTTATTTACGCCTGTTGCTTCTGTAAAAGCATTAGAAGAAATGGCTATTTTCGCAGGTGGATGTTTTTGGTGTTTAGAGCATGATTTAGAGGAATTGCCTGGAGTTATATCTGTTCAAAGTGGCTATACAGGAGGGCAAATTGATAACCCTTCCTATAGAAATCATAAAGGTCACCAAGAAGCTGTTAGGGTTTTGTATGATTCTTTAGAGCTAAGTTATGAGAACTTATTGAGAAGTTATTGGAGAAATATAGACCCCTATGACTCCTCAGGCCAGTTTTGTGATAGAGGTGACTCATATCGCCCAGTAATTTTCTTTAGTGATGAATTACAGATGAATTCTGCTAATTTAAGCTTAGAAAAAGCAGCAAAAGAATTATCAATCTCTCTCAATAAGTTAGGCGTTAAAATTCAACCTGCAAGTGAATTTTGGCTAGCAGAAGATTATCATCAAAATTATGCAGAACGAAATACTATTAAATACAAATTTTATAGGTATAGTTGTCAAAGAGATCAGCGATTAGAAGAAGTTTGGGGCGAGAATGCTAGCAGGGGTATTGATTGGGTGAAATGATATTTACACCTAAAATCTTAAGAAAATAATAAATAAATGTGTTTTGAGATTAAGATCTTTGAAATTTGAGTTTTAATTTCTCTTTAGGAAAATAATATCTATCAAGAATTTATGGAGGGGAAGTGTATTTAGTAATTATTCAAGATGGTTTTTCAAAAAGATACATTGGACCATATTTGACTACAAAACATGCATCTGATGATCTTCAGCGTATTCTATTGACTTCTTCTAAGAAAGCCAGTTGGCAGATTCATTGTTTGGAGAAACCGGAAAATTCTTTTCTAGAAGAACGAAGAGATTCGATTTGTAGACAAACCATTTTCCCTAAAGCTTCTTAGCAGTAAGACATGTTGAGTAATTAACTTAGTGTTTATTGATTGCATGCCCAATTAACAAGGGTCTTCACACCAAACCCAGTCGCTCCTGCAGGATTAGATCCATAACCTTTGTCAGACCAACAAGGACCAGCAATATCAATATGTGCCCATGATATACCTTCTTCAATAAATTCTCTTAGAAACAGAGCAGCAGTGATCGATCCACCAGCTCTAGGACCAGTGTTTTTAATATCTGCGAGCATAGATTTTAGGCCTTCTTTATAACTGGAATGGAGAGGCATGCGCCAAAGATTTTCACCACAACAACTTGACGCTTCTTTTAATTGATTTGCCAGCATATCGTCATTAGCCCATAGACCTGCAATTTGCTCTCCTAAAGCAATTACGCATGCGCCAGTAAGTGTTGCTAAGTCAACTATCACATCAGGTTTTAGCTTGCATGCATAGATTAGTGCGTCAGCAAGTGTCAATCTTCCTTCTGCATCAGTATTATTTATCTCAATGGTTGTGCCATTAGAGGCTTTTATTATATCTCCAGGGTGAACGGCAGACCCGTTAACCATGTTTTCACAGGATGCAACTATGAAGTGAACTTCTGTTCCTTTTGGTGCAATTTCTCCTATTGAGCGAGCTGCACCAAGCACAGAAGCACTTCCACCCATATCGTATTTCATCATTTCTATTTTAGACGCTCCTACTTTTAAGTTATATCCTCCGGAATCAAAGGTTAGCCCTTTCCCTACGAGTACAACTTTGCGTAGAATTTGTCCGGAAGGTTTATAGATTAGATGAATGAATTTGGGATCTAAGTCAGAACCTTGAGCAACTGCTAGGTAGGCTCCCATGCCTTCTTTTTCGCAATCCTTTCTATTAAGGATTTTGTATTCCAATTTAAATTCTTTTGCAATTTGAATAGCCTTCTTTGCCAAGCATTCTGGTGTCAATTCATTAGGTGGGGCACCCACAAGTTCTCTTGCAAGTTCTACGCCTGCACAAATCGAATTTACTTCTTTAATAGTGGTATCAATATTTTCTGAGATTCCAATTAAATCAATTGCGATTGGTTGCTTTCGAGGTTTTGGATCGCTTTGAAAGCGTTGATCCTTAAAAAAAGAAAGCCTAATAGATTCCGTTACTGCTTTTGCAGCAATTTTTGAGTCAAATTGCTCCCAAGGGAATAGAACACCCATGGATCCTTCTGAATCGAAGGCTTCCCTTGCGGCAAGCACAGCTCCTTCACGAAGGTCATTTAACATGAGCTTTGTGGTATCCCCAAGACCTATAAAGACTAGTTTTTGAGGCGATCTTCCTAGAATTTGAAGATGGACTTTTTCCCCAACCTTTCCAGAAAAATCATTTGTTTCTAGGTGACTTGTTAATAATGCAATATCGAATATTCCTGCTAAGAGCTCAAGTTGTAATTGAATGTCCCCTTCAAATATTCCTATTACAAGAACTGACCCTGACCAATCGCGAAGATTCTTATTTTTTACTGAGATTTGCATGTGCTTTTTGGTTGTCTAATAATGCTAACTGTTTATCTCAAGGATTAAAGTTTGTAAAAGGTGTGTTCCATATACTTCTGGTTTCTTTATTAAATGCTGGGAGCCATTTTTGAATAAGTTTTTGTTCTAAATCTCTCCTGCATCTCGTTTCTTGTGGTACATCCTTCCAAAAACGAATGCTTAATTGAGTTTTTAATCCAGCCTTATTACAAGCTTCTGAATACGCTTGAAGATATTGCTTACAATCATGGTCTCCTTTCCATCGCTTTTCTGATGCAATAGTTTCACCAATATAAAGAAGAATATGAGAACTTAGAGCTTTAGGCTTGTCCATGACTATGTATATAGATGGACCGTTATGAGGGGGTTGGGGCCATCGCCAGAAATTAAGTGGCAAAGGAACTAGGTTTTGTGGATTAGGGCTGACCTCACTTGATTCAATTCCAATGGTTTGAAAAATAGATTGTTGGACAGGAGTTTTTTCTTCGTTTTTAAAATGAGGTTCTTGGTAAGTGTGAATTTGTTTTTGCCATGCTCTTATGAGATCTTTCGAAAAGCAAAAATCATCGTTGATTGAGATTGGATTTTTATAGAATTGTTCCTGAGTAAATAATTCCCCTTGACCTTTTGATCGGTTCATATGAATGATTGGTTTGGTGTTCCCTACTTTTCAAGAAAATTCAGTTTTATTCGATTAATTATAATTTGGAAGTAATACGATTAGCTTTTTTAATTAAATCGTTTCAGAATTGGAGGAATCATTAGTAATGTCAACTCTAAACTCATTTAGAAAGCTTGTAATTTTTGAGGTATAGACATATGGCATTTTTTGAATCCGAGATTGTGCAGGAAGAGGCGCGAAGTCTCTTTATGGATTATCAGAACCTTATGCAGCTAGGAGGTGATTATGGGAAATTTGATCGAGAAGGTAAAAAAATGTTTATTTCTAAAATGGAGTCTTTGATGGAGAGATATAAGGTTTTCATGAAAAGGTTTGAGTTGTCTGAAGATTTCCAGGCAAAGATGACGGTAGAACAATTGAAGACCCAACTAGGTCAATTTGGCATGACTCCAGATCAAATGTTTGATCAAATGAATTTAACTTTAGATAGAATGAGATCTCAACTTGATGACTCTCAATCCTAAATAGTGTTTTTATCAATAAGTGATGATATGAATAGGAAAGATTCTTATGTCTGATCAATTTTCTTCTCTGCCAGATTGGCTTTCTCGAGGTATAGAAGACTTATTCCCATTCTCTAAGGCTTTAAGCCAAGACCAAGATCAGAATTTAGCTTTAAAACTTTCAGAAGCTTCTAGAATTAATAGGCCACTTAGGGTAAAGCTTGGTATTGACCCAACTGGTTCTGATATTCATTTAGGACATAGCATCATTTTTCGAAAATTGAGGGCATTTCAAGATGCAGGGCATACAGCAGTATTGATTATCGGTGATTTCACAGCGAGGATTGGAGACCCAACTGGGAAAAGTAAAACTCGTGTTCAATTATCTTCTGAGGAAATTAAGACTAATTCAAAGACATATCTTGAACAATTGGGTTTTGGCAAGCCCAAAAATCTTTCTCTTTTAGATTTTGAAACGAAAGGACGCATTGAAATTAGAAGAAATAGTGAGTGGCTCAAAAACTTTGATATGAGTAAGATTATTGATCTTTTAAGCAAGTCAACTGTTGGTCAAATGCTTGCAAAAGAAGAATTTGCTAATCGTTACTCCTCAGGAACGTCTATTGCGCTGCATGAGTTTCTATATCCATTACTTCAGGGGTATGATTCAGTTGCAGTTGAAGCAGATATAGAACTCGGAGGAGTAGACCAAAAATTTAATGTAGCGATTGGGAGAGATATTCAGCGCCATTTTTTACAGAAGCCTCAGTTTGGTTTATTGCTACCCATTCTTGTTGGGTTGGATGGGGTGCAAAAAATGAGCAAAACTTTAGACAATACTGTTGGTCTTTCTGAAGATGCTCTTTCAATGTATTCAAAATTAGAAAAAGTTCCCGATAGCCAAGTTCTCAACTACCTTACTTTGCTAACTGATTGTGATCTGAGCACTCTAAGTAATGATCCCAGAGAACTTCAAAAATTTATGGCTTTGACTGTTACAGCAAAATTTCACGGCTTGTCTTCAGCAAAGATTGCTCAATCAGATTCATCAAATCTTGTTTTAGGTGCTCAAAATAAAGCTGAGGAGGTTCCTGAATTATCTATTGCAAAAATTCAATTCCCAGTAAAAGCTTTTTATTTATTAAGTTCATTGGGTTTATGTTCTAGCAGTAGTGAAGCAAGGAGGAAAATACAAGGTGGTGGAGTTCGATTAAACGGAGAAAAAATTATTGATCCAAATTTTCAATTTTTAGAGCATAAAGACCTTGTTGGCAAAATATTGCAATTAGGAAAAAAGGTTTTCCGAAGACTTTCTATGTGATTAACCATTAGTTGATTATTTTGATGATAGCTTCTTTTAAGCCAGAGGAAAAACTTATCCTTGCTCTTGACCAGATGAGTGAGGATGAGATGTTAGTTCTACTTGATAAGCTCCCAGATTTACTTTGGGTCAAAGTAGGACTTGAATTATTTACTCTATTGGGACCTGAAATTATCTATAAATTAAGGAAACTAGGAAAAAAGGTTTTTTTGGACCTTAAATTTCATGATATTCCAATCACAATGGCAAGAGCGTCTTACAGAGCAGCTCAAACTGGAGCGGAATTGATTACAGTTCATGCCTCGGCAGGGATGAAAGGGTTAAAAGAATCAAATTATTCAGCAATTAAAGGCGCTAAGGATGCAGGACTTCCTCCCCCTACCCTCTTGGCAGTTACTGTCTTGACTAGTTGGGATAGTCAAAGGTTTTCTCAAGAACTAGCTATTAACCAAACATTAAGTGAAAGAGCTTTTTTCTTTGCTCAACAAGCTTTTGAAGCAGGTGTTGGAGGTTGTGTATGCTCCCCCTGGGAAGTTAATAAATTGCGTAATTCTTTCCCGGAACCTTTTCAGTTAATCACACCGGGAATTCGTTCTTCAGGTGTTAACTTAGACGATCAAGCAAGAGTAATGACGCCATCTGAAGCATTGAATTTGGGATCATCAAAATTAGTAATAGGAAGGGAAATAACTAATGCTAATCAACCTGAAAAGGTCTTTAATAAAATCTGTTCTGAGATTCGATAGACTTAACCCTTACTACCTACTTTTGGTTCTTCTCCATTAATTAATCTAATGAAATTCGTCCTATGTCTCCATAGAACAAGTGCCATTGCAATAAGACTAATTAACATATAGGGAATAGAAGTATTATCTGATAAGTGAATGGCCATAATTATTGGAAGACTTATCGCAGCGCAAATACTTGATAAAGAAACTATTCTCCAAATACTTAAAATAATAAGAAATATACCTAAAGATCCAAGCCCTACTTCCCATGAGATTCCGAGAAATATTCCAAGACCAGTAGCTACAGCTTTGCCTCCTTTTCCTTTTAGCCAAATTGGCCAGATATGACCTGTTATAGCGGCAAGACCTGCAATGATTTGTAGGCTCTCGTCTAACAGATATGCTTTGGAAATTAATATTGCAGCTGTACCTTTACTAACATCTAAAAAGAAAACAAGTAAAGCAGGTATCTTCCCAACATGTCTTAAAACATTTGTTGCACCTGTAGACCCAGAACCTTTTTTTCTAAGGTCTATTCCAGCTATCCATTTCCCTGCAAGATATCCACTTGGGATAGATCCAAGAAAATAACTAATGAGTAATAAAAAAAATGTGATTTTAATTGCTTTTAACCTGCTAAATTAATTCTTCTTCAATATAAAGTTCATCAGGAGTTGCTGCAAATGTGAGCCATATAGGAAATTGAAGTATAGGGATTTCAATGCTTTGTTCTGCAGCATCTATAAGTATTAAGGGCACCTCATTTTCTGCTTCTAGGCGGTCCGCTCTCTCAATCAGAGGTTCTGGTCTTTCAAAAAGAACAATTCCACTATTTGGGCCAAAATCTTCTCTATTCAGTCCCAAAGCATCTTGAAGACCTCGTCGCCACTCTCCTAATCGTTCAGGTTGGCTCGCTAACACAAGTGCTTGGAATCGATCTCCATATAATTCTCCAAGAATTGCAATTAATGCAGCTGCTAAAAGAACGTTTCTAGGTCTATTTCCTCTGCTTGGTTGAGCTCCTCTCCCACCCATATTGAAAAACCAATCTTGCAAGATCTCTGCATCTTGAGGTTCTAAACTCCTTCTGAATTTCCAGGGATCAGCATAGTAATCTGGACCTTCTAAGTATTGACTGAGGAGTTGAAGTATTAAGTCTTTGTCTGGTTTGAATGTTTCTGCTATTGCAGGAGTAGTGTCAACTTTTTCTTCTACTTCTTCAGATTCTTTAGTTTTTGTTTGATCAAGAGGAGAAGGGTTAACTACTACAGGTTGCGCTATTAGATCAAGTTGTTCTACAGAATTGCTCAAGTCTTGAAGGGCTCCAGTCAAGTATTCCTGAAAACCTTTAACTCTTCTTGCAATCGAATCTGATTGCCCTGAAAAGGTTGTTGAAGCTTCTTTCTCTAAACGTTGCTTCCTTTTTTCTAGTGTTTCTATTTCTTTTTCTAGATTAGACCGCTTTTCTTTTAGATCATTTAAAGCAATCCTAATGATATCTTGAGAGATATCTTGATTATAATTTTGACTAGTAACTAAATTATCTTGTTGAGATAATTTAGTTATTTCTTTTGTCTTTACATTTTTTACTGGTTTCGAACTTTGACTAGTCTGCTCTTCTTGGGATTCATTTTTTTTTGGTAGATCAGCTTTAGTCATTAATTAAATTTATTGAAAAGGTAAGATTGCTAAAGGTTGCATTTATTCGTTTTTTATCTCTAGTGAGCCAACACGTAACCTTAGTTGAGCTTCAAGCATTTCTTCATCAAACAGTATAGGTAAGAGGTGAGGACTTGCTGTTTCTCTAAAGTAAAGTATACCTGGTAATTTCGGAAAAAAGATTCTCCATGCTATCCATTGTTTAAAGGGGAAGCGTCTTATCTCTTTTCCTAATTGCAAAACAATTAAATCATTTGATGTAAATTTCAACTTAAGGGTAAATGACTGAATTAATAGAAATAAACCAAAAATGCTTATAATTAGTGCGACCCATGTTGCTAAAGGAGTTAATAAAATACTAAGACCAATTGCAATGATTAAGAAAGGTAATCTATGCATCGGTGCTAATGTTACCTCTAGAGAGGTGTCTTTGTTTGATGAAGAACTCATAGTAATTATCCAAATAAAATTTTAGTTAAAACAACATCCATGAGGGAAACCGTTAACAGTGTCATTACTACAGCACCAGTAGTGCTCGTACCTACTTCTTTTGCCCCGCCTCTGGTGGTAAGCCCCCATCCACATGCTATTACTGCAATTTGGAGACCAAATACAACAGCTTTTATAAGCATGAAAGGCAGGTCACTTATAACAAGCCAGCTTTTAACAGAATTCCAAAAAATATTTGGTGGAATACTGTAGAAAGCAGTACTGCTAACTTGACCACTCCATAAGGCTACTGAAAAAAAGAGTAAGCACTGTAAAGGTGCCATGACAACCATCGCTATTAGTCTAGGAACTACTAGGTATTCGACAGGATCGGTTTTTAACATTGTTATTGCATCAATTTGCTCAGTAACTTTCATTGTGCCAAGTTGTGCTGCATATGCAGTTGCTACTTTCCCTGTAAGAAGTGTTGCAGTTAACAGTGGAGCAATTTCTCTTGCTAATCCGATTGCAAGTAAACCTCCTACTTCTGAACCAAGACCCTGACTACTTAACTCTGCGGCGACTTGGATATTGAAAACTGTCCCTGCTGAGATCCCTGTGATTAAAACAATAAGAAAACTTGCCGGACCTGCCTCCATTAGTTGATCAGTTAGATCTGATTTATTGAAGCGACCCTTTGCAGTAGAAGTCACAGCTTGTCCCCCGATAATTAAGCTGCTACCAAGTCTTTTTATCCAACGGGGCATCTTCATGAAGTTTTGCTCAGATAGGTAGGTTTTTGAGTAACCCAGTTTTTCATTATTAATAATCCTAAAACTATTAATAATGATGGAATAAGTCCCATGCATATACGAATAGTTGCTAAGGCAGTTAATGATTGCTCAGAGCAGTTCAACATATCAATGCAATTGGTAGAAGACTTGTATCCAGCAAAACTTAATAGCAGACCAAGCAATTGGACGCTAAGGCCAATTCCTATTTTTTGGACTAAAACCATCCAAGCTGTATAAATTCCTGCGGGTTTGTCTGGATCAGCATCTATAGCATCTGGAAGTAATGACCAAGGGATTAGATAAGCGGTTGATGCACCAAATCCTAGAAACATAATTATTAGCAAAAGAAAAGTCATCTTGAATGACTCGAAGGTGTCAAAAGTTAATAAGCTATCTAGACTAATTCCAGCTTTTAATGGAGGAAAGACTATTAAGATTAGGCATGCTGAAATCCATATAAGAGCTCCTCTTGATAGTGCTTTTAACCTTCCATATTTATTTGAAAAGAAACTCCAATACTGAAGTCCAATCAGAGCATTAATTTGAAAAGGTATTGGTATCCACTTTGAAATTTGATTTGGCACATTTATAACTTGCTCTAAATAGATTAGCGAGACTGTTTGCATTAATTGGAGGGAGCACCAGAGCATTAGGTAAAGACATATAATTTTAAGGAAAAGACTGTTATTAAATATTCTTTTTATTTGGAGCTTGAGAGGTTCAGCATGAAGTTTTGGTTTTCTTGCTTTTTTTGCAAATGGAGCTAACCCCCAGCATGAAACCAAGGTTGCGAAAGTTGCTATTAGCCCCGTAATTCGTCCCATTTGAACATAGCCATTATTACCTGAAGACAAAAGCCAAGCTGCAACTACAAGCCCAGTCAAGGAAGCAAGTATTGAACCTGTAAACCTAGCTGCATTTAGGCGGGTTCTAATAGAAGTTTCTTCTGTTATTTCTGTTGCTAAGGCTGCAAATGGAAGATTTACACTTGTATAAGCAGTCATCAGTAAAAGGGTTATTGCTATGTAATAAAGAACTTTTTCAGATGTGTCTCCAGATGGAACCAACCAAATCGCAGCAAGACTAATACCAAGTGGCACTGAGCCTCCTATCATCCATGGGAGCCTAGGTCCCCACTTTGATTTTGTATGATCGCTTAACCAGCCAATAAGAGGATCATTAATTGCGTCCCAAATTTTTATTACCATTAGTAAAGAGCCTGCTATGAAAGCAGGCAGGCCAGCAGCACTAGTAAAAAACGCGAATAAGTAAAACCCAAGCTGAGATGCTGCAAGGCCAGTCCCAGCATCTCCTAAGCCGTATGCAATCATCAACCTCCTTCTCGCTCCATCCCTTAAGGCCTTAGTCTTAGATTGTCTCGTTAAAATGGGCTCCACAAGGTAATAATGTAGAAGTGCTAAGACAAACTTCAGATCCTATTATTGGACTGGTTATCTTTAGTGCTTAGCGCGGGCGTAGTTTAGTGGTAAAACCTCAGCCTTCCAAGCTGATGATGCGGGTTCGATTCCCGCCGCCCGCTTATTGAAATATTTTAAGCTGTTGATGGATTGTAGAATTCTTTTGAAACGATTAATACAAGACTTCTACTTTCTATTTGTATGGCATCTTCATTAGAGATCTGAGTTTGGATGACATCTTTTTCATTAATTAAAGCAGTGTCAATTATTTTTAACCAGCTTGAAGTTGATTTTGGCAATTCGAATTTCATTGATTGGTCATACCCATTTAACCCAAGCCAGATTAAAGATCCTTCTCTACCTTGATTAATGCTATAGCTAATGGTGTGAGACCAACTGCTCCAATCAGGAGAATTTACTTTTACACCATGCCATTGAATCCAATATTCTTGGGAATCATCAGGTATAGAAGAGTTGCTAGAGGGAGTAATCTCTGGGCTAAATAAAACTGATAAATCTTTTCTAATTCTTATAATCTTTTTTAAAAAGTTTTTTAATTCATTATCACAACTATTCAAGTCCCAAATCATCCATCCGAGAGGTGTATTTTGACACCAAGAATTATTATTCCCACCTTGACTTCTTCCTACTTCATCACCCATAAGAAGCATTGGTATCCCTGGTGCAAGTATTAAGCAGGATAAAAGATTTCTTTGCTGTCTTTTCCTAATATTATTTAAAGCCTTATCTGTGCTAGGACCTTCTATACCGTGGTTCCAACTATTGTTGTGATTTTCTCCATCGCGATTATTTTCCCCATTAGAAAGATTGTGCTTTTTATTAAAACTTAGTAAGTCAATCAATGTAAATCCATCATGTGAAGTTATAAAATTAATTGATTTTTTGACAGAATTTTTATTGTCTTTGTAAATAAGTGGACTGCCAATAAGTCTATCTTTTAAAGGCCATGTACTATTCTTGTCTCCTTTCCAGAAACGTCGAAGATCATCTCTAAAATGTCCATTCCAAGTGCTTATTCTTTTTGCAGGGAAGTCGGATAATCTGTAAAGTCCCCCACAGTCCCAAGGTTCACTTATAAGCTTTAGCTCACTTAAAAATGGGTCTGATTCAATGTCTTCAAAGAGTGGCGGCGAATCAAGAGGGGCTAAATCTTTTCCCCTGCTTAATGCAACACCTAAATCAAAACGAAACCCATCAACACCAAGCTCGTAGGACCAGCACCTCATAGATTCAATTATTAGTTTTCTTACTAGTGGATGATTTGCTGCGACTGTATTTCCACAACCAGTTACATCTAAGAATTCGTCTTGTACATTTTTATGGTAATAGACTGAGTCTCCAAAACCTTTCCAACTAATTATTGGACCATTTTGATCTCCTTCAGTTGTGTGATTGAAAACAACATCTAAAATTACTTCTATTTCTTTATCATGACAGGCTTCAACAAGCTTTCTGAATTGATCTCTGGGAGTTAGTAGTGTGCTTTTTGATATGTAACTTTGATGTGGAGTAAACCAATTTAATGGACTATATCCCCAGTAATTTTCTAAACCGATGGGGGCATCTGAAGGGTCAAATGAGAAAACAGGAAGTAATTCAATTGTAGTGATGCCAAGATCTTTTAGGTAAGG
Organism: Prochlorococcus sp. AG-363-B11; assembly: GCA_003278425.1. GTDB lineage: Bacteria > Cyanobacteriota > Cyanobacteriia > PCC-6307 > Cyanobiaceae > Prochlorococcus_E. The sequence goes on along the minus strand of QCFE01000001.1, from coordinate 95,771 downwards.
TAGCTTTTCAATAAGGCCAATAAATGTCCCTTTATTTTGATCACTTATATTTGAGGCTGTATTTTTTGTAAAACCACCTACATGTAGCTCATAAATTATTGTTTGACTCCATCGATGTCTTGGGCGAGGGTGATCTTTGAAGTTGAAATTATTTCTTTCAGAAACAACACCTTTAAGAGTTGAGATTTCGTCTTCATTTGCATTTCTTTTAAAAACATCCCAACCTGCTATTGATCTTGCACATGGGTCTAATAATACTTTTTTGCAAGTAGTAGAGCTCTTATCTCCTATTTTTTCAGGTTTGTTAAGTCTATATGCGTAAAAACAACCTAAACCGATTCCTTCAATTTCAATGTGCCAGTAATCTCCAGACTTATTCTCAAAGCCAAACTTAACTATTTCCTTAGGTTGAATATCATTTTCATTTTCAAATAATAGAAGTTCTAACTCAGTTGCTGCAGGGGCGACCACTGAAAAATTTACACCTCTCTCGCTTACAGAGCTTCCAAGAGGATAAGCAGTGCCAATGTTGGTTTTTTGCACTGATGATTTTTATTCTTTTACAATAAGCATTGATTACAAGCTAATGCCATAGTCGCTTTTAGCAACTTAATTTCTCTATTTTTCAGTGAACTTGAGTATTTCCGTTAAGCAGGTTAGAAATTGGCTTTGGCTGTTCCAATCTGAGAAGGGCTCATCAGTTATGAGCGCATGGTTTGTAAGCCTTGATAATGCTCCTGTTTTAATTGATTGTCCCAAAATCAACGAAGAAGTTATTAATGACTTACAGGAACTCTCAGGGGGGGCTTCCCCAAAAGTCTTTTTGAGCAATCGAGATTCACATCATGAGGCATCTATCCTTCATCGTCAGCTTGGTTGGCCTTTGATAGTTCAGGAACAAGAGGCTTACTTGTTGCCCAATGTGGATGCTTTAGAGACTTTTTCTGATGAGCTTGTTCTTTCTTCTGGTGCTCGTATTCTTTGGACTCCTGGGCCAACCCCAGGAAGCTGTGTTTTACACCTGCCATCACCTTGGAATGTGCTGTTCTGCGGACGTTTGTTAATTCCGCTTTCAAATGATCAAATTAGCCCTATACGCACTCGAAGTACTTTTCATTGGACTATGCAGCAGGAAAGCTTGATAAAGTTGTGCAATTGGCTCCCTCGAGATCAGTTCCCACTACTAGCTTCTGGGAAGAATCTTCATCTTCTTGGGAATGAAATGCTTCTGCCTTGGATAGCTTGGAAGCATAGTGATAAATAGTTAATGATCCTTAAAATTTTGTATAAAGCTTTGCACCACCTTACTTTTCTATTGCCTCAACTGCTTTAGGTCCATACGATTAGCGGGATCGAGTGTTTGTTTGATTGGCTTTTTTAAAGCCGTCCATCGTTCACTCTCTGCTACAACACACTTTTCCAATGAACAAAGCAGATTTAGTTAATTTGGTTGCAGCTCGTACAGAGCTAACTAAGACAGACGTGGCACTTGTTGTCGATGCTGCCATAGAAACAATTGTTGACTCAGTTGTGGATGATAAGAAAGTCTCCATACTTGGGTTTGGCTCGTTTGAACCTCGTGACCGCTCAGCCCGTCAAGGACTTAATCCAAAAACTGGCGAGAAGATTGCAATTCCTGCAAAACGAGTTCCTGCTTTTACAGCCGGCAAGCTTTTTAAAGATCGAGTTCAGAGCGGCAAGTAAGTTGTAATTTTGGGACTTAGTTCCTTTTGAATTCATAAGTTTTTTAGGAACTCAAATTTTTTGAGTTCCTATTTTTTTTTTTATGAACGATCTACCAGATATTCCTGAGAATCTTCTCCAAGCTTTTTTTCGTGGAGAGCAACTTAGGAAACAAAGTTATATAGGTCGCTTTGCTCCTACACCATCAGGGGATCTTCACTTAGGAAATTTAAGAACTGCCTTGATAGCATGGTTAAGGGCGAGAATTTCTTCAGGCAAATTTATTTTACGAATTGATGATCTTGACACACCTAGAAATAGAGCAGGTGCCGTTGAAAAAATTAAGAATGATTTGCTTTGGTTAGGTCTTGATTGGGATGAACCAATTTATTTTCAGAGCAAAAGAAACCATATCTATCAAGAAGTAATTAATGCTCTTAGCAATCGTAAAGTTACTTACCCTTGTACATGTAATAGGAAGAGGGTTAGACAAGAAGGATTAAATTCTAATGGATCTTTAATTTATTCTGGGAGATGTAGGAAACTGAACAAACCTTTTCCTGCTCAAAATAGCAAGTCTCCTAGTATTAGGTTGAAAGTAGGATTAGACTTTTCTAATCTCTGTGGAGATGTGATTTTAAGAAGAGCAGATGGCATTGTTTCATATCACCTGGCTACAGTGGTGGATGAATTAATGCTAGGGGTAACTGAAGTAGTTAGAGGCGAAGATTTAATTGGAGAGATGTCAGCACAGCTTGCAATTTTTGATGCTTTAGAGCAGAAACCTGCTTCATATCTTTATGTTCCAATCTTATTAAATCAATTTGGGAGGAAGCTTTCTAAGAGAAATCGAGATGATTCATTATCTTTTTATCAATCTCAAGGGCTCGGACCTCCCCAAGTAATAGGTAAATTGGCTGCAAGCCTTAACCTTGTTAACACAAACTCTGAGATGAACACAATGGAATTGCTTACTGAACTAAAAAATAATAAAACCAAGTTGTTCAATATATTTATTAATGCGAGAGGATAAATATTGCTAGATTACTTTTATGAATTACAAATTGATTAAAAACAATTTGAAGAAGACTTTTAGCTCAGATAATCTGGAAATTGTTGCTTCTTTAATTTTGTTAACTCAGATATTTTTCTCCGATGTTCAAGCTAGAAATATTCAAATAGTTCTTTCCTTGTCTAATGAATGTTTCAAATCTCGAGAACGCGAGACTTGTCTAAATGCAATAGAGCAAGTTGAAAATTTTCAATTGATTAGAGGTTCAGAAGAAAATTACTCATGTCAAACAAGATTACTTGGTTTAGAATCAAAGTTAATAATGGTTATCCTCAATAAACACAAAAAGCCTTTTTATCTTAGTACTGTTAAAGATGTAAAGATATTTTGTAGTGAATCCACCGAGTTGAATTCAAGCTTTTCTGGCATAGGCGATAGTTTTGAATTATTGAGTTTTACTCCTTCGAAAGAATTTAAATAGCTTTTGCTGCTAACTCTTATAGAAGAAAGCTACATAAACAAAATGGTAAAGGAGAATGCACCTGCGGAGGATTCAAACAAATCAAAAGATCCTGAAATCTTCTTGAAAGCCTCTAAATCTAAAAAAAGAAATAAGCCAGAGAACTCTCCCTCTATCTCAGGAGAGCGTGAGGTGCTTATTAAGGTTGGTGGGTTTGAGTATAAGACTCCTACAAAGAGGACGCGTGTTCTGTTGGGCGGTCTTGTGATAGGCCTGAACTTACTCCTAGTTTTGGCAACTGCTCTGTATTTTTATGTACCTTCATTTAAGGATTTTATCTATAATATTGGTAGAAGTTAATCTGAAAATAATGCTGAGAAAAATTAAACTTGCTTTTTAAAGTCTTTTTACGTAACAAACTAAAACTCTAAATCCTTGATTAACCTTTTACTATTGTACTAGAGTATTCAACTATAACTCTTTTTTAATCTTAATTATGAAGATAGTAGTAGTTGCTAGTTTCTTATTTTTATTACTTACTTCAATTTTCTCTACCGCATATTTTAAGCCAGAATATGAATCAGCTTTTGAAGCAGACCAGCAGTGTCACTATGAATTATCAACTTTGGTAATTGATAAACCTAACTTAGGTTGTGATCATGATACTGAAACTAGACAGTGGTTGCTCTTCGATTCTGGACTACAAAATAAACCTGCAGAAGTTTTGAAAAGATATAGATATTAAATAATTACTATTATTCAATAAATCTCTTAGGTATTCTCTTAAATAAAATGGTTGAGATTATAGTTGTTATTATACCTGCGGCTAGAAAAGTTGTTAATTGCCCAAATGAACCAGCCTGGTAGATATCTTTTTGTAAAAGTGGGTAATCAATTAAAGATCCGATTGTGCCCCAGATCAAAATGCATATAGATACATAAAGAAAACCAATCCAGTATTTCTTATTCATGCTAGGGTTAAAATAATTTTCTTATAGTATAAGATAAGAAATCAACTATTTTACTTTAATCGATTAGTTGATGCCAAATATTGCAAGGGTCACTGGCTTCCCGTTAAAGAGTAATTCCGTTAAGACAAGCATTAGGAAACCAATCATTGCTGCCCTGGAATTTACTAACTCTGCATTTTTATTAAACCCAAAAACGTTCTCTACAGCATTGTCCTCGTTGTCGAGCCACTTTGCATTTGTAGATGATTTGCCTTGGATGAGTACCTCTCTTGCATTTACTTCCCCGACTCCTTCTTGATTCTCGACCATTTGATTTTTCTATGGATGATATTTACGGATCTTATTATTTTTTTTCCTTTTGAGCAATTTCTTTTTTCTTTTCTTGACTATTTTCTGAACCTTTTTCAGGTAAAAATGCTTTTCTCTTAGATAAATCCTAAAGCCTAATATTGAAATTATGGTTACCATCATTAAGATTAATAGATAGCTCATCATTTCTTGTAAGATTTTCTGCATCTATCTTATTGTTGATAAGTATTTAATTTCACTTCTTAGTCTTTATAGTGCTTTAATTGATATCTCTTTAAATATTTTCTCAAGATAGCTTTTTATAATATCCCCATTTAAAAAAATCCCTGGAAATACTTTGCTTGGCATTTGAAAGCAGAACTATCATTAATGCCTTTAGCTATTCAAAAATCTAGTTATCATGAAATTGTTTTGTTTTATTCTAAATGGCTATTGCCTCAGACTTAAGCAGGTTAGTGTCAAGAGTGATAAGCAATGTATGCAATGTCTAAACTCGTCAACTCTTCATTCCTTATACCTCTAATCCCTTTATCAGCTTCTTTTTTAATTGCTGCTTTACTTTTTAGCTTTAACCGAACAATGAATAGGCTAACGAAGCCTGTATCTTTTTTGCTTGTAAATAGCATTCTTTTATCAACACTTTACTCTAGCTTTCTATTCTATAAACATCTTAGTGGAAAATTTGATATTAAGCCTTTTAAATTAATTAACTCTGACTTTCTTATTAGTTTTAGATTAAATCAATCAGTGGAAATATTTTTGATTATTACTGGCATTCTAGCTTTGCTTGTAATGTTATTATCCTATCTTAAACTCCCTAGAAGAAAGGGATATGTAATGTACTTGACTTCGTTATGCTCTTTCTTTGGACTTTTATTTTTCTATTGCCTTAGTACTTATTCAAATAATATTGTATTCTTCAGACTCTAAAAACTTTTTTATAGTACCTTTCTTGTTGGCTTATTGATTCTTTATCTTATGAACCTTTATGCTGCCACTTGTTTTTATTAATCTATGTTTAAGAACCTTTGAATCTGGATATCTTAAATAGGTAGAGTTGATCATTAAATTACTATGTAGATGACAATCATTGCTAATATCCATATTATTTCCAACTTAAGATGAAGCCGTAGAATCTTTTTTATCCCTTTCTTGCTAGCTGGAGGTGAATTGATAGCTAATAATGGCTTTGAAATGTAGCTGTTTTTATATGTGTTTATTCCTCCCATCCTAATATTTGCACAATGAGCAAATATTGCTTCTGAAAGTCCTGAATTTGGAGAAATATCTTTTACTCCATCTGCCCAAGCGGCTCTAATTAAAGAGGGTGCTTTAATCCAGTTTTTACTTACTAAAGGGAGAGTAAGAAGCACGAGCCTACATGGAATAAAAGTAAGAGCATCATCAAGTTTGGCTCCTGATTGTCCTAGCCATTTAAGCTTTCCAAATCTATAACCAATCATTGAATCAATAGTACTACTTGCTTTAAATAGCCAGGCCATTGTTAGAGGGCCAGGTAAAGCAGTTGATATTTTCCAAAAGAATGTTCCGAGCATCATCCAAAACAAAGGAGCGAAAATACCATCAACAGCATTTTCACTTGCAGATTCGGCAGTCGCGCGAAGTATATCTTCTTTGCTGAGTTTTTCTACATCTCTACCAACAATATGACTTAATTTATTCCTGGCCAAGCTAAGATTTTCATAATTTGAATTATCATTTAATGAGGTAAGTATACTTGTAGCACTTTGAGATAGACTCCTTGTTGCAAGAGAGCTTGCTAAGGCTAAAACTATAATGATATATCGTATATAAATTGGTATTGATATTAAATGACCTTTAAGGAAGAATTGTTCTATTAGCCATCCACTCCCACAACTTATACTGATAACAATTAGTGTTAGAAATGTCCCTCCAAGACTTAGGCAAAAAGTATTTTCTCCAGAGAAATATTCAATCTTCTCCCTGAGAAATTCAATTAAGCTTCCAATAGCTTTTACTGGATGTGGGAAAAATCTAGGGTCCCCAACCAGTAGGTCAACTAATGTTGCTGCAACAATTAGAGAAAGATAGATGATCAGTCTGTTTTAAGCCAGCTAAACATTGATCTAAGACCTTTTCCAACTTTTTCTATTTCTAAGGACGCATCTTCAGAACGTATCCTTTTCATTTCCGGTTTACCTGCCTCACATTCGTCAACAAAGTTTTTAGCAAAAGTCCCATCTTGTATATCAGATAAGATTCTTTTCATTTCCTTTTTGGTCTCTAATGTAATCAACCTTGGACCACTGACGTAATCTCCATATTCAGCAGTATTTGAGATTGAATCTCGCATAGCTGTAAGACCACCTTTAACCATCAGATCTACTATTAGCTTTACTTCGTGTAGACATTCGAAATAGGCTAACTCAGGTTGATAACCTGCGTCTACAAGAGTCTCAAACCCAGCTTTTACAAGAGCAGAAAGCCCTCCGCACAGAACTGCTTGTTCCCCGAATAGATCTGTTTCAGTTTCTTCCTTGAAATTGGTTTCAAGTATTCCAGCTCTTGTTCCTCCAATCCCCTTAGCGTAGGCCATAGCAAGATCACGCGCTTTGCCTGAGGCATCTTGCTCGATTGCAAAAAGTGCTGGAACCCCTTGCCCGTTTTGAAATTCCCATCGCACTGTATGTCCTGGTCCCTTGGGGGCAATCATTACAACGTCAACAAAAGATGGAGGCTCTATTAATCCAAAACGAATGTTGAAACCATGAGCAAAGCTAAGAATTTTCCCAGGTTTAAGATGGCTAGAGATTTCTTTTGTATATATATCTTTTTGAAATTCATCTGGGACTAGGATCATTATCCAGTCAGCTTTTGCAGATGCTTCTGAAACGCTTAAAACTTCTAACCCATCAGCAATAGCTTTGCTTGCCGATCTGCTGCCTTCATAGAGTCCTACTACAACGTTAATTCCGCTGTCTTTAAGATTCAAAGCATGAGCATGGCCTTGCGAACCATAACCAATAATCGCAACAGTCTTGTTTTTAAGAAGATTGAGGTCTGCGTCTGAGTCGTAAAAAAGTTGAGCCATCCGGATTTTGTTTAGGGCTTTCTTAGGGCCAAGCTTACAAAGAATAAATTATAAATAAGAAAGCTTTGCTAAAAGGACTTTTTTAAAATTAGGTAGTTTTTGTGTTGAACCTTATGCAAAATTCTTCATATTTCAATTTAATTGTTGGCCTCATTGGGATGAGAAATAACCCTGTCAATAAGTCCATATTGTTTGGCTTCTTCTGCACTTAGGAAATAATCTCTATCAGTATCTTTCTCAATTTTTTCAAATGATTGCCCTGTCATTTCAGACATTGCGCGGTTGAGCATTTCCTTGATTCTTAGAATTTCTTTCGCTTCAATTTCAATGTCACTTGCTTGTCTTTGAGAAGTACCGCCCAGAGGTTGGTGAATCATAATGCGACTGTGAGGTAACGCAAGACGTTTATTTTTTGTACCTGCTGATAATAGGAATGCTCCCATTGAAGCTGCAAGACCAACACATATAGTGACAACGTCACTTTTGACGTATTTCATGGTGTCGTATATAGCTAATCCAGCAGTAACTGATCCGCCAGGACTATTGATATATAAATAAATAGGTTTAGTACTGTCTTCTGAGTCTAGGTATAGCATTTGAGCAACCAGACTATTCGCCACTCCATCTGTTACTTCTTGACCAAGAAATAAAATTCTTTCAGCACCTAGCCTTGTATAAATGTCTACCCAGCGTTCAAATTGACTGCCAGGAAGTCTATAGGGGACACTTGGAGTACCAATAGGCATGATTTAATAGAAATTAGGTGAGATAATAGAAAGATTGAGATTTAAATTAGCTTATAGATTCGGAGGTTGGTAGATCTTTTCTGCTTGTCAGGACCCTATCAATTAGTCCGTATTTAAGAGCTTCATGAGGGTTTAAATAGCTCATTCTGTCAGAATCCTTTGATAGTTGTTCTACACTTTTCCCAGTATTTTCAGAAAGAATTTTGAGCATGGCTTGTTTATTGTGAATTACTTCTTTTGCACGTATTTGGATATCTGTTGCCTGACCACTAGCACCACTCCTTGGTTGATGAAGCACAATTGATGAATGGGGCAAAGCAGCTCTATGACCTTTGGAACCTGCAGATAGTATTACAGCAGCAGTCCCCATTGCTTGGCCTATGCAAATAGTATGAATAGGTGGCTTTATGTAGCTGATTGTGTCACAAATAGCAAAGGCTTCAGTCTCAAAACCTATTGCATCTCCAGTATGCCAGCTTGTTCCTGTGGAATTGATATAGAAGTAAATTGGTTTTTCAGGATTATCAAATTCTAAAAAAAGTAATTGAGCGATAATTAATTCGGTAACATCCATCCCAAGTTGTCTTTTTGCATCATCGTCAGAAAACAAAGGAAGACCAAGGTAAACAATCCTTTCTTTAAGCAATAATGATGGCAAATCTGGTGGGGGTGTGCGCATTACGGCTGAGTCGCCGTAGTAAGGAGCCGAAACCGTCATATAGATCAAGAATGTCCAGGACTAAATCCTAGCTATATATCTAGTTAGAAGAAGCATTTGTTTTGTCAGATTTGTTGGTAGGAGGATTTTTCTCAAGTTTGCCAAAAACCATTCTTCCTGATGGGGTCTGCAATGCCCCTGTGACAATCACATCTAGTCTCTGACCTAATAAGTTTTTTGCACCCTCTACTACAACCATCGTTCCATCTTCTAAATATCCTACTCCTTGGCTATTTTCTTTTCCTTCTCTAACTATCTTTAACAATAATTTTTCACCTGGTTGAACTTCTGGTCTAAGCGCTATTACTAATTCACTGAGATTTAAGTTGTTTAATTCTTTGACTTGTGCGACTTGGGCTAGATTGTAGTCAGCAGTGATAAGCATTCCACCTGTATCTTCAGTTAGTTTTAGAAGTTTTTCATCTGTACCAGGACCTTCATATTTGGTGCTATTTATTACAAGTCTTTTTTTAAAACTTTCACGCAATGAAGTAAGTATTTTTAGACCTCTCCTACCTTTTGCCCTTTTTTCATTATTACTAGAATCAGCTAATTGTTGTAATTCTTCTATAACTGTTTGTGCGACTATTACTTTCCCTTCAATGAGTCCAAAACTAAGAAGATCTTTAATACGACCATCAATAATGACACTTGTATCCAAAATTTTTGCGCATGCAGGTGTAAGGATGCCTTCTGCTACTAGCAAGGCTTCTGTACTATTTGGATTTAAAAGACGAAGAAATGTTCGTCCATGAATTTCAGCAAGGTTATATCCAAGAAGACCAAAGAAGAAATTACTAATTACTGCTGCAATTGGTTTTGCAAGGAATATTTCTTTTGGGAGAGGGAGAAGCAGAATGGGTGCTAGTAGCAGGTTGGCTACAAGAAGACCAAGAATTAAGCCTACTGATCTGCTCACCAATAGATCAGTAGGAGTGGTTCTAATTTGTTGAGTTAGCTTTTTTCTTAATTTTTGAAAGAAAATACCTGTAACTAAAGCTGTCAAAGCAGTGAAAACTGCTAGAAATATTTTGGCTTCATTTGGGGATTGGAACTTTTCTAATATGTTTGAAGGAAATAAACTCACTCCAAGCCAACCACTAGCTCCTCCAGCAATACAAAATAAAATCAGTATTAGGATCTCCACCATGGTTTAATTTTGCGTCCTTTTCTTTGATTTATGGAGCATTGTTCATATTTAATCTATTGCTTTAGTGGTAGATGGATACCTTTATGTATGGATTTATAAGTCAACTTGTGAATTACCCTCAAAGTGCTTATTTGCATATTCCTTTTTGCCATAGACGTTGTTTCTATTGTGACTTTCCTGTTGTACCTCTAGGAGACAGTGCCCAAGGGGATCATGGACCAGGGAGTAATTCAATTAAGTCATATTTAGACCTTCTCTATAGAGATATTTCTTTGTCCCCGAAAGGAATTCCATTGGCAACTGTTTATATAGGTGGAGGGACCCCATCTCTTTTAAGCTCTTATCAGGTTGCAAGTTTATTAGACCATTTACGAGTGCATTTTGGATTTCAATATGGAGCAGAAATTACACTTGAAATAGACCCTGCAAGTTTTGACAAGGTTTCACTGGAAGGGTTCTTAGAAGCTGGGATTAATCGACTGAGTTTAGGTGCACAAAGTTTTGATAATAATGTCCTAAAAATTTTAGGAAGACGACATTCATCAAGAGACTTGCTAGAGGCATGCAATTTGATTCAGGATTGTTTTAAGAGTGGGCAACTAGCGAGTTGGAGTCTTGACCTTATTAAAAATTTACCAGGACAGAATTTGATTTCATGGAAGAGACAATTATCAAAGGCGATTTCTATTTTGCCCCCTCATTTGTCTATATATGACCTATCTATTGAAAAAGGGACTGTTTTTGCCTGGAAAATGAGTCGAGGTGAATTGTCTTTACCAAATGATGAGATGTCTTTTGAAATTTCAAGAGTTACCAGTCAAATTTTAAAAGAAGAAGGGTTTTCTCGTTATGAAATTTCCAATTATGCATTACCAGGGCATGCATCTCGACATAATAGAGTTTATTGGAGTGGAGCAAGTTGGTGGGGGTTTGGGCAAGGTGCTACAGCGTGTCCTTGGGGCAATAGGTTCTCAAGGCCAAGAACTAGGAAGTTATATAAACAATGGCTTGAAATGCAAGAAATTTCATCCAAGAACGAGTCATTGAAATCAATCCAAAAATCTCAGCATATACCTTTTGAAGATCTTTTAATTGTTGGCTTGCGGCGCAGAGAGGGGGTAAATCTCAAGGAGCTCTCAAAAGACTTAGGATGGAGCAAAGATCAGTTAAAAGCAAATATAAATGCATTAAAAAACTGCTGGGAATACCCCTTGGGAATGGGATGGATTAAGCAAAGAGGTTGGAGATTCTACCTAACTGACCCAGAGGGTATGGAAATTAGTAATCAGATACTTGTTCAGATGTTGGAGTGGTGGGAATCTTTGAATGGTTGTTCTTCTGATTAACCCAATCTTTAAGAGCTTTTATGCAAAGTTCCCTAGTTTGGATTAATGGCTTAGCAAAAGGAGGCTGTTTGTCTGTCAATCCAAGTAAATCAGCAGTTACGCGAACTTGTCCATCACAATCCTCACCTGCACCAATTCCTATGACTGGAATTTTTAAAGTTCGGCTTAATTTACTCGCAACCTTTGAAGGAATATGTTCTAGAACTAAAGAAAAACATCCAATTGCTTCTAGTTTTAAAGCTTGGTTAATCAATTTCTCTTGTTCTAATTGACTTTCTGCTTGTTTTTGGTAGCCAAGTTTATGAACTGATTGCGGTGTTAGGCCAAGATGTCCCATAACAGGTATTCCCATACGAATTAATCTTTCTATAACGCTTATCACTTCAGGTTCAGCTCCTTCAAGCTTAACAGCAGCCGCAGAAGATTCTTTTAATAGAGTACCTGCAGCTGCTACAGCTTTGTCCTCTCCACATTGATAGCTGAGGAAAGGTAAGTCGCATACAATTAGAGGTTGTTTTTGTTTTGAACTAGATAACCCCCTGCCGACTGCTTGAGTGTGATGAAGCATTTGTTGCAATGTGACAGGCAATGTTGTGCTATGTCCATGAATAAACATTGATAGTGAGTCTCCTACAAGGACAACATCTGCCCCTGCCGCCTCGACAATTGCAGATGAAAGACTGTCCCACGCAGTAAGGATTGTGATGTGGCGTCCTTGCTCTTTAAATCGAATTAATTCCTTAGGAAGCATTTAGCTTGTTTGCTAAGAGACTTGAATTGCTAAACTTTAGGAGACTCGGACCTATGCGGCCTCGACGCCTAAATCTGGTCAGGACCGGAAGGTAGCAGCCAAAAGGGATGCTCGAAGCAGGCGTAGACCCCGGGTCACCTAAATCGAACGATTTATGTTAGTTCCCAAGGTCACGTTTTATCTGCCTAAGTCTTAAAAACTCGGGGATACTAGCCCCATTCTCCCTATTGTTAGCTTTTCGATACAGTGACTGAGAAGCTAACTGTGCACCAGGCTGTTGATTCCTGTATGGCTGATTACCTTCAAAACCTGTAGCTATTACAGTTACTTGTACTTCTCCTTCAAGGGTTTCATCGATAACAGCTCCTACAATAATATTGGCTTCTGGATCAACTACATCATAAATAACTTCAGAGGCTGAAGTCATATCCTCTAATGTCATGTCTTTCCCTCCAGTAATATTAACCACGCAACCTTTTGCTCCATCAATGCGACCAGCTTCTAATAAAGGACTGCTTATTGCTGCTTGAGCTGCTTCTGCTGCTCTAGATCGCCCAGAACCTATGCCTATGCCTAATAAGGAAGTGCCTGCTTCGGTCATTACAGAACGAACATCAGCAAAATCAACGTTAACAAGACCAGGACAGGTGATTATATCAGTTATGCCTTTTACACCCATTCTTAAAACGTCATCAGCATTTTTAAAAGCTTCTTGAAGCGGTGCAGCACCTATTGCTTCTTTCAGGCGATCATTTGGTATGACAATCAATGTATCTACACTCTGACTTAGCTTTGCTATCCCTTCATCAGCCTGTCGCATTCTTCTACGACCCTCAAACCCAAATGGCTTCGTAACTATTGCAACGGTTAGAGCACCACTCTGTTTAGCTACTTCAGCAACTACTGGCGCAGCGCCTGTTCCTGTTCCTCCACCCATCCCTGCAGCAATGAAGACTAGGTCTGCACCTTCTAAGGCCTGTTGAAGGTCTGCCCTTGACTCTTCTGCAGCTTTTTCTCCAATATTAGGGTTGCCCCCTGCGCCTAATCCTCTAGTGAGAGTCTGACCAAGTTGAACTCTGTTCTCTGCAGAAGATTGTAATAAAGCTTGTGCATCTGTATTAAGAACTCTATAGGAAACTCCTTGCAGATCACTGAGAATCATTCGATTTACAGCATTGCTTCCGCCTCCGCCAACGCCGATTACTTCAATTCTGGCGTTCTGACTTGGTTGAATGCCTTCGTTTCTAGAAGGAGTGCTTGAATTGTTTCCCATACCCATCACCATATTGAAAATTTAAACAATGATTTTTGCTGCATTATGAACTGTTATAGACTCATGTTGGCTTTTTCAAGAAAGTCTCTTCTTTTCTTTAAGGAAATAAATCAGAATTCACTGACTTTTGCCAAATGCATAGTTGGATATTTTTGAATTTTCGGCGAATTTATTTTGATATACCTGACTCCTCTGGGAGAAATAGTTTTGGTTTCAAGGGGTTCTTCAAATCAAGAATAGTTGACGAGCTATGAATTAATTCATTTGGAAGAGACTTTGATAGTTGTTCTATTGATTTGATTTGTTGTTTTAGAAGAACAGGGTTATTTCCTAGATAAATAAATAAAAAGTCTGCAGTTTGTAAAACAATGTTTCCATTAGGGTTGATGATAATTCTTTTTAAGGGACTCCCAAGGTCTTTTTCATTCCTCAAAATCATAGAAATCAGATTTTGATTTTTTTGTGACCATCCGTCGATAATTAGTTCAAGAGCTGGAATTTTATTTTCTGAAGACTTAAAAATAGGAATCCAATACCCTCCATCATCAATCATTCCTTTCTCTTGTCCATTTACTCCTCGTTTTAAGGCGAATGCCTTTGGTACTCTCTCTAAAATTTTTACTTCAAGACTTAATGGTGCAATCCTTCTGTTTACTTTCACTGATTTAACTGATAACCCTTTCCTTATGTTTTCTTCAACTCGTTTTGGGTTTATTTCTAAAATAGCTTTTGGCAAATTAAGCTTCATTGCTTCAAGAACTTTTTCCTTAGGAGTATTGATTCCACCTGATACATAGATTTTGTTTTTATCAATTGGCTCCCAGCCTTTAGTAACGAGAAGAACCCCGAGACTTGTTGTAATTGATAGGAAACAAATGACTTGCCAGACTTGTGTAAATTTAAAAAAAGAGGGATTATTTGAAGGCTTTTGAAAATTTGAACCTTTCATAGATCACAGCGTGCTTTCCTCATTAGTTGGTTCATCCACTCGCGAGCCCTATCCGCATCTGCAAAGGGAACATCTATCTCTTTTCCGCAGCCAATTAACCTTAGACGGCATTGGCCTTGAGACTCATTGGTTAGAGGTGCTTCGCCAGAGCTTAAAGCCATCAATTCTATTAATTCAAGGGACTTGAGTTCAAACTTGTCTTTTTCTTTAAAGCTACCTGCTTCAAAGTTGCTCCAGGTAATAAACCCTTCCTTGAGCTTGGCTGCTCCCGAGCCATCCAACTTGGCTAATTCTGAGCCCTCAGCCCATAAGCGGTAGAGGTTCTGTCGTCTTCTCTCAAGCCACCCGAGTGACGTTAAAAGTACGAATACTAAGAGTAACGGGAACCAAAGTAATCCATGCATCATATTTTTCCAAAGGTTATTTAAGCAGTATTTATATGAAACTAATTTATTCTTTAGCGCTTTCTATCAACCTTGCCACAAGTTGTGAAAGATTGATTCCTGAAGCTGCCCAAAGCATGGGATACATACTTTTGGGTGTGAAACCAGGAAGTGTATTTATTTCATTGATTAAAATAGATCCTGTGTCTTCTTCGTAAAAAAAATCTACTCTTGCAATTCCTTCAGCTGAGATTGCTTTGCATGCAAGTAGAGATAAATCTCGAACTTTCTTAGAAACCTGTTCTGATATGGGAGCAGGAATTAGTATTTTCGCTGAGTTTATGGAGTACTTTGAGTCATAGTCATACCAATCAGCGTTACATTTGATCTCACCAACGCAAGATGCAGCAATATTACTTTTGCCAAGTACAGCGCATTCTAATTCTCTTGCTTTAATACTTTTTTCAATGATTATTCTTTGATCTAATTGGGCAGCAAGCGTTAATCCTGCTAGAAGTTCAATTTTTGTATATGCCTTTGTGATTCCAACCGATGATCCGAGGTTGGCTGGTTTTATAAAACATGGGTATGCCAATTCAGATTCTATTTGTTGAATTAAATAAGCTGTTTTTTCATTGTCTAATAAATCTTTTGCATAGGCTTTGCAATAATTCACCTGAGGCAAGTTTTCTTTTTCAAACGCCGCTTTCATTGCCAGTTTGTCCATGCCTAAGGCCGATCCCAAAATGCCGCTGCCTACAAATGGTTTTCCAGTAAGTTTGAATAGTCCTTGAATCGTTCCATCTTCACCATTTGGTCCATGTAGAACAGGGAACCACACATCTACGACTTCTGCTTCTGCTGGTAAATGCGTGAATCCTTTTGAAGATGAAGCTAATTGGTCATTTAAGAAGGTAGAACCTTCCTTTAAAACTTTCTCTGAAATGTGACTAGGCCACCAAACTCCTTTGGTATCTATATAAATGCTAACTACTTCAAATTTATTCTTGTTAAAATTATCTCTTAAAGCATTGATGATAGTTGCTGCAGATTTGATTGAAACACTATGCTCTTTTGAAACTCCACCAAAAATTAGACCAACTGTTGTAAGTTTATTATCCATAATTTAATTCAGTATTATTCATATTAGTAAGTAGATATATTTATTCAATAAGTGACCCAGTTAGTGAAAATGGCCTGATTTGATTAATCCTTACTTTTACTAAATCACCAGGTTTATATAAATAACCTTTTGAACTTCGTTTTGGAAAAAATGTAAGTCTGTTTGTTCTTGTTCTACCCATTAATTGATTAGAATCTTTGGGATTAATTTTCTCCGCAAGAACCTCTTCTACCCTACCACTATACCTTGAGTTTCTTTCCTTAGCTGTTTTCTCAACAAGTAGATTAAGTTCTCTTAGCCGCGCTACTTTTATTTCTTCTGGTATTTGATTAGACCATGTTGCTGATGGTGTGTTGGGCCTTGGTGAATAAGCAGCAGTATTAACTTGGTCAAATCCGATTTCTTTAATAACTTCAAGGGTATGTTTGAATTGATCTTCTCTTTCACCAGGGAATGCAACTATTACATCAGCACTAACTGATGCTTCAGGCATTAGAGTACGTATCCTATAAATAATTTTCTTATATTTCTCAATTGTATACCCTCTGCTCATTCTTTT
This sequence comes from Prochlorococcus sp. AG-363-B11, assembly GCA_003278425.1. Taxonomy (GTDB): domain Bacteria; phylum Cyanobacteriota; class Cyanobacteriia; order PCC-6307; family Cyanobiaceae; genus Prochlorococcus_E. The sequence goes on along the minus strand of QCFE01000001.1, from coordinate 79,265 downwards.
AAGGACTTCATTGTCTCCACTTTGAAAAGGAATATGGAAGTGCTCACAAACTTTAGAAAGATTTGCACAGGCTTCAATTAGACGATTTGTAAAATAACGAGGATGACTTGTTGCAAAACGAATTCGTTCAATCCCCTGAATATCATGGATATAATAAAGTAAATCAGTTAAGGTGTTTTCCCTTCTTCCAGATGAAGAAATTCCAGGTAAATCTCGTCCATATGCATCAATATTTTGCCCAAGTAAAGTTATTTCTTTAAAGCCTTTTTGAGCGAGCTCCCCTATTTCTTTTTTTATTGATTTTGGGTCTCTAGATTGCTCCTTCCCTCTCACTGATGGGACAACACAATAAGTGCATCTTTCATTACAACCATAGATTATATTCACCCATCCGCATATTTCACTATCTCTTCTTGCAGTAGTTAAATCCTCGAGAATTTGATGTTCTTCAGTTGCTACAACTTGTTGTCCATTGTCTACTTGAGAGAGGAGTGTCTCAAGTCTATTTGCATGTTGAGGTCCCATAACTAGGTCCAGCTCAGGGACTCTTCTTAAGAGAGATTCCCCCTCTTGCTGTGCGACACAACCTGCAACGATAAGTTTTAGATTGGGAGTTGTTTTTTTTCTTAGAGCTTGTCTACCTAGGTAGCTATAGACTTTTTTCTCAGCATTGTCTCGGATAGTACAGGTATTGTATAAAACAAGATCTGCATTAAGCTCATTATCTGCTTCTTGATACCCCATGTCTTGAAGAATTCCAGCCATTCTTTCTGAATCAGCCTTGTTCATCTGACAGCCAAAGGTTGTAATCCAGTAACTACCTCTAATGTTTAGAGAGTTATCCAAATCTTTATAATTTGATTGTGATTTTGTTGATATCACAGTAAAACTATGTCTCTACTGATGGAACAAAAGGCTTTCTTATTTTCCCCATGGAGTTCTACTTTTGGAGGTGATATTCCATAAGATTCTATTAAGAAAGGGCGAGCGAGGGGATTCGAACCCCCGAATAGCGGCGCCACAAGCCGCTGCCTTAACCACTTGGCGACGCCCGCCGCATGTATACAAATTAACCAATTCTTCCTCATTCATATAAATGTTTGCGCAAAAAAAGACATCTTCTGATATTCCTTACCTTGATGTACTTGTACCTCGGGGCTTGGTGAGTAATGGTAGAAATCTTTTAAATGTACCAGTTTCGAGTGAGGGTCTTTGCTCTTTAAGAATGTTTTTAGGTGACGGAATTATTAGAGGTTTTGAAAAAATTAGTTACTGTTCAGAAAAATGTTTGGGCTTATTACTCCCCAGACTTGTTGAACCTCACGCACATATAGATAAGGCTTTTACATGGAAAGATTTCCCTAATTTGTCTGGAACATATGAAGGGGCGATGAAGGCAAACTTAGAAGAGCATAAATATCGCAATAAATCGAAAGTTCGTTTTAGAGCCGAGAAAGCATTGGAATTAGGCGTAACAAATGGTCTTAGAGCAATTCGCAGTCATGTAGACAGTTTTGGATGTATAGGAGGTCAAACTTGGGATGTTTTGCTGGAAATCAAAAGTGAATGGGAGCAAAAAATTGAATTGCAACTTGTTGCCATGGTCCCATTGGAATACTGGAGCAGTAATGAAGGAAAAAATTTGGCGAAGAGAGTCTCGAAAGAAGGTGGGTTGCTTGGAGGAGTAATAGGTATGCCTTATAAGCAAAAACTTTTGAGAGAATCTTTGTTTGACGTCTTTTCTTTGGCGAATAATTTGGGATGTGCTATTGACTTCCATATAGATGAGTCTGACTTAGACCCTGGAGCAGGTTTACGAGAATTACTTTATGTGCTTGATCGCATAAGCATTGATGTGCCAATAACTTGTAGCCACCTAAGTAGTATGAGCTTGCTTTCCCACCAAAACTTGTGTTTCTTTGCAGAAAGATTGGCTCATTACAGAGTAAAAGTGGTGGCATTACCTCTAACCAACTTTTGGCTACTTTCTAAGGATTACATGAAAACGCCTGTTAAGAGGCCTTTGGCTCCTATTAATCAGCTTCAACAGGCAGGAGTTACAGTTGGGATTGGTGCCGACAATGTGCAAGATCCTTGGAACCCAATTGGCGATTTTGATCCGTTATCCTTAATGGCAGCTTCGATTCCCATGACCCAAGTCGCTCCATGGCAGAGGGAGGGATTAGCTTTATTTACAACTGGAGCTGCTAGAGCAATGGACCTTGAGTGGGATGGAAGCTTACAAGTCGGAAGTCCAGCAGATTTTATTTTGTTAGATGCTGATAGTTGGACTAGCGCTCTTTCAATGTCACCAGATAGAAAGATAATGGTTAAGGGAGCTTGGATTGAATAATTAATTTCCTCATTTAAAAATTCTTCGACAAATGCTTAACAGATCAAACTTAGATAACTTTCTAGAAGAAATTAGGAGAATCAGTGATTTAGAGCTTCTTCTTAGACCTGCTGACCAAAAAAGATTTTCTCGCGACTTCTTTGATTATTCTCCGATTCTTAAAGAGAAACTTTCTGATTGTTGTGCAGATTTTGTAGTTAAACCTCTTTCTGTTGAAGCAGTTTTGTTGGTTGCATTTAGTTGTCAAAAACATGAGGTGCCTTTGACTATAAGAGGAGCAGGAACAGGGAACTATGGCCAATGCGTTCCTATAAAAGGAGGCGTAGTAATGATTATGACGTCTTTCACCAAAATAAGAAATTTTGATTCTACTACTTGTGAAGTAACTGTTGAGGCAGGTTGTTTGCTTGGAGATCTGAACAAATATTTGCTTTTTAAGGGTCGACAGCTTCGATTGCTGCCTAGTACTTGGAGAACTGCTTCTGTTGCTGGCTTTATCGCTGGAGGTTCTGGAGGTATTGGTTCGGTTAAGTGGGGTTTCCTTCGGGACCCAGGCCATTTGCTTGGACTTGAAGTTGTAACACTAGAAGATTGCCCTAGAAAAATTCAACTTGATGCAAGATCTTCTGAAGCACTTAACCACGCTTATGGTACAAATGGAATTATTACTGCTGTAACCCTATCTACATGTGACGCCGTTGATTGGCATGAGGTTGCTATTGATTGTGAAGATTTCCATGCAGCAGTTGAAATCTTTCAGTCTTGTACGAAATCAGCTGTGGATTTATTTCTTTGCAGTCTTTTAGAAAATAAGATTGTTGAATGTCTTCCCTCTTGGAGTGGAAAGTCGAGAGGTAAGCATAGGTTATTACTTCTAGTTGCTCCTGACGGAGTAACGACTTTGGAAAGAATTGCTAATAGGAATGGAGTAGATTTTTGTCATCTAGGACCAGAAGAAAAACAAGGTGGTAATGGTTTACGTGAACTTACTTGGAATCACACGACTCTTCACATGAGATCAATTGATTCTAAATGGACATACCTTCAGATGCTTTTGCCTCAGCCAGAAATCAATGCAATTAATGCCATTAATAAAAAATGGGGAGATAAGATTCTATGGCATTTTGAAGCTGTTAGGCAGCAAGGTGTTCAGCGAATGGCGGCTTTGCCTTTAGTCAAATGGGAAGGCCCCAAGCATTTGGAGACCCTAATGAATGACTTTAGAAAGGTTGGGACGATTTTGTTTAATCCTCATGTGATTACAGTTGAGGATGGTGGACTAGGTGTAATTGACTCTGATCAAGTTCAGGCAAAAAAAGATTATGACCCTAAAGGTGTTTTGAACCCTGGAAAATTAAAGGGATGGCCTTAATATTTCTATTTTGTTTAAGTTTTGAGCTTTTGAAGCATTTCACCAACTAAGTAAAGCGAGCCAGTTATAACAGGAGATGGTTTTGGCCACTTATCTTTTAACCTAAAAATCTCAAAAACTTTTTCAACACTATCTACTTCGTGTAATTGGGAAGATATTTCCGGACAAGCTTTTGCAAGATCTCTTGATTTCCAGCTTTGATGATTGGGCACAGGCACTATCCATGCCATATCATGTTTTTTTAATAAACATCTCATGATTTCCGGGCCATCCTTCTGCTGTTGTATCCCAATAATCCATTGAATACCTTTGCTTTGTTCCTTCCAAGTTGAGCGTTCTTTGGAGAGTTGTTTTATTGCATGGGGATTATGCGCACCATCTAAAATAAGAGGAAGGCCTTCCCATGAGGCACTTTGCAGTCTTCCTGGCCATTTTGCAGTGGCAAGACCTTTTTGAATATCTTTATGGCTGATTTGGAATCCAATGCTTGGTAATGCTTCTAAGATTCCTTTTGCTACGGCTGCATTCTCTTTTTGTATTTCTCCAGGGAGACCCAATTCCCAAGCTTTTGACAAAGCTGAGACCCAAACTAGTTTTGAATTCTTCTTTTCTGCATTTTTAAGAAGAACTTCTCGAACCTCTTGGTGTTGATTTGAGCTGATTACTATGCTCCCTGGGGAGATTACAGCAGCCTTTTCGTTGGTAATACTTTTTAAATCCTTGCCAAGGTATTCACAATGGTCTAACCCTATTCCTGCTATAGCTATTAAAGGTCTCAAAGGATGAACTGTTGTAGCATCAAGTCGTCCCCCAAGGCCTACTTCTAAAATCATTAATTCAACTTGATTGACTGAAAAATAATTAAAAGCAGAAGCTATTACAAGCTCAAAAGGAGTTAGTTGTTCTTCATGAGAATAGTACTTGACTGTATTTATACATTCTTCAAACTCTTTTTCGCTAATCATTTCACCATTGATTCTTATCCTCTCACACCAGTTAACTAAATGTGGAGATATTGTACAACCAACCTTGATCCCAGCTTTTATTAAGCAACTCTCAAGGAAACATGCAATCGAGCCCTTACCATTTGTTCCTACAATCTGAATTGCAGGTATTTCTTTACAGGGGTTTCCCATTCTATAAAGTGTATTTTTAATTCTACTGAGATCAAGATTCATACCCCTTGACTTTAGAGAAGGGATTAGTTGAGAAAGCTTTATTTGGCTTGAGTTTTTAGTCAATAAGAAAATTAAATTAAACTCTCTATAGATTTTGCCAGTCTATACAATAATTGACTTACTTCTTTCTTTCTAATTATTAAAGGTGGCACTAACCTTATTACTTTAGGCCCTGCACCAATAGTAAGTAAACCTTCCTTAATTGCTTCTTTAGTTAGATCTTGGGAATTTAAATAACTTTCTTCTTTTATAACTAATCCCTGCATTAATCCAAATCCTCTTACTTCCTTAAAATGATTTGGATGATCATTGATAATTTTTTCTAGACCTTCCCTTGTTTGTGCCCCTCTAGAATTGATATTGTCCAAAAAGTTTTCACTTTCTATTTCTTTTGCAACTGTTAGGGCTGCTTTACATGCAAAGGGATTCCCTCCAAAAGTGCTTGCATGATCTCCAGGTTCAAATAAGTTCGCGCATTCTTTTACAAGAAGTGCACCAATTGCATGTCCGCCTCCTAGTCCTTTAGCGAGAGTGAAAGCATCTGGTTCTATCTGAAGGTGTTCGTATGCCCATAGCTTGCCAGTTCTGCCCATACCTGATTGGACTTCGTCAAAGATAAGTAAAACTTTATGCTTTGTACAAAAATCCCTAAGTAAATGGAAAAAGGCTTTGTCTCCTGGAAATATTCCACCTTCACCTTGTATAGGCTCTATCAATACAGCAGAAATCCTAGGTAAGTCCTTCTCTAATTTTTTCTGTAAAGCATTGAATGATTGTGGGTTATTAAAAGAAAAGAATTCAAAACCTGGGACTAATGGCTCAAAGTTTTTGTGATATTTCTTTTGACCAGTAGCACTTAATGCAGCGAGAGTTCGCCCGTGAAAGCTTGATTTGGCTGAAAGAATAATTGGATTTTCAACCCCTTTTTTAATATGAGCATATTTTCTAGCTAGTTTTATTGCGGCTTCATTTGCCTCTGCGCCGCTATTGCAAAAGAAAACTCTATCAGCACAACTTTTATTAACTAACCATTGAGCTAAATCTTCCTGCTCAGGTATTGAAAATAAGTTGGAAACATGTTGAATTTTCCTAAGTTGCTTATTTAGAACTTTGATTAACTTCCTGTGACTATGGCCAAGACTACATGTAGCGATCCCAGCTACTGCGTCTAGGTATTTATTCCCATTCTCGTCCCAAACCCAGCAGCCCTTCCCCCTGACTAACTTTAGTGGAAGTCGTTGATAAGTGTTCATTAAACACATGGGAGCGGTCGGACTTGAACCGACAAACCCGAAGGTGCCGCATTTTGAGTGCGGTGCGTCTACCAATTCCACCACGCTCCCTTAATTGTGTTTTATGTCAGGAATAAGCTTTGATTTTAGGCCACTTCGGTACCAGAATAAAAAATTTGTGTATCTTCATATTTTTTTGTAGCTGGTTTAGATACTTTCCCAACTTCATTGTCGCACCTATAGATGGAGGCTCCAACTGCATTCAGTTTTTGCGAGAGGTCTTCATATCCTCTATCAAGGTGATCCAAACCTTGAATGACGCTTGTCCCATTTGCAGCAAGACTTGCTAATACCATTGCAGCACAGGACCTTAAGTCCCCACCTGTAATAGAAGTTGCCTTCAAGCTATTTTCCCCAGCAACAAAGGCAGTATCATTTTCCAAGAAAATTTTTGCTCCCATTCTCTGTAATTCGCCAACATGTTGCATTCTGTTCTCAAAAATGGTTTCTTTGATTTTTGAGCGGCCTTTAACAGTAGTCATTAGAGACATGAAGGGAGCTTGGAGATCAGTTGGGAAACCTGGGAATGGATTTGTTGTTATATCAACTGCTTGAAGATTTTTTCTTGGAATGATTCTCAGAATTGGATCTGAGTACTCGAAAAAACAACCACATTCTTGTAGCTTTAAAATCACTGCTTCTAAGTGCTCTGGTATAACGGGAGAAATAGTTAAGGGTGAACGGGTAATAGCTGATGCAATAAGGAATGTTCCAGCCTCAATCCGATCTGGAATTACACTGTGGACTGAACCATTTAGATGATTGACTCCTTCAATAATTATTTGAGAGCTTCCTGCACCTTTAATTTTGGCACCCATCTTGTTCAACATGATTGCTAGATCTTGAATTTCTGGTTCTTGTGCAGCATTTTCCAGAATGGTCTTTCCCTTTGCAAGAGTCGCTGCCATTAAAATAGTTTCAGTAGCCCCGACGCTTTTGCAATTAAATTTGATTCGTGCACCGATCAATTTTTTTTGAGGACTAATAGCTTTTGCAACAACATGATCATTCTCAATCTCAACGTTTGCTCCTAATCTCCTTAATCCTTGTATATGCTCATCAATAGGCCTTGTCCCTATTTTGCAGCCACCAGGCAATGGTATCTTTACTTCTCCCAGTCTTGTCAGAAGAGGACCAATACAAACAAAACTAGCTCGAAGTGCATGAACAAGTTCATAGGGAAGATGATTTGAAGAAAGATTTAGCTCACTAGCTTTTATTTTTAAGGTATTTGAATCTGGCTTAAGCTTTGATCCGATGGCCTTGAGCAGCCTTGACATGACATCAATATCTGTAAGTTGAGGAACATTTTTTAGATATACAACTTCATTTGTTAATAGAGAAGCGGCCATAAGAACCAAAGCAGAATTCTTTGCACCACTAACTCTCAGGTGACCTACAAGTTTTCTTTTACCTTCAACCTTCAAAAATGGTAAAGGACTTGATTCTTTTTTGAACGTTTCCATTCTTTGCATACACTAAATCAAATCACCAATTTCATAGGATGACAAGTACATCTGATCAGTTCTAGATAAATGAAATAGTCTGGAATCGCCTTTTTTTGTCACTAGAAAATTTAGATTCTAAAAAAGTTTTTATTAAGGTTTTTCGAGTTTGTATGATTGACTAATAGATGCTTGTGCGGGTGTGGCGGAATTGGTAGACGCGCATGTTTCAGGTACATGTGGCTTTTGGCTGTAGGAGTTCAAGTCTCCTCATCCGCATTGTTATTTTTTGAATAATCAACCCATAGAACATTTGAATATTTATTGATGCCTAAAATAACGCTAAATTGTAAAAGTAAGGAGTCATGTTTTGGACTTCTTGGAATCATTAGGGAGAGTAAAGATTAAGACATCTGATTTGCAGTTGATTTCGAGCCGTCGTAATCCTTTGGTTCGACGTTTAAAGGCACTTTCTAGAGCTAAAGGACGGAGTCAGGCTTCGATGCTTCTTCTTGAAGGCACCCATTTGCTTCAAGAAGCCTTGAAAACATGTTGTTTGCCCTCGGAAATTATTGCTACACCAAAATGGTTGGAGGAGCATGGAGCAATATTCCAGGGAATATTTAAAGGGGTTCAAGTTCATATGGTTACAGAATCAGTTCTTGAGGCTTCTCTTTCCACAGTTACGCCTGATGGAGTCGCATCTCTTTTACACTTTTCGGCTCTTCCTACAAATGATAAGGAGACCACTTTTATTTTGGCTTTGGATCGATTACAAGATCCAGGCAATTTAGGGACCTTGTTTCGTACTGCTTTGGCTGCGGATGTTGAATTGATCTGGCTTGCCTTGGGAGCTGACCCCTTAGGTCAAAAAGCTTTAAGAGCTTCAGCAGGAGCTTTGATGCATCTACCTTTTGAACGTTTTGGCTTGCATGAAGAGGACGCTGTAGATGAACTATCCTGTAAATTAAAGCATGCAAAAAATAGAGGATTTCAGGTGGTAGGGGCTTATAGCCCTAGTGCAATTTTAGAGATAGAGCTTTTTCCTTATTGGGAGATAGATTGGCAAAAGCCAACAGTATTAGTTTTAGGCAATGAAGGGAGTGGGCTGCATCCAAAGGTTCTGTCTTGCTGTACCCATGCAGTAACTTTGCCTCATAATAAAATTGTTGAGTCTCTAAATGTTGCATCTGCTGCCGTTCCTCTACTGTTAGAAAGGCTACGGGCCAGAATGACCTCTTAGTATCAAACAAGAAAGGTGAGCAAAACGAATTTTGATTTTGATTTAATTGTCATTGGGGCAGGTTATGGTGGCTTTGATGCTGCTAAACATGCTGCTGATCATGGCATGAAAGTCGGGATCATTGAATCTCGAGAGATGGGGGGTACTTGCGTTAATCGAGGTTGTGTTCCTTCCAAGGCTTTGTTGGCTGCTAGCGGAAAGGTCCGCGAACTTGCAGATGCTGCCCATTTATCTAACTTTGGGATACATGCAGCACCTGTTCGCTTTGAAAGACGAAAGATCGCTGATCATGCGAATAATTTAGTCGCTAACGTTAGGAATAATTTGACAAAAACATTAGAGAGAGCTGGTGTAACTATTTTGAGAGGTGAAGGACGTTTAGAGGGCCCCCAAAAAGTTGGGTTGAGAGAAATTAACGGTGTAGACCGTATTTTGTCAGCACAGGACGTTATTTTGGCAACTGGTTCAGATCCATTTGTGCCTCCAGGTATTGAGGTTGATGGACGAACAGTTTTTACAAGTGATGAGGCTGTAAATTTAGAATGGCTTCCTAGATGGATCGCAATCATTGGCAGTGGGTATATAGGGTTGGAATTTGCAGATGTTTATACAGCTTTGGGATGTGAAGTGACAATGATTGAGGCGTTAGAGAGAGTAATGCCTACATTCGATCCTGATATAACCAAGATTGCTGCTCGTAATTTGATTACAGGCAGAGATATAGATGCAAAGGCAGGTTTCCTGGCTAGCAAAGTCTCTCCAGGATGTCCAGTAAAAATAGAACTTTCTGATGTTGTTACTAGGAAGTTGGTTGAAGAGCTAGAAGTAGATGCCGTTCTTGTTGCTACAGGAAGGGTCCCAAGTAGTAAAAAATTAAATTTAGCATCGTTGTCTGTTGAGACCAATAAAGGTTTTATACCTATTGATGACTCGATGAGGGTTCTCGCCAAAGGTAATCCATTGCCTCATCTTTGGGCTGTTGGAGATGTGACTGGCAAGTTGATGTTGGCGCACACAGCAGCAGCACAGGGTACAGTAGCTGTTGATAACATTCTTGGAAATCTTCGAACAATTGACTATAGAAGCATCCCTGCTGCGACTTTTACTCATCCAGAAATAAGTTCGGTAGGCTTCTCTGAAGAAGAAGCCAAGGACTTTTCTGCTCAAGAAGATTTCCAGCTTGGAATTGTCCGCAGTTATTTCAAGGCAAATTCAAAGGCTTTGGCAGAGTTGGAGAGTGATGGTTTAATGAAATTATTGTTTAGAAAAGATACCGGTGAGATTCTAGGTGCTCACATATACGGTCTACATGCAGCTGATCTAATACAAGAAGTAGCTAATGCCTTATCACGAAAGCAAACTGTAACCGACTTGTCTAGAGAAGTTCATACGCATCCTACTTTGAGTGAAGTTGTTGAAGTTGCCTATAAACAGGCAGCTAGTCAATTGAAGAATTCTTAACCACTTTTATTTGATTTCTCAGATGGAGATTCGACGACGTCCACCAAACCCTAAAGTTCAGGTAGACAATCTAGAATATGCGATACCGCATAAAGATTCTGAACCTCGGAATATTCTTGAAAAGATTGTTTGGGAGAAGGATAGAGAAATCACTATCGTTAAAGAACGTGTACCTTTATCACAACTAATTGAGAAGATCGCAAAGTTAAAACAACCTAAGGATTTCTTGGCCGCTTTAAAGAACTCTGATCACTTTCCAGCTGTGATTGCAGAGATTAAGAAGGCAAGTCCTAGCAGAGGAGTAATCCGAGAAGACTTTAACCCAAAACAAATTGCGACTGCCTATGAAGAAGGAGGTGCAACATGTGTATCCGTATTAACAGATAAGATTTTTTTTCAGGGAGGCTTTGATGTTCTTCTAGAAGTTAGAGATACAATTGAACTCCCTTTGCTGTGTAAGGACTTTATTCTTCATCCTTATCAGATCTACCAAGCTAGAGCTGCCGGAGCTGATGCAATTTTGCTAATAGCCGCAATACTTTCTGATCAGGATCTAATTTATTTGAAGAAAATAGCATCTACTCTTTCTCTGTCTATACTAGTTGAAGTTCATAATGTTGAAGAATTGAATAGAATTCTTTCTCTTGGTGGTTTCCCTTTGATTGGTATTAATAATCGTGATCTTAAAACATTTGAAACTGATATAGCTACCACTGAGAAGTTATCTAAAGCATGCTCAAAAGCTTTAAAAGAGCAGAATGTTTTGTTAGTGAGTGAGTCTGGTCTTTTTACTCGAGAAGATTTAAATAAGGTTTTTTCTTTTGGTGCTCAAGCAGTTTTAGTTGGCGAGTCGCTGATGAGACAAAATGATATTTTGTCAGCTTTGAAGAGAATTATTGGATAGATTAAATTGAAGTACTTTTCATCAAAAATCTTTTTTCCTCAAAAGAAAAACATACAAATTGGATGCTTGTTGGGCAGACTTAATGTAGTGGATGAATGAAATGCTTTTTAGCATCTTGACTGGTTTTGCTGCGGGAGCTGTTCACGTTGTGAGTGGGGCCGATCATTTGGTTGCAATGGCGCCGACAGCTTTTCGTCAACCAAAATTGGCTCTTCGGAGTGGATTGGCATGGGGATTGGGTCACTCTGTAGGCGTTCTTCTTTTAGCTTGTGCAGCTATTTTGCTTAAAGATTTTGTGAAAATTGAACGAATGTCTAGTTTTGCTGAACTTTGTGTAGGTGTTTTCCTCTTAGTTGTTGGCACTTTGACCATCAAGACTTCTTTGGGATTACGTATACATACACATAGTCACAAACATGGTAATGGTTCAAAACATCAACACCTTCATTTGCATTTAAGAGGAAGAAAAAAACACAACAGTCACTCTCATGCTTCGACAAGTTTGGGATTACTTCATGGATTAGCAGGAGCTAGTCATTTGTTGGCAGTAATACCTGCTTTAGCACTCCCTCCAGTTGGAGCTTTCCTTTATTTGATGTTTTATCTTTTAGGCTCTGTTCTCGCGATGGGAACAGTAATTTCTATAATGTCTTTAGCCACATTACGAGTGGGGGAAAGAGCTATACCTCTTGTATTTGCTTTTACAGGTGGACTATCTGTTCTTACAGGTGTTTTCTGGATTCAGAAAACATCTGCATATATTTTCTGAATTTGTCTTAGAGAGGGAATATCTTTTCCACAATTCCTTTTACTTTACTTTTGTGAATTTGACCAAATTGTCTACTATCAATGCTTGTTGACTCATTGTCTCCCATAACTGTTATCGCATCTACGTAGATTTCTGAAACCCGTTTTACCATTAATGCTTTCTTTATTAAAGGATGCTCTAAAACTACTAAATTTCCTTCTGAAATTACATTTTCAGATGGTTTAAATGGTTTGTAGATTATCAGATCACCTTCTTTTAATGTTGGCTTCATAGAATTACCGGAGACACGACAGTGTCTCCGGGTACCAATTAATAAACAGAAAATAGAGCTCAGAATGCTCTTATGAGAAAGATGATTTCTTAGCTTGCTGTTGTCCAAGAATCTGAACGACCTTTAGATGTCCAGAACATGTTATGGATTTTTTCTACAGCAGCCAATAACTCTTCAGCTTTTCCTTGGTCAACATTGACTTTGCACGCACTACAAAGCTTGGCTGCTTTCCAGAAAGTGTCATGTAAATCAGGGAAGGCACTCAAATGCTCCGGTTTAAAATAATCGGTCCAAAGAATCAAAAGTTCTTCTTTTGTTTCTTGTGCTTGTTCTTCTTTTACAGCAACAAATCGTGAGAAAGTATTATTATATGTTGCCCATGTTGTTGCATCATTTCCTTCAGGAGGTGTTAATGCAAGCAGCTTTTTAGTCATAGAGAGAACTGCTTCAGCTGCAATACGTGCTGAGGCTGGATCGTATACACCACAAGGCCCATCACAATGAGCAAGTGCTTTCTTGGCAGGAAGCCTTTTTAGAATTGATGAGATCGCCGAACGAAGCATTTGGCATTAATTAAAACCTAATAACACATTACTTGGATATGTGAATTAATGAGTGGTTTTGGATCTATTTGGTAGAAAGATTGCTACTTAACACTTAACAATTCAACTTCAAAAATTAAAGTGGCATTTGGAGGTATGACTCCACCTGCCCCTCTCTCTCCATATGCTAGGGAGGGTGGAATAACAAGTTCTCTTTTCCCTCCAACTTTCATCCCTGCGACTCCTTCATCCCATCCTTTGATTACTCTTCCAGCACCAAGAGGAAATGGAAAGGGAGCTCTGCCATAGCTACTATCAAATTCTTTACCATTTTCTAGAGTTCCTCTGTAGTTTACAGTGACATTTTTCCCTTCAACAGCTTCTTCACCATTGCCAATTACTAGGTCAGTAATTCTGAGGCCTGTTGAGGTTGTTTCTGTCTTCAATGAACCTCCAAGAGGGCTTTTGTTTGGTGAAGAATCATTAATCATGGTGAAAAGAGAAGGGTTTGGGTCGTCTGGGTCCAATTCCATTGGATTGTTGATAGCTCTTTGAGGTCCTAGGCTTTCTATTGAAGAATTCAAGGCCGTAGATACATTGCTTTCAGCAGAAACAAGTGTTGGAGAAATTATTTGACTGGCAACTGCCACAATTATGCATGCCAGAAAAACTGAGAAACTAATGACGACTTCTTTCACGGGAATTTATAATTTATGTAGTTTGATTCTTGCAGAAGAATTGTCATTAAGTCATTTTGTTTTTGGAAAGAATAAAAATCAAATAGTTTTTCGTGATGTCTTAAAAGATGAATATTAATCGTAAGAAATATTTCGCGATCTTGATGGGAATTGCTGGTGGGGTTTTTGCTGGTGTTGGCCTTTCACAAGCTGGATCTTTATTTACTCTTTTTGCACTTGCTTTGCTCTGGGCTTCAAAAAGGTTCCCTTTTGTTGGCTTTTTGTGGGGAGGTGTCGCCACTCTTGTTAGCCATCGTTGGCTTCTAGCTCTTCATCCTTTGACTTGGTTAGGTATTCCAGAGTTTTTAAGTCTCCCAATTGCAGTTTTAATATGGATTTCATGTAGTGTCTTTGGGGGCTTGCTAGTTGGATGTTGGTGTTTTTTGTCCAATACTTCTTTTTTTAATAACACTGATCATCCTTCAATTCAAAGGGAATTTTTATCTGCCTTTGCTTTGTCATTGACTTGGGCCTTGATAGAGGTATGCCTTACAAAAACCCCCTTATTTTGGATCGGACTTGGCGGAAGTTTGTTGCCTCAAGACCGATGGTTAGTTGGTTTGGCGCGATGGTTTGGAGCGGGAGGTGTAGTAACAGTTCAATTGTTAATTGGATGGTGGTTTTGGCAACTAGGAGTCGCGAATAGAAGAGGTATATCTCTTCTAAGATTATTTGCTTGGGGTGCTTTTACTTTATTCCTTGCTCATTACTTGGGTTGGAGCCTTATCTCTAATAATCATTTCTCATCAACTAAACGAATAGCTCTCTGGCAAACAAATATTCCAACAAGAGAAAAATTTACTACTTTGGAATTAGAAAGGCTTCCTAAATCTATTCAACAAGCATTAGAGCAGGCTGAAAAACTTGATGTTGATTTCTTGGTTGCGCCTGAAGGCACGATGCAAGCAAATGAGACTCTCTTTTCGCCTCCTCCTATCCCATTCCTAACAGGTGGCTTTCGCTGGGTTAATGGTAACCAAAGAAGTTCCTTGCTTGTTTTTAACAAAGGAGAAAAGATTTTTAATGAATATATTGATAAACATCGCCTAGTTCCATTAGGAGAGTGGGTGCCAACCTTGCCAGGGTTTTTATCTAATGGTTTTTCTTTTGTGGGCGGTCTTGAGCCAGGGAAAGCATCAAGGTTTCTCTCTTGGGAAGGCCCACCTGTGGGAGTTGCTATTTGTTATGAATTAAGTGATGGGAATGCTCTGGCTGAAGCAACAATGAGAGGAGGTGAATGGATTCTATCTATTGCAAACTTAGATCCGTATCCATTATCTCTACAAAAGCAATTCCTTGCATTGGCTCAATTGAGGAGTATTGAATTAGATAGAGATGTAGTTACTGTTGCTAATACTGGACCAACCTCTTTAGTCCTAAGCTCAGGGAAAATTTCTTCATTGATTCCTTCATTTAAAAAAGAAGTTACTTCTATAAATGTTCATTTGACTCATGAAATCAGTGGATATGCTCGTTGGAAAGAATTCCCATTGATTATTACTTTAATAATCACTCTTTGTTTAATTTCTCGATCAAAAATAGGCAATCGAGCTTGTTAGTTAGGTATATTCTTTTCTATTATCCCCCCTCCAAGTAGAACGTCTCCTTCATAAAAAACTGCAGCTTGCCCTGGTGTTATAGAAAATTGCTCTAATTGGAACGTCAAATTACATCGGTAAGGTCGCCTGTTTTTAATGTTTTCTCTTGAAGGTTGCAAAGGAGAAAGAGTGGCTGAAACAGGCTTACTTCGATAGCGTAATTGAACTTCCACTTTTATTTCTTTATTAGGTGGTTCTATTGATACCCAGTTAATTTCTCCCACAGTACATTCTCTTTTGCTTGCTTCTGACCTGGGAGCAACTATTACACGATTAGTAGAAGCCTGGATCTCTATCACATGAAGTGGCTCTTTCCAGGCAACCCCTAAGCCTTTTCTTTGTCCAATTGTGAAATGCTCAATTCCATCATGATTTCCTATGATTTCCCCGTTTTGAAGAATGATTTCACCTTTCTTTGAGGGTAAATAGTTATCTAAAAATGCCTTCATTGAGCCATGATGTTCTGCTAGGCATAGATCTTGACTTTCTGGTTTAGTTGCAGTTCTAAGGTTCAAGCGATTTGCTTCTTTTCTTGTGTCTGATTTTTTTAGCTCTCCTAGAGGGAAAACCACTTTTGCTAGAACTTCTTGTGGTAAGTCGTAAAGAAAATAGCTTTGATCTTTTGTTTCATCAAGGCCCCTCAAAAGTTGATGACGCAGAATTAATTGCTTTGAATTAGTGCTTGAGGCTACTTCAGAATGCCTTATTCGAGCATAGTGTCCAGTAGCTATTCGCGTTAACCCTAGATTCTTTTCACTCCAATCGAGCATTGGAAAAAACTTTACAAAGCGGTTGCATTTTGAACAGGGAGAGGGCGTTAGACCTTCTTTGTACCCTCTAACAAGAGAATCAATGATCTCCTTTTTAAAATTATCTCTAGCATCAATAACATGATGAGGTATTTCAAGTTGTTTGCAGATTCCTGCTGCATCAATAAGTCCATCAGTACAGCATGAACCTTTACCACTCATTAACCAAAGAGTTATTCCTTCAACTTTCCAGCCTGCTTCTACGAGAAGAGCAGCAGTTAACGAACTATCAACTCCCCCAGAGAGACCTACAGCTATATGGTGCACTCCCCTAAGCTTCTTTAATCTTTTTAAAACTTGCTTTACACCAATAGTAACTTCCTCTTCTTGGTTAATAGATAAACGTGATGATTCTTTTGGAGTAATAGTCATTGCCATACTAATTTCTTCATAGTGTGGATGGACGCATTGAACAGCTTTGATCTGGCCTAATTTTGATGCTGATCATTTAATTGTCTCATCTTCACAGATGAGAGGGTTAGAAGAACAACTTTTTTCGTATGGAATGCCTGAAGAAGCATTGATGGAAAAAGTTGGCTTAGGCATGAAAGATTGGTTCATGAAGAATCGAAAATATTTAAATAATGGCGTCATTGTTTTGGTTGGACCTGGTCATAACGGCGGGGATGGTCTTGTCTTGGCAAGGGAGCTTCATCTAGCAGGGTTTGATGTCTCTATATGGTGCCCAATAAAAGTTAAAAGGCCTTTAACGGCTAAACAGCTGTCCTATTGTAGTTCTATTGGGATAACTAAACTCCAACAAGAGCCTGATGCTTCTGATGAGGCAATTTGGATTGAGGCTCTTTTTGGTCTTGCTCAGTCTAGGCCGATACCTCAAGCCATTGGCAGGCTTTTGAAAAGAAGAGAAGAACTAAAACCAGGTCGTTTAGTTAGTTTGGATGTGCCTGCGGGAATATGCTCAGAAAAAGGGAGAATATTTGAGACAGGTGCTGCAAAAGCATCTTTTACCTTAACAGTAGGCTTAATAAAGGAAGGCTTGCTTCAAGATTCTGCATTGCCTCATGTAGGAACTTTAGTAAGGATTGATATTGGAATACCAAAAGCTCTTTTTGACTCATTCCCCAATACGACTCCTTTGAAAATATCTTCAAATGATATTGAGTCTTTTGAACTTCCAAAAATTTCTCCTGATGCAAGTAAATATAAGAGAGGAAGATTATTTGTAGTTGCTGGGTGTAAGAAATATAAAGGAGCTTCTTTGCTTGCATTACAAGGCGCAATGGCTAGTGGTGTAGGAAGTATTCAGACTGTTTTGCCTACAGAAATATCTAGTGCATTATTTGGAATTGTTCCAGAAGTGATTTTTCATGACTACCCTTCTTCCGAAAAAGAGGAAATTTATCTTGCTAAATGTCTCGGGAAGATCAATTTTAATCGTATAGATTCTTTGTTGATAGGTCCAGGGTTAGGCATTGCTAATGAAGATTGGGATCAATTTAGTTTGGCGCTTGAAGAATTTACTGGGCTATTAGTAATAGATGCTGATGGCTTGAATAGACTCTCTAGTTCTAAAGAAGGCTGGAAATGGCTAAGGAAACGACAAGGATCTACATGGATTACTCCTCATATCAATGAGTTTTCTCGTTTGTTTCCAGATATAGACCTTTCTTGCCCATTGAAGGCCGCAACCATGGCAGCTGAGGCAAGTGGTGTTGGAGTCTTGCTTAAAGGCGCACATAGTGTGATTGCCTCTCCTAATGGTTCGGCTTGGCAATTGGTGAACACCTCTAACACAGTAGCTAGGTCTGGGTTTGGGGATTTGTTAGCAGGATTTATTTCAGGAGTTGGAGCGTTAGGGATCTGTTCAAAAAATACCCTTAATTACGAGCTGTTAGCATATTCAGCTTTGATCCATGCAAATGCTGCCAAAAAATGCGAAGAAGGATCAAATGCGAGCTTGATTGCTAAAAACTTAGGAATTGTTATGAAGAATCTTCAACGCTAAAATGTTCAAATTGATACACATTGGGGTGTTTATTGATGCTTTTTTGTAGAAATGTGTACGTTTCAAAGCAAGAATCTGAAGGGTTTTTGAAGCATTGGCCTCTTTTCCAAAATCTGTAGGAAAGTCTTATACACGTGTTTGGGAAAAGAAAAAAATGGTTTCATCAGCGCCCAAGCCAGCTGAATCACAAAAAAGACGAAGTACAGACCCTATTAGTTGGTATTTAGCAACTATTGGTCGGGTACCTTTGTTGACGCCAGCTGAAGAAATTGAGTTAGGGAATCAAGTCCAGATAATGATGAATTTGACTGAAGATGGAATGGTTGATGAAAAAACTAAGAAGTTCACTTCTCATGAACGTAGGTTGATTCGAATTGGAAGAAGAGCTAAAGAACGAATGATGAAAGCAAATCTTCGTCTTGTAGTTAGTGTTGCAAAAAAATATCAAGGGAAGGGCCTAGAACTTTTAGATCTAGTTCAGGAAGGTTCTCTTGGTCTAGAAAGGGCGGTAGAAAAGTTTGATCCAACTAGAGGTTATAAATTTTCGACATATGCCTTTTGGTGGATTCGTCAGAGCATGACTAGAGCCATTGCTTGTCAATCTCGTACTATTCGCTTGCCAGTTCATTTGAGCGAAAGACTTGCAACTATTAGAAAAGTAAGCCTGGATTTGGCTCATAAGTTAGGTGCTATGCCTAATAGGATTGAGATTGCCGAAGAAATGGATATAGAGGTGGAAGAACTTGATTCAATCTTGCGGCAGGCTCTTACTACTAGCAGCTTAGATGCACCTGTTAATGGAGATGATGGGCGCAGTTTTCTGGGAGACTTAATTGCTGATGGTTCTGCAGAGGAGCCTTTGGATAAAGTTGAACAAAGTATTCATCAGGAACAACTTGGCAGATGGTTGACTCATTTAAGCGAGCAGGAACAACATGTACTTAAGCTGAGGTTTGGATTAGAAGGAAATGATAGGCATACACTTGCAGAGATAGGAAGATTGCTTGAAGTCTCTCGTGAGCGTGTTCGACAAGTTGAATTAAAGTCTCTTCGAAAGTTAAGGAACTTAACTAGAAAACTACCAAGTGGTATTTAACTTAATTTTTAAACTTTAAAAGTTAACTGATTAACTTGTTTCTTCTGCCCAAATATATTTTGTTAATTCAGAAGGGTCTGGGTCTGCTGATCCAAGAGCAAACTCTACTGCATCATTGATTTCTAGATCTATTTCTTTTTCTATTGTTCGAAGTTCATCGCTTGTGATGAGGCCTGTTTCTGAAAGATTTTTTTCAAATGATTTTATTGGGTCTCTTTTAGACCAAAATTCCTTTTCTTCAGAAGAACGTAGTTCATCAGGGTCTGCTAGAGAATGTCCCCTGAACCTATATGTAAGACATTCAAGCAAGGTAGGACCTTGACCTGATCTAGCTCTTTGAACTGCTCTTTGAGCAGCCCCACGAACTGCAAGTATATCCATTCCGTCTACTTCTTCTCCTTTCATTCCAAAAGAATCAGCTTTTCTCCAAATCTCAGGTTCACTAGTTGCTCTATCATGAGCCATTCCTATGGCCCATTTGTTGTTCTCAACTACAAAAATAATAGGTAGCTTCCATAGCTGAGCCATGTTTAGACATTCGTAAAATTGACCAATATTGCAGGTCCCATCACCAAAAAAAGCAGCTGTAACGGCATCACTTTCATTATTATTCAAAACTTCTTTTTTGTAACGACTAGTAAATGCAGACCCAAGTGCGACAGGTATACCTTCTCCAATAAATGCATATCCCCCTAGAAGGTGATGTTCTTTTGAAAAAAGATGCATTGAACCTCCTCTACCTTTACTGCATCCAGTTTCCTTCCCAAATAATTCACTCATTACTTCTTTTGCAGGAACACCAGCGCTTAAAGCATGAACATGATCACGATATGTACTGCAAAACCAATCATGCTTTTGTTTCATTGCTCCAATTACACCTGAGCTAACTGCTTCTTGGCCGTTGTATAAATGAACAAAGCCAAACATCTTGCCTCTGTAATACATTTCTGCACATTTGTCTTCAAACCTCCTTCCCAATGTCATGTCCTTAAAGAGTCTTATACCAGTTTCACGGTCTATAGGAGCTGGCTTTTGTGACGAGATGTTTTTTAGGCGCTCTGCATGCGCGCCTTCCAACGTCAGATTATTTTCAGCTTGTTGATTAGTCACGTTTGTTGATTGAGTCATTTAATCGCCTATCTATCCATGTATGACTTTAAAGGTCTATGGAAGAAATAAGCATTGCATAGATCTTTGTTCTGTCTAAAGTTTAATGCTAATAGCCCGATTCTTGATTGGAACTGCCGATCGATCATTTTCGTTTACTTGGAGTTAGTCCTTCTTCTGGACCGGAAGAAGTACTAAGATTTTTCCAGTTGCGTTTAGACCGTACTCCTGACAAGGGTTTTACCCCTGAAGTGATAGCACAACGATCGGAGCTTTTGCGCCGATCAGCTGATTTGCTTTGTGATAAGGAGTTAAGAGAAAAGTACGAAGCTGCGTTGTTGGGAGGGGCCGAAGGCCTTGAATTGTCTTCCAACCGAGAGGTTGCTGGCTTAATACTTTTATGGGAAGCAGATATTCCTTGTGAGGCTTTTAAGCTTTCTAGGAAAGCACTTCAACCTCCACAGGCGCCTGCATTAGGGAGCGGAAGAGAGGCTGATCTGACTTTATTGGCAGCTCTCTCATGTCGAGATGCGGCTCGTCAAGAAAAAGATCAAAGGCATTATTCAGCTGCTGCGGAACTTTTAGAACAAGGCATTCACTTGCTGCAAAGGATGGGTAAGCTACCCGAGCATAGAAGCAGCCTTGAAAACGATCTTGAAGTTTTATTGCCTTATAAGATCCTTGATTTGCTCAGTAGAGATCTCTCAGATCAAAAGTCTCATCAAGAGGGACTGGATTTGCTTGATGGATTTGTTTTAAAACGAGGCGGATTAGAAGGCAAGAAACTTGATAATCGTTCCAGCACAGAATTAAAACAATCGGACTTTGAGTTGTTTTTTCAACAGATAAGGAAATTCTTGACGGTTCAAGAGCAGATAGATTTATTTTGGCATTGGAATAAAAATGGATCTATTGATGCAGGTTTTTTATGTGCAATTTCCCTAGTTGCTTCTGGTTTCTATAGACGTAAACCTGAATCTTTACAAAAGGCTAGAAAGAAACTTAATAGGCTTAATTTACAAGGGTTTGACGCAATGCCTTTGCTTGGGTGTATAGACCTTTTGCTGGCTGATTTAAAACAAGCGGAGGAATGCTTTGCTAATAGTACTGACAGTGGATTAAAAGAATGGCTTGATGCATATCCAGGTGAAAAACTTGCGGCATTATGCGACTATTCTAGGAATTGGTTGTTAAGAGATGTTCTTACTGGATATAGAGATATTGAAGTTGACTCTGTTGACCTAGAGGCATGGTTTGCAGATAGAGATGTTCAAGCCTATCTTGATAAAATTGAAAAAAAAGGAGCTTTGGAAATAGCCAAAGCTGGGTTTTCGTTGATTCCTGGATTGTCTTCTGAAAAAGCAATTTCAAAGTCAGTCGCTTCGACAACTGCAGTTGAAGAAACTTCTACTTTGAGTGAAGCAGGAGCTAATAATGTCTCTTTAGAGAACCAAAAGTTAGGCGAAGAATTTTTTGAAACAGAAGTTCTTATGGGAAATATTATTGCAACTTATAAAAAAATAATTTCTTCCTTAAAGATTCCTTCTTTTAAAAGAACTGATAAAAAGATAACTGTTAGATCTAACAAGCTTCTATTGGGCTCGTTGCTTTTTTTAATTATGTTTGCCTCTGGAGGTTTAATCGGATGGCTTTCAATTAGAAGTCAGCTTCAAATAAATAGTAAAACCACAAAGTTATCCTTAGATGAGGACAAAATATCTCTTAAGAAAACTGAATTTAATGATAAAGCTAATTCAAAAGAAGTTATTCCTTCAGTAGCTTCTTTACAGTTTAAAGCCCTAACTTCTGAAACTCCCTCTAAAGAAGAACTAATTAGTTTGATAGAAGTTTGGTTGCTTTCAAAAGCAGATATTCTTGCTGGTAGATCAAATAGTAATTTGTTGAAAGTAGCAAGGGGTCCTCTCGTTAATATAGTTACTGATCAGAGAAAAAAAGATGAGAAATTAGGTGAAAAACAAATAATCAATGCTGAAATTAAGTCCTTGGAGATTTTAGATCAAACAAATAAAAGAATTGCTGTAAAAGTAGAACTTGATTACAAGGATAAGAGAATCAATGATTCTGGTGAAGTCTCTTCTGAGACAAGTATGCCTTCTTTAAAGGTGAAATATATTTTAGGCAGGAAGAATTCTCAGTGGCAGTTGGTTGATTTTAGGAGTAGCAAGTAAAATTGATTGTGATTTAATGATTCTTATTTAGCTAGGCTGTTAGAATTATCTTAAGAATTTTAGTTAAATGTTTGATGAGCTTTCTGCACGTTTTGAAGATGCTGTAAAAGGTCTTAGGGGCGAGAACCAGATTAATGAAGACAATGTGGACATTGCACTTAAGCAAGTTCGACGTGCACTTCTAGACGCTGATGTAAGTCTTTCTGTTGTTAAGGAATTTGTAGAAGAAGTTCGTCAAAAGGCTATTGGAGCAGAAGTTGTAAGAGGGGTTAAGCCAGGGGAGAAATTCATTGAGGTTGTTCATAAAGAATTAATTGAAGTTATGGGTGGTAGTAATGCTCCATTAGCAGAAGCAACAAAAAAGCCTTCCGTCATTCTTATGGCGGGTCTGCAGGGAGCTGGGAAAACTACTGCAACTGCAAAACTGGGACTTCATTTGAAAGAAAAAGGACAAAAGACTTTATTGGTTGCAGCAGACGTATATAGGCCAGCTGCTATAGATCAGTTGAATACTTTGGGCAATCAAATTGAGCTAGAGGTGTTTAGCCTTGGTCAAGATTTAAAGCCTGAAGAAATTGCTGCATCAGGTTTAGCAAGGGCACAAGAAGAAGATTTTGACACCTTAATAGTAGATACCGCGGGAAGATTGCAGATAGACGAGGACATGATGGATGAAATGGTACGTATTCGATCTGCTGTTAACCCTGACGAAGTTTTATTAGTAGTTGATTCTATGATTGGCCAGGAGGCAGCTGATCTAACACGTGCTTTTCATGAAAAAGTAGGCATTACTGGCGCTGTTCTGACAAAACTTGATGGTGATTCTAGAGGTGGTGCGGCTCTTTCAATTCGCAAGGTAAGTGGTAAACCAATTAAGTTTATTGGTACGGGTGAAAAGGTCGAGGCTTTGCAACCTTTTCACCCAGAAAGGATGGCGGGCAGAATTTTGGGAATGGGAGATGTTTTAACTCTTGTAGAAAAAGCGCAGAAGGAAGTTGAAATTGCAGATGCTGAGCAAATGCAAAGGAAGTTTCAAGAGGCAACTTTTGATTTTTCTGACTTTGTTAAGCAAATGAGACTTATTAAGAGGATGGGTTCTTTAGGAGGGTTGATGAAAATGATTCCTGGAATGAATAAAATTGATGATGGGATGTTGAAGAGCGGAGAAGAACAGCTGAAGAGGATTGAGGCAATGATTGGTTCTATGACAAATGCCGAAAGGACACAACCAGAATTACTTGCAGCGCAGCCTTCAAGAAGGAGAAGAGTCGCTCTTGGAAGTGGTCATACTCCAGCTGAAATGGATAAGGTTTTGGCAGATTTCCAAAAAATGCGTGGTTTGATGAAACAAATGTCTAGTGGTGCTGGAATGCCTGGAATGCCTGGAATGCCTGGAATGCCTGGAATGCCTGGAATGCCTCAAGGTACTGGTGGCTCTGTCAGATCACCAAAACGTCAGCGTCCTCATAAGAAAAAGAAAGGGTTTGGAGACTTATGAGCCACGACAGGCTAGTATATGAAATTGGTATGTGGATTTTCACTGCCTTTATACAAACAACTAAGAAGTAAAGCGAAGATGATCAAGCTCCGCCTGAAGCGGTTCGGTAAAAAGAGGGAGGCTAGTTTCCGCCTAGTTGCTTGCAATAGCACTTCGCGAAGGGATGGTCGTCCTCTTCAAGAATTAGGTTTTTACAATCCTCGAACTAAGGAAACAAGGCTAGATACCGAGGCACTTAGGTTGAGACTTAGTCAAGGCGCACAACCAACTGATGCAGTTCGCTCCCTTCTAGAAAAGGGAGGTCTTCTTGAGAAGACTATTCGCCCAGCTCAATTACTTGGAAAGTCCAAACAAGAAGAATCAAGAAAATCAGCCCCAAAAGAGTCCTCCAAGAAGGTAGAAGAAGCTAGTTCAGAAGAAGCTTCTTCTGACAAGTAATATTTTTATGTCAGAAGCAGAGACTTCTGTAAGATTTGCAATTGATTTACCTGACTCAGATGCTGCTATAGCACTTGCGGGTGCAGGTCTTTCAACTCTTCATAGATTAGAAGCTTTAACAGGTGCATCCATTGTCTTAAGAGGGTTAAAACTTGAGCTAAGTGGCCTTTCAAGCCAGATTGAAAGGGCTGCAGCATTGGTTGAGTTGATGCGTCCAGTTTGGGGGGAGGGGCAGGCTGTTTCTGATGTTGACCTTAAAGCAGCCCTTTCCTCAATTGATACAGGCAGAACAGGTGATTATGCATCTTTGGGGGATCATGTTTTGGCTAGGAGCCAAAGAGGAAACCTCCTAAGGCCAAGAACTCTAAGGCAAAAGGCTTATTTAGATGCTATGGAAAGCCATGATTTGACTTTTTCTCTTGGACCAGCTGGTACAGGTAAAACATTTCTTGCAACTGTTTTAGCGGTAAGAATGTTGTCAGAACGAAAAATAGAAAGAATTGTCTTGACAAGGCCAGCTGTAGAGGCTGGGGAAAGATTGGGATTCTTGCCAGGTGATCTCCAGCAGAAGGTTGATCCTTATTTAAGACCTCTCTATGATGCACTTCATTCTTTGCTTGGTTTGGAAAAAACATCAACCCTTTTTGAGAAGGGTATTATTGAAGTTGCTCCATTGGCCTATATGCGTGGTAGGACTTTAGAAGATGCTTTTGTCATCCTCGATGAAGCTCAAAATACAACGTCCGCCCAAATGCGAATGGTGCTTACTCGCTTGGGAGAACGTTCTAGAATGGTTGTTACAGGCGATATAACTCAGATTGATCTTCCATTAGGGCAAATTAGTGGTCTTGTTGAAGCAGTTGAAGTACTTAAAACAGTAAAAGGAATTGCTATTTGCAAATTGACTTCTGCAGACATTGTTAGGCACCAGCTTGTACAGCGGGTAGTTGATGCTTATGCAAGGAAAGAGAAAAGTTCGTGACATCCGCACAAAATAATTCGCGCAAATATTTTTTTTCTGTCAAAGTAGTAATTAATTATCTGGATACATATGCCAGCAAGTAGCAATTTTCAACAAGCCATTCGTGAGGCTCAATCAAATTCAATAGTTGGGCCAAATGTAATTGATAAGGCTTTGCCTTATGTTGGTGGTGGGATGGTTCTTACTGCTTTTGGTGTAATTAGTGGCCTTTCATTACTTACAACCAACCCTAGCTTGTTCCGAACACTTTCTTTAGTAGCAGTAATTGCAGAGCTTGTGTTGTTCTTCATGGCCATGAGTGCTGCAAATAATGCGAATAACAGCAAGGCTTTACCTCTATTGACAGCGTTCAGTCTTTTGACTGGTTTTACACTTAGTGGGATTGTTCTTTATGCAAAATTGGCTGTAGGTGGAGCTGCTATAGGTACAGCAGCTTTTGCAACAGGGATAACTTTTGTTGTTGCGTCTTATACCGGACGACGTATGAGTGACAGTGTTGGACAAGCACTTAGTGGAGCAGTTGGGCTAGGCCTAATAGGTTTGATTATTGCAATGGTTGTTCAGGTGATCGGTTCATTCGTTACAGGTGGGGGAATGCCTCAAGGCCTTGAACTAATAATTGCTGGGTTTGGAACAGTTCTTTTCATAGGCATGTCTTTCGTGGACTTTTATACAATGCCACGTAGGTATTCAGATGATCAGTATCTTGCAGGTGCATTGGGTATGTATTTAACATATATAAATCTGTTTGTTTTTATACTTCGATTAATGATTGCTCTTCAAGGTGGTGGGCGTAGAGATTAGAAATTAACTGATTTTAAACTGATTAAAAAAGGCTGTGAATTTCACAGCCTTTTTTTGTTCAATTTTCAGGAATAGAATTAATAGCATTAGCGATTTCTTTTTTTTGCTCATCATCGTAGTTCCAACGATTAAGGAAATCCACATCCTTCCCTTTCCCTTTTGTTCCATCTAGAAGAATCTCAAGTCTTTTTTTTACAGTGTTTGGCTCTAGCAACCTTAAAAGTTCTATACATCTTCTTTTAATATTTTCAGAGGCAGCCTTTTGTTCAGTTTTTTGATTAAGTTGATGATGCAATGCCATAGCAGTACTCATTGCAAGGTTTTTTACTGTAAGGTCAACAATTATTTCACCAGCTTCTCTTATCCGAAAAATTAAGGCATCTGGTAGACGATCCATTAGTGGGGAGTTACTTGAAAGAGTGAAGGCAAAGAACCCTCTGCTACCATCCCTGCTTTCTAATAGTTCAGAAACTCTGTCAGCTAAGACTTCATCACTCAGCTCACCTTCCTCCCATGCGGAACACCATAAGGAGGAAGCATTTATTGCTTCTTCAAAACTTGGAATCTTTTTTTTCATAGCTTTATTGTTTTTTGGAGCCAGGCTAGATGAGGAAGGTACTTAGATCATGTCATTATTTCAACCTGCTAGAGAAGGTTATCGATCAGGATTTGTAGCTTTGATTGGGAGGCCGAATGTTGGTAAATCAACTTTGGTGAATAAGTTTGTTGGAGAGAAAGTTGCAATAACATCCCCAGTCGCTCAAACAACTCGCAATCGATTACGGGCAATCTTAACTACTTCTAAAGCACAGTTAGTCTTTGTTGACACTCCAGGAATTCATAGACCCCATCATTTATTAGGTGAGAGGTTAGTCGCAAGTTCTAAGAAGATTATAGGTGAAGTTGATACGATTTTATTAGTCCTTGAAGGTTGTGAAACGCCTGGAAGAGGAGATGCTTTTATTGTCAATTTGCTAAAGGCTCAATCTATACCTGTTGTTATCGTTTTAAATAAATGGGATCTAGTTAATGAAAATGATCGAATAAAAAGAATAAAAGAATATAGAACTCTTGTTGGTAATGATGACTGGCTAATTTTTTGTTGTAGTGCACTTAGTGGTCATGGTTGTGATGGACTAATAGATCAGATTTCAACTTTTTTGCCATTAGGACCTTATTTATACCCTTCAAATATCACATCGGACCAACCGGAAGAGATTTTGTTAAGCGAGCTTATTCGTGAGCAGATTTTATTAAATACAAGAGAGGAAATTCCTCATAGTGTTGCTGTAAAAATTGATCGTGTTGAAGAAGTGCCTTTAGGAAAGAAAAAAGGAGATAAATCTACAAGAACTGCTGTTTTGGCTACTGTCCTAGTAGAACGTAAAAGTCAAAAAGGAATCTTAATCGGGAAAGGAGGAGCTATGTTGAGAATGATAGGTCAGGGCGCTAGGCTGCAGATGCAGAAACTTATAGATGGGCCTGTATATCTTGAACTTTTCGTAAAGGTTGTTCCTAATTGGAGAAGCAACCCAGGAAGGCTCGCAGAACTAGGGTATGAGGGTAAATAATCGTTATGGGAACATATCGAATTGAAGTGCTTAGTCTATTTCCTAAATCTTTTGATGGCCTATTGCAACTTGGTGTAATTGGGAGAGCGCTAACTTCAGGGATTGCGGCTCTGAGAATATTTAACCCTAGAGATTATACGAAAAATAGCTATCGCCAGGTAGATGATGAGCCATATGGTGGAGGTGTTGGAATGGTCTTAAAGCCTGAACCTTTCTTCGAAGCATTTGACGCAATCCCTGTTTTGCCAAGGAGAAGAGTGTTAATGATGACGCCACAGGGGTATCAGCCCTCACAAAAAGATTTTCGAAGGTGGTCTACACAATATGATCAGCTTGTTTTTATTTGTGGTCAATATGAGGGTTTTGATGAACGTATTCGCACCCTTGCTGATGAAGAAATCTCAATAGGGGACTTTGTATTGACGGGAGGAGAATTGGCTGCAATGTCAATTATTAATGGAGTCATGAGATTGCTTCCAGGGACGGTAGGAAGGTCAGAATCCTTAGTGGAAGAAAGTCATTCGGATTTATTACTTGAGCACCCTCATTACACTCGACCTGCAAGCTTTAGGAATCTTGATGTCCCTAAAATTTTGTTAAGCGGTAATCATTCTGAGATTAAGAAATGGCGGCAGATTCAAAGAGAATTGAGAACAAGGGAACGAAGGCCAGAACTTTATGAAAAATGGGTTGAAGTGAAAGAAAGATCTTATATTTTAAGAAAAGATCCAAATGGTTTTAATACCCTGAACATTGGAATTAGGCAAGATAAATGTATTCCTGATCCATGGTTTGATGATTGATTCGTTGGCTGATATCTCTTGGAATTGTCTAATAAGAATTACATAAGAAGAACTAGAATTATACCGCGGGAAACTCTCTTTCTACAACAGTTATGCTTATAGTAGTGATTTCTATTCCTCTAATTTAAGCTGAATCTATGAGAGCTGAATCAGTAGCTATAGCTTCTATTGAAGCCTTTAATTATGAGCAACGTTTTCATATAGTAAAGACAACTAGTACCTCCATCTAATTGTTTTGGCTCTTAAGAGCTATTTAGGAAATAAATAGTATCTCTAAAACTACTAATAAGGCTCACACTACCTCTATAGAAATAGAATTAATAACCCAGGAAGATAAGCATTCCCCTAGTCTTTTTTGCTACCTCTATCATTCTTTTGATCTTCTAACTTTGGCCTTGCTTATACAGAGATTTTTTGACAGTAGTTATTCACAGTCAAATGTCTCCGCTATGATGCGATTAGTGGTTCTCTGCCTAGAGTGATTCAATTATGCCTGTCGTTTTTCAAGTACAGTTAAAAAACAGGTTCGTATCATCTCTCTGAGATCCATTGGTATGAATGAATTAAAGACTCAGCTCCGTATAGGTAACGGATATGATATGCATCGATTAGTTCCTGATAGGGATCTAATTATAGGGGGAGTTAAGCTGGAACATCCATCCGGACTAGGCCTTGATGGCCATAGTGATGCTGATGTACTTACTCATGCCATGATGGATGCAATGCTTGGGGCTCTCTCATTAGGAGATATTGGTAAGTATTTCCCCCCAGAAGATTCTAAATGGGAAGGTGCTGATAGTCTGGTTTTATTAGAGAAGGTTTCAGAGTTGCTTAGAGAAAAAGGCTGGAAGGTGATGAATATTGACTCTGTTGTTATCGCTGAACGACCGAAACTAAAGCCCCATATTGATTTAATGCGTCAGAAGATTGCTAAGTCTATTGGCATAGACTGTAACCTTGTTGGCATTAAAGCAACAACAAATGAGTTGCTTGGCCCTGAAGGTAGAGAAGAGGGTATTAGTAGCCACTCGGTAGTCTTGTTAGAAAGAATATGATGTTTTTTCCAAGTACATTAAACTTTAGAAAAGCTTCCCTTTCTTTAGTATCTCTTTTTTTCGCTTTTATTCTCTTTTTCAGCAATACTCAAGTTGCTTTAGCTGCTATTTCATTTGAATTGAACCCTTCTAATCAACAGATTATTGAGTACCTTCGATTACGTGTTACTCATAAGGATCGAAAAGCTTGGTTAATTGCTGAACAAAAGAGTTGGGAGCCATGGTTAAAAGAGCAAAAGGGTTTTCTTGGAAGACAGCTTCTTTGGGACCCTGAAAGAGAAGAGGCCATATTGCTTATCACTTGGACTAGTCGCGATGATTGGAAAAAGATTCCTCAGGAAGAAATAGATTATGTCCAGATGGCTTTTGAGAA
This sequence comes from Prochlorococcus sp. AG-363-B11, assembly GCA_003278425.1. Classification (GTDB taxonomy): domain Bacteria; phylum Cyanobacteriota; class Cyanobacteriia; order PCC-6307; family Cyanobiaceae; genus Prochlorococcus_E. Next base: position 49,409 of record QCFE01000001.1, on the reverse strand, counting down.
AATAGCAAATGATTTGACTGGTAAAAAAGGGATTAACCCTTTCCCAATCAAATACCAAGGTGAGTTGCTACCTCAACAATGAATAAGGAAGTTTTGCTAGATCTTGATCGTTTAGGACGCTTGGGTATGGTTGAGGCAATATGGGGGGAACATAAAACATGCGAGCAAATTGCTGTAATTCTTAGAGACTTAGAAGAGGCTTCTCAGCTTGCCCTTGTAACGAGAGTATCTCAGGAAAAAGCAGAAATTTTGTTGAGGTCTTTTGAAAAGGCGAAATATCACTCTCAAGCATCTTGTCTAACGTTAGGTCCAGCACTTGTAACAAATGAATCACTTGGAGAGGTTTTAGTATTAACTGCTGGGACAAGTGACTTGAAGGTTGCAGCTGAAGCTTTGCTCTCATTAAGATGCCATGGTGTAAAAGCAGAGATGTTGATGGATCTCGGAGTTTCTGGATTGCACAGACTATTAGGAAGATTGGATAAACTTAAAGCAGCTAAAGCAGTCATTGTTTGCGCTGGCATGGAAGGGGCTCTTCCTACAATCGTTGCAGGATTAATTCCTCAGCCAGTTATTGGTCTACCTGTATCAGTTGGATATGGTGTAAGCAAGGGTGGTAATGCAGCTTTACAAGGAATGCTTGCCAGTTGTGCGCCAGGACTATTGGTTGTAAATATTGATAATGGTTATGGCGCTGCTATGGCAGCCTTAAGGATTGTTAAAGCAAATCTCAATGAAAATATTTGAAGCAAGGACTTTAGTCTTTATTTAACTCTAGAATTTCTTCAAGCCAGAGCCTTATAGGACGAGGTAATCTACTTTCTTGATATCTAGACAATGCTTCTGCAAGAACAGGAGTGTTTACCCAATTTAATGATCTAGATCTTTTCACTATCAAAGAATAATATTGCTTAGTCCTCTAAATTTGGATTAGTAATAGAAGGTTCGCAAGTGATAGAGCTCAAGATTAATCTTGTTCTTCATATTTCATGCCTAATCTAGACAATTCATTGCTATGACTTTGGGATTCAACATCTAGTAAACGATTGACAAGCTCTGATAAGTCTCTTTGAGCTAATTCACCATTGCTTTCCCACTTCATTGAGCGAGGCTCAGGTTTAGATGAAGCAGACACCTTTATAAAAAAAAACTTACAGATAACTTAACTGTGTTAAACCCCTGACTTGGCTCATGTTGCGAGTTTTTAGTAGAAGAAAATCTAAAGATTTCCAAAAACACAGTTTTTCCGATGAAAATTTTATAAATGCTTAAGATTTAAGGGAGTTTGATGGGGCTTGGTAATTTAATTTTCTTATGAGATAAAAATAAAATATATCTGAAAAGTTTCTATCTGCTTATATAGAAGCTAATTAGCCCCCTCCAACAATTGTTACTATTTCTAGCCTGTCGTCATCCTTTACTTTCTGACTTCCCCACTTTTGTTGATTTAATATAACCCCATTGAATTCAACGACTATTAATTTAGGATTTAGATTAAGTTCATTTACTAATAATTCTAGGCTTGGTTGTCTTTCTTGAAAGTTTATAATTTCTATTTGACCATTGATAAAGAATCTCATTTTATTTTCTCCAAAAGGTCTCTGCTAGCTGAGTATGGATCTTCAGAATTCATAATTGCATTTATTAAAGCTACTCGTCTTACTCCTAAGGAATTTATCTCAGAAATAGTTACTTTATTTATTCCACCAATTGCAAACCAAGGAGTTTTTATTTGGTGAGCAATTTTTTTTAGAAAATCAACCCCTAGACTCTTTTCTTTTGGTTTTGAGGAAGTTTTGTAGATTGGCCCTACACCTAAATAGTCGCATGCTTGATTCTCAGCGACTTTGATTTGCTTAAGAGAATGTGTGCTGATTCCAATTATTTTTTCGGGACCAATTAATTTTCTTGCAATTTCTATTGGGATGTCTTTTTGTCCTAAATGGATTCCATCTGCATCTGTCGCAAGCGCAATGTCTAATCTGTCATTGATTATGAAGAGTGAATCATGGCTTTTGCAGGCCGAAGCTATTTTTTGTGCTAGTTCAATGTTGTCTGAATCAGCCCCTTCTTTGCATCTAAACTGAATCATTTTTACTCCTGCCTTTAAAGCTAAGGAAATAGTTTCAATTAATTGCGGATGGGGTTTTGTAATTAGACAAAGTTTACAGTTTTTAATTTTAGAAATTCTATTGCTGTAATTAGAAGCTTTTAAAATATCAATCTCTAAGTCGTAAATCTTATATCGAATATTGGCTGAGATTTTTGAAAGTTCTGGATGGATTATGCGACAAAACTCTTCTAAGACTCTTAATGCTTCTTGTACCCGTGCAAAATTTGCTGCGACTACTTCTTTGGGCTCACATCGATTTAACTGCGCAGGATGCTCTAGCCCTGCTCCTTTATCGGTGCGTGTAGACCGAGCTTTTTTGTAAAACTCATAGTGATGTTGTCCAAGTTGTTGCCTCCAGTCTTTGAGAGAAATAACAAATTCTTTGTTATTTAGTCCAAATCTAGACCAATCTTCAATCACTCGAAGGCCTTCTCTTGCTCTATCAAGATTGGCATCTATTAGCTGAGCCACATCTTGGGTTGTCTTAGGGGTGACACTCATCTATTTCGTGCCAAGGTTAAGAAGGTTGCGCTTCCCGTGGTTATGGAAAATGCTGATTTTGATAGCACTAATGTGCTCATTTGGGGAGTTGTTTTACTTGGAGGTATTGGTTTTTTTGTGGTTTGGGGTTTGACAAATGCTTACCCCTAAACTCTTTAATTCTATCTCTAAGTCAAGATAGAAAGAGCTTGTTTTGCATCTAACTTGATTTGATTGCTTAGCTCTTTAAGACTATTGAATTTTTTTTGAGATCTTATTCGCTTAACTGGCTTAACATTTAATTCTTTTTTATCAAGATTTAACCTTTTATTTAGGAAGTGCACTTCAGTTGCTGATGGGGCATTTGGGTCTATTGTTGGTTGAAGACCTAAATTCATTATTGCAGGAAAGAATTCTTCAGTATTAGTCTCTTTTGCGAAGGCTGCATAAACTCCAGGACCTGGCAAAAGCTTCCTGGAATCAACTTGTAGGTTTGCCGTAGGCCAACCTATCTCTCTCCCTAATCCTTTCCCTGGGATTACTGAGCCACTGAAGGAATATTCTCTCCCAAGAAGAATATTGGTGATTGTTAAATCTCCTGCTTTAAGAGCAGATCTAATTCGACTACTGCTCATTCTTCCTTGATTGTCTTCGATTATTTCCCCGACAGAAACTTTTACATTTGAGGCTCTACCAAGTTTTGACAAAATTGAAGGATCTCCTTCTCTATTCTTACCAAACCGGAAGTTTTCTCCTATGGAGATATGTTTTGCTTGTAATTGTTCTATGAGGACTTGATTGAAAAACTCTTCAGGACTTAAAGATGCTAATGACAAATTAAATGGAACTAGAACTAATTGTTTAACTCCTAAAGGTTCCAGCAAAATTGCCTTTTCAGAAGGAAGGTCAAGACGAAGCCTCGTCTCACCAAGTAGCACTTCCCTAGGATGAGGCCAGAAACTTACAACTGTTGGAATCCCAAGATCACTATTTGTTATTGTCTTGATAATGCTTCTATGGCCTGCATGTAGGCCATCAAAGCTCCCAAGAGCTAAAGCTGTAGGAAGATGAGCTTGATTAGGGGAGCAGAGTGATATCAAGATGAGCGTGCAATTTTTACGATTTGGTGGCAAGTTTGAATTAATGCCGCATTAAAGTTGATGGCTGACCAGCCTGATTTCCCTTTGCTTGCTTTGGGGATGAAACGTATTGGTTGGATACGTTTTTGGACCCAAACAGTGCTTGGAGTTGTAGTGGTAGGTGTTTTGCTTTTTAACAATGTAGGAAGCAGTTTAGCGAGAAACTCTGAAAGAGCTTTAGGTCTAGGACCAGGTTTATCCCTAACCAGTTTGGCGTTTATTTTATTGTTATACAGCCTTTGGCAGGGTTGGCTGATAGTACTAACCGGAAGAGCAATCAATAGTCCTGCTCGCCCTAGCAGAGGTGAAACGGCACGCTTATTAAAGAGGGGCTTGATAGTGGATTTAATTGGGCTTGTTTTTTCATCTGTTGGTTATCAATCATTAGCAGGGGCTCTTTTTGTTCAAGCATCGATGCAAGCTCCAGGAATCTCTATTGGGGCAGGAATGAGATCAATGGAAAACTATCCTATTACCTCTTTAGAAATGCTTTCAGTCCTAAGCAATACACAAGTTTTATTTGCTCATTTAATTGGATTGATTTTTTCTCTTTGGTTGCTTCAAAGGATTTATCGGGTTAGGTGATTCTTTAAACTTAATTTTGGGAGATTATTAATCTCCCCTCTCCAAAATAAATCCGGTTGTATAGGAGTCAAAGAAGGAGAGTTAGTCTCTATTTGAGAAACATCACTAGGCCATTGAATTGGACCATCACCCGCAGAATCAATATCTTTAACTGCTTCTCCTGCCATCCAGTAATAGGTGTTCCCTCGTGGGTCTTCCCGTTTGCTGAATTGTTCTTCATATTGTCTAATTGAAAGTCTAGTCCATTTAATTTCTCCCATTTCCTTTGCACTACATGGAGGAATATTTAGATTTAGGAGTAATTGTTTGGGCCAGTTTTTTGATAATGCATCTTCAGCAATATTTAATGCTATTTGACCAGCATCGCTGAATTTTTTCCATTTAAAGCTGGCTATGCTTATTGCTAGTGAAGGAATGTTTTCAAGTGTTCCTTCAAGTGCAGCCGCAACCGTGCCAGAGCAGAAAATATCTGTACCAAGATTTGGACCATGATTGATACCAGAAAGTATTAAGTCAGGTCTTTCATTAAGAAGTTCATTTAAGGCAAGCTTAATGCAGTCAGCAGGAGTCCCATTGCATCCCCATGCTTTGATTCCTTCTCCAAATAGTTCATCTGCTCTCTCTGCTCGAATGGGCGAGTGCAAAGTAAGGCCATGACCAGTTGCAGAGCGCTCTTGGTCTGGACAAACAACTGTAATTTCATGTCCCCTCAGTGCTGCTGCAATGGCAAGGGTTCGTATTCCTTCCGCGAAGACACCATCATCATTACTAATTAGAATTCTCAAGGGTTTCGTTTTTAATGAAGACTCTTTATTAAATTAGTACCCATGGATGATTAAAGTTGTATTCAATATCTTTTTCTTGTGAGTAACAACGTCTCTCTTAAGCAGCTAACTGATGACCTTGAGAGGTTGGAAAAAGAGGCTGCTAATAATATTTCTCTCGCAGTAGAGAAAGAAGAGCTTGAAAAACTGAGAATACATTTTCTTGGGAAGAAAGGCCGTTTGTCAAAGATACTTGGTTCGATGGGAGCTTTAGAAAGCTCTGAACGTCCAATTGTTGGCCAAAGGGCAAACCTGTTAAAAAAACAACTTAATGAACTAATTTCAGGAAGGTTTAATAAGTTAAAGGAAGAAGCTTTAGCTGAACAAATTGCTAATGAGAAACTTGATGTAACAGCTCCCCCTGCAGGGACTCCATTTGGCCACAGGCATCCCTTAATCTCAACAACTGAGCAGATTGTAGATATCTTTTGCGGCCTTGGATATGAAGTGCAGGAGGGTCCTGAAATTGAAAATGACTATTATAACTTTGCGGCATTAAATATTCCAGAAGATCATCCTGCAAGGGATATGCAGGATACTTTTTATTTAGATAATGATTTGCTCCTTAGGACTCATACTTCACCAGTCCAGATTAGATGTCTAGAGAAAAACCCTCCTCCAGTAAGAATTATTGCTCCAGGCAGGGTGTATAGAAGAGATGCTGTTGACGCAACTCATTCTCCTGTCTTTCATCAAGTTGAGGTACTGGCAATTGATGAAGGATTGGACTTTAGCCATCTTCGTGGAACTGTTATGGCGTTTTTAAAGACTTTCTTTGGTGATTTACCTGTTCGATTTAGAGCAAGTTATTTTCCTTTTACTGAACCTTCGGTTGAAGTTGATGTTCAATGGAAAGGTAAATGGCTTGAAGTTATGGGATGTGGAATGGTGGACCCTGCAGTATTAGAAGGCTTAGGTATTGATCCTGATAGGTGGACTGGGTTTGCAGCAGGGTTGGGGGTAGAGCGCTTCTGCATGGTTCGACATGAAATTGATGATATTAGGAGGTTTTATACAAGTGATCTTCGGTTCTTAGAGCAGTTTTAGGTGCTAAAGTTTCTTGTAATTTCAAAGTACTGAAGTTAGATTTATTTTAAAAATAATTTTTTATTAAAGTGATTAAGTTGTTGCTTGTTTTTTTCAGTGCCTAGATTAGGACTGATTTTCAATGATGGTAAGGAGCTTTCTTTAAAGACAGCTCTGCATATTCAAAATAGGTTTGAGAAATCAGGTTATGAAGTTGTGAGAGCTAGTAGCTCAGGCGGCATGGTTGGTTTTGCTAATCCTGATCAACATATGAGAATGCTTGGATACAACGCATGTGTACCAGAGGGTTTTGATCCTTCTATGAAATTAGCCATTGTTTTGGGAGGAGATGGTACGGTTCTTTCTGCAGCTCGTCAAACTGCACCAATAGGCATTCCAATACTGACAATTAATACTGGCCATTTAGGCTTTCTTGCTGAGGCCTATTTAAATGATCTAGATAATGCACTTGAGAAGGTTTTAACAACTAAATGGGATTTAGAAGAAAGGACAAGTCTTGTTGTAAGTGTCTTTAGGGGAGAACAAAGGCGGTGGGAGGCCCTTTGCCTTAATGAGATGGCATTGCATAGGGAGCCTTTAACAAGCATGTGTCATTTTGAAATCTCAATTGGTAGACATGCTCCTGTCGATATTTCCGCAGATGGAGTTATCCTGTCTACACCTACTGGCTCAACTGCCTATTCGCTTAGTGCTGGTGGACCAGTAATTACACCAGATTGCCCAGTACTGCAATTAACCCCTATCGCTCCACATTCATTGGCATCTAGAGCACTTGTGTTTAGTGACTTGGAACCTGTAACAGTCTTTCCGGCTACCCCTGAAAGACTAATGATGGTAGTTGATGGAACGGCAGGGTGTTATGTTTGGCCAGAAGATAGGGTTCTTATTAGAAAAAGCAGCCACCCTGTAAGATTTGTTCGTTTGTCCGATCATGAGTTCTTTCAAGTACTCCGTAACAAATTGGGCTGGGGTTTGCCTCATATTGCTAAGCCAGGGAAGGATTAAATCTTTAGCAGTTTAGTTTCTCATTTTAAAATGCCTTTAATAATAAAAACAGGATTAATTGGATGAAGTCTGGTACCTTTTTTTAATGGAATTCCACGGAAGTTTTGGTGCTGACTGATTTTTACATTGCATCGCCTTGCCTTTAAAAGTAACAATATTTTTTCTAGACTTTCAAGTGTTGCTAGTGGAATAACAATAATCCCTTTTGGGGACAGTAGGTTCAGAATTTTTTCTATCATCATTGCTTTATTTGAACTTCCGCCACCAAGAATTACCCTACTTGGGGTATTAAATTCATCAGGTATTTCTCTTTTCTCAAGGATAGATAAGGCTTCTGACTCTATTACTTTTATTTTGCTTGGGGAAATTGATAGACGTTTTGCATTTGCGATAATTAGTTCTTTTCCTCCTAAACGTTTTTCAATGGAAAGAAGTTTAAGTTTTGGTCTTATTCTTAATGCTTCTAGACCAATGGTCCCTGCTCCTGCACCAATATCCCAAATTACACCAGTTTGAGGAAGTTCAAGATCTGCCAAAACTTGAATACGAACTTCTCTTTTTGTTATAAGACTTGGTCTGTCTTTATGTGTTAAGTAAAAGCCGTCTTCTATACCAAAAAGAGGTAAGTCTTTCTCATTATCTAAAATGATTCTTTTTTTGATGAGAACAACTAAATGAAGAGGTCCTAACTCTGGTAAGGCTTCTTCTGTAGAGATTTGATAAATACGCTCTGCTTCACCTCCAAGGTTTTCAAAAATCCAAAATTGATAAACCATCTCAAGTTGAGATGCGCGAAGTACTTCTCTAACTTCTTTAGCTCCTCCTACATTTGGATCAGTGAGGATGCCAATTGACTCAGGTTGTTTATGTAAAAGTTGAAGTAGAGGACTTGAATCTCTCCCATGAAGACTGATCCAAGTTGTGTCTTGCCATGGTCTTGCTAATCTTGAGAATGCTAACTGTAAAGATGTTGGTGAAGGGTGGAAAATAAGCCTTTCTGAAGGGAAATGCTTCAAAAGGATTCTTCCAATTCCAAACCAAAGAGGGTCTCCGCTTGCTAGTAATACAATTTTTTGATCTTGCTCTTTAAGCCAGTTAATTAAATCAACTGGCTTATCGCTTTTATAAAAATCAGGGAATGGATCTTTTGAATTTTGATTTGTCCACCAGCTATTTAAATTGCTTAAAACTCTTGAGGGGCCAGCTAATTTTTTTGCTGAGAGAATAACACCTTGTAGTTCCTGTGATAGACCTATGACACCTGAAGCAGAAATGCCAATTACATGTATGGGAATTTCCTCTTTGGTGATTTCTTGATTGTTTACCTCCATATTAAAAACTGCTTTAATTAAATTGATTGATTAGATTCTTGGAGTTTCTTGAAGAGTTCATTGGAAAAGACAAGCCTCCAAATAAATAAAGATCCTATTAGACGACAGCGTCAGCATGAACTATTGATCGCTCTCATTAATCAACAAGATGATTTGGAATTAATGGATTCTGAAACACCGAGGTTTGATTCTAAAGGGAGTAATGCCACTGACCCTGCTCAATGGTTGGATCGGAATCGACGTGTTTTAGCTAAGTACCAATCATTGGTTAATTCCTCGATAACATTAGATGCCATGCTTGACTCTGAGGTGCTACAAAGTGAATGAAAATTCTCTTGTTAAATACTTTCAGTATTGCATTGCATTTCTATTGATAGCATTTTCTTTTTTGATTACTTGTCCTTCCTCTCTTGAAGCAAAACTGGAGTTTTTTGACACCAATGAAGGTGTTCAAATTCATAGAAGCTTAGAAAATCTTAGAGATCTTGACAACCAGACTTGGCAACTAGTTGTTTACCCTAAAGAAGAAAGTCAAGATAAAATTGTTTTGAGAATTGTTGGTTTTACAGGCAGCCTTAGATTGGATCATCCAACAAAACTAATAATGGAATCGGGATTAAAAACATGGAATTTAGAAGATATAACTTTGGATGATCCTCAATTGGCTAATGATTCTCGAGATGCTGCTGCAGAATTTTTATTGAACCCATTGTTGGAAGATCTACAAAACAATCGACCATTAAGACTTTCTTTGAAAGGAGGGTTTAGTGAATTACCAGTACCGCCTTATTTGGTTAAAGAATGGCGTTCAATTGATCCAATTCCATCTAAAGATGACAATAACTGATCGAAAAAATCACAATTGGATTCCATGGATGCGACGTGTCTTGCAATTAGCTGCGTTAGCTGATGGGCAAACTAGTCCAAACCCACTTGTAGGGGCTGTGATTCTAGATTCTAATAAAAGATTGGTGGGAGAGGGGTATCACTCTTTCGCAGGCCAACCTCATGCAGAAATAGAAGCTTTATTACAAGCTGGATCTTCTGCAAAAGGTGGAACTCTCTTAGTGAATCTTGAACCATGTTGCCATCAAGGTAGAACTCCTCCTTGTACAGATGCGATCATCAAATCAGGTCTTGCAAGAGTTGTAATTGCTATAAATGATCCTGATCCAAGAGTTTCAGGGAAGGGTGTTTCTCTACTAAGAAAAGCTGGTATTGAAGTTATTTGCGGAGTCCTTAAAAAAGAAGCTAATTTTTTAAATAGAGCTTTTGTTTTTCGTAATCGAACAGGGAGGCCCTGGGGCATCCTTAAATGGGCAATGAGTTTTGATGGACGCATAGGACTTCCTAATGGGAAAAGTAAATGGATTAGTGGTGTTGAATCCAGAAGAAATGTTTACTATCTTCGTTCAAAATGTGATGCAGTAATTGTTGGAGGAGGAACTGTTAGAAAGGATGATCCACTTCTTACTAGTAGAGGCATTTCTAAAAAAGAACCTTTAAGAGTTGTCTTTAGCTCTTCGCTTAAACTACCTGTTGAGGCTCAACTTTGGGATACCAAGCAAGCAAAAACTTTTATTTGTTATGGCCCTGATAGTGACGTCACTCTTTTAGATGATTTACCTGATGGACCTGAAAAGATTCTTATTAAGGAGAATAGTCCAGTTAAATTATTAGAAGTTTTGGCTCAAAGAGGTTGCAATAAGGTTCTTTGGGAGTGTGGAAGTTCGCTTGCTACTGCTGCACTTCAACACAATTGTGTTCAGGAAATATTGCTATTTTTTTCACCTAAGATTCTAGGTGGTACTTCTGCAATGACGCCATTAGCTGATCTTGGATTTGAGTCCATAGAGCAAGCCTTTACTTTAGGAGAGATTTCTTCTTCTAAAACAGGAGAGGACTTTGTTTTTAATATGGTTGTTGATAACCCTCACTAGATATTCCTCTTAACTTCGTTCGGTTCTTACACCTAATTTCCTTCATATAATTTGCATATATTTGTTAGTTTTGTATTCCTAGAAATTTTGGTTCTCATGCCGATTCGACAAGACGAAAATCAGCCGAATCGCCGCTTCGGGATAATAAATCTGGTTTTAATTGGGTTTGGAGCATTATTGCTTTTTAGCAGTTTCTTCCCAAGCCAAAATATGCAAGTTCCTCGCGTACCTTATTCATTATTTATTAATCAGGTAAATGATGGAGAGGTCAAGAGGGCATATATTACTCAAGATCAAATTAGGTATGAGCTTTCTTCTCCTACAGAAGGAGCTCCGTCAGTCTTAGCAACTACACCTATCTTTGATATGGATTTGCCACAGCGCTTAGAAACAAAAGGCGTTGAATTTGCTGCAGCACCTCCTAAAAAACCCAATATTTTTACAACCATTCTTAGTTGGGTAGTCCCTCCTTTGATTTTCATATTGGTACTCCAATTTTTCGCTCGTAGAAGCATGGGAGGAGGGGGAGCTCAAGGAGCTTTGAGCTTTACCAAAAGCAAAGCAAAAGTATATGTACCTGATGAAGAGTCCAGAGTTACCTTTGATGATGTTGCTGGAGTTGATGAGGCTAAAGATGAATTAACAGAAATAGTTGATTTTTTAAAACGCCCTCAAAGATATTCTGATATTGGCGCTCGCATACCTAAAGGAGTCTTATTAGTAGGCCCTCCTGGTACAGGTAAGACATTACTCTCTAAAGCTGTAGCTGGAGAGGCAGAAGTTCCTTTCTTTATTATTTCCGGATCTGAATTTGTTGAACTATTTGTTGGGGCAGGTGCTGCAAGGGTTAGGGACTTATTTGAACAAGCAAAGAAAAAAGCACCATGCATAATTTTCATTGATGAGTTGGATGCAATTGGTAAAAGCAGATCAGGCTCAATGGGAGTAGTTGGGGGTAATGATGAAAGGGAGCAGACTCTTAATCAATTACTCACTGAGATGGACGGTTTTTCTTCAGCTGATAAGCCTGTAATTGTCCTTGCTGCTACTAACCAACCAGAAGTACTTGATGCTGCTTTGTTGAGACCAGGGCGATTTGATAGACAAGTTTTAGTTGACAGACCTGATTTATCTGGAAGGAAAACAATTCTAGAGATTTATACAAAGAAGATTAAATTAGCTGACAAAATAGATTTAGATTCAATAGCTCAAGCAACCAGTGGTTTTGCAGGAGCCGATTTGGCTAACATGGTTAATGAAGCTGCTTTATTGGCTGCTAGAGCTAAAAGGACTTCAGTAGAGCAAAGAGATTTAAATGAGGCAATAGAAAGAGTTGTCGCAGGATTGGAGAAAAAAAGTAGGGTTTTACAAGATGATGAAAAGAAAGTAGTTGCTTATCACGAAGTAGGGCATGCAATTGTTGGACATTTAATGCCTGGTGGCAGCAAGGTGGCGAAAATATCAATTGTGCCTAGAGGCATGAGCGCATTAGGTTATACATTGCAATTGCCAACAGAAGAAAGATTCCTTAATTCGAAAGATGAGCTGAAAGGTCAAATAGCTACATTGTTAGGAGGTAGATCTGCTGAAGAAATTGTTTTTGGCAAAGTTACTACTGGCGCCTCAAATGATTTGCAGAGGGCGACTGATATAGCAGAACAAATGGTAGGCACCTATGGAATGAGTGATATCTTGGGACCTTTAGCTTATGACAAACAAGGCGGAGGTCAGTTTTTGGGAGGTAATAATAACCCCCGAAGAGTTGTAAGTGATGCAACAGCCCAGGCTATAGATAAGGAAGTAAGAAGTCTTGTTGATGAAGCCCATGAAAATGCTCTTAACATTCTCAAGAAGAATTTGCCATTACTAGAAAGCATTTCTCAAAAGATTCTTGAGAAAGAAGTTATTGAAGGAGAGGATTTAAAGAGCTTACTAGCTGAAACTGTTATGCCAGGATAATCTGCCTCATAGGTGCCGATTTTAAGCATTTATTTTTGATAAAAGGTAAAACTATAGTGATTCTTATGGACAAATTTTCTAAACCTTTATCTAAAGATCTTGCAAATCTTCGAGGAAAGAACTTTATTTCATGTGCAGATCTTTCTTTTGATGAAATTACATCTTTGCTAGAACTGTCTTCTCAATTTAAGAACAATTTGCGAAGAATAGATCTTGGTAATCGCGTATTGGGTCTTATTTTTAGCAAGGCTTCTACAAGAACAAGAGTAAGCTTTCAGGTTGCAATGGCTAGACTGGGTGCTCAAACAATTGATTTAAGCACGCAAACTACCCAGTTAGGTAGAGGAGAGCCAATAAAAGATACTGCTAGAGTTTTAAGCCGTTATTGTGATGCTTTAGCCATTAGGACCTTTGGTAATGAAGAGTTGCTTGAATATGCTAAATGGTCTTCTGTTCCAGTTATAAATGCTTTAACAGACTTAGAGCATCCTTGCCAAGCATTGGCTGATTTTCTCACTATTCAAGAAGAATTTGGCAAGCTTGAGGGGTTAACACTTTCTTATGTTGGCGATGGGAATAATGTCGCAAATTCCTTATTGTTATTAGGAGTTTCTTTGGGTGTAAATATAAGATTGGCCTGTCCAAAGGATTTTGAGCCACCTGCTTCAATTGTTGAGAAAGCAAAAACGATAAATCACTCCAAGTCTAGTATTCAGATATTTAATAACCCTTATGAAGCAGTTTTAGGCTCAAATGTAATTTATACCGATGTCTGGGCATCGATGGGACAAGAACAAGAACAACTACAAAGGAAAGAGGCTTTTAAAGGTTTCACTATTGATAAAGACCTAATTGATCAAGCTGTTCCTGAAGTCATTGTTCTTCATTGCTTGCCTGCACATAGAGGAGAAGAAATCAGCGATCAAGTTTTCGAAAGTAAATTCAGTCGAATTTTTGATCAGGCTGAGAATAGATTGCATACCCAGCAGGCTCTTTTAGCTGCTTTGCTTGGAGGCTTATAAGTCTTGCGTATATTCATTTTATTAGGTACATATGTATTAGGAGTTAATGAAAATCTTTTTATAAATGAAAGTAGAACAATTGACACCAGCTCAACAAGAGCTCTTTGATTGGCTTTCAGATTACATAGGTACTAATCATCACAGCCCTTCCATCAGGGAGATGATGCATGCTATGGGACTTCGCTCTCCTGCTCCAATTCAGAGTCGACTAAAGCATCTTCAAGAAAAAGGATGGATAACTTGGGAAGAGGGCCAAGCGAGGACTTTGCAACTCATTGGAAATTTAGCTTCAGGGATACCTTTACTTGGAGCAGTGGCAGCTGGTGGTTTAGTTGAAACTTTTGAAGATGTAAAAGAAAATCTTGATATGGACTCAGTATTAAAAAGAAGAGGTTTGTTTGCTTTGACTGTTAATGGAGATTCAATGGTTGACTCTTATATAGCTGACGGAGATGTTGTCTTAATGGAACCTGTTCAAGAACCACAAAACATTAGAAATGGGACTGTAGTGAGTGCTTTAGTTCCTGGCTCTGGAACTACCCTAAAACATTTTTACCGTAAAGGCCATTTGGTAAGGCTTGAAGCTGCTAACCAAGCATATGAACCTATCGAAATAGATTCCGAATTGGTTGAGATACAAGGTAAACTAATAGCAGTTTGGAGAAAAGCATAGATTCCCAAAGGCTCTATGTTGAATGATGAATAGATCAGATCCAAGATATATTTTTGCATTTTTACTATTTGGCTCCTGGCTTGGGAACAATATTTGGATACCAACTTTCTCCTTAGCAGAAACTAAAATTAAATGGGAAAAAATTGATTCACCATTCAAAATTGGTGAGAGAGAAATTCAGTGGGAGATACTAGAAAATCCCAAGGGCGAAGGCTTATCAGATCCTTATTACTTAGATGATTTTTCTAATCCGAGTGAATCTTCAGAGAAAAGAAAAGATTTAATACACTCAATTAACCAAGAAGAGAACGATTTATATAAACCTCTGCGCATTGGAATTTCTTTTCCTACTAATAACCAGCCACCTATCGATGAAGCTGAGCATTTAATTTACTCTTTGTCAACTTTTAAATCTGGAGGATCTACAAGTGGTTCAGGTAATCAAAACTATGCATATATGCTCGATTATGGGTTGAATGAAAACACCCATATTTCAGCTTTTTATTCAGTTGCCGATGACCCTTTATATTCACTTATAGATGGAAGTAAAGTTATCCCTAACTATTGGGAGATCTATGGATTTTCTATAAAGAAGCGACTCTTTGATAGTACTAAATGGTCTATATCAACTTTGGTTTCTTTAGAATCTTGGTTGATTAAGAATGGAGATGATGAAAATGGCAACATATTTAATTCTAGAGAGTCATCTATTTCAAATAGAAGCTTTATAAGCTCTATATCATTTCCTATTTCTAGAAAATTAAATGATAACTTAGATTTACATTTTCTAGCAGGTGGATCACTTTTACCTTCTAAGTTAGATGCTATTAATTCTGAAGACAATTTTTATGGTAATAATTTATACTTAGGCTCAGGATTGTCGTGGAGAGTAAATCAGAAGATTAACTCTTTTGGATCAATTTTAATACCTATGGGTCCAGGGAATAATGTATTTGACTCAAATAAGTATTTTTATAGAGCTCCAATTTACAATTTCGGAGTTGATTATGATATAAGTCCCATAATAGGAATTCAAGGACGTATTACCAATGGATTTGGAGCGTCTCCTTCAACTTCCTTGCTAACTATTCCATCTGAGAATAAGTTACTTTATTTTGCTGGAATAAGTTATAAGCCTTTTGCTATAGAACCTCCTGAGAGCAAACTTTCCCCTCGTCACAGTGTATTGATTTTTGATGGACTTACTGTTGGATCTGCTTTAATACCTCCTCGCTCTAAATCATCTTATTCATTTAATATAGATAGTAAAGGCAATTTATTTGGATCAATTTCAAAGTCACTTTCTAACTCTTTTCAGTTAGAGATAGCAAACCTTGGTTCATTTAATAATCAAAACACCTTTTCAGAAAAGGATAATGCTTTTGTTGGAACTTTTATGAGTGAATCTAATTTTAACACTAGAGTTGGCGGTAAATTTCTTTTAATGAGTCCTTTAAGAAATGGTTTTACATGGCTTTCCTCTAGAATAAGTGTTGGCAGAAACCAACAAAATAAACAAGGTTATTTATTTAACGAGTGGATTAACACTTTTGAGCTAAATGATAAAGTGGCTATTAATTTAAATCCAAAAATGGTATTAGGAGGTATGGGAAGCTTATATTCTTTTGGCCTTTCATCTAATATTCATTTATCAGATTTATACCAGTTGATCCCAGAATTGAATATAAGCATGTCAGAGCTATCTCAAACAAACGCAAGCTTTTCTTTAAGGCGAACATTTAAAAAGAATTTTTATCTTGATTTATATGTAAGTTCAGCTGCTGGTATTCAGGATTTAGGACAATTGCTAAGGTCTAATGAGATAAGAAAAGGTATCAGGATGAGCTTATTATTTTAGCAATAACTCCATCTAGACTTTTATCCATCTTTAGTTAATTTAAAAGGCTATAATATATTTTTATTTGAACTATGATTATAATACCTTGTTTTTTAGGAATGTATAATTAAGTTATGCTTGGTAAGATACTCTTTACTAGGAAAATAAAAAATTTAATAACTAATTAAAGCCATGTATATAGCAAAAATTCCATTTTAAAAGTATACTTGGTATTAAAATTTATAGAACAAAATATAAGAACTTGAACAAGAGATTTTATTTAAGAGAATACTATCTATTGATAACCACATGGATTTAACTTTTGCCAGTTCCATCCATCTCTACACATATCTGATATATCAAATTTAGGCTTCCAGTTTAAAATTGAAGTAGCCAACTCAGTCTTTGCAAAAGAAATGGCAATATCACCTGGCCGCCTATCAACATAAATAAAAGGAATTTTGCATGAATTTACAATTTCATATGTTTTTAACAGTTCCAAAATACTAGTTCCTTTTCCTGTGCCAACATTTAAGCAAAGGAATCTAGATTCCTCTTTTTGCAACAAATACTCTAGAGCGAGGCAATGAACATCTGCAAGATCCATTATGTGAATGTAATCCCTTATAGCGGTTCCATCAAATGTTGGCCAATCATTACCAAAGATCTTCAAGACTTCTTTGTTACCAGAGGCAACTTTACTTAAATATGGAAATAAATTGTTAGTTTTTCTAATAGGATCTTCTCCTATTACCCCAGATGAATGTGCTCCAATTGGGTTGAAATACCTTAAGTTAATTACTCTCCAATCTTTCCTTTTATTCTTATATAAACTCCTTAAAATATTTTCAACAGTTGCTTTTGTTTCTCCATAGGGGTTGCAAGGTCTAACCTCACAATTTTCAGATAATGGCGAGTCTGAAATAGAATTATAGACAGTTGCACTGCTACTAAAAACAATTGTTCTACAATTGTACTTCTCTAATACTTTTACTAATGCAATAGAACCACCCACATTTATATCCCAATAAAGAGAAGGATTTAACAATGATTCCTCTACAGACTTTAGGCCAGCAAAATGAATTACTGCTTCTATACACCTATTCTGATTAATTGAATTTATAAAAATATTTTCAATTACAGTACTATCTCTTATATCACCTTCTATAAGATTAAATTGCTGATTAAACTTTTCACTCCCTTGTGGAAATAATTCTTCCAGTTTTCTTAATACCTTAGGGGAGCTATTGATAAATGAATCGACTACATAAAGAAAGTAGCCTTTTTCCAGAAGTTTTAGGCATGTATGACTACCAATAAATCCAGTTCCCCCTGTTATTAAAATTGATCTTAGAGAACTATCTTTCACGAAAATGAGCTTATCTTACCTTATAAATTATAGGAATCATTCACTAGCTTTTTCCAGTCTTTAGTATAGATATTGAAATTTTTTTATTTCTGGTTGATTTTATAATAAAATATGAAAAAAGAGCTTTTAAATTTTTCCTCATAAAATTTCATTTTTTGTTTTTTAATTGTGATACTTAATTGAAAAGACTCTTATAGAAGATTCTAGTAAAAAACAATTAAATGTTAATAGAGTTAAGAGATCTAGTTGAGTATTCTTCTATTCAAATATATGAAGTATTGCTGAAATATTATTTAATTAACGTGATTTACCTTTTCGCTCGATTCTGAAAAATATTCCTCTTATTTTAAGTAAAAATCCTAATAACTCTAGTTAAGAGACTTTTCGTCTTTAAGCTACACACAGTTTAATTATTATTTGAAATTATATATTTATGACCATTAATAGCATTAGAAAAAGAGTCCTTATTCTATAATAAATTATAAATATTTTAAGATCAAAAATTAGGTGGAAACAATGAACGGTCAGATTAAGAATATTTGTTGTATTGGAGCAGGCTATGTAGGTGGTCCAACAATGTCTGTATTAGCAGCCCATTGCCCAGATATTCAGGTTAATGTTGTTGACATTAATCATGAACGCATTAAAAATTGGAATGATCCCAATCTTCAGAATTTACCTATATATGAACCAGGTTTAGGTTCAATAGTCGGTAGATGCAGAGGAAAAAATCTCCATTTTTCAACTGATTTGCAAAGACATATCTCACTTGCAGATATGATATTTATTTCAGTAAATACACCAACTAAAACTAAAGGTATTGGGGCAGGTCAGGCAAGTGACCTTAAATGGGTAGAGTCTTCTGCTCGTCAAGTGGCTAGCTATGCTCAAGGTCACACAATTGTTGTTGAAAAAAGTACATTGCCTGTAAGGACAGCTGAGGTAATCAAGGAAATTCTAAATACATCGCAACCAGCTTTAACTATGCAGTCAGAGGTCCCAACTTTTGATATCTTGTCAAATCCAGAATTTTTATCTGAAGGTTCAGCAGTAAAAGATCTTGAAGACCCTGACCGAGTTTTAATTGGGGGTGAGAATAATAATGCAATAAAAGCTTTGTCAGAGATTTATAGAAATTGGGTTGATGAAGATAAGATTTTACACACGAATATTTGGAGTAGCGAGCTAGCGAAGCTAACAGCAAATGCTTTTTTAGCTCAACGTATAAGCTCTATAAATTCTATTAGTGCTTTATGCGAAGCTACTGGTGCTGATGTCAGAGAGGTTGCTAGGGCAATAGGCTCTGATAGTCGAATTGGTTCAAGATTTTTAGATTCAGGTCCTGGTTTTGGTGGAAGTTGTTTCAAAAAAGATATTCTTAACCTTGTTTACTTATCAAGATTTTTTGGATTACCAGAGGTTGCGGATTTCTGGGAGGGGGTTGTTCATTTAAATACATGGCATCAAAAGAGGGTCTCGCATTTAATCGTTAAAAAGCTTTTTGGAACACTCGCAGGTAAGAAGATTGCTGTTTTGGGATTTGCATTTAAGGCCAATACAAATGACACCAGAGAATCTGCTGCAATACAGATTTGTAAAGACTTGCAGAATGAAGGTGCAATACTCTTTATTCATGACCCTAGGGTTTCAGCAAAGCAAATTGCAATTGATTTGGGTAGTGAACCAATTGATAAAGTATCAGGAGCTTTCAAACAATTAACTCTTTATAAGGATGGTGATTGGTCTTCAGTTGATCAAATTAGTGATGCGGCAAAAGATGCGGATGCTATTTTGCTGCTTACTGAATGGGAAGAATATTCGCAGTTAAATTGGGTAAAAATTGCAAAGCAAATGAGAAAACCAGCTTGGGTTTTTGACTCCAGATCAATTATTAATCATAAAAAAGTGATTGAGGCAGGACTCAATTTCTGGCGAGTAGGAGATGGTTCAAATTGGGAAGTATAGGATGGATAAAAGATTATTTAATACTTACAGATATGGGTTAATAGTAATTAGATGAAAATCAATATAGTTTATTAGACTTATTGTTAATATAAATAAAGCTTTACAGTAAAAATTAGAATGGTAATTAATGAACAATACTATTCTAAAAATAGTAAAATTGAATGGTTACTCATTATGCAAAAAATATTATTTACCTAGTAATTAAATATTAATGATAATCAGATTGCTCTATTGCTAAAGTATACTCTATCGATTATTCCTTATAGTAATCTTTATACCATTTAACAAAATTTCTAACACCATCTTCTATTGATGTTTTTGGAAAATAACCAACCCAATCTTCAATTTTAGAAGTATCAGCAAAGGTAGATTCTACATCTCCTTGTTGAATGGATTTAAATTCTTTCTTAGATTTCATACCTAATGCTTGTTCAAGTAACTCTATAAAGGTTAATAACTCTATTGGCTTGCTATTACCAATATTGAAAATTCTATAGGGAGCAAATGATTTTGCAGGATTTGGTAATAACCGATTAAACTTTTCATCAATTGATGCTTGTTTGTAGCCACACTTCAAGATTCCTTCAACAATATCATCAATATAAGTAAAGTCTCTCATCATTTTTCCATAATTAAAAATGGAGATAGGCTTACCAGCAAGAATTGATTTAGTAAAGATCATAGGAGCCATGTCAGGCCTTCCCCAGGGACCATATACTGTGAAAAATCTTAAGCCTGTTGAAGGTATCTTATATAGGTGGCTATATGTATGAGCCATTACCTCATTAGACTTTTTCGTTGCAGCATATAGACTGATAGGGTGATCAACAGAATGCTCTTCTTTGAATGGTAAGAGTTGATTACCTCCATAAACTGAGCTACTTGATGCATAAATGAAATTATTTACTTGATACTCTCTACATAGCTCCAATATATTAGCGAAACCTACTATATTAGAATTTATATAAGCCAAAGGATTTTTTAAAGAATATCTCACACCAGCTTGAGCTGCTAAGTTGAATACAACTCCAGGCTTGTATTGTTTAAATATATCATTAATACTTTTATAGTCTTCTAGTCTTGCTTTAAAGAACCTCCATCTGCCATAGGATGAATTTGCCTTTGCTTTAATAAGCTCTAGTCTAGATAATTTTAATGAAGGTTCATAATAATCATTTATAGAATCTATACCAATAACATGCTCTCCTTCTTCTAATAAACGAAGAACTAAAGCTGCACCTATAAAACCTGCAGACCCTGTAACCAGAAATGGAGATTTATTTTTGATAGTTAACCTTATAAAAACTTATATTTATTTTAGCAAGGAATAATGAATTTAATAACTTCGTATGGAAGATAGCCGCTTATATTTTCCTAAAGCTTATATATATAATTGTATGGGCAATATTTTAGGTGACTTTTATCAGTATGGTTAATTGATTCGGATTAAATTATTGTTATTAGACAGACTCCTTGGTGTATAAAGATATAAAGGCATTTAGATTCTGAAACTACCAGTTTTTGAGAACTTCTCTAAATGTATAAATACCTACTACTGGAGCTGTTATTTCTTTAATGTTTCCGGCACTTCTCCCTAAAATACTATTTTTCACACTTATTAAATCACCAGACAGCAAATAAGGGTTTTTAAGTGAGCCAGGCGTGGCATTTGATGAATACCTAATGTTTTTCCTTAAGAGAGTCCCATCTTTGTTATATCTAATAAGAAAGATCTTTCCTGAAAGTGGTTTTCTAGGTCCAGATAGATTCATTACATCAGATAAAGCGCTTTCTAGAGGGACCTTAACTATTCCAGGAGTTTCTATCTTTCCTCCAATTGTTACAAAAATAAATTTCGGAGTCAATCCAGAAAGTATAGATGACTGAAGTATTGTGGGGTCAGCTTTTTCTAGTCTTGGTATAAAAATAGAGTCTCCATCAAAAAGTCTTAAATCTGATGAACTAATAGAATCTCTTAGATAAGGATTAAAATCAATTATGGCTCTTTTTTTACCACCACCTTTCCCAAGAGGGATGTCTCTAACTATTCTTATTTTAGATAAGTCACTATAAGAGGTTAAACCTCCTGCCCTAGTAATTGCATTTGATAATGTAGTTATAAACTCACTAGATCTTTTTATTTCAGATGAAGATTTTGTTGGTACATTATTATTTATAACTCTCTCTCCATCCAGTGCTATAGGATCTATATCATTTAAATCTGTATAAGTATTGGTATTTTCTAAGCCTAAATTCATTCTTTCCGTTTCATTTAACTTACTTCCTGAAGTGGCTGGTGTGAAAGGACTAAATCTATATAAACCTGGATTTCTGACCTCTCCATTAACTGAAATTCTAATGGATTTAAATGTGGTGATTTTTATAAAAATTTCTGGGGAGAGAAGAAACTCTTCATAACGTTTTTCAAGAATTCTTGTAAGTTCTTTAATAGTTAGTCCTCTGACATATGCATTTTTTATTCTATGAAGATATATTTGACCTTGGGGGTCAACAGTAACTGAGGTAGAAAGTTCTGGAGCATCAACAAATTCAATAGATAGTGTATCTCCAGTATCTAATATATAATCTTTTAACCTGTGTCCAGATTTTAAGTAAGCGGTATCTGTAAAACTTGGACTTTCTTTCTGAACTTCCTGCCCTTCAGCAATAGCGAGCCCGTTTAAAGATATACATCCAAGAAGATTAAGGAGAACAAGCCTTTTGAAATATTTTGTTTTTCCTCTGTTCACTATTCTTTAAATGCTTATTCCCTACCATACTAGATTTTTTAGTTTTGCAAGGTCTTAAGAAATGAAACTCTGACTACTTGTCGCAAGTTTCTATTAAAGATTCGTTTTCTTTAGAGTCTCCCCATGACTGGCTAAGCTTGATGCCACCTCGCTTTTATTTTTTGAGTCTGCCTAGTATATAAGTCCACCAGAACAACTGGTATTACCCATAGCTTCGTCAGAAAATTAATCAGCTAGTAAGACTATCGAATTAAGCAGATAATTGAGTCACCCCTTTCCTCGAAGAGTTCCAACATGCTTTTAGTAGCTTTCAAAAATTAAATTGACCTATTATTCTTTCAAAAAGCTTGCTATTACTGTTAAGTTGTATACATGGGGCCATAGCTCAGTTGGTAGAGCACCTGCATGGCATGCAGGGGGTCAGCGGTTCGAATCCGCTTGGCTCCATTAGTCTTTTTTATTTATAACATTATGCTTTTACGAAAAAATCACATTAATCCTATATGGGACATCTAAGTAACATTATGAATTCTGTGTATAGAATCCTTGGCAAGCCTATTTGCTATTAATAGATCAAAGCATTAATTGACTTGATTTGATCTTCTTTTTAAAAGATCTTTTTTCGAATTTATAACTGACACTGAATGCTTTCAATTACTTTTTGAACTTTTCTAATTAATAAATATAATTAAATCCTTGTTTTAATTATATATTCAATTTCCTTTTTAGTAAGTTTAATAGGATTATTTCTATTAACTGATAAATTTACAATCTTTTTAAAATTACTATTATTTATTCCAAACTCACCCAACCGAGGGAGCTCTAATTCTCTTGTCCAATTATCAATAGTTTCTATTAGTTTTTCAATGTATTCAGTTGATGTTAGATGCTTATTGTCGGTTAATAATTGGCCTATTTTACTCATCTTTACTATGCAAATATTATTGGGATCCCTTTGACTCATAGCTATAAAGTTAGTTCTCAGAGATACTCCTAGGAGAGTGCCACATGCTGCTCCGTGCGGAATGGGAAAATGAGCTCCTATAGGTACTGCAATTCCATGCACTATGCCAAGGTCTGAATTGGCTAAACCAATCCCAGAACATAATGCTGCATAGCCCATAGATTGCCTAACATCAATATCGTTAGAACCATTACCACATGCACTGAGGAAATTATCTATCAAATGCTCTAATCCACTTAAGATAATTGCATCATTTAAAGGATTTGTTTTTGGGGAGAAATATGACTCTAAAAGCTGCGTGAGAGCATCAAAACCTGCGAAAATAGTTATTCTTTTAGGAGCATGAACTAACAATGAACCATCAATAATAATTCCATCCGAGATGAAATTTTCATGTCGGATGGAACTTTTATAGCCATTTTTACCAATTTGAGTAACTACTGCATTTTTTGTGGCCTCTGCTCCCGTTCCTGAAGTGGTTGGAATTGCTAAAAAAGGAACTTTCTTTCCGCTATGAGGTAGGGCTTTATTAGAAAGATTTAAATGATCACCTATTGAGTTCCCATTAGGCAGCATTGCTGAAATCGCCTTTCCACAATCAATTACACTCCCTCCTCCAACTGCAATAACTGCACCTATCCCTTTTTTGTAATTCTTGCTGACTATATTGTCTATAAAAACAATATCTGATTCTTTCAAACATTCTACTTGTTCAATAATACAAGATTCTTTTTCAATAAATTGCATTATTTCATTTAGCTTGCCTGTTCTTTCAAGAAACTTTCCTCCTATAACTAATATTACAGACTTAATACTTCTTTTTCTAAGCCAATCTGAAATATTCTTGATTGCACCATTACCTATAAAAATTTGTGGGACATTGCAAAAATTTAGATCTTTGAAAGACTGCATAATCATATAAATAAACCAATAGATTTATTTAACTTCAAAAGAAGCATGTGTAAATTGACTTTAAATTGAATTCAACTTTAACAACAGTTTTCTATTAAGATATAAAACAATCTTGTTAAAGAATAGTATGCATAGGAACTCTTTATAGAAATTATTTTAATAAAAATAATTAAGATATAATCTTTTACCTTTACCCCAAACACAGTATTTGATAATTTTAAGTATAAATGAAGCCTTCTTCAATAGGAATACACTAGAATATAAATACCTTAGAGAAAGTTCTATGTCTTCTCTAGAAATTAATACGACATTTATCGAAGATGTTTTTGAGTTGCAGACAACTGCTTTTTTTGATGATCGAGGTATGTTTCTAAATATTTTTAGAAAAAATGATCATTTCTGGAAACAGGTTTGGGCCAAAAGAGATATTAAGCAGATTAACTTAAGTTTAACTAAGGAAACAGGTGCTATTAGAGGAATGCACTTTCAAATGGATAGATATAGCGAAGCAAAAATCGTTAGATGTCTAACTGGCGCAGTGTTTGATGTGGCGGTTGACTTAAGACCTGATTCTAAAACTTATTGCAAATGGCATGCTGCAGAATTGACCGCTGAGAATGGAAAGGCTTTGTTAATCCCAGAGGGATGTGCTCACGGCTATCAAGTGTTAAATTCAAATAGTCAGCTACTCTATTTACACTCTGGAGATTGGGTTAAAGAGGCAGAATCTGGCGTTAGATGGAATGATCCCAAGTTGGACATTCAGTGGCCTTTGCCTGCAAGCCAAATGAATGAACGAGATCTGACTTTTCCCTTGCTTCCATAAATTGAATTACCACTGTCGCGCTTGTTCATCTCTTCTAGATCATGAGGTTATAGATTTAGGACATCAGCCACCAAGTAATGCATATATAAAAAAAGAACAGTTAGAGCAACCTGAAATGACATATCCGTTAAAAGTATTTTTGTGCACTAAATGTTGGCTAATGCAAATACCTGAATATGCAAATTACAAAGAATTGTTTACATCAGATTATGCTTACTTCTCTAGTGTCTCATCAAGTTGGTGTAAGCATGCTGAAAAGTTTGTTGAGTCTGCTATTCAAAGGCTAGATCTTAATGAAAAGAGCTTTGTGGTTGAGTTGGCTAGTAATGACGGATATTTACTTAAATATATGAAAAATAGGAATATACCCTGTATGGGCATTGAACCTACGCACGAAACAGCAGAAGCAGCAAGGTTGCTTGGAATTAATACAATGGAAGAATTCTTTACTGAAGACCTTGCTAAGGATTTACGTTCTGAAACTAGCCAATTAAAAGATGGAGTTGATTTACTTATTGCAAATAATGTATTAGCCCATGTCCCGGATATAAATGACTTTATTGCTGGTATCGCAAAGATTTTAAATTCAAAAGGTTATGCTTCTATTGAATTCCCGCATGTATTAAAATTAATAGAAGATACTCAATTCGATACAATATACCATGAACATTATAGCTATTTAAGTTTATTTAATGTAAAGGAAATAGTTGAATCTCACGGTCTTATTGTAGCTGATGTGGAAACTTTACAGACTCATGGAGGAAGTTTAAGAGTCTGGATTACACATAAAGGTGTTGTCGAAAGTAATCAAGAAGTAATAAGGGTATTAAAACTTGAGAAAGATAGTGGACTGCAGAATATTAATACTTATAAAAATTTTGAACATAAAGCAGAACATATAAAAAATAACTTACTCGAATTTCTTATACAATCTCAAAAGAAAAATGAATTAGTTATAGGATATGGTGCAGCAGCCAAAGGAAACACATTATTAAATTTTGCGGGTGTGAAAAAAGGATTGCTTCCTGCGGTGGCTGATCAAGCTGAAAGTAAGCAGGGTAAATATTTGCCAGGCAGCCATATACCAATAATTACACCAAATCAAATAAAGGATTATAACCCAAGCTTGCTTTTAGTATTGCCATGGAATCTAATTAATGAGATTAGTAATGATAAAAATGAATATAAGCTGGTAACAGCAATACCAAAAATTAACTATTGGTAACTTTATAAATTTGAAAATGAATATTCTATTCTACTCTCATAATATTAGTCATTATAGGTTGTTTAAGAAGCTTCAAAGAGTTATAAATCAATCTAATAATTATTTAGATCAATCAATATCTACCATTTTAGATAATGGTGAATATAGGTTGAGTAAAGAACGAGAAAAGGTAGATTATTGGATAGAAAAATACTATAAGGATTGTTCTTTTAATGAGGAATACCTTGACAGTATACTTTCTAAGTATCCATCATTTAATCTTGGCAAATGGATAGAGATAGATCGAGTTATTTCATTTTATAGAAGTTATCTTAATTTACCTTCTTTATCTATAATAGAAATTAAAAGGTTTTCTGCAGCATGTATTTTAGGATTTGAAGATTTCTTTAAATATAATGATATTGACTATATATTTAGTGAGTTAATTTTAGGTATTCAAGACGCTATTTTGTATGAAGTAGCAAAAACACAAGGAATCAGTTGGATTGGTATCAGGAATTCAAGGATTAGCAATGGAATTGTATTCTGCGATCCTTATACAGAAATACCTATAGAATTTAATTATTATTTTAATAAATATCAAAAACTTAAAGAAGCAGTACCAAATGAAACTCTTAATAAGGTTGAATATTTTATTAAATCAAGAAAAGATAATAGAAAGTTGCCTGCTTATATGAGGTTTACTTCTAAGAAAGGCTCTTTCTTAAGCTTAAGACATATCTTTCGGTTTCTACAAATTCTTATTAGCTTGCCTAATCGAAATGTTAAATCAAATAACTTTACGATCATACATTTAAAACATAGAATAATATACTGGTTAAAAAGAGCTAGGAACTTATATGCTATTCGTTATTCAAATAAAATAAAGAAAAATTTTTGCAAATTAAATACACTTAAAGGAAAAAAGTATATTATATTTCCTCTTCAGTTTGAACCAGAAGCAACGGCATCAGTAAGAGCATATCCAAACCATAATCAGATAGATATCATTAAACATATTTCATTATCTTTAGAAGAAGATACTCTTCTTGTTGTAAAGGAGCATAAAGGTAATGAAGGTTATAGAAAGCTAGATGATTATATAGAGATATCTAGATTAAAAAATGTTTTATTGGTAGTAGATAGAGACTCTAGTAACAGAGACCTTATTAATGATTCATTGGGAGTAATCACAATTAATAGTACATTGGCTCTTGAAGCTTATTTAAATGAAAAGCCAGTTATAATTTTAGGCAATTCTTATTGGATGAATTTACCAAGGTTAACTAGATTTGATCATTATGAAGATATAACAACTGATGTCATCGGTAATTTTTTTAAGTGTATTAATGAATCTTCCCTTACTGATTTGTCTGATGAATATATTAATTATTTTTCAGCCTACACTGCCTGTATTCAGCAGGGAACTTTTTTGAGTAAAGATAAATCTTTTCTCAAAAGTCAAAATATAAATTACATATTAGATGCCTTGACTAAATATAAAAGATGTCTTC
Source organism: Prochlorococcus sp. AG-363-B11 (assembly GCA_003278425.1). GTDB lineage: Bacteria > Cyanobacteriota > Cyanobacteriia > PCC-6307 > Cyanobiaceae > Prochlorococcus_E. Next base: position 21,950 of record QCFE01000001.1, on the reverse strand, counting down.
AGGCTCAATCTGATAGATTGAAGGAATTAAAAGGTTAAAACAATGAATAAACTAACTGGATTAATACCTGTTTTAATTAGCCCTATTACTGAAGATGATTGTATTGATCGTGATGCCTTAGAAAAACTCTGTTTAAAGTATAAATCATTGGGGGTTAAAGGTTTGTGGGTTCTTGGAACAGGGGGTGAGGATATGTGTCTAACTTATGATGACCGGCTTCAGGTTACTCAAACTGTTTCTGAGGTCGTCGGATATGATTTGGATTTAATTGTTGGTTGCAGTTTTTTTTCCCCTAAAGAAACATTAAAATTTATAGATGCAACATCTAATTTTAAAATTAAGGCTTACCATGCTATGCCTTACCATCAAAAGGTTAGTTTAAATCAGATAAAAAATTGGTATAAGGACATAGCTGATTACTCAACTCTTCCCCTTTGGTGTTACACCAGTGGAAATTGGGCAAAAAGAATGCCACCTGAATTTATTAGAGATTTAAAAAATCATCCTAATATTCAAGGTGTAAAATATAGTTCGTCAAATATTTTAGATATACAAGGAGCTATTGAGTTGCAAGATGATAAATTTCAAGTTATCACGGCAGTTGTAAAGTCTCTTTATAGTTGTTTATCTTTGGGAGTAAAGGCTGCAACAACAATCGAAGCTAATCTTTTTTGCCCTTATATACAACAAATATTTACCCTATTTGAGCAAGGCTTGTATGAAGAGGCTTTAAAGAAGCAACAGTTTTTAAATAATTCATTGCTTAATTATCCTTCGCCAGCTACTAAAGATAATTTCTTACGGATATCGGAAATTAAATTCTTAATGAACTTAAGGGACCTCACCCCTAGGTATGTAACAAAATACTACAGGCAGTTGTCTTCGTCCGAAGAAGGACTCTTATTAGAATTCTTTGAGAAGTATAAGAAAGAACTTGCTTGGTGAATAAAAAAGGTATGATATTAATATGTATATAGAAATCTTTTAATAGATAATGTTTTCTTTTTTGAAAGACGATAAGGATTCTTTTATAATAGCCGAGGTAGGACAGAACCACCAAGGAGATATCGAAACAGCAAAGAAATATATAAGAATCTTTGCTGATGCAGGAGCGGATGCAATTAAATTTCAGACAAGGAATAATAGATATTTATTTTCTAATGATGCTTACACTAAGACTTATGATTCAGAAAACTCTTTTGCTAATACATATGGTGAACACAGAGAGAAGTTAGAATTAAAAGAACATGAATTAGAGAAAATAAAAGAAGAGTGCTTAAATTTCAACGTTAAATTTATGTCTACTGCTTTCGATGAGCCAAGCTTAGACTTGCTTTGTAAATTAGAAGTTGATGCCATAAAAATTGCATCTTTTGATATAGGTAACCTTCCCTTTATAGATAAAATTGCAAAGACATCAATTCCTGTCGTAATAAGTACAGGAGGAGGTTTGGATAATCAAATTAAATTAAGCATTGAAGAAATACAAAAGTATCATTCTGACCTTGCTTTGTTACACTGCGTCTCTGAGTACCCTTGCCCAGTAGATAAACTAGGGCTTTCAGAAATTACTAATTTAAGTACCAATTTCCCCAATCTTACCATTGGCTTGTCAGATCATTTTAACGGAATTAGTACAGGACCTATTGCATACCTTTTAGGAGCAAGAGTCTTTGAAAAGCATGTGACTCTTGATAGGTCTTTAAAAGGTACAGATCATAGCTTTTCACTTACATCGCATGGTTTTTCTCAATTCGTAAGAGATATAAAAAGAACACCAAAAATGCTTCCAAGTAAACCTAAAGATACTTTAGGGAAAGAAAAAGTATTCCAGAAGTTAGGTAAATCAATTGTAGCGGCATCCGATTTAAAGAAAGGAGATATTCTTACCTTGGATAACCTTTCTGGAAAAATATTTAACGAAAATCACGTACCTGTTAGAAATTCAGCTGATTTTGTAGGAGCAAGATTACTTAATGATATAAACTCTGGAGACCCTATTGAATTATCTGAAATAGCTATAGATGAATAGTAATAAAGAAAATTTGATGAGAATGAGTTCAGTCAGAGTAATTTGTTTTGACTTCGATGGTGTTTTTACAGATAATAAAGTTTATGTAGATGAGGATGGTAAAGAAAGTGTTGCCTGTTATCGCAGTGATGGTATAGGTCTTTCTAGACTTAGTTCTTTAGGGATGAAAATATTTGTAGTTTCAACAGAGAAAAATCCTGTTGTTTCTAAAAGGTGCAAGAAGCTAAAAATAAATTGTTATCAAGCTGTTGAAAATAAAGTTTCTGTGATCAATCAAATATCAGAGGAATTATCTATTCCACTTAGCCAATTTGCTTTTGTAGGGAATGATATTAACGATTTAGGTGCTTTAAAAGCAGTTGGTGTATCAATAGGTGTTTCTGATTCATATAAAGAAGTGTTAGATATTTGTGATTATACTTGCGATAAGAAAGGTGGTTGTGGTGCCGTAAGAGAAGTCTGTGATATGTTCATTAATATTAAAAATAATTCTTATAATTAAATTATGAAGGAAGTTGATAGACCATCTGCATTATTCCCTGCATCAGAATCTGTAGGTAAAAGAGATTGGGGTGAAGAAATTCTTCTTGTACTTGCCCCTGGAAAATATACAATGAAGAAGCTTAAAATAAAAGAAGGTTTTTCAGGAGGATTACAATATCATAGAAAGAAAGATGAAGCAGCATATGTTTTATCAGGGGAACTCTTGGTAACTTATGAAGATAAACAGGGGAAATTGGTAAAGAAAAGTATTGGTCCAGGCGATTGGCTTCACTTCCCTAGTGGATGCATCCATCAGGAAACTGCAATTAGTGATGTCGAGTTAATAGAAGTTTCTACTCCTTTTTTCAATGATAGAGTTAGAGTAGAGGAGAAATTTGGCTTAGATCCTAACGATTTTAGTGGACTACCATCTTCAGAAGACTCCGAGATTATTCAGAAATAGAATTATATTTAAAATGAACAATGAATTATTAGATAACTATAAGATAGAAAAAAAGTACTTAGCTATTATTCCTGCCAGAGGTGGATCAAAGAGATTACCTAATAAAAATATACTTAAGATTGGCAGTCACCCTTTAATAGCATTTTCTCTGAATAGTGCAAAAGCATTATCTTCAAAAATAGATCATATCTTTTCTACTGATTGTCAGAATATAAGAGATATAGCATTGAGTTATGGAGCCTATTCACCTTTTATTAGGCCTGCTTCTATATCGTCAGATAATATTACAAATTACGAGGTTATGAAACATGCAATTAACTACCTTGAGCAAGAAAAGGGAATAATTCATGATGCGTATATATTGTTGCAGCCTACCTCCCCTTTTAGAAACTCATATGATATTTTGTCCTCAATAAAACATTTTGAAAAAGGGAAATGCCCTACTTTGGCATCTGTAGTTGGCCCTTTTTCTAAAAGGCATACTATATTAAAAAAGAAGTCTGATCTAAATCAAGAAGAGCTTATTAATATAGGCGATGGAACCCCATTTTATATATATAATGCTTCAATTTATATTGTTTCTAGGGAATTTTTTCTATTAGAAAAAAGAATTCATAGTTCTCCTGAAACCTTTTACGTTATGAACGAATATGCAATTGATATTGATACAAAGGAGGATTATGAAATGGCTAAGATGGTTTATAGTTCTGGTCTATTTCAATTAGATCCATTTACTAATAAATCTTCTCAAAATAATATTCAATAATGTTTAAGATATTTTTAGTAACGATACTTTTTTTATATGGTGTAAATGATATAGTTGCTCGTTTTATTGCTGTTTTGGGCATTACAGCTTTACCTCCTTTTACACTTATAGTAGAAGGATTGTTGGTTTTATATGCCTTTATAAAGATAACTAAACTTCGTTTGCTCAAAAATTTGTCTATCTTAGATATTCTATTCATTTTAGGACTCGTCATAAGTCTTATCTCAGGGTTTATAAATAGAACTTATTCTCAATATTCAATAATGTCATTTTATATTTTCTTGATGCCTATTATTATGATGAAATATGGTCGATCAGTTTATCAATCCTATGGAGATACTATTACATTTGAAAAGACACTAAAGGTACCTATGTATATCTCACTTGTTTTTATGCTTATTCAAGCATCTATATATGGATATATAAATTATATGGGCTATATAGGAAGAGTTGGTAATTCCATTGCTATTGTTATACCACTACTTTATTTATCAATTTATACAAGAAACAAACTATTTATATTCCTCATACCAATAGCTACTATTTTACAAGCAAAGAGAATAGCAGTATTGTCAATATTTGGGGTTGCGTTAGACCAAATAATAAGAAGAAGATTATTTAGCCTTAGAAAATTTTCTCTTTACCCTATTTACTTGTTAGGTTTTATGTTGCTAGGATTTAGCTTATATACAACAGAAATTCTAACTTACCTACAAAGATGGGAGACTGGAATAACTGGATTTAACTCTGATGATTTATTCAATTCTCTAGATGTTATTTCTGCAGGAAGAATTGAACAAATTGTTTCAGGTTGGAACTTGGTTACGACCTCAGTATTTAATCAACTTATTGGTCCAGGTTCTGGTTCTATTGTGACTTATATCGTTTCAGATGAACAATCATGGTATGTTCATAACACTTTTCTGACATATGCTATTCAATGCGGTTTAATTCTACCAATACTTATTTTTTCTATCCTGTTTAGGAAGTTGCTGTTAATAAGGAAAAGTCAGGAAAGGGCTAATAGTTTTGCCTATATCTATATATTATATTATCTCCCAGCGTTCTTTCTTAGTGCTAACATTGCAATAAATCCTTTGTTTTGGTTTTTTCTAGGAGGAGCGGCCACATCCACTTTACCTACTAAAAACCAAGAATCTTATTAATTGCATTTAAATGCTTTTACTTCAATCAACTATTTTTATTTAAGTTGCTTTATAATAGCTACAAATTATTTATATAATTTATGACACTAAACTATTTAAGCAATGGATAATAACTACGCATCCTATAAAGAAAAATTTAAGGACAAGATTCTTGTTATTACTGGTGGTACAGGCTCCTTTGGTAATGCAATACTTAAGCGCTTTGTGAATTTTGATCTTAAGGAAATAAGAGTATTTAGTAGGGATGAGAAGAAGCAGGATGAAATGAGGAGATATTATGCCAAAAGTAATGTGAAATTTTATGTTGGTGATATTAGAGATTGCAATAGTTTGAGAAGGGCTCTTCAAAATGCCGATTATGTCTTTCATGCAGCAGCTCTAAAGCAAGTACCCTCTTGTGAATTTTTTCCGATAGAGGCATTTAAGACAAATGTATTAGGCACTGAAAATGTAATAAGAGAGTGTATTAATCTAGGAGTATCTAAGGTTGTTTGCTTAAGTACCGACAAGGCTGTATACCCTATTAATGCTATGGGTATATCTAAGGCAATGATGGAGAAAGTTTTAATAGCTGAAAGTAGAAATATTGATAAAAATAAAACAGTAATATGCGGAACTAGATATGGAAATGTGATGGGATCAAGAGGGTCTGTTATACCTTTATTTCTTGATCAAATTCATCAGAAAAAGCCTATAACTATAACTGATCCAAATATGACTAGGTTTATGATGACTCTTGATGAATCATTGGACCTTGTTATTTATGCATTCCTAAATGGAAATAATGGAGATATATTTGTTCAAAAAGCACCCTCAGCTACTTTAGAGGTATTAGCTAAAGGTTTACTTGAGCTTCTTAATAATAAGAATTACCCTATAAATTATATAGGTACTAGACATGGTGAGAAACTTTATGAATCTTTATTAGGTAAAGAAGAAATGGTGAAAGCTGAGGACTTAGGAAGTTATTATCGGATACCATCTGATACAAGGGATTTGAATTATACAATTTACTTAGATAAAGGTAGTAATCTAAGTACTTCAGAGTCAGATGAGGAGGAATATAATTCTCATAATGTTAACAGATTAGACATTGAAGGGATGAAGAAATTATTACTTAAGCTTGAGATTGTACAAAAATCTATTAAATTACAATATGAATACTAAGATTAGGGTTTTAGTTACAGGCTCTCAAGGATTCTTAGGTGCCAATCTTGTATGTTCTCTAAAGCAGAATAACAATATACAAATAATACCTATTTCAAGAGAAAATTATCATAAACTTGACTCTAAATTATTATCAGATGTTAATTATATTTTTCATTTGGCTGGAGTTAATAGACCTAGATCCCTCAATCAATTTGAACAAGGTAATTCACTCTTAACAAAGGAAATTTGTAGAAAAATCGAATCATCATTTCCCTATCGAACTAATAAACTTACTATTATTTACTCATCTTCAATACAGGTTGACCTTGATAACCCTTATGGTCAAAGCAAGTTGAGAGCAGAAGAAAGCTTGATTAAATTATCTCAAAAATTTAATATACCTTTATATATATATAGACTTTCAAATTTATTTGGTAAATGGAGTAAACCAGATTATAATTCTGTTGTGGCTACTTTTTGTCATAATATAGCAAGAGGACTCCCTATAAAGATAAATGATCCAAAGACAGAGGTGGAACTTACATATATAGATGACGTTATAAGTGAATTTGTTAATCTTATAAATAATGAAGGAAATGATTATGATATTAAACCAATTAAATATATTGAAAGTACCTATAAAATTTCCTTGGATGACCTTTCATCTAAAATCACTAAATACCATAAAAGTCGCAAACTTCTTAAAATAGAAGAGGTAGCTAATGGTTTTAATAGAAAACTTTATGCAACTTATTTAGCCTATTTACAGCCTAAAGACTTTTCTTACAATGTTCCAAAATATGTTGATGAGCGAGGAGATTTTGTTGAGTTTTTAAAAACAAATAATTCTGGCCAGTTCTCATATTTCACAGCTAATCCAGGAGTCGTTAGAGGAAATCATTATCATCATACAAAGAATGAGAAATTTTTCGTAATTAAGGGCGTCGCTAAGTTTACTTTTACAAACATTAATACATTAGAAAAATATGAATTAGTAGCCTCAAATGAAGAGTCTCAGGTCATAGACTCAATACCTGGTTGGGCTCATTCAGTTAAAAATATAGGAGAAGATGAATTGATAGTTCTTTTATGGTGTAATGAGGTATTTGACAGAGAGAAACCAGACACTTATCCTTATTCAAATCAATAATTGACAATGAATAAAATTAAAATAGTAACAGTACTAGGTACTCGACCTGAGATTATAAGACTTTCAAGAGTTATAAGTAAATTAGATCAATACACTGATCATACTCTTGTGCACACAGGTCAAAATTATGATTATGAATTGAATCAAATATTCTTTGATGACCTTAACTTGCGTAAACCAGACCACTTCTTAAATAGTACTAAAGACACAACTAGTGCAGCAAATACAATTGGAAATATAATTTCAATGTCTGATAATTTATTTTCAAGTATTCAGCCAGATGCCCTTTTAGTTCTTGGGGATACTAATAGCTGTTTGGCGGTAATTCCAGCAAAGAGAAGGAAAATACCTATATTTCACATGGAAGCGGGTAATAGATGCTTTGACTTGAGGGTTCCTGAAGAGATTAATAGGCGAATTGTAGATCATACATCAGATATTAATCTTACTTATAGTGATATAGCTAGAGAGTATTTATTGAAGGAGGGTTTACCAGCTCAGCAGATTATAAAAACAGGTAGTCCGATGAAGGAGGTTTTGGAGTTTTATAGAGATAAAATAGATGGCTCATCTATAATGGAATCATTAACATTAAGCAAAAATAATTACTTTGTCTTCAGTACTCATAGAGAAGAGAATTTAGATCTTGATGATAATTTTAAAAAAATAGTTAACATCATAAATTTTCTTGCAGAAGAATATAAAATTCCTGTTATAGTTTCAACTCACCCTAGAACTTTTAAGAAAGTAAAAGAAAATGACTTTACAATTCATCCTAATGTAAGATTACTTCAACCAATGTCATTTACAGACTATATTAAACTCCAAATTAATTCAAAATTAGTAATTTCAGATAGTGGAACTATTACAGAAGAGTCTTCAATACTTAATTTCCCAGCAATTAATTTAAGAGAGTCTCATGAAAGACCTGAGGGTATGGAGGAATCTTCAGTTATTCTATCTGGCCTTTCATTAGATAGGTTTAGGCAATCTGTTGACATAATATTAGAGCAATTAAGAAATAATTTTGAACCCAAGACTGTTTCAGATTATGATGTACATAATGTAAGTGATAAAGTTTTAAGAATTATAGTTAGTTATACTGACTATATTAATCGTTATGTATGGAAAAAATATAGATGAGTTATAAAAAAAGAATATTAATTTTAAATCAGTGGTTTGAACCTGAGCCAACCTTCAAAGGATTATTATTTGCTAAAACATTAAAGGATAAAGGATTTGATGTAGAAGTTTTAACAGGGTTCCCAAATTACCCTCAGGGAGTTTTATATCCAAGCTACAAACTAACTTTGATCAAGAAAGAAAGAATTAATGGTATAGATATTACTAGAGTAATTCTATATCCAAGCCATGATAATTCAGCAATTCGTCGTTCACTTAATTATATTAGTTTCTTTTTCTCATCTATGATTTATGGATTGTTTCTTTTACGCAGAACTGATCTGATTTATGCTTATCATCCTCCCATTACTACAGGTTTATCAGCTTCTATAATTTCCTTTTTTAGAAAGATACCTTTTGTTTATGATATACAGGACTTGTGGCCAGATAACTTGCCATTAACTGGCATGATACATAGCAAAACTCTTATGAGAATAATATCTAAAATATGTTTATTTGTTTATAGATCTGCTAAACATATAGTTGTTCTTTCACCTGGCTTTAAAGATAAATTAGTTCAAAGAGGCTTGTTATCAAGTAAGATTAAAGTTATTTATAATTGGTGCGATGAAAGTAAGCTTTTAAAATCTAAAGATTATGTTCCTAGCATTTTTACTGATAATAAAAATTTTAAGATTTTATTTGCTGGAAATATGGGAACTGCTCAAGGTCTAATAACATTAATTAAAGCAGCAAGGATTATACAAGACAAGAAATTAAATATAGATTTTATTTTATTAGGAGATGGACTAGAGAAAGATCATTTAGTAAACCAAGCAGCTATATATCAATTAAATAATTTATATTTCCTACCTACAGTACCAATGAATGATGTAGGCTGTTATTTAAAATCAGCTGATTGCCTATTCGTACATCTTATAGATGAGCCTCTTTTTGAAATAACAATACCATCCAAGATTCAAGCCTATATGGCAATTGGAAGACCAATATTACTTGGTGTAAAAGGAAATGCAGCAGATTTAGTCTTAGATTCGAATTCAGGTGTTACTTTTAAACCTGGAGACCATCATGCGCTTGTTGATTCGGCAATATCTTTATATAATATGAGTAAAAATCAACTTGATCAGCTTGGCTCTAATGGGAAAGAATATTATTTTAATAATCTTTCTTCTAAGCAAGGCATTAATCAATTCATTTCTCTATTTAACCAAGTTATACATTCTAAAGATTTAGATGATTAATAAAGTAAGTATTTCATATACAACTCTAAAAAGGACTTTAGACATTTCTATAGCAATTATTTTATCCTGCTTACTCTTACCAATTGTTGTGCTAACTTCTGTTATCCTTTTCATTAATTTGGGGGAGAATCCATTTTTTGTTCAACAGCGGCCTGGATATAAAGAAAAACTATTTAATTTAATTAAATTAAAAACAATGAGAACACCACGTTCTTCAGAGAAACATTATTCAGACAACCATCGTGTTACAAAAATCTCAACTCTTATTCGAAAATTAAGAATTGATGAGTTCCCTCAATTAGCAAATATAATTATAGGAGATATGAGTTTTGTCGGTCCTAGACCTTTACTTGTAGAATATTTACCTTTATATACTTCAGAACAACGTTTAAGACACAATGTTTTGCCTGGTATTGCAGGATTAGCTCAAGTTAATGGATCTGAAAAATTGGATTTTCAAACTAGATTAAATTTCGATATTAAATATGTAAAGCAGATTTCTCTTTTATTAGATCTTAAAATTATACTCTTAACGGCTGTATATATAGTCAAAGACTTTACTAACAGAATAGATCATGATAGGCTCCCTACATTTAAATAGATTTTAAATGCTTTATATTTTTTGTGCTGGCTCTTTAGGCAAAGAAATATATGATTTAGCGATTAGGACAAAATATAAGAAAAAGGATATCATTTTCGTAGATGAGAATAAAAACGCCAATAAATTTACAGCAGATAAAATAGATATCATTTCCAAAGAAGACTTATTTGAGGCTTATTCAAATCTTGATAAGGTTATAATTGCTAATGGTGAGCCAGCTGTAAGACAGTCAATATTTAATGAACTTCATAGTAAAGGATTATCCTTCGATACTTTGATAGATAATACAGCTTTAGTTTCACCTAGTGCTTATATTGGAGAAGGGTCTATTATTTGTGATTTTTGCTCAATATCTAGTGATGTATTAATTAATGAAAATGTCTTAGTAAATCGTCAATCAATTATAGGTCATGATATACAAGTAGGTAAACATGCGGTCATTTCATCAACTGTTAATTTAGGTGGAGCAGTTAGGGTAGGCGATGGTGCCTATGTTGCAATGGGAGCTCAGGTTAGAGAGGGTTTGAATATTGGGAGCTTTTCAATAATATCTATGGGTTCAATAGTTCAGAGAGATGTTCCTAATGATATAATTGTAATGGGCAATCCAGCTCGAGCTATTCTTAAAAACAAGGATCGTAAGGTTTTTAATTGATTCTATGTCTAATTTAGAACGCTATCAAAAAGTATTTATTGAATCCTTTGAAACTGATGAAAGTACACTTAAGGATCTTAAATATCAAGATATACCTCAATGGGACTCTGTCGGTCATATGAGTATGATTGCAATGCTAGAAGAGGAGTTTGATATTATGTTGGAAATGGATGATATTATTGACTTCAGTTCATTTGAAAAAGGTAAGGAAACTCTTGGGAAATATGGAATAGATTTTAATGATTGACCTGACTTCTAATTCAATTATAGAAGGAAATGAAGACAAAGTTGCAATCATAGATAATTCTACTTCTTGGACATATTTAGAGCTCAATAAAATAAGAGATAGTTTTTATGAATTTACAAAAAGCAATAAGATAGTAATAATTCTTGGCTCAAATAATATAAGAACTATTGCTAGCTATCTATCATGTTTAAGGATGGGTTCAGTCCCTTTACTTTTACCCGATAATATTAAAATCGAACAATTATATGAATTTATCAATAGATTCTGCCCGTACTCTTTAATAAGTAATCAAGAACTATCTATACCTAACTCTAAGCTTGTTAGAAATGATAGTATATATATATATATATTCAATAAGAGTTACTCTATCAGCTCAAATACAACAGCACTACTTCTGACAACATCTGGCAGTACTGGTAGCCCTAAGGTAGTTAATATTAGCAAGGAAAATCTATTGTCAAACACTAAATCTATAATTAAATATTTAAAGGTATCATCTGAAGAGAGACATATTACAACCTTGCCTATGAATTATACTTATGGACTTTCAGCGATTAATACTCATTTATATTCCTCAGCATCGATCATACTAAATAATGAATCTATTCTTAGTAGTGATTTCTGGGAATTATTTACTTCCTGGAAACCAACAACTATTTCTGGAGTTCCTTATACATATGAGATGTTATGTCGCCTTGGATTGGATAAGTTGCCGTTAAATAGTATAACTAAGTTTACGCAAGCAGGTGGGAAGCTTTCACCTAAGTATTTGCAGCCTCTAAATAAATTTTGCATGGAAACTAGTAAAGAATTCTTTGTTATGTACGGACAAACTGAAGCTACAGCTCGTATGAGTTACTTGCCTCCAAGAGATTTAAATACGAAAATAGGAAGTATTGGTATAGCTATTCCAGGAGGGAGCTTCAGTTTAAGAAATAAGAGTCTTTACAATAGAATTAATGGTTTTCCAAGTGGTGAACTTGTTTATAAAGGACCAAATGTTACATTGGGCTATGCATATAACTGCAAGGATCTGGATCAGATATATGAGGTTAAGGCTAGTTTGGATACAGGAGATTTGGCTTACGTTGATGCTGAAGGCTTTTATTATATTTGTGGAAGAATAAATAGATTTGCCAAAATTAGTGGAAACAGGGTTTCACTTGATGATATCCAGGATTTATTATCTAAGGATTTTACTAATGCTGTTATATCTGATGACAATAAAATTTATATATATATCGAAACAATAGACGAGATTAATTTTAAAGAAATTAAATTAAGTATACTAAAGAAAGTAAATATAAACCCTATACTTATAGTTATAAAGACTATAGAAGATTTACCAAGAAGTGAATCTGGTAAAATACTTTATAAAGAGTTGAAAGGGAATCAATGGACTTAAAGCAATATCTTGAAAGCTTTTCATTGTTGTCGGAGAAAGACTTCAGCGCAGAATTTCAAACACATCTATATTCTCTACATGATTTTCATCAGAATAACTGTTCTTACTATAGAGCTTTAATTGATAACTTTTACAGTGAAAATATGTTTGATCATTATGAGGATTTATATAGCTTGCCTTTTCTACCAGTAAATCTTTTTAAATCCTATAAACTTATTTCTTGTCCTGATGAAGAAATTTTTAAGGTTCTTCATTCTTCAGGCACATCAGGTAAAACCCCCTCTTCAATTTATCTTACTAGAGAAAATGCTAGGAATCAGACAATTGCCTTGTCAAAGATATTTACAGCATTTACTAAATTAAAACGTCCTGACATATTAATTATCGATTCTCCAGATCTTATTTCAGATAGAAGAGAATTTAATGCTAGAGTTGCTGGCATCATTGGTTTTAGAGGCTTATGTAGAAAGTCTGCTTATGGCTTAGATAGCAATTATCAGGTAGATTTAAATAGCATTGAGAAATTTTTAGAAAATACTACCAATCAAAATATATTGATATTTGGTTTTACTTGGATAATTTACAAATATTTCCTTCAAAGTAAACTACCTCCTTCTATTCGTGAATACCTTTCAAAAGCAGTTGTTTTGCATGGAGGAGGTTGGAAGAAATTACAATCTTTGTCTATTAGTAGGAATCAGTTCAACTCTATAGCTAAGGAGTCATTAGGTACGCATAGTGTATTATCTTATTATGGAATGATCGAGCAAACTGGATCTATATTTATGGAATGTGAAAAAGGTTATTTACATTCTAATCCTTTAGCATCTTTAATTTGTAGATCCCAATTAGATTTGGAGCCAATCAGTATTGGAAATATTGGTTTAGCTCAGGTGCTTTCGGGATTACCTACAAGTTACCCAGGTCATAGCTTACTTACGGATGACTTAGTGGAAGTTATACATCAAGAAAATTGCCCATGTGGAAGACCTGGTCAAGCCTTTTTAGTACATGGAAGAACTAAAACTGCCGAAGTTAGAGGCTGTAGTGATACATTTAGAAGATGAATATGGAGAACATAGAGGTATTAATAGGATCTGAACCCTTAAGTACAATTAAGACACGACCTTTTAAGGTGTTTGATCCAACTGTTCTTGAATTCTTTTCAGTATTATCTAGCAAAATACTTGTTAAGTATAAGCAAGATCCATCTTTACGGGAATTTGCAGGTTTTTTCTTTTGGATTCGCTCAGCTAACCTTAAAGCAGTTAAGAATGAATATAAAAATCTACATAGGCGCTTTGGAAGAGGAGGAAGCTTGCATATAACACCTAGTAATGTTCCAGCAAACGCACTCTTTTCATTAGCTTTTGGATTATTATCAGGTACCCCTTCAGTTATAAGAGTTTCCTCTAAAACCAAGGAAACTTTAACTTCTATTCTTAAGGAGATCAACAAAATTCTTGATTTAAAGGAATTTACTCATATAAAAAATTATATTTCTATCATTAGTTATATTCATTCTGAAAGTATTAATAAAGAATTATCTATAAGTGCTTCTTCTAGGCTTCTTTGGGGAGGCGATGATACTATTAACCTCTTTAAGAATTATCAAACCTCTCCAGCTTGTGTTGATCTATGTTTCCCAAATAGAACTTCATGTGCACTTATATCACCTTCTAAATTAGTTCATCTGGATAAAGATAAATATATTAACCTTATAGAAGGTTTTGCAAGAGATATTGCTACTTTTTCTCAAAGAGCATGCTCTTCCCCATTTATTATTTTTCTTTTAAAGTCTGATGACTTAGATATAGATCTATTCGAAATTAATAAATTTCTTGAGAAAGTTGATAATACTATTGGAGACAAGCATAATAATCAAATTTCTTGCCTTGATAATTATAAGTCAGCGATAGATTTCTTGTTTCAAGATCCCTTGGACTTGGAGAAGTTTTTTAAAGGTAGACATCTATTTGTTGCAACATCTAAATCTAAACCAAGCTCAAAAGTTCTTAAATATCGTCCAGATAATGCTTGTTTACTATTAATTTGTATAGAATCATTGGAAGAACTACACAGCTTATTGCCTGATAATAATCAGACCTTGGTTAATATCCCATATGAAGAATCTCTTAACTCTAAACTTATTCAATTAGTTGGTCCATTAGGTACTGATAGGCTAGTCAAATCAGGCGATGCATTGAATATGCATCTTTTTTGGGATGGTCATGATATTGTTTCATCATTATCTAGACAAGTTCAAATTTACTAGCTATGACTGATGAGTTTTCTTTAAGTTCAATTGAGCTTCAGAGATATCAGCCTAATAGATATCCTTTTTTAATGATTGATCGTGTAGTCAGCGTTGTTCCTGGAGAATATGCAGAAGGATATAAAAACCTTACAAACAATGAATGGTTTTTCCCTAAGCATTTTGAAGGCCATCCAAATATGCCAGGGGCCCTTCAACTTGAATCAATGGCACAAATGCTTACGGTTGCAATTACCACCTTAGATGGCCTTGAAGGCAAAGTTACCCATGCATTAGAGCATAAAGTTAAGTTTATGAAAGAAGTTGTGCCTGGTGACAGATTAGATATTAGAGCAGAATTAACCTCATGGAAAAGAGGAATTGCCAGAGGAAATGCAATCTGCAAAGTTGATAATGTAATAGTATCATCAGCTAATATGTTGATAACTATTCCGGATATATTCACACAGTATCTTCCAAAATGACAGAAAAATATGATGTAATAATTATTGGTGGGGGTGCATCAGGATTAGCGAGTGCTTGGCATTTAGTTAACTCTGGACTTAAAGTTGCATGCTTTGAACAGGGAGATTTTTTGAATAAAGAGGATTTTATTTCTATAGAAGAAGGAGGAGAGTTGCAGAGATATTCATCCTTAAGTTATGACCCTAATGTAAGAAAGAATGATTTTGAATATAATATAGACTCTTCTAATTCGCCAATAAATATAGCCAATTTTAATGGCGTGGGAGGCTCAACAGTTTTATACTCTGCTCAATACCCAAGGTTCCATGAGTCGGATTTTTCTACATATTCATTAGATGGTGTAGGCGCTGATTGGCCTATCTCATATTCTGACCTGAAAAAATATTATGAACTTGATCAAGAATTAACAGGTGTTGCTGGTGTTGAGGGTGATCCTTTTTATAAAGATATTAAAAATTTATTACCTCCTGTCCCATTAGCTCCTATGGGTAAAAAAATTGCAGGAGCCTTTGAATCATTAGGATGGCATTGGTGGCCAGCTTATAGTGCTATTGCTACTGTTCCTTATGATGGTAGGCCTTCAGATAATTATTCTAGACCCTCTAATATAGGTGATTTTTCAGGATCTAAAGGTTCAAGTAATCATACATATCTTCCAAAAGCTATTAAGAAAGGCTTAATATTGAAAACTAACTGTATTGTTATTAAATTAGAAAGTGGATTAAACAAAATAAAGAAGGTACATTTTATTGATGCGAATGGTTCTTCTCAATCGGCAATCTCTAGAGTCTACATACTTGCAGCTAGTGGAATTGGTACACCTCGTTTACTGCTTAATTCTAGTAATGATTTATATAGTAATGGTCTAGCGAATTCATCTGGATTACTTGGTAAAAACCTTATGCTTCATCCTCTTGGATATGTTGAAGGCTATTTTAAAGATAATCTTTATTCAAATATTGGACCTCAGGGTTGTTGTTTATTATCTCAGGAATTTTATGAAACAAGAGCCGAACATGATTTTAAACGAGGTTATACATTTCAGGTTCTTAGAGGACCACTTCCTGTAGAATCTTCTTTAAGCTTAATTGCACGAAAGAAACTTAAACTTGGCAGTAAAACTTTTATAGATGACTTTCTTTCTATTTATAATCATACGGCTCATATGACAATAATAACCGAGGATTTTCCTGAAGCTTCAAATAAAATTGAATTAGATTGGTCTAAAAAGAATAAATTTAACCAACCTGGCATTTCAATAAATTATCAACTTTCTCACAATTCAAAACGGATGTTATCTCATGGTTTAACTAGCGGAAGAAGGCTTTTGAAGGAAGCTGGTGCTTACAAAACATTTGCATTTGGACCGGTTAGATCAACTGGATGGCATATTATGGGCACTTGTAAAATGGGTGAGGACCCAAAAGATTCGATTGTAAATAAATTTGGCAAGTGTCATGATATTGAAAATTTGTTCATAGTTGATTCATCTATATTTCCTTCATCTTCTGGTGTAAACCCAGCTTCTACTATCCATGCGCTCTCCTTATATATTTCTGATAATATATTGAAGAGGTATAGCTATTTATTTGAGAATATTAATGGGAAATAGCATTTCTGATGGTTTGAAGATAATTGTAGATCTTTCTATCCCTCCTTCCGATTATCTAAAAGAAAAAGCTTGTTACTATATTTCGACTTCATCAAGTAAATTGTGTAGAGATAGACTAAATAAATTTGAAAAAAGATATATTAATTTTTTGAATATGGTAGTATTAAATAATAAGAAAAAGCCATACAATTCTTTCGATCAAATCGAAGGATTTGCAGTTGAGAGTTTTTCTAAGGAAGATTTTCATAAATTTATCACTGAAATAAGAGAATTAATAATTTATTCTTACTTTTCACATCCAGTGGTATTATCTTCGTTGCCCATACCAATAAATGAACATGAGATTAGGATGGTTATCGAGGAAGTTACTAGCAAAAATAATAATTTCCATCCAAGAACTTTCTAATTAAATGATTGAAAACAAAGTATGCGTTGTTACCGGTGCTGGACGAGGCATAGGTTTAACAGTAGTTAAGGAACTTCTCAAAATGGGAAATACTGTTTGTGCTTGTTCAAAGAGAGAATCAAAATACCTTGTAGAGCTTTCTAAAGCTAAGTCTAATCCTAATAGTAGTTTGTATATATATCAATTTGATGTTACCGATTACCAAGAGGCTAAGAATGCAATTCAATCTATTTGGAGAGAGTCTTCTAGAATAGATATCCTTATTAATTGCGTGGGCGCACCTCATGGCTCTTTGTTTTCAATGACAAAGGTTGATGATTTAAAGAATATATTTGATATAAACTATTTTTCACTTTTATATTTAAGTCAATTAGTTGCAAGATTAATGTCAAGGAACAAATCTGGAGTAATATGCAATATATCTTCTAGTTCTTCTTTTAGATATGATCCAGGCACATTAGTTTATGGGTCATCAAAAGCAGCCTTAAACTTTGCAACAAAAGTTCTAGCTAGAGAATTAGGTGACTCAGGAATTAGGGTAAATGCTGTTGCACCAGGAGTTACAAAGACAGATATGCTTGATAAAATGGATCCAAATGCAATAGAACAGCAAGTGTCACAAAGTTCTCTTAAAATGATTGCAGATCCATTACAGATTTCTTCAGTAATATTATTTTTATGCTCTAATGAAGCTTCGCATATCACAGGACAAGTATTACAAGTTGACGGAGGTCTATGATATGAATGAATTACCAAATCACGTATTGAAAAGGCTTTCAGATGAAGCCTATCAAGTTAGAAATAAAATTTTAGAACTCTCATTTAAATCTGGAGGTGGTCAACATATTGGTGGAGGCATGTCAATGGTTGAAATAATGTGTTATCTATATGGATTAAAGCTCAATTTAAATATAAAAAATAAAAACTCTTTTGATAGAGATAGATTTATTTTATCTAAAGGGCATGGTGTCCTGGGTTTTTACCCAGTTTTGAATAAATATGGTTTTATCTCAGATGAACTACTTTCTACTTATAAGACCGAGGGTAGTGAATTGATATCCCATCCAATTCGAAATCTTGATAACGCTATTGAATCTTCTAATGGAAGCTTAGGCCACGGACTTTCCTATGGATTAGGAATATCTTTAGGTTTAAAGAGTTTAAATGTTAAATCAAAAGTTTATGTATTACTAGGTGATGGAGAGTGTAATGAAGGATCTGTTTGGGAGGCTGCAATGTCTGGCTCAGCTTTAAATTTAACTAATATTACATGTATTATTGATAACAATCGCTTTCAAAGTGATGGTCCTACAAATGAAATTATAAATTGCGTTGATTTGGAAAATAGGTGGAAGGCTTTTGGTTGGGAGGTAATAAAAATTGATGGACATGATTTCAATGAGATTCATCGAGCCTTCTCTTTGACTCTAGACAAGCCTAAATTAATTTTAGCTTCTACTATAAAGGGCAAAGGTGTAGATTTTATGGAGAATAATAATGCATGGCATCATGGGAGACTTACTGAAGTCCTTTATCAAGAAGCCATAAAGGCCTTAGAACCATGATAAATATAAATAAATCATTAGCAAGACAGTGGTCTAGGTTAGGACCTAGAGCCATTTATGGACAATCTATTTTAGAATTTGCAGAGGAAAATCATAAAATATTTGCTATATCTGCAGATCTAGGAAACTCATCAGGTTTAGATAGATTCAAAAAGGCTTACCCAGAGAGATATTTAAATATTGGTATAGCAGAACAAAATATGATTGGCTTTTCTTCTGGGCTTTCAAGTTGTTCTTACAATGTATTTGTTTCAAGTTTTGCTCCATTCTTGTCTCTTAGGGCAGGAGAACAAGTTAGGATGAATCTCTCCTATATGAAAAGCAATGTCAAATTAGTAGCAATTGGTAGTGGTATATCCATGGGTTTCTTAGGTAATTCACATTTTGGTCTTGAAGATATTTCAATCATACGATCTTTGCCTAATATAGCTATTGTTAATCCATGTGATTGTGTAGAAGTCTATAAAGTTATAGAGGCTTTATCAAATTACACTGGACCTGCTTACATTAGGTTGACAGGAGTTGCAGGATGCCCTGTAGTCCATAATGAAGACTATCAATTTGAGTTAGGTAAGTATCATATCTTAACTGAAGGTAAAGATGTTTTAATTCTTACATATGGATCTATGTGTTCTGTAAGCCTTAAAGCAGCCAATCTACTGAGTAATGAAAATATCTCAGTATCTGTAGTTAATATTCATACATTAAGGCCAATAGATAATAGATTGCCTGACTTGATCAATAACTATAAATATGTTTTAGTAGTTGAAGAGCATTCTAGTGTTGGTGGTTTGAATTCAATAATTTCAGAAATATTAATACAACATAACCTAAGAACTAAGGCTTATAAGTATATCTCTTTACCTTCTTCTTACTTAAGTTCTGGAACTTATGAACAACTCCTTAAGACTTATAAATTGACAACAGAAAATATTATCGAAACAGTTAAATCGCTTATTTAATTGAAACTTTCTAATTGGCCATTCTTTGATTCCGATGAAATACAAAAAGTATCAAATTGCTTGATTAGTGGAAAAGTAAATTATTGGACTGGTGATGAAGGAAAACTTTTTGAATCTGAATTCTCCGAATTTATTGGTACTAATTATTCTATTGCAATGGCAAATGGAACCTTGGCATTAAATGCTGCTTATAGCTCATTGGGACTATCGGAGGGAGATGAATTTATTACTACTCCTAGGACTTTTTTGGCAACTTCTACAGCTGGTATAGAATTAGGTGCAAAGCCTATCTTTGCAGATGTAGAAAAACGTTCTGGATGCATATCTGCAGATACAATAGAGCCTTTAATAACAAAAAATACGAAATTGATTTCAGTTGTTCATTTGGCAGGATGGCCTGCAGATATGGAAAAAATAATGAATTTAGCTAATTCATATAATTTAAAAGTTGTTGAAGATTGTTCTCAAGCCCATGGAGCGAGCATAAACGATAAGTCTGTAGGAGGGTTTGGTCATGTTTCTACCTGGAGTTTTTGCCAAGATAAAATTATTTCTACAGGAGGTGAAGGTGGTATGGTCTCAACTGATAGTAGGAAATTATGGGATTATATGTGGTCTTTAAAGGATCATGGGAAAAGCTGGGATAAAGTCTATAAGGCATCTCATGCTGAAGGCTTTAGATGGTTGCATGAGAGCTTAGGGTCTAACTTTAGACTTTCTAATTTGCAAAGTGCAATTGGACGTTGTCAAATAAGAAAACTTAATAATTGGCATGAGATTAGAAAAAGAAATTCAAAGATATTGATTGAAACCCTAAAAGATCTCTCTTTATTGAGGTTAGAAACCCCAGATGAAGAATATGAACATGCTTGGTATAAATTTTACTGTTATCTTTACCCAGAAAGATTATCCGATGGATGGAGCAGAGATAAAATTGTATACGAAATAAATCAAGCAGGTTACCCAGCCTTTCATGGAGGCTGCAGTGAAATTTATTTAGAGGAATTTTTTATAAGGAATAATCTTTCTCCAAAGGTAAGATTAAAAGTGGCAAAAGAATTAGGAGAAACCAGTTTGATGTTTTTAGTGCACCCAACCATTACACTTGAACAAATGACTGAATATGCAGATGTTATAAGATCTATAATATATAGATCTTGTAAATGAAAACATAACGGCTTTATGTTTATAATAACTTTATAGAACTATGAGAAAATTTTCAAAAAAATTATTTTCACAGCCTATATGGTTTAGAAGGTTTCAATTATCTTCGATAGATACAATCATACTTTTATTTAGTATTTTGCTGACTAGATTTATTATTAATGAAAATTATACTATTTACAAATTGGAATTATTAGATGAAACACTTTCTAACTTGATACCGTTAATTTTAATAGCTTTACCAATATATGTATTTACTGGGCAATATAAAGGGCTTAGTAGATATATGCAGAGTACTACTTTGTATGAGATTATTTTTCGAAATACATTTATCTGCTTTCTCTATTTCCTAGTTCAAAGATTATACGATATTAACTATAACCTAAGATATTATTTATTGATTTGGATCTTGACTAACTTTATGATTTGCTCTTCTAGACTAGTCTTAAGTGATATATTTAAAAAATTGAATATATCAAATGATGGGAATAAAATCGGAGTAGCTATTTATGGAGCTGGGTCTGCTGGTTTCCTGTTAGCATCGGCTATTAATACAGGTGGAAAATATAAAGTAAGGCTATTTATTGATGACTCATCTCATTTGTGGAACACTAGAATTAATGGAATACCTGTAAGAAATCCAAATGAAATAAAGGACAATTTATATAATGTAAAAAAAATACTTATTGCAATTCCTTCAGTCCCTACTAATAGATTTAAAGAGATATTTAACTCACTACAAGGCTATAATAAAGAGGTTCTACAAGTTCCTTCATTGGAAAATATAATTTCTGGGAGAACCAAAATTGATAACCTAAAACCTATTTTAATAGAAGACTTATTAGGACGAGATAGTGTTTCACCAGAGAATAATCTTTTAGGTCCAGGGATTAAAGATTCAACAGTATGTGTAACAGGAGCTGGTGGTTCTATTGGAAGTCAACTATGCAAAGAGATAATTATGTTATCTCCTGATAAGTTGATACTCCTTGAAAGGAGT